>NZ_CP017780.1:4167500-4832623 GCF_002849735.1 Amycolatopsis sp. BJA-103
TTGCGTCCCTCGGAGTCGGTGACCAGCGGCGCGGTCAGCGCGTGGGTGTGCCCGCCGTCGGTGCGGCGGATCAGGTCGACGCCGCCGACGAGGTTGCCCCACTGGTCCGAGCCGCCGATCTGCAGCTTGCAGCCGTACTCGCGGTACAGGTGCAGGTAGTCCTGCGACTGGAGCAGCAGGTAGCTGAACTCGGTGTAGGAGATGCCGTCGCCTTCGAGGCGTCGCTTCACCGTCTCCCGGTTCAGCATCATGTTGACCGGGAAGTGCTTTCCGACGTCGCGCAGGAACTCGACCACGCTCTGCTTCGCGGTCCAGTCCAGGTTGTTCTCGATGACCGCACCGGTCGGCGAGTCGTCGAAGTCGACGAACCGCTCCAGCTGGCCGCGGATCCGGTCGGCCCACTCTGAGACGGTGTCCACCGTGTTCAGGGTGCGCTCACCGGTGTCGCGCGGGTCGCCGATCATCCCGGTGGCGACGCCCGCCAGCACGATCGGCCGGTGCCCGGCGCGCTGGAAGCGCGAGAGCATCAGCAGCGGGACCAGGTTGCCGGCGTGGAGGCTGGGCGCGGTCGGGTCGAATCCGCAATAGAGCGTGAGGGGTCCTTGGTCGAGGTCTCGCCGCAGTGCGTCGGTGTCGGTGGATTGCGCGATCAGGCCGCGCCAGGTCAGCTCGTCAAGGATGTGCTCGCTCACGCCTGTAGATCCTCCCGCACCAGGTCAACCGACTATCGGCCGGGGGCCGCCGCCCGCCGCTTGCCGCCCCGGCGATAGGTGGAGACCGCGGGCGAGCCGTCGATCCAGAACCGCCACGGCGTGTCCATCGCCATCGCGACGCCGACGCGCGGCCCGGTGCGGATGTCCGCGTCGGGTGCGCGTTCGCCGGTGAACAGCCGGACGGGTGACGCGGGGTCTGTCAGGTCGACGCCGTTCTCGGCCTTGTCGATGCCGAGCACCGAGGTGAGGATGGCGGGCCCCTTGGCCAGTTCGCCGTTGCCCCGCGCCGACGGCCTGCGCGCCTTGGCGATGTCCGCGCCGGACACCACCTCCCCGGCCCGCAGCAGCACGGCGCCCGGCTGCCCGTCTTCGGTGCCGACGACGTTGGCGCAGAAGTGCATCCCGTAGACGAAGTACACGTACAGATACCCCGCCGGACCCCACATGACCGCGTTGCGCGGGGTCATGCCGCGGTAGCAGTGCGACGCGGGGTCGTCGAGTCCGCGATAGGCCTCGACCTCGACCAGGCGGACGGCGACCGTGCCGTCGGGACCGGTCGCTTCGATCACCGCGCCGAGCAGGAGCGTCGACAGCTCCACCGGATCCAGCGCCAGCTCTCGCCGGGTGAACTGCCTCCCGGTCACCAAGTTCCGCACTCCCCGACCTTAACCGGAGCCTCCGACGATTCGGTATTGAGCGTTCGCTCAAACATGGTCTACAGTGCTTTTGAGCGATCGCTCAACCTGGAGGGGAGGCTCGATGAGCCGGAGAGCGCTATACGTCGAAACGGTGATCCGCACCGACCTCGGCACCCTGTGGCGGTACACGCAGGACCCTGACCTGCACGAACGGTGGGATCTCCGCTTCGCGCGCATCGAACCGTTGGCGGGCGTGCCGGGACGGTTCCGGTACGCGACGAAATTCCTGGGGTTCGTGATCAACGGGACCGGAACGCACGCCGGGGAGAGCGAACGGCCCGACGGCGGCCGGACGTCCGCGCTGCGGTTCGCCTCCTCGGATCCGCTGTCCCTCATCAAGTCCGGTTCGGGGTACTGGCGCTACACCCCGGCCGAGGACGGCGTCCGGTTCGTCACCGGCTTCGACTACATCACCCGGTGGGGTGTCTTCGGCAGGTTCGCCGATCTGCTGTTCCGGCCGATCTTCGGCTGGATGACGGCCTGGTCGTTCGACAGGCTCCGTCTCTGGCTCGAAACCGGCTGCCCGCCGGAGGACCTCCCCTTGCTTTCGCCCGCGGCGAGCCGCTGCCGCCGGAGTCCGCGAGCGGGCAAGGACGGCACCGCACCCCGCATTCTGGACACCCTGGAGCAGGCATGATCTTCCAAGAGGCCCTGGGCACCGAGTTCGCGTCGCTGCACCCGCGGATGCGCGAACGACTGTCGCTGAGCACGGCGAACGGCGTCGGGATGATCGGCGTCGGCGTGATGGACGAGATCTGGCGCGGCGCCGCGTTCGCCACGCCGTTCCTGCGGCTCGGCGCGTCGAGGCACATCCTCTTCCCGGAGCGCGGCCACAACGTCCCCTTCACCATCGAGAACTATCCGTACGTCGACTCGCTCGGCAGGGAGACGGTGTCGTTCGTCCGCACCTTCGAACTGCCGGAACGGCGACGGCGGTTCGACGCGCAGATGGTCTACAGCGCCGAGCGCGGGAAGATCGTCGACTACCTGGGCACGCATCAGCACATCGCGGTCGATCTCGACGTGACGGTGCGACCCGACGGCGGCTTCCACATCCGGTCGGAGGAATTCCGGCTGTGCGAAGGCCCGCTCCGCTGCGTGGTGCCGCGATCCGTCGTCGGGGTGGCCGAGGTCGACGAGTGGTTCGACGAGGAGAGCGACCTGTTCAGGATCGAGATCAAGGTGACGAACCGGCGGTTCGGCCCGCTGTTCGGCTACCGGGGCGCGTTCGAGGCACGGTTCGTCGACCTGCGGGCGGGGGTGAGCGGTGCGGTGAAGCCGTTGCGTGAGAAGGTCCTGGACTGATGAACGGGCCCAGCACGAAACAGCGGTTGATCGACGGCGCGCTGGAGACCATCCGCACCAGCGGAATCACCGCGGTTTCCGCCAGGACCGTCGCCACCGCGGCGGGCACCAACCAGGCGCTGATCTTCTACCACTTCGGCAGTGTCGAGGAGTTACTCGCACAGGCCTGCGTGACAGCGACCGAAAGCCGCGTCGCCCATTTCCGTGACCGGTTCGCCGAAGTGCGCACGCTGGGCGAACTGCTGGAACTGGGCCGGACCATCCACACGGAGGAGCGCGCCGAGGGGAACATGGCGGTCCTCGCCCAGGCCCTCGCCGGCTCGCAGGGCGGCGGACGGCTGGCCGAGGCGACGCGAGAGGCGCTGGACAAATGGGTCCGCGAAGTCCAAGGAACCCTCGACCGCGTGCTGGCCGGTTCGCCGGTGCTCGAACTGGCGGAGACCGAAGGGCTCGCCCACGCGGTCTCCGCCGGCTTCCTCGGCTTGACGCTGTTCGAGTCGGTCGATCCGGAAGGCGCCGAAAAGGCGCTGGCCGCACTGGGCCAGCTGGCCGTCCTGGCCGACGTCCTTGAAGGACTCGGCCCGGTGGCCACCCGCGCGGTGCGCGCGAAACTCCGGAAGACCGCAAAGAAGTAGCTACGCGATCTTCGGCGCGACTCGCATGCTGGTGTAGCAGTGTTCGGTGCCGTCAGGGAGTTTCGAGAACAGCACCGGCATCCAGTCGTCGCCGAACATCGGGTTCATCCCGGCGAAGACGTTTTCCGACACCGGCACCAGATCCGCTTCGATCGACGGGGCGATTCCCTCGAGCGCGTCGGCGAATTCGTAGACGAAGTGCAGCGTCCCTTCCGTTTCGGTGACGGTGATGATGACGCCTTCGCGGCGATAGATGCCCGCGAAAGGTGCGACGTCCACCGAAGGCGGTGATGGCGGCGGAGCGAACTCGGCGGGCACCTGGACTCCGGCGAGTTCGCCGAGCAGTTCCCGTGACAGGTCGTTGTACAGCCGATCGGTCGTGCCGTGGTTGGTGAGCAGCGCGAAGGCGAGCCCGGCTTCCGGAACCACCCGCAGATAGGAGCGCTGCCCGATCGACGAACCGTTGTGCCCGAAACCGGGAACGCCGTTCCAGTCGTAGGTCGACAGGCCCAGGCCCCAGCCGTCGGAACCGAGCGTCCATTTGTCGGGTACTTCGACCTCGCGACGTCGCATCGCGGTCACCGTCTCTTCGGCGAGCACGCGAGTCCTGTCGGCCGAGGTGCCGTCCAGCAGCATCCGCGCGAAGCGGACCACGTCGCCGGCCGTGGCGAGCACTCGGCCGTACGGTCCGGCGTTGCGTGGCAGGAGATCCCAGGCGGCCGTCGGTTCCGGGTCCTGCCCGAGATGCCCCATCGCCACCCGGAACCGCAAGGCCTCTTCGGGCAGGGTCATCGTCTCGGTGAGCCCGAGCGGCGCGATGAGCCGCTCTCGCAAGGCGTCGTCCCAGGTCAGTCCGGTGAGCACCTCGGCGATCCGGCCGAGCACGGCGTATCCGACGCTGCTGTAGGACGCGGCCGTGCCCGGCGGGCAGTCGAGCGCCACTCCCCTGGCTGCTTCGACGTACTTGGCCAGACAGTCGTCGCCGCGCCCGGTGTCCTCCATGAAGTCGCAGGTGAGCCCACCGGTGTGGCTGAGCAACTGCCGGGCGGTGATGGTCCTGGTCGCCTCCGGATCGACCGTCGCGAACTCAGGGAGCGCCTCGATCACCGGTGCGTCGAGGTCCAGCCGCCCCTCCTCGGCCAGCCCCAGTACCAACGCGGCCGTGTAGACCTTCGCGATCGAGCCGAGCTGGAAGACAGAGTCGGTGGTCGTCTCCACTCCGGTCCCCCGGTGCAGGATCCCGCTCGCGAGTTCGTGGATCTCGCCGCCGGTCAGCACCGCGAGGGACGCGCCGGGAACACGGTGTTCGGCGCGCAGATCGTCGAGGCGGGACTGCCAGTGGGCGTGGTCGAAGACTGTCCGTACACTGTTAGGCATACTGGACACTGTACGGACAAGGAAGGAGCGCGGATGTCGATCTGGGTCCGTCCCCCGAAACGCAAGCGCGAGCAGCCGCTGCTGAGCAGGGAAAAGATCGTTTCCGCTGCCATCGAACTGCTCGACACCGAGGGCATCGACGCGCTGAGCATGCGGAAGCTCGGGCTGCGGCTCGACGTGGCCGCCGCGTCGATGTACACGCATGTGGCAGGCAAGGACGAGCTGGTCGAACTGGTCGTCGACGAAATTTACGGCGAAGTCGCGCTCCCGGATCCGGGTCCGTGGCGGGAGGCGGCGACGCGGTTCGCGCACGACCTGCGTGCGGTGTTCCTCCGCCATCCGTGGATCGGCTCGCTGCTCGGCGAGGCGGGGGTGGCCTATCTGGGGCCGAACGTCCTGCGGCTGTCAGAAGCGGCGTTGGCGCTGTTCGAGGAGGCCGGTTTCTCGCTGGACGACGCCGATCTGGCGTTCAACACGCTCATGGCGTTCGTCGTCGGGCGAGCCACCAGCGAGGCCGCGTGGCTGACGACGCTCAAGCGCAGCGGGCAGAGTGAGCAGGAGTGGAAAGATCGCTTGTGGCCCGCAGCCGAGCAGGCGGTACGGGATCACCCGCGGCTCAAGAAGCTGTACGCGGCCCAGCGGGATCGGAAACCGGGCGAGACCAACGACTCCGACTTCGAGCGTGGCCTCGACCGCGTCCTCGACGGTTTGGCGGCCAACGCGTGAAGGCCCCGGGCCAAGGGGCCTTCACGCGACAGGTCAGCTCAGCCAGGCGCGGTGTTCGGTGACCCGCGCGACCAGCCGGTCCCGCTGCTCGGCGACCCGCTCCGGAGCGGTACCGCCACGGGCGTTGCGCGAGCTCACCGAGCCCTCGACGGTCAGTACCTCGCGCACGGCGGGTGTCAGCGCCGGGTTGATCTTCTCGAACTCTTCGTCGGTCAGTTCGTCGAGGCCGACACCGCGGCCCTCGGCGACGCGGACGCTCTCCCCCGCCGCTTCGTGCGCGACACGGAACGGAACCCCTTGGCGCACCAGCCATTCGGCGATGTCCGTGGCGAGGGTGAACCCGGCGGGCGCGAGTTCGGCGAGCCTGTCGGTGTGGAAGGTCAGCGTCTCGAGCATGCCCGCGATCGCCGGGAACAGCAGCTCCAGCTGTTCGACGGAGTCGAAGACCGGCTCCTTGTCCTCCTGCAGGTCCCGGTTGTACGCGAGCGGCTGTGCCTTGAGCGTCGCGAGCAGGCCGGTCAGGTTGCCGATGAGCCGTCCGGCCTTGCCGCGGGTCAGCTCGGCGACGTCGGGGTTCTTCTTCTGCGGCATGATCGAACTGCCGGTCGCCCAGGCGTCGTCGAGGGTGACGTAGCCGAATTCGGCGGTGTTCCAGATGATCACCTCTTCGGCGATCCTGGACAGGTTCACCGCGAGCATCGCGACGTCGAAGGCGAACTCGGCGACGAAGTCCCGCGAGGCGGTGCCGTCGATGGAGTTGTCGACGCTGGAGTCGAAACCGAGTTCCGCGGCGACAGCCTCGGGGTCGAGGCCGAGCGAGGAACCCGCGAGCGCGCCGGAACCGTAGGGCGACTCGGCGGTGCGAGCGTCCCAGTCACGCAACCGGGTGACGTCACGCAGCAGCGACTGGCCGTGGGCGAGCAGGTGGTGCGCCAGCAGGACCGGCTGGGCGTGCTGCAGGTGGGTGCGGCCCGGGAGGATCGCGTCCGGGTGCCGGTTCGCCTGCGAAACCAGCGCGTCGACGACGCCGAGGGTGCCCGCGACCACGCGGCGGGCCGCGTCGCGCAGCCACATCCGGAACAGCGTCGCGACCTGGTCGTTGCGTGACCGGCCCGCCCGCAGCTTGCCGCCGAGTTCGGTGCCCGCGCGCTCCAGCAGGCCGCGTTCGAGCGCGGTGTGGACGTCCTCGTCGGCGACCGTCGGGGTGAACGCGCCCGAGGCGACGTCCTGCGCGAGCGTGTCCAGTGCGGCGAGCATGCCCGTCAGCTCGTCGTCGGTGAGGAGCCCGGCCTTCCGCAGCACCCGCGCGTGGGCCCTCGACCCGGCGATGTCGTACGGCGCCAGGCGCCAGTCGAAATGGGTCGACGCGCTCAGCGCCGCCATCGCCTCCGCCGGCCCGCTGGCGAACCGGCCGCCCCACAGCTGCACCGGCTGCTCATTCCCGCTCACGACACTCCTCGAATTCCTTGGTTCTCTTCAGGCGACTGACTGGTCGAACGTAGTGCCTGTGGTGAAGTCGTACAGCGCGCGCTCGTCGCGCGCCGAGTTCACGACCGCGTTCCCCCGGTGCAGGATCAGGCGGACTTCGCCGGACACCCGCCCGAGACTGACTTTTTCCAATTCTTCCCGCGCGGTGACCAGCGCGACCGCGGCGGGACCCTCGTAGATCTCGCGCCCGGCGAGCCCGAGGGCGCCGACACGGCGGTTCACCTGCTGGAAGGCCTGCAGCAGGGTGACGGTCTCCCCGTCGATGGCGACGGGCACACCTTCGTCGAAGGTGACGACAAGCCTCTCCGGGTCATCCGGGAAGGCGAACGCGTCAGGCGCCACCTTCGGTCTCCTCACCGCCGTCCACGATGGACGACCGCCGGGCCAGCGCCATGAAACGCTCGGCCAGATCCTTGCCGGACAAAGGTTCTCTCGCGATCACGGCGACCGTGTCGTCACCGGCGATCGAACCGACGACCTCCTCCAGCGCCGCCCTGTCGATGGCGCTGGCGAGGAACTGCGCCGCACCCGGCGGGGTCCGCAGCACCGTCAGGTTCCCCGACGAGTCCGCCGAAACGAGCAGTTCGGCGAGCAGCCGCGAAAGCCGGGACGTGCCGCCCTGCACCCCGCGGACCGGACTGCCGTCCTCCGGGATGACGTAGACCGGTGCTCCTGAGTCCGCGCCCCGCAGCTTGACCGCGCCCAGTTCGTCGAGATCCCGCGAAAGCGTCGCCTGGGTGACGTCGATGCCCTCCGCCGCCAGGAGCTTCGCGAGCTCCGTCTGACTGCGGATGGCCATCGTGGACACGAGTTCGGTGATCCGGGCCTGCCGGGTGACCCTGCTGCCGGTCATCGTCGCTTCTCGTCCAGTAGCCACACCAGCAGCGCCTTCTGCGCATGGAGCCGGTTCTCGGCCTCGTCCCAGACCGCGCTGGCCGGGCCGTCGATGACCTCGTCGGTGATCTCCCAGCCGCGGTGCGCGGGCAGGCAGTGCAGCACGATCGCCTCGTCCGCGGCGCGGCGCATCAGCGCGGCGTTGACCTGCAGCTCACGGAAGGGGCCAACCCGGTCGAGGCCGTCGTTCTCCTGGCCCATCGAGGTCCAGGTGTCGGTGACGACGACGTCCGCGCCTTCGACCGCGGCGTACGGATCGGTGAAGACCGTGGTGCTGCCGCCGGTTTCGCTCGAACGGTGCTTGGCGTCGAGCATGACCTGCTGATCCGGCTGGAAGCCCTCCGGCGAGACGACGCGGACGTGCATCCCGGCCGTGGTTCCGCCCAGCAGCAGCGAATGCGCCATGTTGTTGGCGCCGTCGCCGAGGTAGACCAGGGTGAGCCCGGCGAGCTTGCCCTTGCGCTCACGGATGGTCATCAGATCGGTGAGCACCTGGCATGGGTGGAACTCGTCGGTGAGCGCGTTGATCACCGGGATGCTCGCCGCCGACGCCATCGCGTCGATGCGCTTCTGGGCGAAGGTCCGCCAGACGATCGCGTCCAGGTACCGCGAAAGCACCCGCGAGGTGTCCTCGATGGTCTCTTCGCGGCCGAGCTGCATCGAGCGCCCGTCGACGATCACCGGATGCCCGCCGAGCTGGGAGATGCCCACCTCGAACGAGAACCGGGTCCGGGTGGAGTTCTTCTCGAAGATCGCCGCGACGGACTTGCCCTCCAACGCGCGGGAGCTCAGCGGCTCGGCCTTCAACTGGTCGGCGAGGTCCAGGATCTCGGCCTGTTCGGCAGGGCTGAGATCGTCGTCGCGGAGAAAGTTGCGGAGCATGGGTTCGTCTCTGTCCTAGGTGGTGGTGGAATCGAGCGCCCCGGGAAGGGCTTCGAGGAATCCGTTGGCCTCGTCGGCGCTCAGGATCAGCGGTGGTGCCAGCCGGATGGTGTCGGGGGCGATCGGGTTGACCAGGTAGCCCGCCTCCTGCGCGGCCTTGGCGACCGCCGCCGAGACCGGTTCGCGCAACGCGATGCCGAGCAGCAGCCCTGCCCCGCGGACCCCGGCCACCAGCGGGTGGCCGAGCTCTTCGACGCGAGAGGCGATGTCCTTGCCCAGCGCGGAAACGTGGTCGTTCAGGTTGTCCTTGGCGATGGTCTTGAGCACGGCGAGCCCGGCGGCGCAGCAGATCGGGTTGCCGCCGAAGGTGGTGCCGTGCTGGCCGGGCTTCATCAGGTCGCCCGCCGCGCCGACGCCGATGACCGCGCCGAGCGGCAGGCCGCCGCCGAGGCCCTTGGCCAGGGTGATGACGTCCGGGACGATGCCTGCGTGCTGGAAGGCGAACCACGCGCCGGTGCGGCCGATGCCGGTCTGCACCTCGTCGAGGACCAGCAGGGTCCCGGTCGCCTTGGTGATCTCCCGCGCGGCCTGGAGGTAGCCGTCCGGCGCCGGGACGACACCCGCTTCCCCGAGGATCGGCTCGAGGAAGACCGCTGCGGTGTCGGTGTCCACCGCGGCGCGAAGCGCGTCGACGTCACCATAAGGAACGTGGGTCACGCCCGGGAGCAGCGGTGCGAACGGGTCGCGTTTCGACGGCTGGCCGGTCAGCGTCAGCGCGCCCATGGTGCGGCCGTGGAAAGCACCCTCACAGGCGACGATCTTCTCGCGACCGGTGAGCCTGCTCAGCTTCAGCGCGGCTTCGTTGGCCTCCGCGCCCGAGTTGACGAACAGCATCTTCGCGTTTCCGGACAGGCCGGCGACGTCGAGGATGGCTTCGGCGAACTCGACGACGACCGGGTTCACGTAGAGGTTCGAGGTGTGCCCGAGTTTCGCGACCTGTTCGGAGACGGCGGCGACCACGGCGGGGTGGGCGTGGCCCAGCGCGTTGACCGCGATCCCGCCCAGCAGGTCGATGTACGGTTTGCCGTCGGCGTCCCAGACCTTCGCGCCCTCGCCGCGGACCAGGGTCAGCGCCGGGGTGCCGTAGTTGTCCATGAGGGACGCCTTCCAGCGTTCCTGGCCGTCTACATTGGACTCGGACGTGGTCACGGGAGCTCCGTTTCGGGGAAGACCATGGTACCGATGCCGCGGGAGGTGAAGACCTCCAGCAGCACCGAATGGGCGATGCGGCCGTCGATCACGTGCGCGCGGCGGACGCCGCCGCGGATGGCGCGCACGCAGGCCTCCATTTTCGGGATCATGCCGCTGGCGAGACCGGGCAGCAGCGCTTCGAGCCTGTCGACGCGGATCCGGTCGACCAGCGAACCGCGGTCGGGCCAGTTGGCGTAGAGGCCTTCGACGTCGGTGAGCACGACGAGTTTCTCCGCGCCCAGCGCGGCGGCCAGCGCACCGGCGGCGGTGTCGGCGTTGATGTTGTGCACGACGCCGTCGACGTCCGGGGCCACGGTGGACACCACCGGGATCCGGCCCGCGTTGACGATGTCGAGCACCGCGTCCGGGTTGACCTCGGAAACCTCGCCGACGAGCCCGATGTCGACCGGCTCACCGTCCACAGTGGCCTGTTTGCGCTCGGCGGTGAACAGCCGCGCGTCCTCGCCGGAGATGCCGACCGCGTAGGGACCGTGCGCGTTGATCAGCCCGACCAGTTCGCGGCTGACCTGGCCGGTCAGCACCATGCGGACGATGTCCATCGTCTCGGGGGTGGTGACGCGCAGGCCGCCCTTGAACTCGCCTTCGACGCCGAGCCGGTTGAGCATCGCGGTGATCTGCGGGCCGCCGCCGTGCACCACCACCGGCCGCAGCCCGGCCATGCGCAGGAACACCATGTCCTCGGCGAAGGCCTGCTTGAGGCCCTCGTCGATCATGGCGTTGCCGCCGTACTTCACCACGACGGTGGCGCCGTGGAAACGCTGCAGCCAGGGCAGCGCCTCGATGAGGATCGCGGCCTTCTCGGCGGCCGTCGCGAGCCGCTCGTCCGCGGGGACCGTGGATTCGGAAGGGCTCATGACGAGTACGCGCTGTTCTCTTCGACGTAGGCGTGCGAGAGGTCGGTCGTGTAGATCGTCGCTTCGCCTTCACCGAGGCCGAGGTCTACGACGATCTGGATGTCACGGCCCGAGAGGTCCGCTTCGGAGCGGTCCGAAGCGGGGGTGCCCTTGGCGAACAGAGTGACACCGTTGATCGTGATGGCGACCTTCTCCGGATCGATCTCCGCGGGTACCCGGCCCAGCGCCATGGCGATCCGGCCCCAGTTCGGGTCCGAACCGAACAGCGCGGTCTTGACCAGGTTGTCCTCGGCGATCGTCCGGCCGACGGCGATGGCGTCGGCCGTGCTCGCCGCGCCGGTGACCGTGACGTCGACGTGCTTGGTCGCGCCTTCGGAGTCCGCGCGCAGTTGCAGCACGAGGTCGAGGCTGACGGCGGTGAGCAGTTCGGTCAGTTCGGCTTCGGTCGGTTCGACGCCACTGGCGCCGGACGCGAGGACGAGCACGGTGTCGTTGGTGGAGGTGCCGCCGTCGACGTCGAGCCTGTCGAAGGTGACGCCGGTGGCGGCGCGCAGGGCCCTGTCGAGGACGTCGGGCGTGACGACCGCGTCGGTGGTGAGGACCGACAGCATCGTCGCGAGGTTCGGGGCCAGCATTCCGGCACCCTTGGCGAACCCGCCGACGCTCCAGCCGCTTTCGTGCTCCGCGACGGCCTGCTTCGGCTTGCTGTCGGTGGTCATGACCGCGGTGGCGGCATCGAGAGCGGACTCGGTGCCGGTCCCGAGTGCCCCGAAGGCGGTGTCCACGCCGGAAAGCAGCGCGTCCATCGGCAACCGCTCACCGATCAGGCCGGTCGAGCAGACCGCGACCTCGATCGCGCCCGCCTCGAAGAGCCCGGCGACCTTCTCGGCGGTCTTGTGGGTGTCCTGGAAACCGCCGGGACCGGTGGCGGCGTTCGCGCCGCCGGAGTTGAGGACGACGGCCTTGAGGCGCCGCTGCTTGAGCACCTCCTGCGACCACAGGACGGGCGCGGCCTTGATCACGTTGCGGGTGAACACGCCGGCCGCGACCTGCAACGGCCCGTCGTTGACGACGAGCGCGAGGTCGAGCTTGCCCTCGGCCTTGATCCCGGCGGCGACGCCCGCGGCACGGAATCCCTTCGGCTGGGTGACGGTCACGGAGCGACTCCTACGGTCGGTAGTCCGGTGGTTTCGGGGAGGCCGAGCGCGAGGTTCATCGACTGGACGGCGCCTCCCGCGGTGCCCTTGGTGAGGTTGTCGATGGCCGCGACCACGATCAGGCGCCGGGTGTCGGCGTCGACGGTGACCTGCAGCTGGACGTTGTTCGAACCGACCACCGAGGCCGTCGACGGCCACTGACCCGGAGGCAGTAGCTGGACGAACGGCTCGGCGGCGTAGGCCTTTTCGTACACCGCACGAGCGCCGTCGGCGTCCAAGTCGGACTTGAGCGCGGCGCTCGCCGTGGTGAGGATCCCGCGCGGCATCGGGGCCAGCACCGGGGTGAACGAGACCTTGACCCGCTCCCCCGAGATCGCCGAGAGGTTCTGCGCGAACTCGGGAGTGTGGCGGTGGGCTCCGCCGACGCCGTACGCGGTGGCCGAACCCATCACCTCCGAACCGAGGAGGTTCGGCTTGAGGCTCTTGCCCGCGCCCGAGGTCCCGGTCACGGCGACGACGTTGACCTCCGGCTCGATCAGGCCCGCGGCGAAGGCCGGGGCGAGGGCGAGCGAACCGCCGGTCGGGAAGCAGCCCGGGACCGCGACGCGTTTGGCCCCGGCGAGGCGCTCGCGGGCGCCGGGGAGTTCGGGGAGCCCGTACGGCCACTGTCCGGCGTGGTCACCGCCGTACCAGCGCTGCCAGTCGGCCGCGTCCGCGAGGCGGTGGTCCGCGCCGAGGTCGACCACCAGGACGTCCGGGCCCAGTTGCGCGGCGATGGCCCCGGAGTGGCCGTGCGGCAGGGCGAGGAAGACGACGTCGTGCCCGGCCAGGGTCTCCGGGGTCGTCTCCAGCAGGACACGGTCCGCCAGCGGCGCGAGGTGCGGCTGGTGCCGGACGAGCGGCGTCCCCGCGGAACTGGCCGCGGTCAGCGCGCCGATCTGGACTTCGGGGTGGGTCAGCAGCAGGCGCAGGAGTTCGCCACCCGCGTACCCGCTGGCTCCGGCAACCGCGATCTTCACCGTCATACGAATGATTATGCACAGCCGTGCAAGTTCAATCAAACAAAGTCGTGCGGCTCACCCGAACCAGGTCATCCTCTGTCCCTTATACGGGGCATCCTTGCCGCATGACAGACACGCCCGCCCGGTTGCTCAGCCTGTTGTCGCTCTTGCAGACACCGCGCGAGTGGCCCGGCAGCGAGCTCGCGGGGCGGCTCGAGGTCAGCCAGCGGACCATCCGGCGCGACATCGACAGGCTGCGTGAGCTCGGTTACCCCGTCGAGGCGTCACGAGGCTCCGACGGCGGCTACCGGCTGGGCGCGGGCGCGGCGATGCCGCCCTTGCTGCTCGACGACGAGGAGGCCGTCGCGATCGCGGTCGGTCTGCGGGGTGCCGCGGGGCAGGCGATCTCGGGGATCGAGGAGTCTTCGGTGCGGGCGCTGGCGAAGCTCGAGCAAGTGCTGCCCTCGCGACTGCGCTATCGCGTCGGCGCGCTGGGCGCCGCGACGGTGCCACTGCCCGGCACCGGCCCCTCGGTGGACCCGGAGCACCTCACCGTCTTCGCCGGCGCGATCGCGAACACCGAACGGACCCGGTTCGCCTACCGGACGGGCGACGGGACCGAATCCCGGCGGCACGTCGAACCGCACCGGCTCGTCTCGGCCGGGCGCCGCTGGTACCTCCTCGGCTACGACCTCGAACGCGACGACTGGCGGATCTTCCGTGTGGACCGGATCTCCGGCCCGCGGGCGACCGGCGGCCGGGCCACCCCGCGGCAACCTCCCGCGGACGACGTGGCGGCCTATGTCACCGACAGGATGTACAGCCTCCTTCCCACCTATAGCGCACGCGTGACCCTGCACGCGCCGATGAACCAGATCGCCCCCGCGATCGGGGACGCCGTCGGCGAAGTCGAACCGGTCGACGACGAGACCTGCGTCCTGAACGCGGGCGCCGACACCCTCGACTGGCTCGCGTTCCGGCTCTTGGGGCTCGGCTGCGAGTTCACCGTGCACGAACCACCGGAACTGATCGGCCACCTCCGGGAGATGGCGGCGCGAGCGAACCGCGCGACGGCGTCCACAGTGGACTGACGGCGGCCGCGAGAACACAAGCCCTCGCGGCCGCCCGGGTTCAGCCGAGTTCACCTGCCTCTCGTCTGCTCGGCGGGATCGGGAGATACGCGCCCCGGCGCTCCGGGTCGCAGCCGACCCTGGGGAGCCTGGCCCGGATCCCGCCCGGCGATCGTTCGAACCGCCGCGCGATCTCCTCGACGCTTTCCCCGGCCAGCCAACGGCTTTCCAGTTCGGCGTCCAGCTCTTCGGACCAGGGAAGGCCCTGATGCGCGGGACGGTCGGCCGATCTTCGGCGGCCGGTGCTCCGCCCGGCGAACGCCATCAGCGTGTCGGAAAGGACGGTCGCCAAGGCCGGTACGGCGTCGGCGTCGATGTCGAGCCTGCCTTCGGCGACAGGCTCCTCCTGCGGTCCGGCTCCGCCGACCATGACGGTCACCCAGCGGTCTTCCCCGGCCGCGCCGCCACCCTCACGGGCGGCGACCTCGATGCGATAAACGGTGTCCTGCACGCGGATCTCGGTCCGGTGCTCTTCGACGATGGTCATGCCGGGGACGCTAACGGGCGGCCCCGACAATTCCCCGGCGCGGCGACGGGAAATCGGTACCGGACGGTGGATGACCGGTCCTTTGAGCACCGTCCGGGACGAAAGGGTGCCGGTCACGGCACGCGACCAGGCGCGCTGAACGGGACTTTCCCCGCATGCGATGCAGGGAAAGCGCCCTTCACCGCGTGACATGCGGGGAAAGTCCCCTTCAGCCCACCACCCGCACCGAAAGGAAAAGCCCCGCTTCGGAACGGATCCGAAGCGGGGCACCAGAGCATCCCGAAAGCGACCAGGCTCAGAAAGGCAGCGCCTGAGCCAGCGCCTCCTTCTTCACTTCAGCCGCGGGAGACGGCACATCGGACTTGGGCGCAGCGGAGGCCGGGGCCGGAACCGGCTGCGGCACCGGGGTGCACTGCACGTCCGAGCCGTTGCCCGGCTTCCGCACGGGCAGCTTCCCGGTCAGCAGGTAGTCCGCGATCTTGTCGTCCACACAGGACACACCGGACAACGAACCCGAGTGCGTCGTGCCGCCGGGCGCGCTGATCAGGCTGGAGTTCGGGTAGCGCTTGCGGATCTCGAGGCTGCCGGGATACGGCGTCGCGGCGTCTTTCTCCTCGTTGACCAGCAGGATGCCGGGCACCTTGCGCCCGTCGATCTCCACCGGCTTGCCCGCCTTCGCGGGCCAGTTGAGGCAAGGCGCGTTGAACCAGGCGTTGCCCCACGTCTCGAACGGCGCCCGGAAGTGCGTGACCCAGTTGTCGAACTTCCAGCGGTTCCAGTTCTGCGGCCACGCCACGTCGGTGCACTGCACGGCCGCGTACACGGCGTACCCGTTGTCCTGGCCCGGCGGGTTGGAGTCGTCGTACAGACCCTTCAAGGTCTGCCAGTCGGCCTTGTGCACCCAGCCGGAGAACGCGTTCGCGATGTCCTCCCAGCCGAAGACGTAGTAACCGGCCTGCAGGAAGATGTCCGTCCACTCGGAACCGCCGATGACGCCGCCCGCGGGCTTGTCGTACAGCTTCTTCTGCTCGGCGTACCACAGCTTCTCGACCGCGGACGCGGTCTTGCCGAGGTGGTAGACGTCGTCGTACTTGGCGAGCCAGCCGAAGTAGGTCTTGATGTTCTTGTCGAAGGCGATGTCCTGGTTCAGGTTCGCCTTGTACCAGACATCGCGGGGGTCGACCGTGCCGTCGAACACCATCCGCCGCACGTTCTGCGGGAACAGCGTGCTGTAGACCTGGCCGAGGTAGGTGCCGTAGGAGAAGCCGTAGTAGTTGATCTGCTTTTCGCCCAGCGCCTTGCGCAGGCTGTCGACGTCCTTCGCGACATCGATGGTCTTGATGTGCTCGAGGATCGCGCCGTTCTTGGCGCACGCCTTCGCATAGCCCTTCGCCTTGTCGAACCACGCCTTCTCGAGGGCGCGCGTGGTCGGCACGTACTGCGGGCGGTTGTAAGAGGCGTAGTTGCCATCGCAGGTCAGCGACGGCTTGCTCTCCCCCACCCCGCGCGGGTCGAAGCCGATCCAGTCGTACTCCTCACCGGCCTTCTTGGGGACGGCGCGTCCGAGGGTCGACAGGCCGAGACCGGAACCGCCGGGACCACCCGGGTTGACGATCATGACGCCCTGCGACTGGGCGGACTTGTGCTTCACCCGCGAGACGGCGATCGAGACCTTCTCCCCGCCGGGCTTCGCGTAGTCCAACGGGACCTCGAGGGAGCCGCATTCCGCGCCGGCCTTCACCAGGCTCGGACGGGTGCAGGCTCCCCAGGAGATGGGCTTCGGATCGAAGTCCGACGCCGAGGCGGCCGTGGCGGAGGGAGCGAGCGCCATGGTGCCGGCGCCGATCCCCGCGACCGCCAGGGCGGCAACGAATTTCTTCATGTGTTCCTTTTCGTCCGCGTTCGACCCGGTCGGGCCGAAGCTACCGAGAACCGGCTTCAATCTCGCTGACCGACACGTCGCCCGCCATCCCTCTTTAGTCGGGATCCCGTGCCCCGTTCCGGGCATATCAGTCTTGTCGGTCCTTTGTCGTACGCTCGCCGCACCCACGGGGAGAGGAGCGCGAGTGGACGAGGCGAAAAGCCTGGTTTCGGCGGTTCGCAACGGTTTGGCCGGACTGGCCGATCCCGCGAAGGCGCCGGCGATGCGGGCGTACATGAAGTCGGAGATGCCGTACCTCGGGGTGCAGAAACCCGCGCGGGCGCCGTTGCTGAAGCGGCTCTTCACCGAACATCCGCTACCCGATCGAGTGAGCTTCTCCACCGCGGTGCTCACCTTGTGGCGTGAAGCGGAATTCCGCGAAGAGCGGTACGCGGCCATCGGCCTTTCCGGTCACCGTGCCTATGCCCGCTGGCAGGACAGCGATCTGCTCGGACTGTACGAGGAGATGATCGTGACCGGAGCGTGGTGGGACTATGTGGACGAAGTCGCCATCCGCCGTGTCGGGCCGATCCTGCGGGCGGAACCGGAGACGGTGACCCCGCTGATGCTGACCTGGGCGTACGACGAGGACCTCTGGCGCCGCCGCACGGCGGTGATCTGCCAGGTCGGCGCCAAGACCGGCACGGACACCGACCTCCTCACCCGCGCCGTCGAGGCGAACATCGACGACAGGGAGTTCTTCCTGCGCAAGGGAATCGGCTGGGCGCTCCGCGAGTACGCGAAGACCGAGCCGGACTGGGTGCGCGCGTTCGTCACCGCGCATCCGGCACTGTCCACTTTGTCCAGAAGGGAGGCGCTCAAGCATCTGGGCGGTTGAGCACCGGCCTCGGAACGAGGGCGATGAGCTCTCCGATCACCTCGTCGAGCCCGGGCAGCAGCTCGCCCGTCTCCTTCAAGTCACGGAGGAGGTCCAGCCGCACCTCCGAAGGCGGCCCCTCCGCCATCACGTCCGTGAGAGCACGCTTCGCCTCTTCGGCACGGCCCAGGGCCAGCAGATAGAACAGTGGCTGGGCCTTGGCGTCCCAGTCGTGAGGGTCGGCCGTGGACGAGACGACGGCTTCTTCGAGGGACTCGCTGAAACTCCGCTCGGCCTCTTCGGTCCGCCCGGTCTTCAACCAGGCCAGCGCGAGGAGGTTGTGGGCCCAGGAGGATTCCGGCGCGACGGGACTCAGGACCTGCATCGCCTCGTCCGTCTCCCCGGCGAACAGCAGGGCCTCTCCCAGGTTCCCTCGGTACTCGACGTCGTCGGGGTGGAGGACGACCAGTTCGCGCAGTTCCCGGACGGCTTCCGCGTACTCCCCCGCCCGGCGATGGATCTCCGCGCGCAGGACGCGGCCGCTCTCGTCGTGGCCGTCGGCCAGCGCGCTGTCCACATCGGACAAGGCACCGGCGAAATCGCCGAAGAGGAGACGATGACGGGCTCGCCGGTAGTAGGCGTAGCCCTCGTCCTGACCCAGGCGTGCGCCCTCGTCCAGCGCGGTCCGGGCTTCCCCGTGACGATCCAGGTCCGCGAGAATGTCACCCCGGGTGGTATGGAAGAAGGCGAACTCCGGACTCGCCGCGAGGGCGGCGTCGATTTCGGTGAGGGCGGCCGTGTTGTCGTCCAAGGCCCGGTGGGCCAGCGCTCGCCAGGTGTGCACCCATTCGTCGGCGGACGCGAGTTCGATCGCGCGGTTCAGCGCCTCCAGCGCATCGCCGGGCTTTTTCAGCAGGACCAGCGCCATCCCGCGCCGTAAATGGTTCTCGGCGTCCTCGGGGACCAGCTCGATCGCCCGCTCGAAGTCGGCGAGCGCCGCTTGACGATCACCCAGGTCGTCGTGCACCCGCCCGCGCCAGTAACACGCCCACTCGTAGTCCGGGTCGAGCCGGATGGCGGTGGTGAAGCCGTCGATCGCGAGCCGGTGCCGTCCGGCGCGATGGTGGAAGCCCGCCCGGATCGCGTGTGAGCTGGCGTTGTCGAGGTCCACCATGACGACCTCGTCGAAGGCTTTCGCGGCGGCGTCGGCGTCCCCGATCTTCTCGAGGAACCGCGCGAGCTGTGTCAGGTAGTAGACGCCCTTGGGGCGCAACGCGACAGCCGCCCGGTATCCGGCGAGCGCATCCTCGTTCTCCTCCAGCTCGGACAGCAGCATCGCTCGCTGACTGATCGCCCAGGCATAGTCGGGATCGAGCCGGATCGCGATGTCGAGTTCGCCGATCGCCTTCCGGGGTTCTCCGAGCTTGTCGTACACCTCGCTCCGGGCGGTGTACGCCCACGCGTGCTCGGGCTGGAGACGGACGGCTTCGTCGAGATCGGCCATCGCGCCCTCGAGATCGCCGAGAGCGGCGCGCGCGGAACCACGGCCACGCCAGGAAAAGGCATAGGTGGGATCGAGTTCGATCGCCCGGTTCAGGTCTTCCAGCGCCCGTTCCCAGTCACCCTTGTTGCGGAAGAGGTTTCCCCGGTCGCTCCAGGCGTAGGCGTCGGCGGGGTTGAGGTCGAGCGCCCGGTCGAAGTCCCGTTTCGCCGCCTCGAAGTCGTCCTGGTCTTCATAGGCCCAGGCACGCCGCCTGATCACCTTCGAAAGCCTGGCCGCGTCGAATTCCCCGGCGCCGGCGAGCAGGTCGAGCACCGGGATCTCGCGCGGACCGTCACCGTCGCCGACGGCGGTGGCCAGCCGTTGCGCCCACTGCAGGACGGCGGGCGCGTCCGCGTCGATGCCCGCCTGCTCCATCATGCGCGCCCAGCCACGAGCGGGAGCGGTGCCGGTGGTGATCATCTCCGCGGCACCCACCAAGGCGTCCGGCAGCGCCTCCGCCGGGTCACCGCAGAGCCGGTGATAGGTCTGTTCGAGTTTCCTTCGCTGCCAGCGTTCGTCGTTCCACGCCTCGCGATTGCGGCTGAGGCCGAGTTCGGCGCACCGGCCTTCGTAGTACTCGCTGAGCTTCCGATGCTGGTCGGCGAACGTGGCGGGTGAGCGGCCGCGCTCCATCCGCACCATCGGCCCGCGCACGACTGAGTGGTAGCGCACCGGGAGTTCCCGCCGCCCGACGAAAGGCAGCTCCCGCAACCAGCGGAAGGTCTCCCCCGCGGACTCCCGCCCGGTCAGGACGGCGAGGACGTCTTCGTCCAGGACACGCGGCAGGGCGGCCACGGCGGCGAGTGCACGCTTCTCCTCGTCGGGTACCCAGCGCAGGAAACGCTTGACGGCGTCATCGCCGGGATCGCCGACGGCGTCCGCTTCGGCGGGTTTTCCCTGCGCCAGCATGGCGACCAGCACGGGCAGCCCGTCGGTGAGCCGCAGCACGACTTCGATCACCTGCTCGTCGGTGACCCCGTGCTCGGCGAGCAACTGGCGCGCCTCCGGTTCGGTGAACGGCCGGAGTTCGATCTCCCGCGTCAGCAACTCGTGCCGAAGCCACTTCGTCCTGTCGAGTGGGAACTGGCCCGCCACGGTGAGGACCAGGTTCGGCGGCAGCTCGCCGTACAGACCGCCGAACAGGTCGAACAGCCAGGTGTCCAGGACCTGCCCGGTCCGCTCGAAGGTGTCGAAGAACAGGGTGACCTGCCGCGATTCCGGAAGACGCCAGAGATCCTCGACGAACGGCTTGGTCAGCTCCTCCGCCGGATCCAGGAGCAGCTGGACATCGGCCTTCCGCTTGAATTTGGCCGCGAGGTAGCTCTGCAGCTGATCGAGCTGTTTCGCCGTCGCGTCCGCGTCGATCGCGTCGGCGGCGATGCTCCCACCGGGCAGGGTCTTCGCCACGCCGAGACCGGCCTTGACCACGGTCTTCGTCACCAGGGCACGGCCCGCCGCCGGTGCCTGCGGATCGCTGTGCAGCCGTTCCCTCGCTTTGAGGTAGAACTCGTAGCGCTTCTCGAACCGGCGCATCTCGTGGCCGCTGCGCGCGAGGTCCTTCGCGAGTTTGACCAGGGTCGCCGGGAGATCCTGCTGCCGGTCGTCCGCGAACCCGACCAGGGCACGGGACTCTTCGGCGATACCGCGAAGCTGTTCGAGGAGGAACGTCTTGCCGACCCCGGCGAGACCGTGCACCGAGAACAGGTACCGGCGGCGCCGGTCGCCCTCCGGGAGCCCCAGATTCTCCCGGAACCCTTCGCGTTCCCCGACCCGCCCGACGAAACCGTCGCTCAGCCGGGCACGTGCGATGGCTTGGATGCTGGAGCGACCGTCTGGACGTGGCACGGGTCCTCACTTTGCCACATCCCCTGACGTGTGAAGGCCCCCTTCCCTCGGTCGAGCCGGGGGAAGGGGGCCTTCACGCGCTGATCCGGATCAGGTCCGCAGGCTCGCGCCGAAGCGTTCACCGGCGACCGCGACGGCGGCGTCGCGGGCCTTGGTGGCCTCGTCGACGGTCAGCGTGCGATCCGCGGCGCGGAACCGCAGCTTGTACGCCATCGAACGCTTGCCCTCGCCCAGCTGCTCGCCCTGGTAGGAGTCGAACAGCGTGATGTCTTCGAGCAGTTCGCCCGCGCCTTCGCGCAGCGCCTCGGCCAGATCCGCCGACGGCACACCGGTTTCGGCGACGAGGGCGACGTCGAGCAGCACCGGCGGGTACGCCGAGATCCGCGGCGCCGGACGGTCGTCCGGGATCGGGATCGCGTCCAGGTCGAGTTCCATCGCGACGGTGCGCGGCGGCAGCCCGAGCGCCTCGACGACCTTCGGGTGCAGCTCACCGGCGTAGCCGACGGGCCACTGCCCCACCCGCAGCTGAGCGCAACGGCCGGGGTGCCACGGCGGCTGGTCCGCCGCGGCCGTGGTCAGCTCGACACCGGCGGCCTGCGCCACGAGCCGGGCGGCCTGCACCGCGTCGGCCCAGTTCGCCTGCTCACCCTCGCCCCACCAGCCCGCGCGGGCACGCTGACCGGCGAGCACGACGGCGACGTGCAACGGCTGCGGCGGGACAGCCGCCTCCAGCACCGCGAGCTCCTCGTCGGTCGGCCGCCGGTCCACCCCGAGCGCCGGCATCGGGATCGGGTTCGGCCCGGGCAGCACGACCTGTCCGAGGTGGAACAGCGAAACATCCTTGAAGCCACGGGAAATGTTGCGCTGCAACATTTCCAGCAACCCGGGCAGCAACGTGCTCGCCATCCGGTCCTTGTCCGCTTCCAGCGGGTTGCGGATCTTGACGGTCTTGCGGCGCACGTCGTCTTCGGGCAGCCCGAACGAATCCCAGACCGAGTCCGAGATGAACGGGAAGGGCTGCACCTCGACGTAGCCCGCCTCGGCCAGCGCACGCGCGACCGAGCGGCGACGGCGCTGCGTGTCGGTGAGGCCGCGACCCGCCGGGGCGTCGGGCAGCACCGACGGGATGCTGTCGTAGCCCTCCAGCCGGAGCACCTCCTCGACCAGGTCGGCGGGCTGCACCAGGTCACCGCGCCAGCTCGGCGGGATCGCGGTCACCAGCGCGGTACCGTCCTCGGACGTGCCCACGTTGACCTTGCAGCCGATCTGCGAGAGCCGCCTGACGGTGACGCCACGCTCGTAGCGCACCCCGGCCACCTGGTCGGGCAGGCTGATCGGCATGGTCACCGGCTGGTTCGGCTCGACGCCGCCCTCGTCGGTGCGGCCGGGCAGGATCGAACCGTCGCCGTACTGACGCAGCAGGCGCGCGGCGAATTCGACGGCCACCGCGCACAGCTGCGGGTCGGTGTACCGCTCGAACCGCTTGGCGGCCTCGGAGAACAGCTTGTGACGGCGGGCCGTCCGGCTGATCGACGACGGATCCCAGTGCGCCGCCTCGAGCAGCACGTCGGTGCTCTCGGGGGTGATCTCGGTCGACGCGCCGCCCATCGTGCCCGCCAGCGAGATGACGCCGCTGTCGTCGGCGATCACCACGTCGTCCGGGTCGAGAGTGCGCTCCGCATCGTCCAAAGTGGTCAGCTTCTCGCCCGGCTTCGCCTTGCGCACCACCAGATCGCCCTTGACCGACCCGGTCGCGAACGCGTGCAGCGGATGACCGAGTTCGAGCATCACGTAGTTGGTCACGTCGACCGCGAGCGAGATCGAGCGGATCCCGGCCAGCATCAGGCGGCGGCGCATCCACCACGGTGTCGGCGCCGTCGCGTCGAGATCCTTGACCCGGCGCAGCACGAAACGCTTGCAGCCCTCGGTGTCCTCGAGGTGCACCGGCCACGCGTCGCTCTCGGCCACCGGGACCTCGATGGACGCCGGGTCGCCGAACGGGACGTCGAGCGCGTTGGACAGCTCGCGGGCCAGGCCGCGGACCGACAGCGTGTAGCCGCGATCCGGGGTCGGCGTCACCTCGAGGACGGTGTCTTCGAGGCCCAGCAGCTTGTTCGCGTCTTCGCCGGGGCTGGCGGTGCTCGGGGGCAGCACCAGGATGCCGGAGTGGTCGTCTCCGATGCCGAGCTCGCTCGCGGAGCAGATCATGCCGTCACTGAGCCGGCCGTAGGTCTTGCGCGAACCGATCTCGAAGCCGCCGGGCAGCACCGTGCCGGGCAGCGCGACGATGACCAGGTCACCCTCGGCGAAGTTCGTGGCACCGCAGATGATCCCGCGAGTCCTGATCCCCGCGGGACCGTCGTCCTCGAAGGGACCCTCGTCGTCATCGGAGTCGTCGTCGACGTTCTCGTCGGGCTTCTCTGCGTTGTCAGCGTCGTCGCCGGACTCGCCGACGTCGACCCGGCAGAAACGGACCGGCTTCTTGAACTCGGTCAGCTCCTCGATCTCGGCGACGCGGCCCACCACGAGCGGGCCGGTGACCGGTTCGAGCGCGCGGACCTCGTCGACCTCGATGCCGATGCGCACGAAGGCGTCGGCCAGATCCTGGGCCGTGACCTCCTCGTCGACGTCGAGGTGTTCGGTCAGCCAGCTGGCTGGGACCTTCACTCAGGCCTCCGTTCCGAAGGGCAGGGTGAACCTGATGTCGCCCTCCACCATGTCGCGCATGTCCGGGATTCCGTTGCGGAACTGCAGGGTGCGCTCGATACCCATGCCGAAGGCGAAGCCCGAGTAGACCTCGGGATCGACGCCGCAGGCACGCAGGACGTTGGGGTTGACCATGCCGCAGCCGCCCCATTCGACCCAGCCGGCGCCGCCCTTCTTCTCCTCGAACCAGACGTCGACCTCGGCCGACGGCTCGGTGAACGGGAAGAAGTGCGGGCGCAGGCGGGTCTTCGAGCTTTCGCCGAACATCGTGCGGGCGAAGGCGTCGAGGGTGCCCTTGAGGTGCGCCATCGTCAGGCCCTTGTCCACCGCGAGTCCTTCGACCTGCGAGAACACCGGCGTGTGCGTGGAGTCGAGCTCGTCGGTCCGGTAGGTGCGGCCGGGGCAGACGACGTAGACGGGCAGGTCACGGTGCAGCAGCGTGCGGGCCTGTACCGGCGAGGTGTGCGTCCGCAGCACCAGCCCGGAGTCCTCCTCGCCGAGGTAGAACGTGTCCTGCAGCTGGCGCGCGGGGTGGTCCTTGCCGAAGTTCAGCGCGTCGAAGTTGAACCACTCGGCCTCGAGTTCCGGACCGTCGGCGACCTCGTAGCCCATCGCGACGAAGGCGTCGGCGATGCGCTCCGAGAGGGTCGCGATCGGGTGCCGGGCGCCGCGGGGCACCCGATCCCACGGAAGCGTGACGTCGACGGTCTCCTCGCGGAGCACCTTTTCGTCACGTTCGACCTGGAGTACGGCACGGCGGGCGTCGAAGGCGGCCTGGATGCCTTGGCGCGCTTCGTTGACCCGCTTCCCGGCCTCGGCCTTCTCCTGCTTCGGCAGGGCGCCGATCTCGCGGCGCGCGAGGAGCAGCGGAGACTGGTCCCCGAGGTGGGCGGGCTTGACCGCGGCCAGCGCGTCGAGATCCGCCGCGGCCGCGAAATCCGTCTCGGCCTGCTTGACGGCGGCCGTCAACGTATCCGGCGCGAGCGCCCCCGCCTGGGGGTCCTGCTTGTCGTTGGCTTCGGACATAACTCCTCGGCGTCCGCTGGGACTGGTCCGGTGCACGCGAGCGCACACATGGGTTTAGCAGCTGCTGAATTCTATGGGACAGCGAACGGCGGCCCCCGATCACCCTCGGGCTGGGCACACCGTCACTCGCGAGTGCGAAGAACGCGCTTTACGCCGTAAACAAGGTGCTGGAACGAACAGTGCGTTCCATGGGAGCTCCCTTGGTGTCGTGGTGCGGACGGCGTGGTGCCCGCGACTCTACGTGGTCGCGGGCACTCGGGCCATCGATTTCGGCGTCAGCGGGTGGCGAACGCGCCCGCGAAGTCCACCTTGCCGAACGCCTCCGGGACGATGCCGTCGGCGGCGTAGCGGTACAACGCGGTCTGGTAGATCCCGGCCAGCGTCGTGCAGAGGATGGAGACCAAGAACGCCCACACGAGTGAAATCCCGATGGAGACGACGATCGTGATGGTGCCGCCGAGCAGGAACCCGGCGCCCATGAAGACCGCGAATCCGGCCAGTGTCAGCAGCACGCCGACCAGCCCGATGCCGAACCTTCCGGCGGCCTGCTCACCCCAGGTCTGCTTGAGCAGCACCGCCGACCGCTTGGCCCCGTGCCGGACGCCGGCGTCCTCGATCATCATCACCGGCAGGACGAGGTAGGTGACGAGGTTCCAGGCGGCACCGACCAGCCGGCCGACGAAGAAACCGATGAACGCGAACCGCTGCTCGATCTCCCGGAGGATCAGGGAGACCGTCGCGGTCACCGCCGCCCAGCCCAGCAGGGGCAGCCATCGGCGGCCCGCCTCGGCCAGCCCGGTGGCCACGCGGGGATCGTCACCGCGCAGCGCGACGTCGGCCTGTGAAATGAGCGCGGCGTTGAAGAACACCGTGACGAACGCGGCCGCGAGGTAGAACAGGCCGATCATCACGTACGAACCGGGAGTGAGCCGCGAGTGGTCGGCGATCTCGGTGTGGGAGATCCAGTAACCGCTCCCGAGGAACACCACGGCGACCAGCAGTCCCGCGAGGGAGGCCAGCACCGGGAAGACCGCGAGTTCCTTGCGGGACCGCAGAACGCGCCAGGAAGCGCCGAACAGAGCGAAAGAACGGGCGATACGCCCCATGATTCCCCCAGTAAGCCAACGGAATCCGTAGGTTAGCGAGCCCGGTTCGGCGCCATCGCGTTGGTGTAGACACAGATCGCCGCGGCCGTCGCGAGGTTCAGGCTCTCCGCCCGGCCGTACATCGGGATCTTGACCGCGAGGTCGACGGCGTCGAGGACGTTTTGCGGCAATCCGTGCGCCTCGTTGCCGAACACCCACGCGACGGGCTGGTCGAAGGTGACCTGATCGAGTTCCGTGTCGGCGTAGCCGTGCGCGCCGAAAGTGCGGAGACCCGCGGCGGAGCAGGCCTTCAAGGCCGCGTCGACGTCCCGGATCCGGGTGATGGCGGGGTGGAACAGGCTGCCCGCGGCCGCGCGGACGCATTTGCCGTTGTGGGGATCGACACTGTCCCCGGCGAGGACGACCGCGTCGGCGCCGGCGGCGTCCGCGACCCGGATCACGGTGCCCGCGTTGCCGGGATCGGCGACGTCGACGAGGACGACGACGAGCTTCGCGCCCGGCTTGAGAACGGTCTCTTGTGGACGGTCGACGAGCGCGCAGACCGCGACGATGCCTTGCGGCGTCACGGTCTCGGACAGGCCGTCGGCGGCGCGGTCGGTGATCGGCGAAACCGGGACGCCCGACTCGTGCGCGGTGGCTAGCAACCGCTCGTGCTGCGCGGCGGCGCGTTCGGTCACGAACAGCTCGTACACCTTGCCTTCGTGGGCGAGCGCGGCTTCGACCGCGTTCGCGCCCTCGGCGAGGAACCGGCCCGTTTTCTCCCGCTCGGCCCGGCGGGTGAGCTTGCGCGCAGCAACAACCCGGGGCGTCCGTTCGGTGAACGGAGCAGCCCCGGGTTGCGGAATAGCGCTGTGGCCGGTCAGGCCGACTTCTTCTCTTCGGTGTTCACGTTCGCCTTGGCCAGCTCGGCCAGCGCGGTGAAGGCGGCGGCGTCGTTGACCGCGAGGTCCGCGAGGATCTTGCGGTCGACCTCGACACCCGCGGCCTTGAGGCCCTGGATGAAGCGGTTGTAGGTGACGCCGTTGGCGCGGGCGGCCGCGTTGATGCGGGTGATCCACAGCTGGCGGAAGTCACCCTTGCGGGCACGGCGGTCCCGGTAGGCGTAGTTCAGCGAGTGAAGCGTCTGCTCCTTCGCCTTGCGGTACAGCCGCGAACGCTGGCCGCGGTAGCCGCTGGCGAGCTCGAGAGTCGCGCGACGCTTCTTCTGGGCGTTGACAGCCCTCTTGACGCGTGCCACTGGGTCCATCCTGTCGATCTGGGGGCGCGCTGGCGCGCCCGGCGTTTACAAAGTGCGGGGTGTCAGCGGCCGAGAAGGCGCTTGACGCGGCCGACGTCGTTCTTGGCGATCTCGGTGGTGCCTTCGAGACGACGGGTGAGCCTGTTGGACTTCTTCTCCATCAGGTGGCGGCGGCCGGCCTTCTGGCGGCGCAGCTTGCCCGTGCCCGTGACGCGAACTCGCTTCGACGTCCCGCTGTGCGTCTTCATCTTCGGCATTACGTATGTCCTCTTTCGTGCGGCGGCACACCGGTGTTTTCCGGTGTGCCGCGACATGTGCTGGTCGGCGCTACGCGTCGGCGGGCGGCTCGGACGATTCGGTCGACTCGTCCTTGGCAGCCTTCGCGGCCTTGGGCGGCTTCACGTTCTTGTGCGGGGCCAACACCATGATCATGTTGCGACCGTCCTGCTTCGGCGACGACTCGACGAAACCGAGTTCGGTCACCTCGTCGGCGAGCTTCTGCAGCAGGCGGAAACCGAGTTCCGGCCTGGACTGCTCGCGACCGCGGAACATGATCGTGACCTTGACCTTGTTGCCGGCGGCCAGGAACCGCGACACGTGACCCTTTTTGGTCTCGTAGTCATGCTGGTCGATCTTCGGCCGCAGCTTCTGCTCTTTGATGACGGTGAGCTGCTGGTTGCGGCGGGACTCGCGGGCCTTCTGCGCACTCTCGTACTTGAACTTGCCGAAGTCCATGAGCTTGCATACGGGCGGGCGTGCCTGAGGAGCGACCTCGACGAGATCGAGATCGTTCTCCTGTGCCAGCCGCAGCGCATCTTCGATCCGGACGATGCCGACCTGTTCACCGGCGGGTCCGACGAGGCGGACCTCCGGTACCCGGATTCGGTCGTTGATGCGTGTCTCGGAGCTGATGGGGCCTCCCTGGTTCGAGGTAAATTCTTCTACCGTTTCGACCTGGTGCCCACATACCTAAGGCCCCGGTACCGTGCCGGTACGCGGGGCCCACTCTTTCCGATCGTGTTCGATCTCCAGAACCGAACACACCGCCTCAGACGCCCGAAATCGTCTTTGGCGAGACCGGACCCGGACACCTGGTGTTGCAGCGGTGACACGGGTGGGAGCGGGGCTCCACTTGCCGCCCCCGATCGCTCGGGGGCTGGTCGCTCGTGGAAGGGTACCAGACGTGTCAGATGAACCCGTTCAGCAACCCCCGTATTCCCCGGACGTCCGCGACCTGGAGGACATCCCGAGCGTCGAGGTGATCAGCAGGGCGGCCGTCATGCTGCTCTCCGCCGGCGCCGAACGCCTCGGCCTCGCCGACGAAGACCCGGCCAGCTCACCCCACCGCGACCTCGACGAGGCCCGCCGCCTGATCACCGCCCTCGCCGGACTGGTCACCGCTTCGGCAGAGTACCTCGGCCTGCACGCGGGGCCGTTGCGCGACGGCCTGCAGTCGCTGCAGAAGGCGTTCCGCGAGGCTTCGGCCGTGCCGGACGCGCCCGGGCAGGGGCCGGGCGAAAAGTACACGGGACCGGTCTACTAAGCCCTGCCCGCTCGTCTCCCTCCCCTCCAGTAGTGCAATGAAAGGCCCGTTACTTGCAAATTTTGCAAGTAACGGGCCTTTCATTGCACGCGCGCTACCCAACGAGCAGGCTGGCAGCTAACATTTCAGATGTGAGTGGGTTAGCGAAGGTGCCGAGGTCTCTCCTGAGGGACGAGGCCTACGAGAACATCCGCCGGGCGATCATCGACGGGACGCTGCCGCCGGGGACGAACCTGCGCGACGGCGACCTCGCCGATCAGCTCGGCTTGTCGCGGGCGCCGGTGCGCCAGGCGTTGCTCCGTCTTATAGAGGACGGCCTCGTCGAGTCGAAGCCGCAGAGCTACACGCGGGTGGCCGGGTTCGTGCCCGACGACGTCCGCGACGCGTTGCAGCTGGTCCGCGTGCTGCACGAGTTCGCGGTCCGGACCGGCGCACCGCGGATGGGACCGGCCGAGGTCGCGGCGATGCGCGCGGCCAACACCCGGTTCGCCGACGCGATCGCCGCCGGGGACATCGCGGCCGCGATCGCCGCCGACGACGAACTCCACGACATCCCGGTGGCAGCCGCGCGCAACCGGGCGATCGCCGCGACGCTGGCCCGCTACACACCGTTGCTCCGGCGGCTCGAGTACGCCCGCTTCGGCTCGCTGCCCGCGCACCGGTCGGTCCAGCGGCATGCCGAGCTGGCCGACGCCCTCGAAGCAGGCGACGTCGACGCGGCCTGCTCGATCACCGCCACCATCTGGACCGAACTCGAAGCCCTCCTGGAGACGTCATGACCCTCGCCGACTTCCCGCGCTACCCGCTGCTGTTCGGCCCCTCCCCCGTCCACCCGCTCGAGCGGCTCACCGCCCACCTCGGCGGGGCGAAGGTCTGGGCGAAACGCGAGGACGTCAATTCCGGGATCGCGTTCGGCGGCAACAAGACGCGGAAGCTCGAGTATCTGGTCGCCGACGCCCTCGCCGACGGCGCGGACACGCTGATCTCCATCGGCGGCGTGCAGTCGAACCACACCCGCCAGGTCGCCGCGGCCGCCGCGCGCGCCGGGCTTAAGGCCGTGCTGGTGCAGGAGAGCTGGGTGGACTGGAACGACCCGCTGTACGACAAGGTCGGCAACATCCAGCTCTCGCGCATCCTCGGCGCGGACATCCGGATGGTCGAAGCCGGGTTCGGCGTCGGCTTCAAGGAGAGCTGGGAGAACGCGGTCAAGGAGATCGAAGCGGGCGGCGGCAAGCCGTACGCGATCCCGGCGGGCGGCTCGGACCACCGGCTCGGCGGGCTCGGTTTCGCGAACTGGATCGTCGAACTCGAGGCGCAGGAGGCCGAGCTCGGCGTCTTCTTCGACACCGTGGTCGTCTGCTCGGTCACCGGCAGCACGCAGGCCGGGATGGTCGCCGGGGCCGCGCTTTCGGGGAAGCCACGGCGGATCCTCGGCATCGACGGTTCGGCGAAACCGGCCGAGACCCGCGACCAGGTCACGCGGATCGCCCGGGCGACCGCAGAGCTGATCGGCGCCGGTGAGATCGGCGAGGTCGAACTGGACGAGCGCTATCACGCGGGGATCTACGGCATCCCCGACGAGTCCACCCTGGACGCGATCCGGACGCTGGCGAGACTGGAGGGCATGCTCACCGATCCGGTGTACGAGGGCAAGTCCATGGCGGGCCTGATCGACCTCGTTGCCCGCGGTGAGATATCACGGGACTCGAACGTGCTCTTCGCGCACCTGGGCGGGCAGCCCGCGCTGAACGGCTACACGAGCGTGCTCTAGCCCCTCACCAATGCTAGGAAAGGCCCGTTACTTGCAAAATTTGCAAGTAACGGGCCTTTCCTAGCGCGCGTGGGTGACTAGTCCACCACGGCCAGGACGTCGATCTCCACCAGCAGGCCGGCGGGCAGGCCGACGTACACGGTGGTGCGGGCCGGGTGCGGCGCTTCGCCGATCAGCTTGTTGTAGGCCTCGTTGAACACGCCGAAGTGGTCGACGTCGGTCAGGTAGACACGCACCATCAGCGCGTCGGCCAGGCTCGAACCGGCGGCCTCGAGCACCGCTTCGATGTTCTTGAAGGTCTGCTCGGTCTGCTCACCGACGGTCTCGCCGACGATGGCGCCGGTGGCCGGGTCGAAGGCGACCTGGCCGGCCACCTGCAGGATGTTGCCCTTGCGGACCGCCTGCGAGAACGCGGCCACCGGCTTCGGCGCGTTCTCCGTGCTGATCGCGGTCTTGCTCATTCCAACTTCCCCTTTCGGTTCCCCGTCCATCCACTGTGGACGGAAGCTTGTTCGGCGGCGGCGACCAGTTCGGGCACGAGCCCCATCAGGCCGTCGTAGTCGAGCAGCACCTTCGGCACCGACATCGACACGGCGGCCAGCACCACGCCACCCGGGCCGCGGACCGGCGCGGCGATGCAGTGGATGAAGTCCTCGTGCTCGGCGTTGTCCACCGCGTAGCCGCGGTCGGCGACGAGATCCAGTTCGGTCCCGTAGGCGGCCGGTGTGGTGATCGTGTTCGGGGTGCGGACGAAGAAGTCGATCCTCGAAACGACGTCCGCCCGCTTCTCCGGCGTCATCGCCGCGACGAGCACCTTGCCGACGGCGGTGCAGTGCAGCGGGGCGCGTTTGCCGATGCGGGAGTACATCCGCACCGAATGCCTGCCCTCGAACTTGTCGATGTAGACGACCTCTCCGTCCTCATAGGACGCGAGGTGCACGGTGTGCCCGGTGCTCACGTTGAGCGCGGCGAGCGCGGACTGGGCGGTGCGGCGGACGTCGCGGTCTTCCAGTGCCTGTTGCGCGAGGTCGAAGAGGGCACTGCCGAGCCGGTAGTACCGCTGTCCCTCCCGGCGCACGAAATGGTGCGACTCGAGGGTGCGCAGCAGCCGCAGCACGGTCGACTTGTGCACGCCGATCTCCTCGGCGAGCTGGTCCAGCGTCTTCGGCTCGCGGGCGAGCCCGCCCAGCAGTGTGAGCGCCCTGTCCAGGCTCTGGCTCATACGCCCACCAATCCCTTGTCCGTCAGCTTCGCCGCCGCCCATGCTGCCGCATCCGCTCCGATGAGCGCTTCGACGACGGTTTCGGGCAGCGGTGTCCCCACGTCGTCGTGGGTCAGCAGGGTGGCGGCGGCCTGCAGGTGACCGCGCCGCAGCCTGGTCACGGGGTCGTCGCCGCGCAGGGTGGCGGCGAGGAAACCGGCCGCGAACGCGTCGCCGGCACCGACCGGTTCGACGACGTCGACCCGCAGTGCGGGCGCGAACAGCGGCGCTTCTTCGCCGTCGACCAGCGTGACCCCACGCTCCCCGTGCTTGACGACCAGCGTTTCCGGCCCGGGCAGCACGGCACGCAGCCGTCCTGGGTCGCCTGTCCCCCACACCCGCTCGGCTTCGTCTTCGCCCGCCAGCACGATGTCCGCGCGGGCGGCCAGTCCGGCGAGGACGGACGGGTCGCGCCCGGTCCACAGCGCGGGCCGGAAGTTGACGTCGAACGACACCAGCGTGTCGCCGCGAGGCCGCTCCAGCAGGGCCCGCACCAGGTCGAGGCAGCCGTCGGACAGCGCGGGCGTGATCCCGGACAGGTGGATCACGCGCACCCCGTCGAGATCGAGCTTCCCCAGCAGCCCGGCGTCCATTCCGGACGCCGCCGAGCCCTTGCGGTAGTAGCGCACGGGGCTGCCCTGAGCGCCGCTTTCCTTGATGTAGAGCCCGGTCGGCCGCGTCGGGTCGACCATGACCGCGCTGACGTCCACCCCCGCCGCGGCGATCTCGCGCACGAGCGCGCGGCCGAACGGATCGTCGCCGACGGCACTCACCCACGCACTGGCGAAACCCAGCGCGGGGAGATGGCAGGCGACGTTCGATTCGGCTCCGCCGATGGTCCGCACCCACTTCCGTACCTCGTCGGGCGGCCCGGATTCGGCCGGTACGAACAAGGCCATCGACTCCCCGATGCACAAAACGTCAGTGCTCCTCATCGTGCCGACCGCCATCCCGCTGCCAGGGCGCATCTCGCGAAATCACTGCGCCTCACGATCGAAAAGCGCCCTGCCATCGCGATAGCGGGGCCTCCGGCCAAAAAGGCGCGACCCCAAAAGATCAAAAGATTCCCGGGCGGCCAAGGCTCACCTGTCACTTCCGCGTCTCCTAGTCGTCACGCCGTTGACCTCTAGCGGACCGGATGCTACACCTATCCCACGCAATATGCGCAACGTCCGTTGCAACATACGCAACCGAGGTGAACTTTATGTTCCAAGCCGGCACCATCGATTCCGCCGCGGTCGCGGCCGTCCGGGAGGAGCGCGTCGACTGGCGCTTCCGCTCGGTCGCGCCCTCGCTGTCCGGACTCACGATCGGGGAGGCCGCCGCCCGCGGCGCGAAGCTGTTCGACGACGGCTTCCTGGGCCCGTTCGTGGTGCTCGACGAGGAAGCCGTCGAGCACAATCTCCGCACGATGGCCGATTGGTGCGCCGAACGCGGGGTCGCGCTGGCCCCGCACGGCAAGACGACGATGGCGCCGCAGTTGTTCGAGCGGCAGCTCCAGCACGGTTCCTGGGGCATCACCTGCGCCAACGCCGGGCACCTGCGGATCTACCGGGCGTTCGGGGTTTCCCGGATCCTGCTGGCGAACCAGCTGCTCGACCCGTCGGGCCTGCGCTGGCTCGCCGCGGAACTGGACGCCGACGACGACTTCGAGTTCGTCTGCTGGGTCGACTCGGTCCGCGGCGTCGAGCTGATGACCGAGGCCCTGCGCGGCGCCCGCCGCAAGGTGGACGTGCTCGTCGAACTCGGCGCCGAGGGTGGCCGGACCGGGGTCCGCGACACCGCCACCGCGCTCGCCGTCGCCGAAGCCGCGCACGCGAGCCCGGCCCTGCGGCTGCGCGGATCCGGCGGCTACGAAGGCGCGCTCTCCCACCACACCGACGAGAAGTCGCTCCAGCTGATCAGCTCCTATGTGGACGGTCTGCGGGAACTCGTCTTCGCGTTCAACGACAAGGGCCTGCTCGACGACGCCGGGCAGATCATCGTCACCGGCGGCGGCAGCGCGTACTTCGACCGCGTCGCCGACGAACTCACCAAGGACTGGGGCGGCCTGGACGTCCTGCCGATCCTGCGCAGCGGCGCCTACGTGACCCACGACGACGGCTTCTACCGGGTGATCTCCCCGCTGGGCGAAAACCCGCGTATCGGCGGCGTCGCCTCGTTCCGTCCCGCACTGCGCGCTTGGGCGCAGGTGACGTCGAAGCCGACGGACGAACTCGCGCTGCTCACCATCGGCAAACGGGACGCCTCCTTCGACGAAGGCATGCCCGAGCCCCGCCTGATCCGCAAGGGCGACGGACCGCCGTCCGCGCTCGAAGGTCACGCCATCCAGAAGATGAACGACCAGCACGCCTTTCTGACGCTGCCGCCCGGTTCGCCGGTCGAGGTCGGCGACTGGATCGCACTGGGTCTTTCGCATCCCTGCACCGTCTTCGACAAATGGCCCCTCATCCCGGTCGTCGGCCCCGACGGCGAGACCGTGCTCGATTTCGTCCGCACGCATTTCTGATCCGTCCTCCACCGCCGCAGAGGAAGAATCGCCATGGACATCGTTGTCCGCTCCGCACTGGTCGCCGACGGCACCGGGGATCCGCTCACCAGGCACGACGTGGGCATCACCGACGGCCGTATCGCCAGTGTCGCCGAACCGGGCTCGCTCGCGGGCCGCCGCACCATCGACGCCGAAGGACTCGTGCTCGCGCCCGGGTTCATCGACATGCATTCGCACTCGGACCTCCAGCTGCTCGCCAATCCGGATCACCTCGCGAAGCTCTCGCAGGGCGTCACGACCGAGGTCCTCGGACAGGACGGGCTCTCCTACGCGCCCGTGAACGACGACGTCCTCGCGGCGCTGCGCCAGCAGCTCGCCGGGTGGAACGACGACCCCGCCGGATTCGACTGGAACTGGCGCTCGGTCGGCGAGTACCTCGACCGGCTCGACGCCGGGGTCGCGGTCAACGCGGCCTACCTGGTGCCGCAGGGCACCGTCCGCATGCTCACCGTCGGCTGGGAAGACCGGCCCGCGACCGAAGCCGAGATGAACGCGATGAAGGAACTCATCGCGACCGGGCTCGCCGAGGGCGCGATGGGCATGTCGTCCGGGCTCACCTACACGCCGGGCATGTACGCGACCACCGAGGAACTCGTCGAACTGTGCCGGGTCGTCGGCGAGCGCGGCGGTTTCTACAGTCCGCACCACCGCAGCTACGGCAAGGGCGCGCTCGAGGCTTTCGGTGAGATGGTCGACGTCTCCCGCCGCTCGGGCTGCCCGCTGCACCTCGCGCACGCCACGATGAACTTCTCGGTGAACAAGGGCAAGGCTCCCCAGCTGCTGGAACTGCTCGACCAGGCGCTCGACGACGGCTGCGACATCACGCTGGACACCTATCCCTATCTTCCCGGCGCCACCTACCTTTCCGCGCTGCTGCCGAGCTGGTCCACCGAAGGCGGGCTGGACGCGACCCTCGCCCGGCTGTCCGATGTGGACACGCGTGAGCGGATCCGTGCCGAGATCGAGGAGACCGGCTCCGACGGCGCGCACGGCGTGCCGATCGACTGGGAAGCCATCGAGATCAACGGCGTCCGCCGCGACGAGAACTCGCACCTCGTCGGGCATTCCGTCGCCGCTTCGGCGCAGCGGGCCGGGAAACCGGCCGCGGAGCTGTACTTCGACGTCCTGCTCTCGGAGAAGCTCGGCACGTCCTGCCTGATGCACGTCGGGCACGAGGAGAACGTCCAGGCGATCATGCGGCACCGCACGCACACCGGCGGCAGCGACGGGCTCCTCGTCGGCGCCCGGCCGCATCCCCGCGCCTGGGGCACGTTCCCGCGGTACCTCGCGCGCTACGTCCGCGAACTCGGCGTCCTCGACCTCGCCGAATGTGTCTCCCACCTCACCGGCCGCGCGGCGGAACGCCTGCGGCTGACCGACCGGGGTCTCGTCCGCGCGGGGTACGCGGCGGATCTCGTGCTGTTCGACCCGGAAACCGTCGCCGACACCGCCACGTTCGACGAGCCGCGGCAGCAGGCCGCCGGTATCCCCTATGTCTTCGTCAACGGTGTCGCCGCCATCGACGATGGTCAACCGACCGGCGCCCTCGCCGGCCATTCACTGCGGAATCCCGGGAGTGCCCGATGATCGATTGGCTCCAACATTCGACGGGAGGTCTCCTGACCCTCGCCGCCGTCTCGATCGCGGTCTTGCTGTTCCTCATCATCAAGGTCAAGCTCGAGCCCTTCATCGCGCTGATCGTGGTCGGCCTGCTGACCGCGCTGGCCGCGGGCCTGCCGGTCGGGCAGATCGTCGGCTCCGCGCAGAAGGCGTCGGATTCCCTGCTGGAAAAGGGTTTCGGCGGGATCCTCGGGCATATCGCCGCGATCATCGGACTCGGCACGATCCTCGGGTCCATTTTGGAGCGTTCCGGTGGCGCGAAGGTGCTCACCGGCGCGCTGCTGCGGGCCATCGGTGAGAAGCGTGCTCCGCTCGCGATGGGCCTGGCGGGCTTCGTCTTCGGTATCCCGGTCTTCTTCGACATCGGCATCTTCGTACTGGCACCGCTGGTCTACGTCGCCGCCAAACAGGGCGGCCGTTCGCTGGTGCTGTACGCGTTGCCCCTGCTCGCCGGTCTTTCCATCACGCACGCGTTCCTTCCGCCGCACCCCGGCCCGGTGGCCGCGGCGGGCCTGCTGCACGTGGAACTCGGCTGGATCATCCTGATGGGCCTGGTCTGCGGTATCCCGGCGTTCCTGGTCGGCGGCGTCGCCTACTCGACCTGGATCGGCAAGCGCATCGACGTGCCGGTTCCCGAGGAATTCCTGGTCGCGGAAGACGAAGGCGAGAAGGAGGAGAACCCGCCGTCGCTCAAGCTGGTGGCGGCGATCATCGCGGTCCCGCTGGTGCTGATCCTCGCCGGGACCTTCGGCAGCATCTGGCTCCCGAAGAACTCCGCTCCGGCCGGTGTCGCCGCGTTCATCGGCACCCCCGCGGTCGCGCTGACGATCTCGGTGCTGCTCGCGTCCTGGCTGCTGGGCCTGCGCCGCGGCTTGACGGGCAAGGACTTGAGCGAGCTTTCGGCGAAGTCGCTCCGCCCGGTCGCGATGATCCTGCTGGTGGTCGGCGCGGGCGCGTTCTTCGGTGCCGTGCTCTCCGCCACCGGTATCGGCAAGGCCGTCGCGGGATCGCTCGACAACGCCGGTCTCCCGGTCATCCTGGCGGCCTACGTGATCAGCTGCGGCATGCGGATCGCGCAGGGTTCGGCGACGGTCGCGATCGTGACCACGAGCGGCATCGTCGCGCCGACGGTGGCGACGCTGGGCTACTCGCAGATCCAGCTCGCGCTGCTGGTCGTGGCGATTTCGGCCGGTTCGATCATCGCCTCGCACGTGAACGACGGCGGGTTCTGGATCATCTCGCGGTACTTCAACATGACCGTGCCGCAGACGCTGAAAACCTGGACCGTCCTGGAAACCGTCCTTTCCGTTTCCGGTTTCGGCGTGGCAGCATTGCTCATGGCAGTGGTTTAAACCACCTGAAAGCTGGGAGAGATCACGATGACCGGACTCGATCGACGCACCTTCCTCGGCGCCGTCGGAGCGGCTGGACTCACCACCGTTCTCGGTTCCCACCTCGCGAACGCTTCCGAACAGACCTGCGGACCGAAGGGAACCGGGGCCATCTACGTCAGCAGCTATACCAGTTCCGGGCACGGGCTCGATGTCGCTCACCGGGACGCGGCGACCAACGCGCTGGTCGTCGACCGGACGATCCCGGGGATCAGCAACGCCTCCTGGTTCGACATCAGCGCGGACCGCAAGACGCTCTACGTGACCAACGAGGACGAGAACGGTCAGATCTCCGCGCTGAGCCTGGCCGATCCGGCGAAACCCAAGCTGCTCAACAAGAAATCCGCCAAGGGCCAGCACCCCACGCATCTGAGTGTCCACTCGAGCCAGAAGTACGTGCTGGCCGCGAACTACAGCAGCGGCAGCGTCGTCGTCCTCCCGATCCTCGCGGGCGGGAAACTCGGCGACGTCGTCGATCTGGCCCAGCACAAGGGCGCCGAGCGGGCCGCGCACGCGCACCAGGTCGTCAACGACCCCACCGGCAAGTGGGTGCTCTCGGTCGACCTCGGCGCGGACTCGGTCTACGTCTACAAACTCGACGTCACCACCGGGAAACTGAAGCTGAACCAGCAGTTGAAGCTCCCGTCGGGCGCCGGGCCCCGGCACCTCGCGTTCCACGGAGGCGGCAAGTACGCCTACATTCTCGGCGAGCTGCGTGCCGAAGTGACCGTCGCGGCGTGGAACCCGGCCACCGGGAAACTGACCGCCGGGCAGGTCGTCGCGGCCGTTCCGGCGGGCACGCCCGGCGCGCAGTACCCGGGCGAGATCACCATGTCCAAGGACGGCAGGTTCGTCTACGCGTCCGTGCGCGGTTCGGACACGATCGCGTCGTTCGGTGTCGGCGAAGACGGGAAGTCCTTGAAACTGCTGGGCAACGCGCCCGTCGGTGGCGTCTACCCGCGCCACCTCACCCTGGATCCGACCGAAAGCTGGTTCTACGTCTCCAGCGACAAGTCCGGCACGCTCAGCTGGCTGCCGCGCGATCCCGCCACCGGTCTCCCGGGGGCCGTCGCCGGGAAACTGGCGCTCCCCCAGGTCAATTCCGTCTTATTCGGCTAAGGAGAAAATCCCATGAGAACTCGCGTCCTCATCGCGGGCCTCGCGGCGCTCGGCCTCGTCGCGGGCTGTGCGCCTGCCCAGAACACACCGGCCGCGAGCGGCGGTGACGAAAAGACCGGCACGGTCCGGGTCTGGCTGTTCGACGAAGCCAACCGCGCCCCCAAGGAGGCCGCGGTCAAGGAGGCCATCGCCGAGTTCAAGGCGGCGCACTCGGGCGTCGAGGTCGACGTCCAGTGGATCCCGGTGGAAGGCCGCGCGGACAAGTTCTCCGGCGCCTTCAACGACCCGGCGAGCGCGCCGGACGTCGCCGAGTTCGGCAACACCGATGTCTCCAGCTACGCCGCCACCGGCGCGCTGGCCGACCTGACCGGCGATCTCTCGTCGTGGAAGGAAGGCGCCGACATCCTGCCCGCGGTCCTGGAGACGGCGAAGTCCGGCGGCAAGACCTACGGCCTGCCGTGGTTCACCGGTATCCGCGCGTTGTACTACCGCACGGACCTCTTCGCCGAACTCGGCCTCAAGCCGCCCACGACGCTGGCGGAACTGACCGAGACCGCGAAGACCATCCGCGCCAAGAAGCCCGAGCTGTACGGCATCTCCGTCGGTGGCAAGTACACCTACGCGATGCTGCCGTTCCTGTGGGCGCACGGCGGCGAGATCGCCAAGCAGGACGGCGACAAGTGGAAGTCTACTGTGGACTCGGAGCAGGCGAAGGCCGGAGTCGCGGCGTACGCGAACCTGCTGAAGGCGGACATCTGCCCGCCCGAGCAGTGCGCCAACCTCACCGGCACGCAGAGCATCACGGCGTTCGCGGGCGGCAAGGCGGGCATGTCGATCGGTGGTGACTTCAACCGCAAGGCCGTCGGAGCCGGTCAGGTGAAGGGGAAGTACGCGATCATCCCGATCCCGGGCACCGAGGCGGGCAAGGTCGCCCCGGCGTTCGCGGGCGGCAACCTGCTCGGCGTGTTCAACGCGACCAAGCGCAAGAGCCTCGCGGTCGAGTTCACCGAACTGCTCGGTGGCGCCAAGTACCAGGAGAAGATGTACATCGCCATGGGCAACCTGCCCACGCTCGGCAGTGTCCAGCAGAAGGTGGCCGCGAGCGACCCGTCGGTGAAGCCGTTCGTCGACACGCTCACCGCGGGCACGAAGTTCGTCCCCGCCACCGCGGCGTGGTCGAAGATCGACGCGCAGAACGTGCTGCCGACCGCGATCCAGCAGATCGCGACCGGCGGCAAGGACCCCGCGGCCGCACTCGCCACCGCGGCCGCCGAGATGAACAAGGCGTTCGGCTAAGTGGTCACCAAGGACATCCCCCGTACCACGGCTCCGGCCGTCCCGGCACGGCGGTCCCCCCGCCGTCGCCGGGACGGGCGGGCCGCCCTGCTCTACCTGGCACCCGGCGGCATCCTGCTGCTGGCCATGCTGGTGTACCCGATCTACCAGCTCGTCCTGATCTCGTTCTACGACTACGGCCAGCCGCAGGCCGTCGGGAACGCGCCGCTGGAGTTCCTCGGCTTCCGGAACTACACCGACCTGCTGGAGAACGTGCAGTTCTGGGAGGTGCTGGCCAAGACCCTCGGCTTCACCGCGGTCTGTGTCGTCGGCAGTCTCGCGCTCGGGACGGGGCTGGCCGTACTGGCCACCCGGGTCCGCTCGTGGGCGCGGGTCCCGTTGTTCCTGGCGGCACTGGCCGCCTGGGCGACGCCGGCGATGGCGGGCTCGTACGTCTGGCTGTTCCTGTTCGACGCGGACTTCGGCCTGGTCAACGAGGTGCTCTCGGGCCTCGGGTTCACCGGCATGGCGAACCACTCGTGGACCTTCGACACCTACAGCACGTTCGGGCTGGTGGCCGCCGAGGTCATCTGGTGCTCGTTCCCGTTCGTCATGGTGACGATGTACGCGGGGCTCAAGGGCGTGCCGGAGGAGGTCATCGAGGCCGCGTATCTCGACGGCGCGTCGACCTGGCGCACCACGTGGTCGATCACGCTGCCGATGGTGCGGCCGCTGCTGACCATCGCCACGATCCAGTCGATCATCTGGGACTTCAAGATCTTCACCCAGATCTACGTGATGACCAACGGCGGCGGCGTGGCCGGGCGCAACCTCGTGCTCAACGTCTTCGCCTATCAACAGGCCTTCGCCGGACAGGAATACGGTCTCGGCGCGGCGCTCGGAGTCGTGATGACCTTGCTGCTGCTGTCCATCACCGGGCTGTACGTCCGGTCGCAACGCCGGAGCGCGGGATGGGTGTGACGACAGCGCCGAAGACCCGCCGGGTCAAGAAGCCCGGCAGGCTGATCGCCGAGATCATCTGCGTGGTGATCGCCGGGATGGTCGCGTTCCCGGTGTACTGGATGGTGCTTTCGGCGTTCAAGCCGACCGGGCAGATCCAGGCGGAGAACCCGCGGCCGTGGACCCTCACGCCGACCCTCGAGCACTTCGAGCGGGTGCTCAGCGGCGAGGGATTCGCACTGTTCTTCCTGAACAGCGTGATCGTCGCCGTCGTGGTGGTGGCGCTGTCGCTCCTGCTGTCGTTCCTTTCGGCGGTGGCGCTGACCCGGTTCAACTTCAAGGGCAAGACCGTCCTGCTGGTGATGGTGCTGGTGGCACAGATGGTGCCGGTCGAGGCGCTGACCATTCCGCTGTTCTTCCTGATGCGGTCGGTCGGCGACGTCGCGCCGGCGTTCGGCACCAACCACCTCGGCTCGCTGATCCTGGTGCACCTGGCGTTCAGCCTGCCGTTCGCGATCTGGATGCTGCGCGGTTTCGTCGCCGCGGTGCCGCAGGAGCTGGAAGAGGCGTCGAAGATCGACGGGGCGAGCCGGATGCGGTTCACCTGGCAGATCCTCTTCCCGCTGGTGGCGCCGGGACTGGTGGCGATCAGTGTGCTGGCCTTCATCCACGCCTGGAACGACTTCCTGTTCGCCAAGACGTTCATCATCTCCAACACCGAGAACCAGACGCTCCCGCTGGCGATCCTCGTGTTCTTCAAACCGGAGGACACCGACTGGGGCGCGGTGATGGCGGGCTCGACCCTGATGACCATCCCGGTGCTGGTGTTCTTCATTCTCGTGCAACGACGACTCGTGTCCGTCATGGGCGGCGCGGTGAAGGGCTGACATGCCTGGCTTCGAAACTCTGCTCCCCCGTCCCGTCTCGGTGGAACCGCTGCCCGGCCGGTGTTCCGTACCGTCCGAAGTGGACGTCCGCGCCGACGCCGGGCTGCCAGCCGAGGGCTACCGGCTGGAGATCGACCCGTCCGGCGTGACCCTGCACGCGGCCGACGCGGCGGGCGAGTTCTACGGTCGCCAGACGCTCCGGCAGCTGATCGGGCCGGACGCGTTCCGTGCCGCGTCCATCCACAGTGGACAGGCCACGATCCCCTGCGGAGTGGTGACCGACCACCCGCGCTTCGGCTGGCGTGGCTGTTTACTCGATGTGGCAAGGCATTTCCGGACCAAGGCCGAGGTGCTGCGGTTCATCGACCTGCTCGCGGCGCACAAGCTCAACGTGCTCAACCTGCACCTGACCGACGACCAGGGCTGGCGGATCGAGGTCCCCGAGTTCCCGAAGCTGACCGAGGTCGGCGGCTGGCGGAAGTCGTCCATGGTGGGGCGGCACGACGGGCCGGAACGGGATGGACGCCCGCACGGCGGGTTCTACTCGACGGATGATCTCCGGGAGATCGTCGCGTACGCCGCCTCGCGCTCGGTGACCGTGGTCCCGGAAGTCGACATCCCCGGACACGCGCGGGCCGCCATCGCCGCCTATCCCGAACTCGGCCCGGAAACCGCCGAACCGTGGGAGGTCTGGACGAGCTGGGGCATCAGCACGTCCCTGCTGAACACCGAGAAGTCCACTCATGCCTTCTTCAAGGGCGTCTTCGACCACGTGCTGGAGATCTTTCCGTCGGAGGTCATCGCGCTCGGCGGCGACGAAGTACCCGGCGCGACCGAGGAACACGGCCGGTTCGTCCGCGAGATCGCCCGGCACCTGGTCGAACGAGGACGTCGTCCGCTCGGCTGGGACGAGGTGCTCGAAGCGGGTGACCTGCCGCCGATGGTCATCGGCTCGTGGCAGAGCGAGGCAGCCGGTGCCCGTGCCGCCGCGGCCGGTCACGACGTCGTCATGTGCCCCGAGGACCACGTGTACCTGGACCACCGGCAGTCGGATCACCCCGACGAACCGATCCCCGTCGGTTACCTGCGGACGCTGGAGGACATCTACGGCTACGAGCCGGTGCCCGCCGACTTCCCCGCCGACCGGACGATTCTCGGTACCCAGGCGCAGGTGTGGGCCGAGCACCTGGACACCGCGCGCCGCGTCGACTACGTCGCTTTCCCCCGGCTGAGTGCTTTCGCCGAGGTGGCGTGGAGCAGTCCGGAGGGCCGGGACTACGCGGAGTTCCTGCCGCGCCTGCGGGACCACCACCTGCCCCGGCTCGACGCGCTGGGCGTCGAATACCGGCCACTGGAGGGCCCGCATCCCTGGCAGACCCGTCCTGGCGTGCCCGGGCGACCGCGCTAGGAGTACGTGATGGCCCCCTTCCTTGCTCCCCGGGCGAGGCAGGGGGCCATCATGGGTTGATGAGTGATCAGTCCGAGCGGTGGGTCGACGCCACCCAGCTTCCTGAAGAACTCGTGGCGCTCATCGACACCCTCCGCCCCGGCGAAGAGCTGCCCATCACCCGGAACGGCGAGACGATCGGGACGATTTCCGGCTCCTTTCCCGAAGAGCGGTTCGCTACCGCGGACTCCGACGACGTCACGGTCGTGGCCACCGCCATGAAGCTGTCGGCCTCGGCACGGGACTCGTTGTCCGAGCGGCTCGGCCCCGGTTATCTCGTGCTGGACCTGCACTCGGCGCCCCCGAGCGTCGACGTCCTGCTGGTACCGCCGGTCAGCCCGCAGCTGATCGCGAACTTCCGTGCGCTGTACCCGAAGGCCAGGGTGGTGATCACGGAGATCGAGGACGCCGAGCTGGGGGTCAAGTACGAGGGCCCGGTTCGCCGCCTTCTCGACGCCGGTGCCGAGGCATACCTGCCGTCGAGCACTATCCCGCGTCTGGCGGAGCAACTGGACCGGACCATGACGCAGCTGCGGCAGCTCACCGACGGCGCTTCGATCCCCTTGACCATCGAATCGCCGCGGGACCGTGCACTCGAATGATCGGCAGTCGGTACCTGTGGTCGTGAAGGGAGCTTTCCCCGCGTGGGATGTGGCGAAAGTCCCTTTCACCCAGCCCGGCAGGTCACCTATTACTTACTCCTCGATTAATATGAAATACCTTTCGAGAAATGCGTTCATATTCGCACACCTGTTCGATTCTTGATATTCTTGCATCGTGTCCAGTCAACGCATCCTCGAACCGCCGCGGGAGTTGTGGCGTGCCGGTGCGCGGGAGCTCGCGCATGGTGTGGTGGAGCGGTTGTCGGTGGCACGGCAGGCGTTGGCCGAGGTCGGGCAGTGCCTGGTGGAGATCGAATCCCGGGGCCCGATGGAGCTGTTCGGGCACGGCTCCACCGCGGGCTGGTTCGCCGAAACCGCCCGCATCACCCCCAAAGAAGCCCGCGACACCGTCGCGCAGGCGGTGGCGCTGAACGAGGGCCGCAACCTGGACGGCACCACGGCACCGGCGTTCGCGCCGCTCGCGGGGGCCGCCGCGGCTGAGGGCGACCTCGGCCACCAGCAACTCGACCCGCTCCTGGCGGTGCTGAAGAAAATCCCGCCTGAGGTGTCAGCGGAAGACCGATCGGGGGCGGAGCAGATCCTGGTGAACCTCGCCCGCCGCGCTGGGCCGCAAGAGATCACCAATATCGGTGCGGAACTCCTGGCCCATATGGATCCCGACGGGAACGAGCCGAAAGACGAAGACCTGAAGCCACCGTCGCGCGAGGTGTATCTGCGCAAACGCGACGACGGCTGGTGGAGACTCACCGGGCTCCTCGACCCCGAATTCGGGGCCCGCGCCAACGCGTTGTTCGAAACCTGGGGGCAACGAAGACCCGTCGACGACGACGGGAACCACGATCTGCGGACGCCCGGCGAACGCAATGGGGACGCGTTGTTCGACGCGATCCACTACGCGATGACCAACGACAAAGCCCCGACACTCTCCGGAGACCGGACCACCGTCGTCGTCACCATTCCGCTGGACACCCTGACGTCGGGACTGGGGATGGCGTGCGTGGACGGGGTCACTCAGATCACCGCACGACACGCCCGCCTGCTCGCCTGCGACGCCAAGATCATCCCCGTCGTGCTCGGGTCCGAAAGCGAACCGCTCGACATCGGACGCGCTGCCCGCAGCGTCACCCCCGGCCAGCGCCGGGCGTTGAACATCCGGGATCACGGTTGCGCGTTCCCTGGCTGCCACCGGAAGCCTAAGCACTGCGAGGCCCACCACATACTTCCGTGGGGCCAGCTCGGCGACACCGACCTGAACAATCTGTGTCTGCTCTGCCGCTATCACCACATGGTCATCCACGGCCAATCCGGCTGGCAGGTCCGCATGGCCGCCGACGGCAGACCCGAGTTCATCCCGCCGCAGTACCTGGACCCGCTACAACAACCCCGCCGCAACAACCGCTGAACCCGAGAAGCCCGCCACCACCACCGGCGACGGGCCCCTCGGCATGCCCACACCCAGCCGAACCGCCAGCCACTCCCCAAGATCAACGGCCCGAGCACACCAGGCCTTCCTGTCCTCACAAGGGCCCGCGAACACGACACGTTTGACTTACCCCTCAATAGAACCCGAAACGCCACTCACGACCAACGGGAGTCACGGGCGGCCAGGCGACCTCCACGAACCGCGGCCGGTAGATCCGCGCGTCCGCGAAGTTGTCGCCGTGGTCGAGAGAGTTCACGTTGTACGACACCGTGAGCTTCCCCGGACGGCTCAGCTGCGGATGTGCCGTCGCGTCGTAGACGATCCGGCGCTCATTCGCTTCGAGTGCCCGGTGGAGGACGACCGGAGCACCGAACGGGCCGGTCGGCGAACTCGCGGTGTAGGCGAGCATCACCGGGCTGAAGCCGGGGCTGGTGTCCATGGTGATCAGCACGTACTCGGCACCGATCCGGATCACCGAGAACGCCGTCCCGACCCCGGCCAGCATCCGGATCCCGTCCTCTTCGCGGGACGACCAGCCGGCGCCGGTCCAGAACTGCCATGGTCCTCGAAGACCCCCGATGGGCACCCGGGCGAGCCTGAGGTGTCCCTGTTCGGAGCCGTAGACGTAGGTGTGGCCGCCGTCTTCGAGCAGTTCCGATCCCCACGCGACCCGATCGGTCACCGGGATCACCAGCACCTCGGACGGCGTCAGCGCGGGCAACCGGAAGGTGACCAGCGAGGTCCCCGTGCTCCGGAAGTCGAGTCCGCCGGGTCCCGTCGTCTTGTACCGGTTGTAGAGCACCCGCAGGACATCGCCTTCGACAGCGCCGTCACCGACCCAGTAGTGCTCGTCCGAGCCCGGGAGCCCGATCAGGGGCTCCGGGTCGTCGGCGGTGCCGCCGTGCAGCGTCTCCCCCAGCGTGCCGTCGGACCGCTGGACGACCAGGGTGTTGCGGGCGAGCGGGCTGTCCGGCGGGCGGCTGTGGTCCGGGTTCACCCTGCCCAGGAACGTGTCCGAGAACAGCCACGCGGTGCGGCCGTCCGGCAGCGGGACCGAAACCGTGCGATCTCCGCCGGTCCAGTGCCCGCCCTGATCGCCGTAGCTGTTCCAGAGTTCGTTCAGTCCTACGGCGGGAACCACGGGCCGCGGCGCGGGCGCGACGCCGCTGCTCGCGACAACGGCGCTGAGCAGCAACGCGGCCACTACGAGGATCCGCGACGGCCTGCGCATCGGATCATGCTAGAGCCGACGGCGCCTTTGTACGACCCTTGTGCGACGGGTGGCTACGGTCCGAGGAATGTCCTGGAAACTGCTTTCCGTCAGCGTGCTCGCCGCCCTCGCGTGCACCGGATTCACCACGGCCGAAGCCGCTTCGAAGACCTACTACGTCGATCAGCTCTCCGGCATTGACACCGCGAGCGGCACTTCGCAGCAGACCGCTTGGAAGTCACTGGCGAAGGTCTCCGCGACCACGCTGGCACCCGGCGACACCGTGCTGCTGAAGCGAGGCGGCAACTGGCCCAGTGGCCTCACCGTGAAGGGTTCCGGCGTCACCGTCGGGGCGTACGGCACCGGCGCCCGTCCGATCGTCAAGGGCGAAACCGAAGCGTGCGTCGACCTGCCCGGCAACGACAACGTGGTGCGGGACCTCCAGATCGACGTCGCGGCCGACGCGGGCCGCTGCTCGTGGGCCGGGGTGAAGGTCTCCGGCGACCGCAACAAGGTGCTGTCGAACCTCATCACCGGCGCCGGCGCGGGCGTCTACATCGCGCCGTCGGCCGACCACACCGAAGTCACGCAGAACGACCTCGTCGACAACAACCACATGACCGTCGTGACGCCCGGCGGCAACGACGACTCCGGTGCGTTCGCCGTACTGGTCCAGGGCAACGACTCCGACATCGGCTGGAACCGGATCAGCGGCTCGATCGCGAAGTCAGACGACTTCGGTGGTCTCGACGGCGCCGCTGTCGAGATCTTCTACGGCTCCCGCAACGTCATCCATCACAACGTCTCCGAGGACAACGAGACCTTCACCGAACTCGGCACCGACGCGAAGGACCCCGACGGCGTCTCGACCGGCAACGTCTTCGAGTACAACGCGATCTTCGGCGCCAAGACACGCGGCGGCATCATCACGCGCGGCTCGGAGGACGGCAACGGGCCGGTGCTGGGGACGGTGTTCCGCAACAACTCGCTCCGGCTCTCGAACGCCGAGTCGGAGGGTTTCGTCTGCTACGGCGGCTGCACGAACCAGGTGCTGAAGATGACGCAGAACGTCGTCCAGGCGGCATACAAGGTCGGCTACGCGGACACGACCTTCACCGCGACGGACCACAACGTCTACTTCGGCGGGCTCCGGCAGTTCACGGCGGGGTCGACGGACAAGGTGGCCGACCCGAAGTTCACGTCGGCGACGAACCTCGCCCTGAAGACGGGGAGCCCGGCGATCGACCTCGGCACCACGAAGTACGACGACCGTGACGTCGACGGAAACCCCGTCTACGCCGGAGCCCGGGTCGACGCGGGCGCCTACGAGTTCCAGGGCTAGAACGCCGTGAAGGCCTCCTTCCCTACCTTGAGAGTAGGGAAGGAGGCCTTCACGGAGCTCAAAACGTCAGTAGTTGTAGATGCGCTGCATGGTGCCGGCCGACAGCATGCCGTTGGCCCACAGCGAGTTCACCCGGGAGACCTCCTGGGAGTTCGGCTTCGCGTTGGTGCAGGACGGGCCGGGGCCGCCACCGGACATCAGTTCGGAGCACGGACCCTGGTAGTTGTCCGGCAGGCCGAGCGCGTGGCCGGTCTCGTGCGCGGCGATCCGCGTCTGGTCGTACTGCTGGGCCTGCGAGTAGTCGATGAAGATGGTGCCGCGGCCGTGGCCGTCGGTCTGGGCGTACGAACCCCGGGGGTCGTTGCCCTCGGTGTAGCGCAGGGTGGCCCCCGACGAGCTCTCCTGCAGCTTCACGTTGGACACCGAGTTGTTCCAGTTCGCCGCGCCCGCCTGGATGGCGGCACGGAAGCTGGGCGCTCCCGAGGCGTCGTAGTAGACCGTGGTCGCCGCCACGGTCTGCTGAGCAGGCTGGACCGCGGCCGTGGCCTGGCCCGCGGTGACGGGGACGGCGAGCAGCGCCAAGCTCACGGACGCGGAGACGAAGAACTTCCTTGCCATGGACCCACTCCTTGTGAGGACAACGGAATGGTTGGTGAATTTAGGAGGCTCCGCCGCGACTGGGCACCAACTTTCGTCGCGTCAGCCAGCTGGTGATTTACCAACACTTTCGACCTATTGACATGCGCATGTCCGCATACGAAGATGCCGCGTTCAGGGCCGCAGCACGAGCTTGCCGACGGTCGATCGCGCCTCCAGTTCCGCGAGCGCTTTCGGCCCGTCCGCGAGGTCGTACACCGCCGGCTCGCCCGGCGTGCAGACCCCGGCGGCGATGAGAGCGCGCAGCTCGTCCATCGAGTCCGCGAAGATCTCGGGCGCGCGCTCGATCAGGACGCCGAGATGCAGGCCGATCAGGTGGATCTGATGCCGGAAGTTCAAGTCCCGGTTGGTGATCGCGACCTCTCCCCCGGCGACGCCGTAGACCACCACCCGCCCGGTGACCCGTTTGGCGGCGGCGAGGCTCGCGGCGAAAGTCGCCCCACCGACCGATTCGAGCACGAGATCCACCTCTCCCGCCGCGACGCCGTAGTCGAGGACGCGGTCGGCGCCCAGCGCCCGCACCAGGTCGTGTTTGCCCGGCGACGCGGTGCCGATGACGGTCGCGCCGTAGTGCTTCGCCAGCCGGACCGCGGCCTGGCCGACCCCACCGGCCGCCGCCTGCACCAGCACGGTCTCACCGGAAGTGAGACGCCCCAGCGGTTTGAGCGCGGCGAGCGCCGTGGCCCAGTTCAGGATCAGCCCGGGAGCCTGCTCGTCCGACCAGCCCTCCGGCACCGGGACCGCACCGGCCGCGGACATGACCATGTACTCGGCGAAGGCGCCGGCGCCCGTCCCGACGACGTGCTCGCCGAGACGCAGCGAAGTCACGTCCTCCCCCAGGCCGACGACCTCACCGGCGGCTTCGAACCCCGCGACGTACGGCGCCGCCGGGCCGCCTTCATAAGTGCCCCGGGTCTGCATGACGTCGGCGAAGTTGACACCGGCGGCGGTGACCTTCACCAGGATCTCGCCTGGTCCCGGGACCGGAACGGGAACCTCGGCGATCAGGTGGAGATCTTCAGGACCGTTCGCGGAGTCCTGTCGCAGAGCGCGCATCGAAGTCATGTCCGCACGCTAAAACCCTCACGTTTGTGGCAGGGTCAAGTCGCGGAGGTACGCGTCGAGCGCGTCGCGATTGCGGGTCATGAGCGCGATCCGGCGATCGAGCACTTCCCGCTGCCGCGCGACCTCGTCGATCATGTACTCACACGGCACCTTCGGCCGCACTTCGCCGGGATCGTCGAGGTACGGCAGGATCTCGCGGATCAGCCTGGTCGGCAATCCGGCGTCGAGCATTCCGCGGATCTGCAGGACGGCCTCGACCGAACCGGGACAGAAGTCGCGGTAGCCGTTGCCTTCGCGACCGGGCCGGATCAGGCCCTCTTCCTCGTAGTAGCGCAGCGCGCGGACGCTGACCCCGGTCTTCCGCGCGAGTTCGCCGATCTTCACCTTGTCCACGGTAGCCACCGGGACGCGGTATAGGTCGTTATACGGTTTTCGGTTTGTACCAGACCTCGGGGCGGCCGACCTGGCCGTAGCGTGGCTCGCGCTGGGCGAGGCCGTTGTCGGCCAGGTATTCGAGGTAGCGCCGCGCGGTGACCCGGGAGGCGCCGATCGCGGTCGCGGCCGCCCCTGCGGACAGGCCGTCCGCGGCCGAGGCGAGGACGTCGGTGATCGCCTCGAGGGTCTGCCCGCTCATCCCCTTCGGCAGCGCCTGCCGCTCGGTGGTGCGCAAGGTGCCGAGCGCGCGGTCGATCTCGGCCTGTCCGGTGACCTCACCCGAAGCGCCGTGGAACTCGGCGTAGCGCTCGAGTTTCTCCCGCAGGGAGGCGAAAGTGAACGGTTTCAGCAGGTATTGCACCACTCCGACCGACACGGCGGCCTTGACCAGCGCCAGGTCACGCGCCGAGGTCACCGCGATGACGTCGATCGGGAGCCCGGCCGCGCGCAGTGACCGGCAGACCGCGAGCCCGTGCGTGTCCGGGAGGTAGAAGTCCAGCAGCACCAGGTCGACAGGCTCGCGTTCGCAGAACCGCAGCGCGTCGCCTCCGGAGTGCACGACGCCGGACACGGAGAAGCCGGGCATTCTCTCGACGTACACCCGGTGCGCGTCGGCGGCGACCGGTTCGTCCTCGACGACCAGCACCTTGATCATCGTGTCGGCTCCTTCGGCGGCGTCTTCGGCGGCAAGCGCACGGTGAACACCGCGCCCTCTTCCCTGCCGACGTCGATGGTCCCACCGTGCCGCCGCACCGCCTGACCCACCAGTGCCAAGCCGAGCCCGTGGCCGTCCTCGGGTTTGGTGGACCAGCCGCGCCGGAAGACGTCCTCGACGTCGTCCACGCCGGGGCCGGTGTCGGCGACTCGAAGCAGCAGTCCTTCGGCGCCGGACCGCACGGTGACCTCGACCCCGGGCCGTCCGCCGCCGCCGGCGTTCCCCGCCGCCGCGTCGATCCCGTTGTCGATCAGGTTGCCGAGGATGGTCACCAGGTCCCGCGGCGGGACACCGGTGTCTGAATCCTCCATGACGGTGTCGGGCGTGATCGTGAATTCGACCCCGCGTTCGCTCGCCTCCGCCGCCTTGCCCAGCAGCAGCGCCGCGAGCACCGGTTCGGCGACCGCGCCGACCACCCGGTCGGTGAGTTCCTGCGCCAGCGCGAGTTCTTCGGTCGCGAACTCCACGGCCTGTTCGGGTCGGCCGATCTCGACCAGCGAAACGACGGTGTGCAGCCGGTTCGCAGCTTCGTGCGCCTGCGACCGCAAGGCCTCGGCCAGTCCGCGCACCGTGGTCAGTTCACCGGTCAGCGCCTGGAGTTCCGTGTGATCGCGCAGGATCACGACGGTGCCCATCGCCTCGCCTCGCGACCGCACGGGCGCCGTGCTGACGACCAGCACCCTCGCTTCGGTGAGGTGGAGTTCGTCGGTGCGCTCCTGTCCCGACGTGAACGCCTCGACGAGATCTTCGGGAATGTCCACTGCGGACAGTTCCAGGCCGACCGGATCGCCGTCGACGCCCAGCAGCGCGCGGGCGCCGTCGTTGCACAGCACCACCCGTCCGTCGCCGCCGACGAGCAGCAGCCCCTCGCGCATCGAGTGCAGGACGGCTTCGTGGTACTCGAACAGGTTGCTCAGTTCCTCGGGCGCGATCCCCCTGGTCTGCCGCCGGAGCCGGGCGCTGACCAGATAGCTGCCGATCCCGCCGACCACCAGCACCGCCACCGCGACCCCGATCAGCGGCCACAGGCGTTCGCGGAGTTCGGCGTCGATCGCCTCGACGGTGATGCCGACCGAGACCAGCGCGACGACCTGTCCTCCGGTGCCGAGCACCGGGACCACGACGCGTTCGGACGGGCCGAGCGAACCGGAGTAGGTCTCGAGGACCTTGCCGCCGCGTTGCGCCTCGCCGATGTTCCCGATGAACGGCTGTCCGATCAGCTCCGGATTCGGGTGGGTGTAGCGGATCCCGTTCGTGTCCATGATGGTCACGAAATCCACTTCCGTGTCCGCGCGGACACTCTGCGCGAACGGCTGCAGTGTCCGGCTGGGCTCCGATGTGGACAGTGCGGCCAGCACGCCGGGCGCGTCCGCCACCGCTTCGGCGACCGCGGTCACCTTGTCCCGCGCCCGGTCTTCGGTGGCCCGGACGGAATCGAGATAGGCGAAGGTCACCCCCGCCGCGACGAGCACGAAAAGCACCACGAGCTGCAGAATCAGCAGTTGGCGGGCGAGAGAGCCGCGCCTGGTCTGGATCCGCGTCGTCGAGGGCACGAGCCCATACCAGCACACCGGCACACCGCGCGCTCAGTCCGCCCGGCCGGAATTCCCCGGAAACCACTCGCGCGAACTCAATGAACACAACCGTGACCCAGCTCACCTGCCCGGGTGATAGTGACCGGCAATCCCGAACACCCCCTGAGCTGGAGGCAAAGGTGCCTACAACGCCCGAAGCGGCGCCGCGTCGCCGAGACAAGATGCACTACCTGTACCTGGCCGTGATCGCGGCGGTCGTCCTCGGCGTCATCGTCGGGTTCGCCGCGCCGGGTCTGGCCAAGGAACTCAAGCCCCTCGGCACCGGATTCGTCAACCTGATCAAGATGATGATCTCCCCCATCATCTTCTGCACCATCGTGCTCGGCATCGGATCGGTGGCGAAGGCCGCGAAGGTCGGCAAGGTCGGGTTGCTGTCGCTCGGCTACTTCCTGATGATGTCGACCTTCGCGCTCGCGATCGGCCTCGTCGTCGGCAACCTCCTGCACCCGGGCGAGGGCCTGCACCTCGACCCCGCGGCCGCCGCGAAGGCGCACACGCAGGCCGAGGGCGCCGAAGGAACCGTCGATTTCCTGCTCGGCATCATCCCGACCAGCTTCGGTTCCGCGTTCACCGAAGGCCAGGTGCTGCAGACGCTGCTGATCGCGCTGCTCGCCGGATTCGCCGTGCAGAAGCTCGGCACCAAGGGCGAGCCGATCCGCCGCGGCATCGAGCACATCCAGCGGCTCGTGTTCCGGATCCTCGCGATGATCATGTGGGCGGCCCCGGTCGGCGCGTTCGGCGCGATCGCCGCGGTGGTCGGCGAAACCGGCTGGGGCGCGCTGCGCAGCCTCGCCGTCATCATGATCGGCTTCTACCTGACCTGCCTGGTGTTCGTGTTCGGCGTGCTCGGCACGGTGCTGTGGCTCGGCGCGCGGGTCAACATCTTCACCCTGCTGCGGTACCTCGGCCGCGAGTTCCTGCTGATCCTGTCGACGTCGTCGTCCGAATCGGCCCTGCCGCGGCTGATCGCGAAGATGGAGCACCTCGGGGTTTCCAAGCCGGTCGTCGGCATCACCGTGCCCACCGGATACTCGTTCAACCTCGACGGCACGGCCATCTACCTGACGATGGCGACGCTGTTCATCGCCAGCGCGCAGGACCAGCCGCTGGGCATCGGCGAGCAGATCTCCTTGCTGCTGTTCATGATCATCGCGTCGAAGGGCGCGGCGGGCGTGAGCGGCGCCGGGATCGCGACCCTCGCGGGCGGGCTCCAGTCGCACCGGCCGGAACTGGTCGACGGCGTCGGCTTCATCCTCGGGATCGACCGGTTCATGTCCGAGGCCCGCGCGCTGACCAACTTCGCGGGCAACGCCGTCGCGACCGTCCTGGTCGGCACGTGGACCAAGGAGTTCGACCGCGACCAGGCCGACCGGGTCTTCAGCGGTCAGGCCCCGTTCGACGAAGCCACCCTGATCGACGACCACCCCGACACCTCCAAGGACCCTGACGGCGACAGGGAGAAAGCCGTCGCGCACGCCTAGCGCGCGACATGAGTGAAACCGCGGTGCGAGGGTCCCCCGTCCTCGCACCGCGGTTCTTCGTTTCTGGGAAACTCTCGGCATGCCGGACGCCATCGACCGTTACGTGCCCGAGCGGTACTCGAAGCTCTTGCACGGCAACTTCGCCGGGATGATGAGCGGTCCCGAACGCGAGACCTTCCTGCTGGCCCTGGCCGAGGACGCCTCCCGGATCACCGACGAGGACTTGGAGTTCCTTTTCGACGCCGGCTGGCGAGAGCGGATCACTGCCGCCTGGCTGATCGGCACCGATCGCCGCACCGCGTGGCGCGGACGCCTCCGCGAACTCCTCCTGGAGAGCGGGATGGTCTTCGCCGGGCAGGGCTACTGCTTCGCGCTGGCCCGGTTCGGCACCCACGCCGACGCCGAGATCCTCGTGTCCTATCTGGACCATTACCTCGCGCGGCCGGACCTGCGCTACGACCAGGAATGGGCGCTCGCGGCCCTGCACCACGTCGACGCCGACCTCACCACGGCGTACACGGCGCGCTACCTGCGCCCGGGTGGCCTCTGGGAAAGCTGGTCCGCGGCGAACAGCACGGACCTGCCGTTCCACAAGTGGTACTTCGACCTGCTGTGCTCGCACGTCCAGCGGGCCGTGCACGCGACAGCCGTCAGGCGCTGACCTTCTCGTCGTAAACGACCCGGGACGCGGCGATCGAGTCGCGGTGGCGCTCGGCCCAGCTCAGCAAGCCGCTCAGCGACGCGTACAGCTCCTTCGCCATCGCCGTGGCCTCGTACTCCACCTTCGGCGGCACTGTCGGGTACACGGTGCGGACGAGCAGGCCGTCGCGTTCGAGGTTCCGCAGGGTCAGCGTGAGCATCCGGCGGCTGATCCCCTCCACCGACCGCTCCAGTTCGGTGAACCGCACGGGACCGCGCGTGGCCTCCAGCAGGATGCCGATCGCCCACTTCCCGCTGATCCGGTTGATCACCTCGAGCACGGTGCACACCTCGAGTTTTTCCGGGTCGACCACCCTGGCCTGCGCGGTCACATCGGTGTTCCCCTGGGACATGGAAGTGCCTCCTTCCGGCAGGGAACAGAGTCACACAAGATGGACGCTGTTACAAGTGATGCACCAAGGCATCACCTGGGGAAACTTCAAAGGATTCACCATGCCCAACCGCGCCCTCGCTCTCGCTGTGCTCTGCGCCGTCTCGCTGATGGTCGTTCTCGACGGCTCGATCGTCGCCGTCGCGCTGCCCGCGATCCAGAACGACCTCGGCTTCACCCCGTCCACCCTGGCCTGGGTGGTCAACGCCTACCTGATCGCCTTCGCCGGGCTGCTGCTGTTGTCCGGCAGGCTCGGCGACCTGGTCGGCCGGAGGCGGGTCTTCCTGGCCGGGCTCGGCGTCTTCACTCTCGCGTCCTTGCTGTGCGGGATCGCGCAGGACCAGACGCAGCTCGTCGTGTTCCGCTTCCTTCAGGGCGCGGGCGGCGCGCTCGCGTCGGCCGTCGTGCTCGGCATGATCACCACCCTCTACCCCGAACCGCGGGCGCGGGCGAAGGCCATCGGTGTCTACAGCTTCACTCAGGCCGCGGGAGCGTCGATCGGGCTCATCGCGGGCGGCATGCTCACCCAGCTGCTCGACTGGCACTGGACGTTCTTCGTCAACCTGCCGATCGGAGCCCTCGCCCTGGTGATGGCTGCCCGGCTGCTCGCGGACGACCGGGGGCCGGGGCCGCGCGGCGGCACCGACCTCGCCGGCGCCGCACTGGTCACCGGCGGGCTGATGCTGCTGGTCTACACGATCGTCAAGGCCGAGGAGTACACCTGGGCCGACACGCGCACACACGGTTTGCTCGCGGTGTCGCTGCTGCTGCTCGCCGGTTTCGTGCTCCGGCAGGCCAAAGCGCGGAACCCGTTGCTGCCGCTGAGGATCTTCCGCGGCCGGGCGGTGTCCGGGGCGAACGCGGTGATGGTCCTGATGGTCGCCGGGCTGTTCGGCTTCCAGTTCATCACCGCGCTCTACCTGCAGCGGGTCCTTCTGCTCGACGCGCTGAGCACCGGGTTCGCCTTCCTGCCCGCCCCGGTCTCGATCGCGGTGATGTCGCTGGTCTTCGCCGAGCGGCTGAACCACCGCTTCGGCGCGCGAACGGTGCTCGTGACCGGGCTTTCGATGGTCGCGCTGGCGCTCGGTCTCCTCGCCATGGTCGAGGCGGACGGGAACTACGCGACGGACGTCCTGCCCGCGCTCGTCCTGATGGGCATCGGGTTCGGCGCGGCGATGCCCGCGCTGATGGGGCAGGCGATGTCCGGCGTCGTCCCGGCCGACGCCGGGGTCGCTTCCGGCCTGATCAACACGACACAGCAGATCGGCGCGGCGATCGGTACCGCGATGCTCGCGACTGCCGCCGCGTCCCGCACCGGCTCTCTGCTGAGCGAAGGCGTGGCAGTGCCCGAAGCACTCGCTGGCGGTTACCGGACCGCGTACGCGTTGAGCGCGGGACTGCTCGCTCTCGCCGTCTTCGTCGCCGCCGTGGTCCTGCGTGACCGGAAGGCTCAGGCGATCGTCGCGTAAGCCCACTCGGAGACTTCGCCGCCGAGCCGCACCTCGGCGGCGCCTCCGGGTTTCCAGACGCCGCTGCCGCCGAACGCGGCCATCCCGCCGGTCTTGCCGGAATATTGGGAAAGCACCACCCACATCCCGTGCCCGGCCGCGACGCCGACCTGGTCGAGAAGCCGCTGCTCCTGGCCCTCGCTGAAAAGCGCGCTGAGGACGTAGACCTCGGCGCCGGCTTCGGCGAGTTCCCTGGAGTGGTCCGGGTCTGCGGCGTCGAGACAGATCGCGAGGCCGAGTCGCCTGCCGCCGACGTCGACGATCACCTGGCGCTCACCGGCGTCGAACAGCTCTTCCTCACTGTTGTGCAGGTTGCGTTTCGCGTACGTGGCAACGGTTTCGCCGTCCGGCCCGAGCACGAGCGAACCGATGTACCTGCGGCCGTCCTCCACGAGCGGCAGGCCGACGACGGCGTGCAGACCGCGAACTCGGCAAGCCTCGCGGAGCGGTTCGAGGCGCGGGTCGTCCTGTGCCAGCCAGAGTCCCGGATCGGCGGCGAGCGCCTCGAACTCCAAGCCGGTCAGGGAAAGCTCGGGGAAGACACAGAGTTCCGCTTCCGCGATCCGGAGGAGCCTCGCGTGTTCGGCGATGTTCGCGGAAAGGTCCGCGGGGACGGTGAACGGCTGCACGGTGGCGACACGCATGGCCGGACTCTAACCCGAGCCAGCCCCCAGATACCCCTGCAATCCGTGTTGCCCGCGTCGCATCATGAGCGCGTGGTTGATCCGGAAAATCGGCCTGGCGACCCGATCCAGCTTGCGCAGCAACGGTTTCCGCGCCTCGACCTCCTGCGTGATCTCCAGCCTGGTGCCGCTGTCCACCGGGGTCAGGGAGCCCGCCAGCATCCCTTCCAGGTCGCCGCTGAGCAGGACCCGGACCCGGCCCTCGTGCTCGTCCTGCCGGTCGCGGTGCATCCGCACGGTCAACGCGTACGGCAGCCTGGACCGGCAGACGAGTTCGGCGGTGTCCTCGTCGACCTGGCTGACCGAACGGACGTCACGCCACCACAAGGGATACGCGGCCAGGTCGACGACGGCGTCGAAGACCGCCTTGGGCGAGGCGGGAAGCACCCACGTGTCGCGGAAGCGGTACCGACCGCCTCCGCGACCCGCGAGCGAACCCGTCATACCCGCGCCGACACCAGGTTCCGGCCGTCCATGGTCACGACGTCGACCGAGGCCACGTCGTCGGGAGCGACCAAAGCGGAACCGTCGATCCCGGTGCCTTCCTTCTCGCCCTTCGCCGAGACCAGCCAGCTGCCCGCGTTGACGCGTTCACCGCTCTTGGTCACCACGACGAGCTGACACTTCTCGCCTTCTCGGACACCTTCCGCCTTCGCGTGGAGCCGGACCCAGCCCGCCGCCGGAACGACCCGGACCGCCAGCTGCGTCCCCGTGTCGCGGTCGGTGGCCGCGAGATCGCGGGTGCCGGGCACCTGGGCGGTCGCCGTCGGCACCGGCAACGCCACCGTCGACGGTTCGGGCGACGTCTGCCGTCCGACCAGCACACCCGCGCCCAGCGCCACGACGACCAGCACGGCCGCACCGGCGACGGCGAGGAGCCGCCTCGGCTTGCGCTCCTGAGCGCCTTCTTCGTCGCGAACCTGACGCAACGTGCGCTGAAGGAGCAGATCTCCCCCGTCAGGAGGTCCTTCGAGGAAGGCTTCCGGCGGCACCTCGTCGAGGTGATACCGCAGCTCTCCCAGCTCACGCACCTCACGACGGCACGTGGGGCAGTTCGCCAGATGTGTTTCGAACGTGGCCGCTTCCGCCGGGGTCAGCCCGCCGAGGACGTAGGCGGCGAGCTGGCCCTGGTCGTGTCCCACCGCACTCATCGCGCTACCTCCTTCCCGGCTCCCGACATCACGGCTCTGAGCGCCCGTAACGCGTAATAAGATCTCGACTTAACGGTACCCGGGGCCACGCCCAGGGATCTCGCCGCTTCGGCCACCGTCCGGCCCCGGTAGTAGATCTCCACCAGGACCTCACGATGTTCCGTGGACAGGCCGTCCATCGCCCCGAGCACCGCCATGGAATCGACGACGCCCTGCGCGTGGTCCTTCGACACCGCGGGGGTCGGCATGCCGTCCTCGGGCTCCGCCACTTCCGGCGGCCGTGCCGCCCTGGCGCGGGCGCGGTCGGTGATGATGTTCCGGGCGACCGTGAGCAGCCAGCCCCGCACCGATCCCTTCGCGTCGTTCTCCAGGTCTTCGGCATGTTTCCAGGCCCGGACCAAGGTCTCCTGCACGACGTCCTCCGCGGCCGCGCGATCCCCGGTCAGCCTCGTCGCGTACGCCAGCAGGCTTCGCCCGTGTTCGGCGTACAAGTGCCGGACCAAGTCCTCGCCTTTGGCCTTTTTGGGCCGCCAGCCTCCGATCGCCACTCGTGTCCTCCCGACGGTCTTCTGGGTCGGCGAGGACAGTACTGCAACCCGCAGGGGCAGAGTGGATCGTTCGGCGCGCGCCGCGATCGAACTGTGCATCGGCACCGGCCTCTCCTCGGTTCTCCATGGCCGCCTCCTCTTGCCTCCCACACGGACGCCACGGCGATGCGGTTCAACCGGGTCTTGTCGATCACTCGAGGCGCTCGTATGCTGACGCCTCCGGACTCCGCCGCCGCCTGATTCCCGGGAGGGACGAGGCGTGCCAAGGAAACTCGCGGCCGTGCTGCTGGCGGTGGCCTTCGTGGCGGGATGCGCCGCGGAACCCGGTTTCACCGCGACGCTGACGGATCCGGTGAACGTCGACCTGAGCTGGCCCGACGACGATCCGAACGTCGCGGGCCGGATCGTCGAGTACACCACCGACCCGCACGGCGAGTACACGATCCTGCAGTTCGTACCGCCGAGGCAGACCACCTACCGGCATCCGGATCTGATGCCGGAAACACGGTTCCACTACCGGATCCGGCCTTTCTACGGCTCGGCGTCGGAAGCTGTCACGGTTTCCGGGCCTTCGGCTTCCGGCTCGGGACCGGCGGTCTCGCTCCGCACGGGTGGCCAGGCGGCCGCTCCGGCGGCGTTCCGCGCGGAGCCCGCCGCGGAGGAGATGGTGCGGTTCAGCTGGGCCGACCGCTCCAGCGACGAGGACGGTTTCCTCGTGGAGATCAAGAAACCCGGCGCACCGGACTTCGTCCCGATCGAGATGTCGGATCCGGGGACGACGTCGGCCGGTCTCGCCTCGATGCCGGGCGAAGAAGGCGCCTCGTACCGGCTGCGCGCCTTCTACTACGGACCCGCTTCGCCGGTTCTCGACCTCGTGAGTGGTAAGGGCTAGTCCCCCGCCCCGATGCCATGAAAGGCCCGTTACTTGCAAATTTTGCAAGTAACGGGCCTTTCATGGCGCCTTACGCGACTCAGGCGAGAACGGTCTTCAGGAACTCGCCGGTGTAGCTTTCCTCCACCGAAGCGACATGCTCCGGGGTGCCCTCGGCGATGACCGTGCCACCACCGGAACCACCCTCGGGCCCCATGTCGATGACCCAGTCCGAGGTCTTGATGACGTCGAGGTTGTGCTCGATGACGATCACCGTGTTGCCCTTGTCCACCAGCCCGTTGATCACGCCGATCAGCTTGCTGATGTCCTCGAAGTGCAGACCGGTGGTCGGCTCGTCGAGGATGTAGACCGTCTTGCCGGTGGACCGCTTCTGCAGTTCGCTGGCGAGCTTGACGCGCTGCGCCTCACCGCCCGACAGCGTCGGCGCGGGCTGCCCGAGCCGGACGTAGCCGAGACCGACGTCGACGAGGGTCGCCAGGTGCCGGTGGATCGCCTTGATCGGCTCGAAGAACTCGGCCGCCTCTTCGATCGGCATGTTCAGCACGTCGGAGACGGTCTTGCCCTTGTAGTGCACCTCCAGGGTCTCCCGGTTGTACCGGTCGCCCTTGCACACCTCACACGGGACGTAGACGTCCGGCAGGAAGTTCATCTCGATCTTGATCGTGCCGTCACCGGCGCAGGCCTCGCACCGGCCGCCCTTGACGTTGAAGGAGAACCGGCCCTGCTGGTAGCCGCGCACCTTCGCCTCGGTGGTCGCGGCGAACAGCTTGCGCACGTGATCCCAGACGCCGGTGTACGTCGCCGGGTTGGACCGCGGGGTGCGGCCGATCGGCGACTGGTCGACGCGGACCAGTTTGTCGACGCCGGCGAGACCGTTCACGCGCGTGTGCCGCCCCGGCACCTGGCGGGCGCCGTTGAGCTTGTTCGCCAGCACGGTCGCGAGGATGTCGTTGACCAGCGTCGATTTCCCGGAGCCCGAGACACCGGTGACCGACACGAGGCAGCCGAGCGGGAACGACACGTCGAGGCCGCGCAGGTTGTGCTCGCGGGCGCCGACGACGGTCAGCTGACGCTTCTTGTCGATCGGCCGCCGGATCGCCGGCACCTCGATCTTGCTGCGGCCCGAAAGGTACGCGCCGGTGATGGATTCCTTGTTCTTCAGGATCTTCTTGTACGGTCCACTGTGGACGATGTGGCCACCGTGCTCGCCCGCGCCGGGGCCGATGTCGACCACCCAGTCGCTGGAGCGGATGGTGTCCTCGTCGTGCTCGACGACGATCAGCGTGTTGCCGAGGTCGCGCAGCCGGACCAGCGTCTCGATCAGCCGGTGGTTGTCCCGCTGGTGCAGCCCGATGGACGGCTCGTCCAGCACGTACAGGACGCCGACCAGACCGGAGCCGATCTGCGTGGCGAGCCGGATGCGCTGCGCCTCGCCGCCGGACAACGTCCCGGAAGCGCGGTCGAGCGAGAGGTAGTTGAGCCCGACGTCGAGGAGGAAGCGCAGCCGCGCCTGGATCTCCTTGAGCACCGCCCCGGCGATCACCGTCTCGCGCTTGCCGAGTTCCAGCTCGTCGAGGAACTGCGACGCCTCGGCGATCGAGAGGGCACAGACCTCCGCGATCGACCGGTCGCCCTGCGTCTTGTGCTCGAGGGTGACCGCGAGGATCTCCGGCTTGAGCCGCGTGCCCTGACAGGCCGGGCACGGCACCTCGCGCATGTAGCCCTCGTACCGCTCACGCATGTACTCGGATTCCGTCTGCTCCTGGCGCCGCTCGAGGAACGGGATGACACCCTCGAAGGCCGCGTAGTACGAACGCTGGCGGCCGTAGCGGTTCTTGTAGCGGACGTGGACCTGCTCGTCGACGCCGTGGAGAACGGCTTTCTGGACCTTCGCCGTCAGCCTGCGCCACGGGGTGTCCATCCGGAAGCCGACGGTCTCCGCGAGAGACTCCAGCAGGCGGATGAAGTAATCCGCGCTCTGGCCGCCCGCCCACGGCGCGATGGCGCCCTCGCCGAGGGACAGCTCGTCGTCCGGGACCACGAGCTCAGGGTCGACCTCCTTGCGGACGCCGATACCGGAGCACTCGGGGCAAGCGCCGTAGGGCGCGTTGAAGGAGAACGACCGCGGCTCGAGGTCCTCGATCGCCAGCGGGTGGCCGTTGGGGCAAGCCAGGTTCTCGGAGAACCCGCGCACGCGATGCGGGTCGTTCTCCGGCAGGTCGACGAACTCCAGCTCGATCAGGCCGTCGGCCAGCCGGAGTGCGGTCTCGACCGAGTCGGTGAGCCGCTGCCGCGAGCTCGTCTTCACCGAGAGCCTGTCGATGATGACGGCGATCTGGTGCTTTTCCTGCTTCTTCAGCTTCGGCGGCTCGGTGAGCGGGTGGATCGTCCCGTCGACCACGACACGCGCGTAGCCCTGCTGCTGCAGGTTCTCGAAGAGGTCGAGGTACTCGCCCTTGCGCCCGCGCACGACCGGCGCGAGCACCTGGAAGCGGGTGCCCTCCTCCATGGCGAGCACCTGGTCGACGATCTGCTGCGGGGTCTGCTTGCTGATCGCCTCGCCGCACTTCGGGCAGTGCGCCTTGCCGGCGCGGGCGTAGAGCAGGCGCAGGTAGTCGTAGACCTCGGTGATGGTGCCGACGGTCGAACGCGGGTTGCGCGAGGTGAACTTCTGGTCGATCGACACCGCGGGCGAAAGGCCCTCGATGAAGTCGACGTCCGGCTTGTCCATCTGGCCGAGGAACTGGCGCGCGTACGCCGACAGCGACTCGACGTAGCGACGCTGCCCCTCCGCGAAGATGGTGTCGAAGGCGAGGCTCGACTTTCCGGACCCGGACAGACCGGTGAACACGATCAGGCTGTCGCGGGGCAGGTCGAGATCCACACCGCGGAGGTTGTGCTCGCGGGCGCCGCGAACAACGAGGCGATCAGCCACGCCAGGGTCCCTTCAGGTTTCATTCTCAGCTGCGGTCGCCGGCCCGGTCGATAGCTGCACGGGCGGCCGCGTCCATGCTACGAGGCACCACCGACAGAAACCGGCTTCGAGTCCTTGACCTGCGGTTTTCCAGGCTTTTCGCGTCGATCCCGGCGAGCGGTGAGCCACCGGTGGACCGGCCGTTCCACGCCCGCGGTGATCGCCCAGCCCCCGAGTACGGCGACGGCCAGCACGATCGGGAGGCGCAGCCAGCCGGGGACGCCGACGTTCAGCAGGGCACGGGCCAGGATGTAACCGAGTTCCTGGTGCACCAGATAAAGACCATACGAGATGCCCGCGAGCCAGGTGACAGCCGGGGCGACCCGGGCGAGCCCGGGCAACCGCCAGTCCGGCCCGCGTGCCGCCAGGCAGACGGCCAGCAGCATGATCGCGAAACCGGCGAGCGACGGCCAGCGCTCGGGATCGGTGGGCAGGGCCTGGTGGAACGGGAAGACCTGCAGGTCCTGCGCGGCACAGGCGGCGAGCAGGAAAAGCGCGAGATGCCAGTGCGCCAGCCGTCCTTTCGCCCACAGCCAGATCGCGATCCCGATGGCGAAGACGTGGACGCGGTGCAGGCCCAGGCCGTAGAAGAAGGTCTCCACGAGCTTCGGAGTGGAAGCCGGGTCGAACACGACGAACCGGAGGAAGAGCGGGACCAGGATCAGCGCCCAGAGCAGTCCGACGGTCAGTCGGTGGGTGCGCCACCGGCGTGGCCACAGCAGGGCCGCGGCGGTGAACGCGAGGAGCTGGACCGGAAGCGTCCAGTAGGCGCCGTCGAGGTAGTAGAAGAGTTCGTATCGCCAGCCCCACTCCTGGACCATGCCCAGGTTGGCGAGCAGATCGGAGCCGGTGGGGACGTACCAGGGCGACGGATCCGACGGCGGCCCCTGCGGGATCCCGAAGAGGAAACCGGTGAGGCCCGGCGGGAACGGCAGGCCGCTGAACCGGATCGTCGCGTACCGGGCGACGACGTAGGTGACGGCCACCGCGACCAGGTACGCGGGCACCAGCCGCGCCACCCGGTTCCACAGCCACCGCCGAGGTTCACCCTTTCGAAGGCTCGCGCACACGAAGAAGGCGGAAATCACCAAAAGGATGGCGGCACCGAACTGTGCGGTGACCCTGAAGGGGTAACCCACCAGTTCCGGGTGAAGCAGAGCACCCTGATGGGTGACATGCCCGAGGATCACCGCGAAGACGGCGACCACGCGAAGGACGTCCCAGCTGATCTTGCGCGAAGCGCGCGGTGAGGCGTCGGGCACGGGCGTCCTGTGGTTCGGCTGGCAGGGCGACGCGAGCCTACGGGCCACGCCTGTGCGTCGCCTGTGCGGGTGGAACCGATTGCGGGGTAAGGACTACCGTGTGCGGTGTGAACATCGTCGAGACCTACACCGGGCACGTCGAGCCCGGCGGTGACGCCGCCCGTCGCACCTTGGACGCGCTGACCATCACGAAGCTGTCGGTCGGTCCGATGGACAACAACGCGTATCTGCTCGTCTGCCGCGCCGAGAACGAGGCGCTGCTGATCGACGCCGCGAACGACCCGGAACGGATCTCCGACCTCATCGGCCACGGACCCGACCGGCCCGCGCTGAAGACCGTCGTGACCACCCACCAGCACCCAGACCACTGGCAGGCCCTCGGTGCCGTCGCCGGCGCGAACGGCTCGAACACCGCCGCCCACCCGCTGGACGCCGAGCCGCTGCCGATCCCGCCGGACTTCCTCGTCGAACACGGAGACACGGTCAAGGTCGGGCAGATCACCCTTGAGGTGATCCACCTGCGCGGCCACACCCCGGGCTCGATCGCGCTGCTGTACCGCGACCCGGCCGGGCACCCGCACCTGTTCACCGGCGACTCGCTGTTCCCGGGTGGGGTCGGAAAGACGAACTCGCCGGAGGAGTTCACGTCGTTGGTCGACGATGTGTCTTCGCGGATCTTCGACGAGCTGCCGGATGAGACGTGGTTCTACCCGGGGCATGGGGACGACTCGACGCTGGGTGAGCAGCGGCCGCACGTGGCGGAATGGCGCGAACGCGGCTGGTGAGCTGACGACGGTTCGGGGCGGGAGACCGGCCCGAACCTTCGTTCAGCAGCTCAGCCGGAGTGACCGCCCAGACGATCCCACTGGCGTGCCGGTGCGGCGATGCGCCTCTTGATCGTGTCCAGCGTCATCACCGCTCGATAAGACGACCCGATGGTCGAGTCTTGCCTCGGCGGCTGAGTAAGTTCTATCGCCGCGATCCGAGGCGATGAGAGGAAGGTGAGAGCCCTCTCGATCTCGATGTCGGACGTCACCAACTTCCGCGAACGCATCTCGCGACGGATCAGCTTGACCGACATCCAGCCCTCCTCTTCCCAATCCTCCTCTGCCTCGGCACAGAGAATCTCTGCGGCGGTAAGCTCGATCACGGCCGCCCGGTCTTGAGCCTTCCAAAGTTCTTCGAAGTAGCGCTCTCGCTCCTCAGCGGGAAGTTCTGGATCCAACAACGGAGCCAGTTGAACGGGCGACAGCGTGTCGCTGTCTTGCCGCACCACCAAATCGGCGAGAAGTCTCGATGAGACCAACGCCACCCTTGGATCCGCGTCCGCCGCCTCTTGCACCCTGCGCTCGAACCCGGGGCCGACATAGACCGTCACCGAGGCATTGATCTTACTCCGTTGATCAGCCAAACCGAGAAGTCCGCTGAACTCCTCCTGCACTAGTCCGGCTTTGGAACTCTTCGCTTCGATCGCCAGCAACTGACCGAGTTTGCCCGCCAGCGTACGCACCTCTCCATCTGGCAGACCGCTGCCTCCAAGATGTCGACTGGGTAGCCCCAGATAGGCGAAAGCGGCCACTACGGCCTGTTCCATACGCCTGGAGTTGACGCTGTCCAGCCCTGCGGCAACTAGCTCTTTCGCCACCTCATGAGAGTCGCGCATCGACTGAGGGGGCTCGACCACTTCCGATCCGATCGCCGGCGCACCAAGAGCCACCGGCCACTTGAGACACCTCACCGACTCCCGGAACATGCGCCCTCGAGGCGTGAGTTCCCATACCGACTGCGAGTACTTCGAGACCAGGCCGAGAGCGAGCAGTAGCTGAAGTCGGCCCACAACACCGTTCTTACTCAAAGACGCCGACTCGCTCATGTAGCCGCTACCCCGCACAGCGAGGGCTTTCGCAGTGCCGTCCTGCTCCTTGACATCAAGATCCCAAAGGATTTCGCCGAAGTAGAACAGACTGGAATGAATGATCCGCGCGAGGTCATCCGACAGGTCTGTGGTCAACCACTGGACAGCAGCCGCCGTAGCAGCCAAACCGTCCGATGACGTTCGGCCAACGAGACCGATGTTCTTCAGGGTGTCGACAACAGACCGCGCCGAAGACTCGTTGAGGCCGAACTTCTCACAACAGAACTGCGACAGGTCACCAATCGGAATACCCGGCGCGGCGGCTTCTACAAGCAACCGGATCGCTTCAAGCCTGCCTCTGTCCCGCTGCGAGCCAGGAATGTAGATGAGCGAGCCGCGTTTACGACTTTTCAGGCTCTCTTCGTCCATGCCTGTGAGCAGGTCGGCGACGGATCCGGCCACCGGAGCCAGCTCAGTAACGTCACCCGGCGAGCCATGATCAGGCGCATCCAAGTTGAGGGTTGCCAACAAGAGCCGCCCCTCGTCGGTGAGGTGAACCTCTCCCTCGAAGACATCCACCATACCTGCCATCCGCAACCAGCTCGTACGGCTACGCACAGGTCCGTCCGATTCCCACCGGAACCGAAAGCGAGACCTGGCGATCACGAGCAGCAGTTCGTGAGATCGCGGGCCATCCGACAACTCGTCGAGCAGCTCCCCAACGAACCGCACCCGCCGGTGCAGAATACGGACCAGTAATCCAGCATCACCGGTAGCGAGCCATCGCAAACCATCGGGCGTGACTTCGAGCCTCGACCCTGACCGTTCGATCAGACCTATTCGAGTGAGTCGCCGCACCGCATCGCCGGCTCGAATAGGCTGGCCACCACGAGGACTCATAATGGCCGCATCCGCGGAGACCTCGCCATCCGCCAAGCTTCCAAGAAGCCGCCTGAGGATGGTAGCCCATTCCTGCACGGGCCCGGGCAAATTCGGGATTCCGTCAACTCGCTCAGACCACGGAAGAGGCTTCATACCGGCCACCGGACATTCTCCATCTCACTAGCCCTTCCGCCGAGCGACCGCTCGACGCGCGAAAGATTAGCGGGCGCCGGTATCAATCTTGCAAGTGCCCCCAAATTACTGGAACCTATCGTGCCAGCACGATAAATCTATACAAGTCCCTCACGTTTCACGCGGCTTACGTATACTTAAAGCGCCTGATGGCAACAGCCGAAAGAAGCAAAGCCTCGCAAGAGAAAGGTCGCTCGCAATCTACCGCAAACCATAATCAACAATAAGCACACCCTGTTATCATCGGTCACCCTCGGTGATGTACGTTCGCCGCGATCACACCCACAAACCCAGGAGGTTCTCGATGGCGATCCACGGCGACGACGGCAAGGGTGGCGGAAACACCGGAAACTAGCCGGCGACCGAAGCAGGCTACGTCAACCCGGACGTGGCCTGCTTCGATCAAAGTTGCGGCCATCGGAACGCGATGCCGTACTCCTCTCGCGGATGACAGGATTCGAGAAATGTGTGCTCGACGACGCCTTGCCGGATTTCGAGCAGATGCCGATCGCCGGCGGGTGGCCGGACCATGCGTTCGTACTCGGTCTGTTCCGCATACCACCAGCAAGCATCGGGGACGCAATCGTCGAACGTAATGCTGATGCTCAGCCCTCCGGTCACCCTGCCGTCACCGTCGACCACACCCGGCGCGATCCCGTGATGATCGATGTCGACGTTGATCCATTTTCGCTCCTCGTCGAGGTCGTCATCGCACGCGAGGGAAATGAACTCGTGACACTCGCCATTGCGCAGCGGTTTCGGAAAACGCAGTTCCAAAACCAGCGGATCTCCCGGCTGCGCCCCCGGCAAAGTCTCGACACGACAACCGAAGATCGCTTTGACGGGGATCGCCGCGAGACCACCGGTCTCCCCGGTAAGAGCCTGCGCCATATAACTATCGACGCCATCCTCCCGAGCGACGATGTTGCGCACCGTCAGCCGACGATACGCAGTTCTGCGCCGCATTTCCACGGCCACCAGCAGGCGTTCCGCGAACACGGGCTGCGCTCCGGCCGAGGGTGCGCGGCCGCGGGGCTTCCGAGTTTCCGGGAATGCGTTCGAGGCCTGGGCGATCTCGACATAAGGCCGCCAGTCTTCGGCCCTCAGAAGCTCCAGATTCCTCGCCAGACAAGGGGCGAGCTTCTCGCTCACAGCACGTCGCCAAGCCTTGTGCATCGGCGTCGTAGTGCTGGGCGGCGGATCCCCGAACACCCCGGGCAGATCCCTCAGTTGACCGAAGCGGTCGTCAAGGGTCGACTTCCACTCCACTCCCCCACCCAACCGGAAAGCGGCACATAAAGTGTTGCGACGCCTCGATTCTCCAGTCGACCCGATCCCGCCGATCTCGTCGAGGAGCAAGCCCCAGAGCGCTAACGCGCGGACCTCCGGGGTCGCCGTGCCCATGGACGCCGTCGGCCGCACCAGACAGTCGAGGGCGGCAGCCGATTCGCTTGACGGATCTTCGATCGCGTAACGAAGGTACCTGAGCGGTCGTCCGTCCTTACGGATCGCGAGCCAGCGCAGAGCGGCTTCGACCGCAGTCACGGAACAAGAAGCACGCTCTCTCTCGATCTGGATTGTCACAAGCCCTCCGCGATTCGTGGCGATGATCGACAATTTGCGGCGCGGCGCGACAAAGATCGACAACCCGAGAGCCCACCCCTGACGACAAGAAACTCCTCCTGACCGTGGAAGATCAGAACCGACAAGGGTTCTAGCCGGTCGGCGCACCCTAAGGTGTACTAGTACACCACACACGGAGGGTTCGACAATGGTCAAAGACGGGTCCGGTCGAGAACATGATGGAATTGTCAAGCTGATCAAGACGTCTCTGGCAGGGGTAGGGGGCCTCTATCTACTCACCGGATCCTTCATCGTGACGACGCTCGGCACGGCAACGGTGGTCGCGGCGCTCTGCTTCAGCGGATTCCGTCGCTAGCCGGGCCGTGTGCCGAGCGACCTTGTCCATCCCTTTCATGGGTCCTGTCATTCCTCCGACTCGCGTCCTGTCTCTTCCCCACGACGGCACTGGTGGACGACAACCGGAGACACGAACTGCTCGTTGGCCGGGCTAGGAGCCGTCCTATGGCAGCAGCTCGCGGCCACTGGAGGACTTCAGCCTTGTCGTCGAGCCAGACCTGTCGCGGTCAGGCAGCGGTTCACCTATCCAGTCGCGTCCACCAGAAACCATTTCCCCGCCGATTTCGAGATCACTCGACGACAATTCCGCGATCAGTAACGATAGCGCGAAGAATACAACCCCCACACCACCACGGACGTCTTTCCGGAACCAACTCTCCGGCAGGAGGTCACTGCAATGACCATCTCCCTCCGGCGTGCGCTCGGGGCGCTCGCCGCCACCTCGCTCATGCTGACCGGCGCCATCGCCGCTGTCGCACCGGCTTCCGTCGCGGCACAGGCGATCCCCACGATGACAGGGATCCGCACCGGCCAGAACCCCGGCTTCGACCGGATCGTGCTGGACCTGACCGCGGGTCCGGCGCCGACCGTCCGGTACGACCTCGTCGACGAGTTGATCGCCGACGGCTCGGGCGAGATCGTCTGGTTGACAGGCGAGCACTTCATCGCCGTCACCGCCACTCCGGCGGCCGCGCACAACGACGCGGGCAACCCGACTTATCCCGGCCCACAGAAGTTCCGGACCCGCGATCTGCGCAACGTCATGGCGGTCGCGATCACCGGCGACTACGAAGCCACCTTGTCCATCGGACTCGGCGTCCGGTCGAGGACGGCGGTCAGCGTGTTCACCCTGTCCTCACCGAACCGTGTCGTCATCGACGTCCGGCATTGATCACGAGCGGGAATCCGTGAACGCTTTTCGACCGCCGGACGACTTCGGTGATCAAAATCCTTTTCGGATTCCCGCGGTGAAAATCCCGAACTGCCCCAAGAGGCGAATTTTCGGAAAAACAGGTATCTGCGGTTCGGTATCGCGTTCCTTCCTTCCGTCAGCATCACGCCGCTGCGAAGGAGAACCTCATGCCGACCCCACGCAATCCCGACACCCCTTCTTTGGGCCCGGGCGGAGACAATCTCGAAGCGGGCCCGAGCAGCTCGGGTCTCGGAAGCTTCTCGAACGGCGAAATCGGCGAGCTGGTGACCCAGGCCGCCGAAACCATGGCCGCGTCCGGCGAGGACGCCGAACGCAACTACCAGCGAAGCCTCGACCGGCTTCGCGAGCGTGCGGACGAGGTCGTCCCGGCACTCGGCGAGCAGTACGGCGCCCTGTCCGAGGATCAGTACCTCGAGCGCTGGGGCCTGGTCCAGCTGCTCACCGACCTGCGGCACGCGACCGCCGTCCCGGTGCTCGAAAACGTGCTGCGCCAGCCGATCCCGCCGGAGCGTTCCGAGGACCCGGCACACGGGTTCAGCACCGTCGGCGAAGAGGTGATCATCCGTACCACCGCCGTGGAAGCGTTGGCACGACTGGCATCCGCCGGAGACGACGCGGCAAAGGAACTGCTGCTGCGGCAGACCCGGCACGAGGTGTTCACCGTGCGGCGCGCGGCGGTCCAGGCCATCGCCGAGACCGGTGACACCGACCTCACCAACCAGGTGCGCGAGGCGCTCAGCGGCACCGAAGACGAGCGTCTGCTGGGCATCCGACGGGTCGACGTCCGCGCCGTCCCTCAGGCCGTCGGCGGCCGGTACGTGAAGGACACGCGGACCGACGACGTGCCCCCGCCGGAGCCCCCGCGCTCCTGAACCGAACGAAATTCCTTCTACAGACAGGTGATCTCCGATGGCCACTTGCAGCTACACCGTGCCGGACAAGAATGTGACCGGGGACAATTTCTACGGTGCTTCGATCTGCAATCAGACCTACATCGACTATTTCTGGAACACCTACGGCTTCGCCGGCAACAAGGACTACTGGGACGAAGGCTTCGGCTGGGAAGACGCGTGCAACACCGACAAGCCGCTGGCGCGGACGTTCAACGCGTGCTACCTGCTGACCTATTCGGCGCAGGATTACGAGAACGACGCCTATTCCGGAGCGATGCTGAACTGGGCGCGCCGGTATGTCCGCGACAACTGCGACGACCTCCGCTCGCTTTGCGGTGACGGCAGCGCCATCGCCACGTCGTTCAAGGGAGCGTTCGTCGACGACCGGATCGAGTTGTATCTGGGATTCTGGTACTCCAAGGACGTTCCCGGCCGCGCCGAGACGTTGATCCACGAGTCACGCCATCAGGGCGGGAAGCCGCACAACGCGAACTTCCCGGCGGGTTCGGTGTTCGGCGCCGGCAAGAGCGGCGCCGACTCGACCTGGGGCTACGAGGGTGCGTGGATGTACGGCGCGCTCTACCTGTGGTGGTTCTTCGCCCAGGGCGCCCGCACGACGTCGGCACTGCGTGAACGCGCCCGCCAGCGGGGCAATCTCGTGATCGACAACGCCTTCGCGACCCACCCCGGTTTCAACATCTGAACAGGGCTGATCGGACTCCGGGCGGGCGCCCGCCCGGAGTCCGGGCCGGGAACGAGATCCGCTAGCGTTTCTTCCACGAGCCCCTGATCGGGCTCGTTACTGGGAGGAATACTTCGGAATGCGTTCATTACGAAGGTCTGTCTTTGCTGCCCTCTTGGCGGTCACCACACTCGTGGGCGCCGCCCTGCCCGCCACCGCGGCGGAGGACCACAAGGCGGTGAACCTGCCGCTGACGGGATTCACCGACATCCTGGTCGATCCCGGCCGCGGGCACGTTTTCGTCAGCAACCGCGCGGACAACGCCGTGGTGGTCACCGACCTCTCCGGCACCTTGATCCGCAGGCTCGACAACCAGCCCGGAGCCTCGGGCCTCGCGCTCAGCGCCGACGGCGGCACGCTGTTCGTCGCGCTTTCCCGCGGTGGCGCGATTTCGGCGATCGACACGCTCACCCTCGCGGAGACCGCCCGGCACCGGGTCGGCGACGGCACGCTCTGCCCGAAAGAACTGGCCGTCTCCGGTAACAAGATCTACTTCGGGTACGCCTGCCACACAGGAGACGCCAACTTCGGCAGCGCGACCGTCGGCTCCACGTTCGGCGATGTCCGCCTGGACCTCCTGGGTCCTGACGAGTACGGCGCCCCGCTGCTGGCCACGTCACCGGGGCGCCCGGACCTGATCGCGACGGCCGTCACGGGCGTTTCGCCGTCCACGGCCCGGATCTTCCGCGACACCGGCACCGGCCTGGTCGAGCAGGCCTCCGCCTGGGTCGGCGACTACGTGAAGGACATCGAGCTGTCCAACGATGGCGCGTACTTCCACTCCGTGGGCTCCGGTTCTCCCTACGACGTGCGGGTCTACACAACGGAAGGCCTGGTGCCGCAAGCCGGTTACGAGACCGACGCCTACCCGAACTCCCTCGCGGTCAGCCGGGACGCGAACGTCCTGGCAGGCGGGGTCGACATCGCCTTCGGACCGGCCGTGTACATCTTCCGCGACGGGAGCCGCACCCCGAGCCGCCAGTACGACTTCACCCGGCTGGCGACGGACAAGACACTGCTCGCTCCTGGCGGTCTCGCCTGGGGGCCCGGCGGCGAGCACCTCTACGCGGTGACTATCGACAGCGTCACCGCGGGAGCCACGCTGAACGTCCTGCGAGGCTGACTCCATCCCTGATTCGAAGGCCCCCTCATCCCCTGTGGAGAGGGGGCCTTCGCTCGTTAAACCTCGGATGACTGAGCAGCTGTCCCGCTCATCGGGTCTTGACCGCTCAGATATCTGCCGCAATCATCGGATCTCTCGGTAACCACGCCTTGGATGAGAGCGGATGGTCATGAGAGTTCGAGCGCAACGCACCGCCTGGCTCGCCTTGGTCCTCGCCCTGCTGGCCGGCCTGCTCACCACGACGACGGCGAGCGCGGAGGTGCACCATCCCCGCCAGCAGTGGCTGCGCGAGGCGACCGCGGGCCTCTTCCTCCACTGGGGCATGTTCACCGCACCACGCCAGACCGACTGCGCCGCTTGGGAACGCGCCGTCACCGACGGCGGCTGGAGCGCCGACTACTGGGTGGACGAGGCCCGCAAACTCGGCGCCTCCTACATCGTGCTCGCCACCTTCCACAGCAGGCTGGGTTACGCGCGGCCGTGGCCGTCGAAGATCCCGGGCAGCTGCGCCACGCACCGGGACCTCCTCGGCGAACTCGTCGAAGCGGGCAACGCCAAGGGCGTCCGGACGATCCTGTACATGACCGACGATCCCCAGTGGCACAAGGAAACCGGTGTCGAGTCGCTCGATTCCGCCGCATACTCCGCCCACAAGGGCAAGCAGGTCGACCTCACCACACGACCCGGGTTCGGCGAGTACAGCTACGACCTCTTCCACGAGGTCATGGACCGCTACTCGGACCTCGCCGGGTTCTGGATCGACAACGACAACGACTACTGGGAGAAGAACAAGCTCTACGAACAGATCCGCGAGAAACGGCCGTCCTGGTTGCTGAGCAACAACAACGAGGACACGCCGATCATGGACACCGTCAGCAACGAGCAGAAGACCGGCATCACCCCGCCGTACGACTACCCGCAGGCCGCGTTCACCCCGATGCCGCGGCTCACCGAGGCCGACTACAAACTGCCGACCAACGGCGGCTGGTGGTACGACGGCACCGATCAGGCCGTCGACTTCCGGCTGTCCACCGGGCGCTACATCGCCAACGCCGGTTCGTCGATGAAGTCGCTGATGGCCGAAACCCCGATGGTGAACGGGAAGTTCCCGCCACAACAGGAGGCGTACAACAACTTCATGGCGAGCTGGGTGCCGCCGATCAAGTCCTCGCTCCAGGGCAAAGAGGGCGGCGGCTATCTGTACGGCGGAATGCAGCCCGGATTCTGGAACGACGGCGCGCACGGCGTCATCACCGTCGAGCCCGGCGCCCGGACGCAGTACCTCCACGTGGTCACCCGGCCGCGCACCGACCTGCTGCGCTTGCGCGACAACGGATACAAGGTGACGAAGGTGTCCGACGTCCGCACGGGGAAAGCGCTGCGGTTCAGCCAATCCGCCGGTTATCTGACCCTTGTGGACATCAAGGACTGGGACACCTACGACACGGTGTTCAAAGTGGAAACGGCCGGGCAACAGTACTTCCACGACTCTCGCACGATCAAGGCGACCGCATCGTCCTCGCGTGCGGGGCATCCGGCATCGAACCTCGTCGACGGGAACTTCGAGAACTACTGGGACGCCGACGGCAAGCAACCGGTCTCCCTGACCTTGGACCTCGGCAAGCGGCGACCGGCGACCTCTCTCGCGGTGAACCAGCGCGAGATGTCGCCGACGCACGCGCGCGAATCGTTCGGCAGGCCGGAGGATTCGTCCCGGATCAAGGACTATCGCGTCTACGTCAGCGATGACGGCAAGCACTGGGGCGAGCCGATCCGCACCGGCGCGATGCCGAGCGCCCGCGGCGTGCAGTTCATCGATCTCGGCGAACGGCAGACCCGGTTCATCAAGCTCGAGGTACTGAACACCTGGTCAGGCCCGCAGGCGAAGCCCTTCTACCGGCAATTGGCCATCGACGAGATCAAGGTGGCGTACGGCCACCCGAACTCGGTCTTCGGCGCGCAGGTCCCGCTGGAGGCCGAGACCTTCCGCAACGACAACGACGGCCGTGCCCGGCTGGGCTGGTGCTCCTCCTGCTCCGGATCGTTCCAGGTCACCGGGCTCGGCGGCGGTCCGCGCAACTCGGTCACCTATCCGGGAGTGACGGTCGCGGAAGCCGGGAGTCACCGGCTGCAGCTCGACACCACGAGCGGGTCCGCGACGTCGGTCGCGGTGAGTGTCAATGGCGGTGCTCCCGTCGAGACCGCGATCGGCGCCGGCACACCGGGCGTCGTGACCTCGACGGCGATCCCCGTCTCGCTGCAGGCCGGGGCCAACACCGTCAAGGTCTTCAGCAACGCCACCGCGGGACCGGGCCTCGACCGGATCGCGGTCGCTCCCCTGCCGCCTCCGTCCTACACGCCGAAAACGACACTGGCCGTCGAACCCGGCGGCGTCCAATGGCTTTCGCCGGGGCGGCAATCCCTGCGAGTGACCGCGAAACTGCGGCTCGACGCCGACGACACGATCGACCGGGTCGCCATGGCGCCGGTCGTCCCGGCGGGCTGGACGGTGCAGGGCGATCCGGCCGCGGCGACGTCCATGCGGGTCGGGAACGAACTCGAAGCGTCGTGGACACTGGTCTCCCCCGAAGGCATCGCCGCGGCGGACATCCCGGTCACGGCATCGTTCGACCTGCTCGGACGGGCGAAATCGGTGAGCAAGCCGGTGCGCGTGAGCCCGCTACCGGCGGACCGCGTCTTCATGCGGGAGGCCGAGGACTCGGCGAACGACGTCGGCAGCGCGGGGGTCACGAACTGCGGGGTGTGCTCGGGCGGCCAGAAGGTCCGCAACATCGGCGGTGACCCGGACTCGTCCGTGGTGTTCGAGAACGTCACCGTGCCCGAGACCAGGCGCTACACCCTCTATATCGACTTCACCGTGAACGGACCGCGGTCGTACTTCGTCACGGTGAACGGCGGCGCGCCGGTCGAGGTGAAGGTCGACGGCGCGGGCAACAACACCCAGCTCACGACGTCGTTACCGGTCGAACTGCGAGCGGGGGCGAACACGATCGAGCTGGCCAACGACCACGCGTCCGCCCCGGATCTCGATCGGTTGTCACTGGGGTGAGGTACCGGCTTGACCCTCTCCCCGGGAGAGGGTTCAGGCTGGTCCCATGACGACCTTGATGCCGATCGGCGTGTTCGCGCACGCCACCCGGCTGTCGGTCCGCGCGTTGCGGAACTACGACCGGCTCGGGCTGCTGGTACCCGCTCGGATCGACCCCGGCAGCGGATACCGCCGGTACTCGCTCGAACAGTTCGCCGCCGCGAGCCTGATCCGGCGGCTGCGGGAATTGGAGGTGCCGCTGGCGGAGATCGCCGAGATCCTCGCCGCGGGCACCCCGGACGACGTGAAGGCCGCGATCAAGCGGCATCACGACCGAGTGGTGGCGCGGGCCGCGGAACTCGCGGCGATCAGCGGCGAACTCGACTCGGTCCTCGCCGAGCCGACGCGGTGGCTGCATGTCTACGAGCGTGTGCGCGCACCACAGCCGATCGCCCGCCTGCGCATCCGGACCCCGCTGAGCGGTCTCGCCGAACTGATCGGTCCCGCGTACGCGCGGCTGTTCGCGGCGGTCGACGCACAAGGCGTCGCCCTGTCCGGGCCGCCCGGGACCCGTTACCTCACCGAAGATCCCGACGAGTTGACCGTCGAACTGTTCGTCCCGGTGGACGGGCCAGTGCGCGACGATGGCGAGATCGATTCCGCCGAACTCCCCGGTGGCCTGCTCGCGGCGACGATCCACGAGGGTGCCTACGACGATGTCGAAACGGCCTACCGATCGCTGGGCCGCTGGATCGCCGAACGCGACCGCGTCCCGGCCGGGCCCGCCGAAGAGCTGTACCTGGTGGCGCCCGGGCCGTCGGTCGCGCCCGAGGCCTACCGCACCGAGATCGCCTGGCCGGTGACCGCGTGATCCTCGACGGCATCAAGACCACGGGCGGCGAGCACTGCGAGACCAGCACTCTCGACGTCCTTCTGCGGCACGCCGGGATCGAACTGTCCGAGCCGATGCTGTTCGGGCTCGGCGAGGGTCTGGGCTTCATATATTGGGACGGGAAGAACCTGCCGTTCCCCTTCCTCGGCGGGCGCAGCAAACCCGCCGAGATCACGGGGAAACTGACCGGGCATCTCGGACTGACCTTGCGCGTGAAGGAGACCACGTCGGCGCGCACCGCCTGGCGGAACGTGGCCGAGCAGCTCGACGCCGGTGCCCCGGTCGGCTTGCAGCTCGACTCGTACCATCTCGAGTACTTCACGTCGAAAGTCCACTTTGGAGGGCACTTCGCCGCGTTGTACGGCTACGACGAGGAACGTGCCTTCCTGGTCGACACCGCACAGCAGGGTGGTGCGGTGTCGACGTCCTTGGCCAGCCTGGAGCGCGCTCGCGGCGAGAAAGGCCCCATGACGGCGAAGAACCGCTCGTTCACCATCACCGCGGACGCACCTCCCAAACCGCTTTCCGACATCGTCCGCACGGCCGTGCGGGCCAACGCGGCGGAGTTCCTGAACCCGCCCATCGCCAACCTCGGCTATCGCGGGATCGGCAAGGCCGCCGTCCAGGTGAGGAAATGGCTGGACCGCAGCAGTGATCCGGCCCGCGACCTCCCGCAGGCCGCCGTCCTGATGGAACGGGCGGGGACCGGCGGCGCGCTCTTCCGCCGGATCTACCGCGACTTTCTCGAAGAGTGCGCGGCTTTCGTCGACGACGCCGGTCTCCGAGTGGCCGGCGAGAAGTACCGCGAGATCACTCCACTGTGGACCGAGGTCGCGCGCTTGTGCACGCGGGCCGGGGAAACCGGCGACACCCGGCACCTGACCGACGCCTCCGCCATCCTGTCCGAACTGGCTCAGCGCGAACAGGAGGCGATGACGGCGCTCGCGACGGTTCAGCCCAGCCGCTCGTAAGGCAGCTTCTCCCCCGCTTCCACTGCGAACGACAGTTCGTTGCCCGCCGGCGGCAGGGGGCAGGTCGCGAAGTCGGTGAACGCGCACGGCAGGTTCAGCGCGCGGGTGAAGTCGAGGACGACGGCCCCGTCCTCGGCGGGAGCGGGCACCTCGAGCGACCGGTTGGCCGCGTAAGTGGTCACTCCGCTCGTGGCGTCGGTGAACAGGATGAGCAGGCCGTCCTTCTTGCCGTTGAACGCGGTGAGCGTGTGCTCCACGCCGTCGTGTTCGAAGCGCACGATGCCCGGGGAGACATAGACGTGGCTGAGTCCTTCGACGACCGCGCCGACCGTGGTCGGCCGTGGCTCGTCGAAGGGTTCGAAGGTGCCGGACAGCACCCACGCCGCGTCGGGCTCGTACGCCGGGACGCCACGGAAAGCGTTCAGCACCGGCGCTTTCGGGTCGTGGGCGCGGATCAGGTACCCGCCGCGGCGCGCGACCTCGATCTCGATGTCCCCGGCGACGACCCGGGTGGTCGCACCGCTGTTGACCAGCTCGAAGCGGCGGACACCGGTGACCCGCTCACCGTCGTGCGAGAGGTCCGCTCCCTGCGGGTCGAGGTAAGCCGCGTCGGCGTCCTGCCACCACACGCCGGGCAGCCCCTCGTACGCGCGGGGCTTGTCCTCGAGCCAGTCGAGCGAGACCAGGGCGAGCCAGCCGAGCGGGTCGGCGAGATCGCGCTCGCGCTGAGCCTTCCAGCCTCGCCAGTCCTGCGTGAACGTCTCCAGGCTTGTGGTCATCGCCGATCCCTTCCGTGACCTTGCTCGTTCTCCCAGGTCAACGGACTGTGGGCGGAGTTATTTCCCGTCCCGGCATGTGGGCGGACCCTAGGCTCGGTAGTCCTCGGTGGTGCCTTCCTCCGCGGAGACCAGCTCGGCGATGGGCGCGAAGAAGGCCTTGATCCCCGGCAGGTTCGCCCCCTTCTCCCGCGACGCGGCGAAGTCCTCGGAGGACCGCCACCACACGACGTCGAGCCAGGTCTCGTCGTCGACCCGGATCAGCTGGGCGTCGAGGAAGCCGTCCCTGTCGGCCCGGAAGTCGGCGACCATCGCGGGGCGGGCCTGGAGCCGCTTCGACGCGACGAACCGGGTGGACGACCTCGACGGCGCGGACGGGGTCGCCTTGCGCGCGGCCGAGTCGGCCAGCGCGGGCGGTACCACCGACACCTGGCGCGGCACCTCGCGAGAGCTTCCCGTCGCGCTGGTCGACGCCGTCCGCGGGTTGCCGGTCCGCCGCGATCATTCGGCGCTGATCGTCTTCCAGCACAAGGATCTGGTCCGGTGCAACGAGATCCTACGGGCGGCGGGGATCCCACGCTGAGGAACGCCGCGAACTCCGCGGCAGGCAGCATCCGGTCGCGGCGACCCGTGCCCGCGACTTCCGCTGATGGAGTGTGCTCGACGACACGGAGTCCACCGAATAATTTTTTTGTCTTGACAACTCGAACCTTCGGACGGTTAGCTGAGCGCACACCGACCGAAGGGATCCAGTCATGGCCAAGTTCGCGAACGTCGACGACTACATCGCCGCCCTGCCCGAGAACCTGCGCGAGGTCGCCATCGCGCTGCGCCCGATCGTCAACGCCGCCCTGCCGGGCTCCATCGAGGCGATGTACCACGCCTCCCCGACCTGGAGCGCGGGCGAAGCCGCGGGGAAGAACCTCGTCTGCCTGATGAAGGCGTACTCGTCGTACGTCACTTTCGCCCTTTGGAAGGGACAGCTCGTCGACGACCCGTCCGGCAGGCTCGAGGCGAGCGCGCGGGAGATGGCGCACGTCAAGCTGCGCTCGGCCGACGACATCGACGCCGAGCTGTTCACCGGCTGGCTCAAGCAGGCACGGGACCTCGAAAGCGCCGCCGCCCCGCGATGACACAATCGCGGACGTGCCCGCGATCACCGACGAATCCCGCTGCCCGTGCGGCCTCGGCGAGCCCTATGGCGCTTGCTGCGGCCGCTTCCACCGGGGAACCGCGACAGCGCCGACAGCCGAACTCCTGATGCGGTCGCGGTTCAGCGCGTTCGCCGTCGGCGACACGGACTACCTCACGAAGACCTGGCATCCGAAGACCCGTCCCGCCGATCTCGAGCTCGACCCGGGACAGCGCTGGACGTTCCTGGAGATCCTCGGCAAGACCGGCGGCGGCCTGCTCGAGGCCGAGGGCACCGTGGAGTTCCGGGCCCACTACCGGCAGGATCGCCGTCCCGGCAGCATGCACGAGAACAGTGCCTTCGTCCGCGTCGACGGACAGTGGAGCTACGTGGCACCCGTCAGCTGACGGGGCGGCCACCTTCGCAGATGGCGAGACCGCCGGACCGGGCGGCTCCGAGTGCCGCGGAGACTCGCCGCGCGAGACGAGGACTCAATTTCAGTGCCGCCTCCGGCAAGGACACCAAGGCCGCTGACACGATTTCGGAGTCCGCGAAGACGAACCCGGCGAGGTCCTCGTCCGTGATCACCCCGCCGTCGAAGACGAACGTGAGGCCTTCAGGCATCCGCTCGTCGGAGGGAAGGTAGTCGATGGCGATCAGCCGGCCCGGCGGGCGGGTGATGCCGAGCTCCTCGCCGATCTCCCGCTCCGCGGTGCGCCACGGCGGTTCGTCTTCGTCACAGGCGCCACCTGGGATTTCCCAGTCCTCCTTGTAGGACGGCTCCACGATCAGGACCCGGTCGGCGTCGTCGCGGAACAGGACACCGGCGGCCATCCGCTTCCGGTTCAGGGACCGTACGTACTCGTCGAACGGGAGCAGCTCCACCGCCGGGACACTACTCGGCTCACCGGCACGGCTGACGAACCCGGTGCAAGGGTCTGTTCCCCGCGTGAAGTGGCGGCTACTATCTCCCCCAACATTGTTAGGGAACTTTCTTAACGATTTCCGCCCAGGTCCGCCGCCGTGTGCCCAAGGAGGCGCGCTCGTGAGTTTTCGGCAGAAGAGAACCCGGATCCCGTTACTGGCCTTGACCGTCACCGCGCTGGCCGCCGCGGTCTGCGGGGTGACCACCGCTCCCGCCGCCACCGGCGCCGAAGTGGCCGTACCGCTGTCCGTCGGCGCCGCCGCGGGCAACGCCACCCCGATCCCCGGCTTCGTGATCCAGTCCTCGGCACAGGTCAGCGATGACTCGGCGGTGTCGAAGCCGGGCTTCCCGACCTCCGGCTGGTACCCGGTGTCGTCGCGGTCGACGGTCTACGCCGGGCTGCTGCAGAACGGCAAGTACGCCGACCCCTTCTATTCCACGAACATGAAGAACGTCCCGGCGGCGCAGTTCTCCGTGCCGTGGTGGTACCGCACCGACCTGAACGTCGAAGACACGTCGTCGCGCACCTATCTCGACTTCAGCGGCGTGCTCTCGAAGGCCGACGTCTGGGTCAACGGCACCAAGATCGCGACGAAGGACCAGGTCAACGGCGCCTACACCCGCCACGACCTGGACATCACCGCGCACGTCCGCGCGGGCGTCAACAGCGTCGCGTTCAAGGTCTACCCCAACGACCCCAACAACGACCTCTCGATGGGCTGGATCGACTGGGCACAGACCCCGCCGGACCAGAACATGGGCATCGTGCGTGACGTCCTCGTCCGCCGCGGCGGCCCGGTCGCGCTGCGCAGCGCGCACGTGGTCCAGAAGCTGAACTCCTCGCTCGACCACGCGGACCTCACGGTGAAGGCCGACGTCCGCAACGACTCGGCGAACGCGGTGCAGGCCACCGTCGCCGGCACGGTCGCGGGCAAGCCGATCAGCCAGACCGTCTCACTGGCCGCCAAGGAGCGCAAGACCGTCACCTTCGGCGTGGTCGGTCTCGACGACCCCAACCTCTGGTGGCCCGCCGGGATGGGCGGCCAGCACCGGTACGCCCTCGACCTGACGGCGAGTGTCGGCGGCGCGCCGTCGGACACCTCGAAGTCGAAGTTCGGTGTCCGCGACGTCAAGGCGCCGCTGAACTCCAGCGGCGGACGGCAGTACAGCGTCAACGGCAAGCCACTGCTGATCAGGGGCGGCGGCTACACGCCGGACCTGTTCCTGCGCTGGAACGAGACCGCGGCGGCCGACAAGCTCAAGTACGTGCTGAACCTCGGGCTCAACACGGTCCGGCTGGAAGGCCACATCGAGCCGGACGAGTTCTTCGACCTGGCCGACGATCTCGGCGTGCTGACCATGCCCGGCTGGGAATGCTGCGACAAATGGGAAGGCCACGTCAACGGCGAGGAAAAGGGCGAGCCCTGGGTCGAATCGGACTACCCGATCGCCAAGGCTTCGATGTTCTCCGAAGCCGAGCGCCTGCGTGACCACCCGAGCGTCGTCTCCTTCCACATCGGCAGCGACTTCGCGCCGGACAAGCGGATCGAGCAGGGCTACCTCGACGCGATGAAGGCCGCCGACTTCACCCTCCCGGTGATCCCGTCGGCGTCGAAGAGGCCGTCCCCGATCACGGGCGCCTCCGGGATGAAGATGAACGGCCCGTACGACTACGTCCCGCCGGTCTACTGGTACGACAAGTCGCAAAAGGACCGTGGTGGCGCCTGGAACTTCAACTCGGAGACCAGTGCCGGCGTCGACATCCCGACGATGGACACGCTGAAGCGCATGATGTCGCCGAGCGAGCTGGAAACGATGTGGAAGGACCCGTCGGCGCCGCAGTACCACCGTTCCTCGTCGACGACCTTCGCGAACCTGAAGCTCTTCGGCAACGCGCTCACCAAGCGCTACGGCGCACCGGCGGACCTGAACGACTTCGTGCGGAAGTCCCAGCTCGCGCAGTACGAGAACGTGCGTGCGGAGTTCGAGTCGCACTCGCGCAACTACACCGACTCGACCAACCCGTCGACCGGGTTGATCTACTGGATGCTCAACAGCCCGTGGACCTCGTTGCACTGGCAGCTGTTCGACGCCTACATGGACCAGAACGGCGCTTACTACGGTGCGAAGAAGGCCAACGAGCCCCTGCACATCCAGTACTCGCACGACAATCGCTCGGTCGTGGTGATCAACCAGACGTCGAACGCGGTGAGCGGGCTGACGGCGACCACGAAGCTGTACAACCTCGACGGCACGGAGAAGTACAGCAACACCAAGACCGGGGTGTCGGTCGGGGCGCTGGGCGCCAAGGCCACCGCGGTCACCGTCCCGGCGGTGAGCGGGCTGTCGACGACCTACCTGGCGAAGCTGGTGCTCACCGACTCCTCCGGCAAGGAGGTCAGCCGGAACGTGTACTGGCTCTCCACCAAGGCGGACACGCTGAACTGGGCCGGCAGTGACTGGTACTACACGCCCCAGTCGGCCTACGCCGATCTGTCCGGCCTGAAGAACCTCGGCCAGTCGGCCGTCGGCGCGACGGCCAAATCGGTCGCCGGATCCGACGGCACCACCACGACGACCGTGACGCTGAAGAACACCTCGGGCGGCAAGCTCCCGGCGTTCTACGTCGACTCGAAGGTCGTGGACTCCGCGGGCAAACCGGTGCTCCCGGTGGAATGGAACGACAACGCGGTGAGCCTGTGGCCGGGTGAAACGACCACGCTGACCGCGAAGTACCGCACCGCCGACCTCAAGGGCTCCAAGCCTTCGGTGCGGGTCTCCGGCTGGAACACCGGGACGCAGACCGTTCCCGCCGACGGCTCCGGCCCCGGCCCGAACAACCCGGTCGACTACCAGGCGGAGGACGCCACGGTCGTCGACGGCGCGGTCGAGTCCAACCACGCCGGGTTCACCGGCACCGGGTTCGTCAACTACGACAACGTGGCGGGCAGCTCGGTCGAGTGGACGGTCACCGCGCCCGCCGCGGGCACCTACGACGTCGTCGTCCGGTACGCCAACGGCACCACGGCGAACCGGCCGCTGGACTTCTCCGTCAACGGCACGGTCAGCGCGTCGGGTGTCGGCTTCGGCGGCACCGGGGCCTGGCCGAACTGGACGACGAAGACCGTCAAGGTGACGCTGGCCGCGGGGGTGAACAAGATCAGGGCCGTCGCCACCACGGCGAACGGCGGTCCCAACGTGGACAAGATCACCCTCTAGTACGGAAACCGCCCGAGGCCCCCTTCGCCGCCCGGCGAAGGGGGCCTTCGGCGTCTGCGCGTGGGTTACGCTTTCCGGGTGACCGGACAGCGTGACCCAGGCCCGCGCCTGCGCGACCTCGCCATGCTGCGACGCGTCCGCGACCGGATCGATCGCGACTACGCGCAGCCTCTGGACGTCGAGGCGCTGGCGCGCGGCGTGCACGTCTCCGCCGGGCATCTGAGCCGGGAGTTCCGGGCCGCGTACGGCGAATCGCCCTACAGCTACCTGATGACCCGCCGGATCGAGCGCGCGATGATGCTGCTGCGGCGCGGGGACATGTCGGTCACCGAGGTCTGTTTCGACGTCGGTTTCTCGTCGCTGGGCACGTTCAGCACCCGGTTCTCCGAACTGGTCGGCATCTCGCCGAGCGTCTATCGCAAGCAGGCGGTGGAAGAAGGCCGCGGCATGCCCGGCTGCGTCGTCAAGCAGGTCATGCGGCCGATCAGGAATAGAGAAGCGGCTTCCCCGCGTCCCGACCTACCTTGACTCGCATGACCCTCTCGATTCACTCGTCCTTCCTCCCCGCCGACGATCTCGAGGCCTCGCTTTCCTTCTATCGCGACGTCTTGGGCTTCGAAGTGCGTGACGAAAGCCCGCTGCGGGTGACCGTCGGAGCGCCGGGCAGGCCGGGGACGTCGATCGTGCTCCGGTGCCCGGCGGCCGATCCGGAGATCACCGGCGAGGAACGCGCCGTGATCGCCGAACTGATGGCCAAGGGCAGCTACGCGACCATCGTGCTCGCCACGCGGGACCTGACGGAGACGTTCGACCGGATCCAGGCGACCGGCGCGGACGTCGTCCAGGAGCCGCTCGACCAGCCCTGGGGCGTCCGCGACTGCGCTTTCCGCGACCCGGCCGGCACCCTGGTGCGTATCGAACAGAGGTAGCCGGGCCTCGGTGCGCGCGCACCGGGGCTCTCGGGTGATGATGAGCGGCGTGGAGATCGCGGTAGAACTCGTGGCACTGGTGGTGGCCGTCCTCCTGGTCACCGCCGCGGCGCGGAAACTCGACTGGTCGGCGCCCCTGTGCCTGATCGCGGTCGGGGTCGTCGCCTCGTACGTCCCCGGCGTCCCGGAGTACGAACTGGACCCGGAGGTCGTCCTGCTGGGGCTGCTGCCCCCGTTGCTGTACGCGACCGCGATCCGCACCTCGCTGATCGACTTCCGCCGCAACCGCGGGCCGATCCTGCTGTTGTCGGTGGGTCTCGTCATCTTCACCACGGTCGCGGTCGGCGTCGTGGCGTGGCTGGTGATCCCCGGCCTGCCGCTCGCCGCCGGGCTCGCGATCGGCGCGGTGGTCGCCCCGCCCGACGCGGTCGCGGCCACCGCCGTCGCCCGCAAGGTCGGGATGCCGCGCAAGCTGACCCGGCTGCTGGAGGGCGAGAGTCTCTTCAACGACGCGGCCGCGCTGGTCGCGTTGCGGACGGCCATCGCGGCCATCGCCGGTTCGGTCAGCCTGCTGCAGGTGGGCGGGGACTTCCTGCTCGCCGCGGGCGGCGGTCTGGTGATCGGGTTCGCCGTCGGCGCGCTCGCCGCGATGATCCGCACTCGGCTCGAGGATCCGGTCAGCGACACCGCGCTTTCGCTGGTGGTCCCGTTCGTCGCCTATCTGGCCGCCGAGGCGATCCACGGTTCCGGGGTGATCGCCGTGGTCGTCGCGGGCCTGATCCTGGGGCACAAGGCGCCCAGCATGCTTTCGGGCCGCTCCCGGCTGGCGAGCAGGCTGAACTGGCAGACCATCCAGTTCCTGCTCGAGAACATCGTCTTCCTGCTGATCGGGCTGCAGGTCCGCCGGATCATGACCGAGGTCGGCGACAGCGGGCTGAGCGCGCTCCAGCTCGTCCTGATCTGCTTCGCCACCCTCGCCGCGACGATCCTCACCCGTGTCGTCTGGATGATCGGCATCGGCCTGGCGCGACGGGTGTTCCGCCGTCACGCCTGGCCTTGGCGGTACTCGACGGTGATCGCCTGGGCGGGGATGCGCGGGGTCGTCACGCTCGCGGCGGCGTTCGTGCTGCCGGCGGACACCCCGCAACGGGCCGTGCTGGTCCTGGTCGCGTTCGTCGTGGTGGCGGGAACCCTGCTGCTGCACGGCACGACGCTTCCGGTCCTGGTCCGGCGCCTGAAACTGCCCCCTCCCGATCCCGCCGAGGACGCGTTGCAGGAGGCCGCCGTCATCAACGACATGACGCGGGCGGCACTCCAGGAGCTGGAGAAGATCCGGACCCCCGAGGATCCGGACGACATCGTCGAGCGGCTGCGCAGCAGGCTCCAGCACCGCTCCGACTCGGCGTGGGAAGAGCTCGGCAGGCAGAGCGCGCTGACCGAAACGCCGAGCGACGCCTATCGCCGCCTGCGGTTGAGACTGCTCGAAGTCGAGCGGGAGAAGTTCCTGGAGGCGCGCGACTCGGGGATGGCCGATGATGATGTCCTGCGCCGGATCCTCGAACGCCTCGACATCGAGGAATCCATGTTGGACAGGGAGGAGGAGACCGTGCCGGACTCCGATCGGGAACTGCGCACCCCCGCCGCGACGGCGGGATCCTGCAAGCATCTGACGAAGGAATGGCCCGCTGTCGAACCCAGCTCGCCCGACGTGTGCGCGGTCTGCGTCGAGAACGGGATGACCTGGGTCCACCTCCGCGAATGCGTCAAATGCGGGAACGTCGCCTGCTGCGACTCCTCACCGGGCAAACACGCGACCGAGCACTTCCACGACTCCCTGCATCCGGTCATGCGCAGCCACGAGCCCGGCGAGACCTGGCGCTGGTGTTTCGTCGACAAACAGCTGGGCTAGCTCGGTATCGTCGGCGTACATGAGCACCCCAGAGCAGGAGATCGAATACCGCCAGCACCGGTTCTCTCCCCCGCCGGGATCGACCGAGATCTTCCTCGTCCGCCACGGTGAGTCGGCCCCGGCGAAGGGCGACTCGCCGTTCGACCTGGTCGACGGGCAAGCCGATCCGGACCTCGCGCCGGAGGGCAGGGACCACGCCGAACGGGTCGGGCGCCGTCTGGCGGACGAGCGGATCTCCGCGCTGTACGTGACGACGCTGCGCCGGACCTCGCAGACCGCGGCGCCGCTGGCGGCGAAGCTCGGGCTCGCGCCGGAGGTCGAAGCCGACCTGCGGGAGATCCACCTCGGCGACTGGGAGAACGGGCTCTTCCGCCGCTACACCCACGAAGGCCACCCGATCGTCGAGAAGCTGTGGCGGGAACAGCGCTGGGACGTCATCCCCGGCGCGGAGACGATGGAGGCGTTCGGCGGCAGGCTCAGGGCCGCCATCGGCAGGCTCGCCGCGGCCAACCCGGACCGGAGGATCGCCGTGTTCACCCACGGCGGTGTCATCGGTGAGGTTTTCGCGCAGGCCAGTGCCGCGAAGAACCGGTTCGCGTTCCTCGGGGCGGACAACGGCTCGATCTCACACCTGGTGGTGTCGGGCGACAACTGGATGGTGCGGCGGTTCAACGACACTTCGCATCTTCAGTCGCCTTTCGGCTGATCCGGCCCGCCGCGACCAGGCGCTCAGGACGTGCAGGTCACCGGCACGCCCGCAGCGGGGGCGGCGCGTTCGCTGACGACCTCGCCGTCGACGAGGATCCGGCACCGCAACGCGCCGCTGCCCGTGCCCTGCGCGGAGAGACTGTAGAACTCGTCGCGGCCTTCCTGGCCCACGCGCTCGAAGGTGGTGCTCCACGGCGCGGTCACTTCGGTCTTCTGCATGAGCTCGGAGCCCTGCGCGACGTACGTGACGTTCTGGGCGCCCTTCGCACCGGAAAGCTCGTAGACGACCGAGTGCGTCACGGTGCGCACGGCGGCCGCGGCCTGTTCGACCTGCGGCGCGGGCGGGTTCTGCACCGGCTTGGACGCCTTCGGCAGCACATAACTGGTCAGGGTGACGGCGACGGCCATCACGCCCAGCACGACCACGACGGACCCGAGCGGCTTCAGCCTGCCCGGGGCACCCTGTCCCGGCGCCGATGCCGGAGGGGTCGCGATGGGAACACCCATGGAGAGGTCTTCTCTCGTCCGAGCGCACTTCCAACGAGTGCGTCGTCTACTTCTCGCTCCAAGGTGACTCCGCGTTAGCCGTTATCGGGAAGAAACCCGATATTCACCCTTTTGGGTGCCTTGAAGACAGCGGAGTACCTGGTCATCGGACGATCGGCGTAAACACGGTGAGCCGGATAGCTCACTTTGAGTGATATGCCTGGCTCGATTCCTGTCGTACCCCCGGGGCATCATGGCAACCGTGTACCGGGAGACGACGGCACCCGCCGGGCTGGGCGGCGTGGTGCGCTGCCTGTGGGAAGACGCGGGCCGGGCGCCGAAGCGGATCGTGCCCGACGGCTGCGTCGACCTGGTCGCGAGCGGGGGCGAGGTCTTCGTCGCCGGACCGGACACCACGGCCTGGACCTGGGACACGCCGTCCGGCGTCCGGGCGCGCGGAGTGCGGTTCGCGCCGGGCAGGGCGGGCGACGTCCTGGGGCTGGGCGCCGACGAGCTGCGTGATCAGCGCGTCCCCCTCGGCGACCTCTGGGGCAAGGAAGGCGCACTGCTCACCGAGCGCGTGCTCTGCGGTGCCGCCTCACTCACCGACCTCGTCGCGGAACACCGGACCGGACGAGGCGACCGGGAGATCGCGGAGCTGATCGCCAGGCTCGACGGCGGCGTCTCGCGGGTTTCCGTCGCGCTGCAGACGTTCACCACCGGGGAACGGCAGCTGCGGCGGCGGTTCACCCTCGCGGTCGGCTACGGCCCGGCGACGTATCTGCGTGTCACGCGGTTCCAGCGCGCCATCGGACTCGCCGGGACGGCGCCGGATCTCGCCTCGCTGGCGTTCTCGGCGGGCTACGCCGATCAAGCCCACCTGAGCCGGGATTGCCGCGAGTTCGCCGGGGTTCAGGCGAGGGAGTTCTTCCGCGCCAAAAAGTGAGCTATGTCCACTGTAGACTTATAAAGCGCGCGATAGTGCGGATAGAACTCGTCGTAGACCTCGGCGTCCGCGCCAGGGCGGACGACCTCGGCGACCGGGTTCCAGGCTTCGACATCCGGTTCCCGGCCCAGGGCGACGGACGCGAGGACGGCGTTGCCGAACGCGGCACCGATGGTCTCCGCCGGGATCTCCTGGTCGATCCGCGCGACGTCGCTGACGATCCGCGTCCACACACCGCCCCGCGTCCCGCCTCCGACGGCGACGAACCGCCGCGTGCCGCCACCGGCTTCCCGCATGGCTTCGAGGTTGTGCCGCACTCCGTACGCCGTGCCCTCCAGCGCCGCGCGGTAGAGATCGGCGCGGCCGTGGGAAGTGGTGAGCCCGGCGATGATGCCGCGTGCGTCCGGATCCGGTATCGGTGTCCGTTCTCCGGCGAAGTACGGCAGCATCAGCAATCCTCGGCTGCCGGCCGGGACCTCGCCCGCCGCGGCGGCCAGTTCCCCGAACTCGCCGCCGGTGAGTTCGCGCAGCCAGTCGGTGATCGCGCCGGACGTGGCCATGCCCGCCGCGAGTGAGTAGGTGCCGGGGAACACGCCGCGGGTCGTCCACAACCCCTGGCCGGGGCGGGGATCGGCGAGCACCTGGAGCAGGAACATCGTGGTGCCGTACATCAGCATCGTGTCCCCGGGCAAGGTGACCCCGGCACCCGTCGCCTCGGCCCAGGCGTCGATCGTGCCCGCCGTCACCGGGATCCCTTGCGGCAGGCCGGTTTCCGCGGCCGCCTCGGCGGTGACCGAACCGACCACCTCGGTCGGCCACGCGAGCCTGGGCAGCTCGATGCCCGGCGCGATCGCGGCGACCCGGTCCGGTGCCCACCTGGCCTCGCGCAGGTCGTACATCGGATCGCACTGGCTCGCGGAATGATGGTCGAGGACGTACTCACCGGTCAGCCGCAGCACGAGGAACGAACTCGCCATCAGGAACAGCTTCGCGCTTTCGAACACGTCCGGTTCGTTCTTGGCCAGCCAGCGCCATTTCGGCCCGACGGCTTGCGAGCCGAGCGCGCTGCCACCGCGTTCCACAATGGATTCTTCACCGAATTCCCGGTTCAGCTCACGGATTTCGTCATGAGCGCGGGTGTCCACGCCGTAAAGGATCGCCGGGCGCAAAGGTTTTCCGGAAGCGTCCGCCGGGAGGAGCACCGGCCCGATCCCGCTGACCGAGACTCCGATGATGGGATGATCCCCGGCTCCTGCCGAGAGTTCCCTGGCCAGGACGAGAAAATCCTGCCACCACACGGTTTCGGCGTCGTGTTCGAACCAGCCGGGACGAGGCCGGGAGGTGTCGTGCCGCCGGAATGCTCGTGCCAGCACGGTTCCCCGGGAATCGACGAGGACACCTTTGGAACTCGAGGTGCCGATGTCGATGCCGAGCACCAGGCCCGGGTCCCCCACGGCACCTCCGGAGTCCCAGCGCGAACTTTCAAGCGCGAGTAGCGCGATCAGCGGATGGTAACGATTGTCGGTCAAGCTATTCTTCCCGTGCGAAGGTGTCAAGACACCTGCAGAAGGGGAGGTCACGGTGGCCACCATCAACGACGTGGCGGCGAAGGCCGGGGTTTCGACGGCGACCGTGTCGAGAACGCTCAACGGGAAGTCCACTGTGGACCCGATACTCGCGGCGCGGGTACAGGCCGCCGCCGCGGAGTTGGGATATCACCCGAACGGGCTCGCGAGGAACCTGCGCCGTCAGGAAACCGCGGTGCTCGCGCTCATCATCTCCGACGTGGAGAACCCGTTCTTCACCGCGATCGCCCGCGGCGTGGAGGACATCGCGCAGACGGCGGGCTATTCGGTGGTGCTGTGCAACGCCGACGACAACGAGGAGAAGGAGCGGCGCTACATCGACGTCGCCCTCCAGGAACGGGTCGCCGGCGTGGTGCTCTCCCCCACCGGCCGGGCCACCAACGTCGACAGGCTGACCCAGCGCGGCACGCCCGTGGTCGCCGTCGACCGGCCGCTGCTGGAGAACACCGGCGACCAGGTGCTCGTCGACACGCGGCTCGCCGCCCGCGACGCGACACGCCACCTGATCGACGGCGGCTACCGGCGGGTCGCCTGTGTCAGCGGGCCGCCCGGGGTGCGCACGGCCGAAGACCGACTGGCCGGGTACACCGACGCCGTCGGCGTGGAGAACGCGCTCACGCGGCGTGCCGAGTTCCGCGCCGAGGGCGGCAGGCTCGCCGCGCTCAGCCTGCTCGACGAGCCGGAGCCGCCGGACGCGCTGCTGGTCGGCAACAGCACGATGGCGATCGGCGTCCTGGAAGCGCTGGCCTCGCGCGGTCTGCGGTCGGGACAAGACGTGGGGATCGTGTCCTTCGACGACGCGCCGTGGACGACACTGATCGATCCGCCGCTGACGGTGGTCGCCCAGCCCGCGAACGAGGTGGGCAAGGTCGCCGCCGAGCTGCTGCTCGCCCGGATCGGCGACAGCACGCGCAAGGCCACGACGACCACGCTGCAGGCGAAGCTGATCGTGCGCCGGAGTTCACGGCGCAGCTGACCCTGGAGAAGCCTGAGATCCCGGATGAACGACGTGCCTGGGCGACCGGTTCGCGCCGGCCGCCCAGGAACGCCCCACCCCCTTGTTCCCCCAAGCCGGCCCCATACCAGCCGGGTTCTCCGAAGCGGTGGGAAGAAATCGATTACCTTTCGGAAGGTAAGTTCCCCCCTACGACCTGTCAAGCCGGGATCCCTGGACAAGGTCGCCCGATCCGGGCACACTGTTCCGATATTGCCTACTGCGCGTGTGTGATCCCGTGCGCTCTGTGTTCGTTTCTGGTGAATTCCCCCACGAAACCGAGATGAGACCGCACGAACCCGCACAGACGCGTTACCCTAGGCGCTATGTCCATTGCGCTCGAGAACGTTCTCGCCAAGGCGGGCCTGAAGGTCGACGCCAACGAGTTCCTGAACCTCGTCGAGGACGCGGCGCGGAGGCTTTCCCCGCCGAACCCCGATCCATCGCATTACTTCTCGGCGGATCAACGTGCCGCGCTCACCGACGTCGGCCTGGACATCTCCCCCCGCAGCGAGGACGAACCGGACTTCCGTGCCCGCACGGTCGCCGCGCACGCCGTACTCGCCGATTCGGCACTGAGCGTGCTGGAAGCGGCGAAAGCACTGGGCGTGGACGACAGCCGCATCCGCCACCGCTTGAAGGAGGGCAGGCTCACCGGCTGGAAGGACCAGGGCTGGCGGCTGCCCGCCTGGCAGTTCACCGGCTCCGGGGTGCTGCCCGGCCTGGAGGTCGTGCTGCGCGCCGTCCCCGAGGACCAGCCCGCGCTCGTCGTCGCCGCGTTCATGAGCACCCCGCAGTCCGATCTGGTGATCAACGAACACCCCGCCACCCCGCGCCAATGGCTGCTCTCCGGCGGCGACCCCGACCATGTCGCGAGGCTGGTGGCCACTCTCGGTTCCCCGTTCTGAGGTTTTGCCCGACGACGGAAAATTTCAGTCGGGGGCAGGCCGTAGGCTGACCCCACCGAGCAAGATCACCCGACAAGGACGGACGACTCCCGAGGTATGGCCCGGCTCCCCCTGCCGCCCGCACGCTCTGTCCTGGTCAAGGAGCTGCACCGCACCAATGACGTGGTGACGGTGCATCCCGGCACCAGGCTGGTCAGGATCTTCACCGCGCACGGCAACCACCCCCAGCAGTGGAATTCGTTCCGCTACAGCGGCCCGCTCCCCCATGGCCGCTTCGACCCGCAGACCCCAGGTCGTGGCGGGCGCCCGGTCACCGACCCCGGGAACGGTGTCCTGTACTTCGGCCTCACCGTGCGCACCAGCATCGCGGAGGTCTTCCAGACCACGTCGACGGTCGACCGTAAATCCCGCGGCCCGCGCCTCGTCGTCGTCCGGCCGACCCGCACGCTGCGGCTGCTCGACCTCGCCGGCCTGTGGCCGACCCGGGTCGGCGCCTCGCAGGAGATCTCGAGCGGGCCGAAGAAGATCACCCAGGCTTGGGCTCGCGCCATCCGCGCGGCCTTCGGCGACCTCGACGGCGTCTGGTACCGGTCGTCCATGGACTCCGGCGGGCCCGCGCTCGCGCTGTGGGACCCCCCGGCGGGGAACTCGCTGCCGGTCGCGCCGGACGTGCTGCTCCCGCTGGACCACCCGGGGCTCGACGTCCCGCTGGGCCGGGTGTGCGAAGAGCTGAACTACACGCTGTTGAGCTGACAGCGATCAACGCTATGAAGGGGACTTTCATCGCAAATTTTGCAATGAAAGTCCCCTTCATAGCATTCGGTGACCCGAAGATCAGAGGTGACGGGCCCACCACTGCAGCACGGCGTCGAACCGCTGCACCCGGTGCCGCGGCTGACCCGAGCGCGTGAGTTCGTGCCCCTCGCCCGGGAACAGCAGGAACTCGGCAGGGGCCCCGGCGCGCCGCAGCGCCACGTACATCCGCTGCGCCTGCTCCAGCGGGCACCGCCAGTCCTGCTCGGAGTGCGCGACCATGAACGGGATGTCGATCTTTTCCGCGTAGGTCAGCGGGCTGCGCTTGCGCTGTTCTTCGACATCGTCGCCGATGTAGCCGCCGGCGAAGAACCAGCCGATGTCCGAGCTGCCGACGAACGAGTCGTGGGCGTTGACGGCGCGCTCGCTCCACGCCGCCCGGAACCGGCCGCCGTGGTGCGCGGCGAGCCAGCTGGTCATGAAGCCGCCGTACGAACCACCCATCACACCGACGCGATCACTGTCCAAATTGGACATTTTGAGCGCTTCGTCCAGCAGTGTCAGCAGATCTTGCGCGTCCACGGTGCCGAAGCCGCGGACGATGCTGCGACCGTGGCTCTCGCCGTAGCCCGCGGAACCGCGCGGGTTCCCCAGGACGACGGCGTACCCCGCCGCGGCGAGCACCTGCGCCTCGTCGAAGACCTTCCATTCGTACGGCGCGAACGGGCCACCGTGGATCATCAGGACGACAGGATGCGGTCCGTCGCCCTCGGGCCGGACGATCCAGCCGTGCACCGGATAGCCGTCGGACCCGGTCGCGTCCAGTTCTTCCAGCGGCCGGATCCCGATGTCCCGCAACGTCTTCGAGTAGTCCGTGAGCACACGGGGTTCCTCGTCCGACAGGAGCACGACGTCGCCGGAACTCTCGGGCGTCCCGATCACCGCGGCGATCCGCGCGCCGTCGACGGCGAACGACTTCACCGCGGCCAACTCGCCAGCCAGGTACCGCAACGACTTCAGCTCGGCCAGTTCGGCGTCGAGCGGAACGGCGCGCAACTCGGCGGCGCCGCGGGTGCGGACCACGACGAGCACCTCGTCGCCGAGGACGGCGGGCGGGCCGGCCGCGTTGTCGCAGTCCACCGTTTCGACGTCGGTCAGCCGGCGCGCGGACGACGGCTCGTCACCGGAAGGCCACGGCGCGTGCCAGAGCCCGGTGTTGCGGGCGATCTCCTCCATGCCGGGGAATTCGGTGCCGTAGAACAGGATCGCACCGTCCGGAGTGGACACCGGGCTGGCCGCGCTGCCCGGGGTCCTGACCAGCAGCCGGGGCTCGCCACCTCCGGCGGGCACGGCGTAGACGTCCGAGCGGACGGTGTCTTCGACCGCCCAGTCACGGGGCGCGACGACGAGGACGAACTCACCGTCGACCGTCCAGGAGGGATGCTCGACGTCGGCGCGGTCGTCGGTCAGCGGCGTGAGGTCTGCGGGCGCGGCCTCGTCCAGCGCGGCGACGGCGTCCACGACGAACAGACGTTGTGGACGGTCGTTGAGGAAACCGACGTCGTCGACCCGGTAGAAGAGGTTCGTGATGTGCCGCGGCGCTTCTTCGGCGGGCTCCGGGGTTTCGCCGTCGGCGTTCTCCGTGCCGTAGCGGCCCGGCTCGGGCACGCGGGCGACGAAGGCGATCCGGCGGGAATCGGGTGCCCAGACCGGGGTGCCCGCGCCGAGGGGCAGGTCGGTGATCCGCTTCGCGTCACCGCCGGTCGCCGCGATCACGTGCACCTGCGGCTTGGCCTCGCGCCCGGAGCCATCCCCCGCCCGGAGGAAGGCGACCCACCGGCCGTCCGGGGAGATGACGGGGGCGGAGTCCTTGGTCCCGTGGGTCCAGGGCCCTTCCCCGCCACCGCGCGGATCGACCCTGCGCAGGCCACCGCGGTAGCTGTTCGTCTTCAGATCAGGCCTGCTCACCGCGGTGAGCAGCAGGTCGCCGCGCAGCGCGGGGATGCCGGGGACCGTCAGGGCTTCGATGTCAACGGGACGCACAGCCCCGACGGTACCCGATCCTTAGCAGCTCTAACTACTGATTGAAGACTCCCGCTCAGCGGCTTCCAGCTTCTTCGCTTTCGACAGGCTGGCCACCGTCGTCACGGTCAGGACCACGACGATGACACCCAGGGAGACCCAGTTGTTGATGTCCAGCCAGTCCGGCACGACGTGGTACTCGTGCAGCGCGTGCAGGAACAGCTTGGCGCCGATGAAGGCGAGGATCACCGCGAGGCCGTAAGACAGGTACACCAGCTTGGTGACCAGGCCACCGAGCAGGAAGTACAGCTGGCGCAGGCCCATCAGCGCGAACGCGTTGGCGGTGAAGACCAGGAAGGCCTCCTGCGTGATACCGAAGATCGCCGGGATCGAGTCGACGGCGAACAGCAGGTCCGCGCTGCCGATCGCGACGATCACCAGGAACATCGGGGTGATCCAGCGCTTGCCGTCCTTCTTCACGAACGACTTGTGGCCGTGCCACTCGTTGGTGACCGGGAAGAGCTTGCGCACCCAGCGGGTGAGCGCGTTCTCTTCGTATTCCTCGTCCTCGTCCTTGTTGCGGACCATGCTGACCGCGGTCCAGATGAGGACGGCGCCGAAGAGGAAGAAGACCCAGACGAACTGCGCGATCAGCGCGGCGCCCACGGCGATGAACACGCTGCGCATGGCGAGCGCGAGCAGGATGCCGATCAGCAGCACGCGGTGCTGGTGGATCGCGGGCACCTTGAACGACGTCATGATGATCATGAAGATGAACAGGTTGTCGACGCTCAGCGAGTACTCGGTGATGTACCCGGTGAAGAACTCGACGCCGGGGTCGTGTCCCCCGAAGATCCAGACACCGATGCCGAAAGCGACGGCCACGGCGACGTAGAAGATGACCCACCGCGCGGCTTCGCCGGTGGTGACCTCGTGCGGCTTGCGATCGACGATGACCAGGTCGAGTGCGATCAGCGCGAGCAGACCACCGACCGTGGCGATCCATAGCCACAGGGGAACAGACATGTAACCAACCCTCCGGATAGTGCACAGCAGCAACTAACCGGAGGTCTCTTCCGCCGGTACGAGACCGGCCGACGGTGCCGGGGGCCTGCGAAGACCACCGTGCTGACGACACCGCCGCGAAGGAATACTCCCCTCACAGCTGGTCCAGTTTGACCTGTCTGTACGCATGACGCCAGTTAAGGTTGCCCTTGTCACCAAGATGATGGCGTAACTCCCGTCACACTCACCTCTCCTCGCTCTTCTAGTACCCGTTCTGATGGCGGGACAACCCACCCTTGTGTGGTCCGCGTTAGCTCGACGAGGCGTTCTCAGCTTCGGGCGAATACGGTCATTCCGTGCCCCGAATCCCGCTCCCTCGTACGCGAGGCGCGAAGCTCATCGCGCTCGCCGCGGTCGTGGTGGTCCTGGCCGCCGCGGCCGTCGTGTGGACGAACAGCGATCCCGCTCCGTCCACGGTCAAAACCCAGGAAGCGACTCTCGACCTGCCGGAAGTCCCCGGCTCGTCCGAGGTCGTCAAGATCGACACGACCACGTACCTTCCCGAGCAGACCCCGGCGCCCGCCGTCTTGCTCGCCCACGGCTTCGGTGGCGACAAGAACAGCGTCGCCACCGAAGCACGCGAGCTCGCCGAGAAGGGTTTCGTCGTCCTCGCCTGGTCCGCGCGTGGTTTCGGCCGCAGCACCGGGAAGATCGCGCTCAACGACCCCGACCGCGAGGTCGCCGACGCCCGGAAGCTGATCGACACCCTGGCCGCACGGCCCGAGGTCCTCAGCGAAAACGGCGATCCGAAGGTGGCCGTGTCCGGCGCTTCGTACGGCGGCGCGCTTTCGCTGCTGCTCGCCGGGACCGACAAGCGGGTCGACGCGATCGCACCGGTGATCACCTACAACGACCTGGCGCAGGGACTCTTCCCGAACGCCGCCGCCCCGGCGGCGCCGAACGCCACCACTCCCGCCGCCGGAGCGTTCACTTCGGACGGTGTCTTCAAGAGGTCGTGGGCGGGCATCTTCTTCTCCGCCGGTTCCGGTGCGGCCCAGGGTGGATCACCTTCCAACGACGCGCCCGAGGCCGGTGACGAGACCAGTGAGTCCGGCGCCTCCCAGGGCGCGGCCGCGGCGGGCGCGGCGGCGCAGTCCCTTCCGCTCGGCGGCCCGAACGGACAGCGGCCGACACCCGGTCCCGCCGACCCGTGTGGACGGTTCACCGCCGACGTCTGTCAGGCCTACACCGAACTCGCGACCACCGGCAAGGCGAGCCAGCGCACCGTCGACCTGCTTCGCCGCGTCTCCCCCGCGTCCGTGACGGACAAGATCACCGTGCCGACCCTGCTGGTGCAGGGCGAAAGCGACACTCTGTTCGGATTGGACCAGTCCGACGCGACCGCCCGGCAGATCGCCGCGGCGGGCGGCAAGGTCCGCACGATCTGGTACACCGGCGGCCACGACGGCGGGAAGCCCGGGCAGAAGCTCCGGGCGCAGATCGCCGATTTCCTCAAGTTCTCACTGACCGGCCAGGGCACCGATCCCGGCACCGGGTTCAGCTACGACATCCAGGGCACGCTGCGGGCCAACGGCGCCCCTTCGGTCCGGACCGTCACCGCCCCCGCGTACCCGGGAGCGACCGGGGACGCCACCGAGCGGCGGCGTTTCGCGCTGGAGGGCCCGGCCCAGCCGGTCGTCCGGCCCGCGGGCGGCAACCCCGCCGCGGTGAGCGGGATCCCCGGTTTGAACGGAGCGGTCGCGGGCTCGTCCCGGCTTTCCGGGCTGTTCAGTATCGACCCGCCCGGTCAGGCCGCGCAGTTCGCGACGGCGCCGCTTGGCGAGCAGACGATCGTGGCCGGTTCGTCCACGGTCCGGCTGCAGGTGTCCGCGGATCCTTCCGCCGCGCCGGCGCAGAAGGAAGCCGTCCTGTTCGCGAAGCTCTACGACGTCAACTCGGAAGGCGTCCGCACGCTCCCGGCCAACGCCGTCGCACCCTTCCGTGTCTCCGGTCTGCCCGCCGACGGCAGCCCGGTCGAGGTGACGGTGACCCTGCCGGGCATCGTGCGGCCGCTGGAGGCCGGGCACACGCTCCGGCTCGTCGTCGGCACGACGGATCAGGCGTTCGCCACCCCGGTCGAACCCGCGGTGTTCCGCATCGGGCTGGCGGACGGTGGAGGGCTGGGAGTCCCGGTCGTCCACGGCACGTCGGTCGGCGCGGGAGCACCCGTCGCGCAGCTGCTCGGGATCGCCGGAACCCTGCTCGCGGGGATCGCGATCACGGTGATCGCCGCGTTCCGCCGCCGCCGCGCCCACGACGTCGACGAGAGCCTCTCGAAGACGCCGCTGGTGATCGAGGGCCTGCACAAGTCCTACGCGGGCGGTTTCGTCGCGGTGAAGGACCTGTCGTTCCGGGTCGAACCCGGCCAGGTGCTCGGGCTGCTCGGGCCGAACGGCGCGGGCAAGACGACGACGCTGCGCATGCTGATGGGGCTGATCACGCCGACGGCGGGCCACATCCGCGTGTTCGGCCATCTGATCGCTCCCGGCGCGCCGGTGCTGTCCCGGATCGGGTCCTTTGTGGAGGGATCGGGCTTCCTGCCGCACCTGTCCGGCAAGGAGAACCTGGAGTTGTACTGGGCGAGCACGGGCCGCCCGAAGGAGAGGGCGCATTTCGCCGAGGCACTGGAGATCGCCGGGCTCGGCGACGCGGTGAACCGGCGGGTCCGCACCTACAGCCAGGGCATGCGGCAGCGGCTCGCGATCGCGCAGGCGATGCTCGGCCTGCCGGAGCTCATGGTGCTCGACGAACCGACCAACGGACTCGACCCGCCACAGATCCACCAGATGCGCGAGGTGCTCCAGCGCTACGCGGCGACGGGGCGCACCGTGGTGGTCTCGAGCCACCTGCTGGCCGAGGTCGAGCAGACCTGTACGCACGTGGTCGTGATGCACCGCGGCATGCTGGTCGCTTCGGGTGAGGTCGGCGAACTGGCCGCGTCCAGCGGCGAGGCGACCTTCCGGGTCGACAAGCCCGCCGAAGCGGCCGAAGCGCTGCGGAAGGTCGGGGGCGTTTCCGGCGTCGACGTCGACGGGGAACTGGTCCACGCGGATCTCGACGGTCTCGCGCGCGCCGAGGCGGTCGCCGCCCTCGTGCGGGCCGGGGTCGCGGTCGAGCAGGCCGGGCCGCGGCGCCGTCTGGAAGACGCGTTCCTGCAGCTGGTCGGAGAGGACTCGAAGGGTGAGTAAGACCAATGGCTCCGGCCCGGTGACCCGGGCGGATCACGGAGTGCACACCGATCCGGCGGCCCTGCTGGAGCTGACCGAGGTCGCGTCGCACGAACGCACCGAGGTCGGCCCGGACGGGGCGGTGGCGGGTTACCGCGCCGACCGGACGCTGCGGCTCGGCGTCGAACTGAAACGGCAGCTCAAACGGCGGCGGACCCAGCTCATGCTGGGGTTCGTCGCGCTGCTGCCGTTCATCCTGGTGATCGCTTTCGAGATCGGGCAGGCCAACCCGAACCGCCGCAGCGGCGGATTCGTCGACCTCGCCACCGCGAGCGCGCCGAACTTCGTGGTGCTCGCGCTGTTCGTCTCCGGGACGTTCCTGCTCCCGATGATCGTGGCGCTGTTCTACGGCGACACGATCGCGAGCGAGGCGTCGTGGTCGAGCCTGAAATACCTGCTCGCGATGCCGGTCCCCCGGCATCGGGTGCTGCGGCAGAAGGCGATCGTCTCCGGCATCCTGTCCGCGATCGCGCTGATCCTGTTGCCGCTGGTGGCGCTGATAGTCGGCGTCATCTGGTACGGGGCGGGCGACGCGATCAGCCCAACCGGGGACGCGGTGTCGTTCAGCGACAGCCTCGTGGCCATGGGGCTGGCGACGATCTACATCATCCTGCAGCTGGCGTGGGTGGCCGGTCTGGCGATGCTGCTCTCGGTCGCCACCGATGCCCCGCTGGGCGCTGTCGGCGGTGCGGTGATCGTCGCGATCGTTTCGCAGATCCTCGACCAGATCACCGCACTGGAAGGGCTGAGGGACTATCTGCCGACGCATTTCGCGTTCTCGTGGATGGATCTGATCTCGACCGACATCGACTGGACGAACATGGCCAACGGCCTGCTGTCGGCGGCGTTGTACGGCACGGTGTTCTTCCTCCTGGCCGGTCGCCGGTTCGCGACGAAGGACATCACCAGCTGAGAGCGTTTCCGTACTCGAAAACCACCGGGGCCCACCGGGAAGACGAAAATCGCTTCCCTGGTGGGCCCCGGTTTTCACTGGCCGTGGCGACCTTCACCCATTAGCGCCGGTAATCGGTGTTTCATGCGCATGAGACCATCGATTTTCCGATCATCGACTCATTGGGTGAAAAGTTACCGTTCAGCTTCGGCGACCTCCGGGAAATCCTTATCTTCAGGGGAAAGGTGCCGACGCGAGCAGAAAGCGGGGACGTGACCATGACCCAGTCACTGGAGATCCCGGTCCAAGAATTCTCCCTTGCTTGGACCATGACCGCCGACAAGGGCGGCAGAGTCGGATTCGCCGCTTCTGGTCAGGTGACACTTCTCGACAACAAGCGTTTCTACAAGATCGACGGGGTCCTCTACATCTCCGAGGGCAGCGCCTACTGCCGCGACATCGGCAACCCGCATCTGTTCGTCCGCCGCAACGGCGTCGAGGAGAGCGGCAGGCAGTGGGGCTGGGAGACCATCTGCAACCGCAAGTCTTGCAGCAGGCTGTGCGCGATGGACGCGTACTTCGTCCGCACCGGCTACTGGTCGCCCTCCGACCGGGCGATCCAGCTGAGCATCGGCGCGGAATCCGGCTGGAACCGCAAGCGTTCCTTCAGCCCGACGATCACCGTGCGCCTCGCGGATTGAGCGGTCCACTGTAGATCTCCGCGGGCTCGGGTACGGTCGGCCCATGGCCACCTCTTCGATCCGCGTGGACGACGAAGGCGGGATCGCCGTCGTCACCCTCCAGCACGGCAAGGCGAACACCCTCGACACGGAATTCTGCCAAGAGCTGGCCCTCCGGCTCGAAGACGTCCAGCTCGGCGGCTGTCGCGGGGTCGTGCTGACCGGTACCGGCGGCGTCTTCTCGGCAGGTGTCGACCTCCGACGGGTGCACGACGGCGGCGCGGACTACGTCGAGGACTTCCTGCCCGCGCTGTCGGATGCGTTCCTCTCGGTGTTCGGCTTCCCCGGCCCGGTGGTCGCGGCCGTCAACGGACACGCGATCGCCGGCGGGGCCGTGCTGGCCGCCGCCTGCGACCGCCGCGTCCTCGCCGACGGCCCTGGCCGGATCGGGATCACCGAACTGCTCGTCGGCGTCCCGTTCCCGTTGGCGGCGCTGGAGATCCTGCGGTCCGGGTTCGGCGCCGACATCCTCGCCGAACTCGCGTTCCTCGGCGAGACCCACCTGCCGGAGGACGCGCTCCGGCTCGGGCTGGTGAACGAGGTGACCGCGCCCGAGTCCGTGCTGCCGCGCGCGATCGAGGTGGCCGGGAAACTCGCCGAGATCCCCGCGGCCGCGTACGCGCACACGAAGGCCCAGCTGCACCGGCCGTTCCACGAGCGGATCGCCGAGCACCGCACCGGCGACGACGCCCACGTCCTCGAACTGTGGAGCTCACCCGAGGCGCTCGCGGCCATCAAGGCCTACGTCGAACGCGTGCTCCGCCGCGCCGGATAGCCGTCCCGGTCACCGGGACACCGTCCGGATAGGCGATTGCCCACCGGCGGCGACTCTGTGAGTATCCGACCGCTCAACAGGTCCCGATGGGGAGGGCATGGATGCGGAAGCTCACGGCGGCGTGGTCGGTCCTGGCGATCACCGTTCTCTCACTGGCCGGGCTGACCCCGGTCGCGCAGGCGGCACCCGAGGACGTCAAAGAGGCACTCGGGCGGATACCCGGCCTGACCGTCGTCTCGGAAAATCCGGCGCCGACCGGATACCGGTTCTTCAAGCTCAGCTACACCCAGCCCGTGGACCACCGCAGGCCTGGCTCCGGCACCTTCCAGCAGCGTTTCACCTTGCTGCACAAGGAGTTCCGCTCGCCGACCGTGGTGTACACGAGCGGGTACAACGTGTCGGAATCGCCCAACCGCTCGGAGCCGACCCAGATCGTCGACGGCAACCAGCTGTCGATGGAGTACCGGTTCTTCACCCCGTCGCGACCGGACCGGCCGGACTGGGGCAAGCACCTGACCATCTGGCAGGCCGCCGCCGACCAGCACCGCGCTGTGGAGGCCTTCAAGCGGCTCTACCCGGGCAAGTGGCTCGCGACGGGCGGCAGCAAGGGCGGCATGACGGCGACCTACTTCCGTAGGTTCTTCCCGAACGACGTCGACGCGACGATCCCCTACGTCGCGCCCAACGACGTCATCAACTCGCACGACCGCTACAACCGGTTCCTGGCGAACGTCGGGAACGACCCGGCCTGCCGGTCTGCGCTGAAGGCGATCCAGCGCGACGTGCTGACCCGGCGTCCGGAGTTCGCGGCGCTCGCCGCGGCGGACGCGGCCAAGAACGGCTACACGTTCACGACCGTCGGCTCGGCCGACATCTCGCTGGAGATTTCGGTCATCGACTCGTACTTCGCCTTCTGGCAGTACCAGAAGCAGTCCGACTGCGCGACGATCCCGAAGGCCGGCGCCCCGGTGGCCGAGGTCTACGCGTGGTTCGAACGCGTCGAAAGCCTCAACACCTACTCCGACCAGAACCTCGGGATCTACGTCCCCTACTACTTCCAGGCGGCCTATCAGCTCGGCGCCCCGGAGTCCTACGAAGGCTATCTCCGGGATCTGCTGCGCTACCCGGGAACCAACGTGTCGCGGACGTTCGTGCCGAAGTCGGTCGACATCCCGCGGTTCGATCACCTGGCGATGCCGGACATCGACTTCTGGGTGAAGACGCAGGGGAAGCGGCTGCTGTTCGTCTACGGCGGGAACGATCCTTGGGGCGCGGAACCGTTCCAGCTCGGCTTCGGCACGAAGGACTCGTACAGCTACACCGTGCCGGGCGGGAACCACGGCGCGCGGATCTCGCAGCTTCCGGCGGCTCAGGCAGCCGAAGCGACGAACAACGTACGGCGCTGGGCGGGACTGCCCCCGGTTTCGCCCGGGGTGACCACGCGCTCGGTGCCGTCCGGCTTCCCGGACTTCGACGCGGACCTGAGCCTGCAGCACCGCCCGCGCCTCTGACCCTCACGCGTTTCGTCCTCTAGTTGCGGTAGTTGCACGCGCTACTTGATGCCGGCCGCGTCCATGCCGCGCAGTTCCTTCTTGAGGTCGGAGACCTCGTCCCGCAGCCGGGCCGCCAGCTCGAACTGCAGGTCGCGCGCGGCCTGCATCATCTGCTCGGTCATCTGCTGGATGAGGTCGGCCAGCTGGGCGCGCGGCATCCCGGAGACGTCCTTGTCGACGAGCATCCCGGAGCTGCGCACCCTGTCGCCCTGCTCGGGCTTCTTGCCGCGCGACGCGTTCCGGCCCGAACCGCCGACGGCGACCGTCTCCTCCGAGTCCTCGGCCTCGCTGTAGACGCGGTCGAGGATGTCGGCGATCTTCTTCCGCAGCGGCTGCGGGTCGACGCCGCGTTCCTCGTTGTAGGCGACCTGCTTCTCGCGGCGGCGATCGGTCTCGTCGATGGCGTGCCGCATCGAGTCGGTGATCTTGTCCGCGTACATGTGGACTTCACCCGACACGTTTCGCGCGGCACGGCCGATCGTCTGGATCAGCGACGTGCCGCTGCGGAGGAAGCCTTCCTTGTCCGCGTCGAGGATCGCGACCAGCGAGACCTCGGGCAGGTCGAGGCCCTCACGGAGCAGGTTGATGCCGACCAGCACGTCGAAGTCGCCCGCCCGCAACTGCCGCAGCAGCTCGATCCGGCGCAGGGTGTCCACCTCGGAGTGCAGGTACCGCACCCGGATGCCCAGCTCCAGCAGGTAGTCGGTGAGGTCCTCGGACATCTTCTTGGTGAGCGTGGTGACCAGGACGCGCTCGTCCTTCTCGGCCCGCTCGCGGATCTCGTGCACCAGGTCGTCGATCTGGCCTTCGGTGGGCTTCACGACCACCTTCGGGTCGACCAGGCCGGTCGGCCGGATGACCTGCTCGACGAACTCGCCGCCCGCCTGCCCCATCTCGTACGGCCCCGGCGTCGCCGACAGGTACACCGTCTGCCCGATCCGGTCGGTGAACTCCTCCCAGGTCAACGGCCGGTTGTCCACCGCGCTGGGCAGCCGGAACCCGAACTCGACCAGGTTCCGCTTCCGCGACATGTCGCCTTCGAACATGCCGCCGATCTGCGGGACGGTCTGGTGCGACTCGTCGATGACCAGCAGGAAGTCGTCCGGGAAGTAGTCGATCAGCGTGGCGGGCGCCGTCCCCGCCTCGCGGCCGTCGATATGCCGCGAGTAGTTCTCGATGCCGGAGCAGAACCCGACCTGGCGCATCATCTCGATGTCGTACGCGGTGCGCATCCGCAGCCGCTGCGCCTCGAGCAGCTTGCCCTGCTTCTCCAGCTCGGCCAGCCGCTGCTCCAGCTCGGCCTCGATGCCGTGGATGGCCTTCTCCATCCGCTCCGGGCCCGCGACGTAGTGCGTGGCCGGGAAGATGCGGACCTCGTCGACCTCTTTCACGATGTCGCCGGTGAGCGGGTGCAGGTAGTACAGCTTCTCGATCTCGTCGCCGAAGAACTCGACGCGGATCGCCAGTTCCTCGTACGCCGGGATGATCTCGACCGTGTCGCCGCGGGCGCGGAAGGTGCCGCGGGCGAAGGCGATGTCGTTGCGGGTGTACTGCACGTCCACCAGTGCGCGGAGGAAAACGTCCCGGTCGAGCTGCTCGCCGACCTTCAGCTCCGAGGACCGGTCCAGATACGACTGGGGTGTGCCGAGGCCGTAGATGCACGAGACACTCGCGACCACGATGACGTCGCGCCGCGAAAGCAGGTTCATCGTCGCCGAGTGCCGCAGCCGCTCGACGTCGTCGTTGATCGACGAGTCCTTCTCGATGTAGGTGTCCGTCTGCGCGATGTACGCCTCGGGCTGGTAGTAGTCGTAGTAACTGACGAAGTACTCGACCGCGTTGTGCGGGAACAGCTCCCTCAGCTCGTTCGCCAGCTGCGCGGCGAGCGTCTTGTTCGGCGCCATCACCAGCGTCGGGCGCTGGACGCGCTCGATCAGCCAGGCCGTCGTCGCCGACTTACCGGTACCCGTCGCGCCCAGCAGCACGACGTCCCGCTCGCCCGCGTTGACCCGGCGTTCGAGCTCGTCGATGGCCGCCGGCTGGTCACCGGCGGGCTTGTAGTCACTGACGACCTCGAACCGGCCGCCGGTCCGGGGGATGTCCGTGACGGGCCGGTGGTCCGACTGGGCGAGTACGGGGTGTTCGGTTGCGAAAGCCACGAGGACCAGAGTAGGCGCTGGGTCCGACAGTTTCCGTTTCGCCTGGTCGGCTCAACAGGAACAGTCACAGCAGTTGCAGCAGTCACAACCGTCACAGTTGTTGCACCAGGCCTCGTGCGGCTTCCCGCTCCACGCCCCCGGGAACGGGTCCCGGCAGCAGAACTGGCACGAGCAGCACATGTAGGTCGCCACCGCGCAGCCGAAGAAGAACCCCCTCGGGCGGGCGGGCACCCGGAACTTCGGCGTCCAGCAGCAACCACCCTGGCCGTCGGTCGGCGGGCCGCCGTGCTTCCGCTTCTGCTTGGGCGGCTCCTGGGGCGGGCCTCCACCACCGGGAGCGCCCGGCGGCGGAGGTGGCGGCTGGTAACCGCCCTGGTGAGCCGGATACGGCTGATGCGGATGCTGTTGCGGCTGAGGTCCGGGACCGATCCACCCCGGCGGGGGCTGCTGGGATCCGTGCCCGAAGGCCCGCCGCACCGCCTGACGCAGTTCGTGCACCAGCAACGCGTGCACCAGCTTGGGCTGATCGAACCTCACCTCGCGAAGGGCGAGTTCGACACCGAACACGGCGTCGTCGCACAGCCGCCGCGCCTCGGCGAGCCCGGTCCCGGTGGCCGTCAGCGGGTTCCAGGCACCGGCGGCCTCGTCCACGGCGAGATCTTCGACGGCGTCGAGCAGATGCGCGGCCCTGCCGAACAGGCGACCGGCCTCGGCCAGCGGCGCGGCGTTCTCCGGACGCCCGGCCAGCACGGCGGTGTGCGCGAACGCGGCCGAAGTCGCCAGTTCGGCGGGTTCGGTGGCGAGCACGGCCGAATCACCGAGGCTGACGGCGCGTTCGATCTCGCCCTGCCTGTCGACGGCCTCAGTGAGGACCGCCGTGTCGAACCCGACTCTGATGCCCGTGCGGCTCCCCTGGTCCGCCCAGCGCGTCGCCACCCGCCTCGCGGCGAGAGCGACGGAGCGCCGCGCGAAGGCGCCGTCACGGTCCTCGACGTGGTCACTGATCTTGGCCGAAGCCAGCACGAGGGAGACCGCCGCCGCGAGCTGGGCACCATCCCCCTTCGCGACCGACGTTCCCTTCATCGCCCGAAGCGGACAAGGACCGGCGTCGCGCCGTCCCTCCGCACGCGGCGACTGGGCTTCGACGAGCGCCGAGATGATCAAGCCGTCATAGTTCGTCACCATTCGGGCGAGATGTCCGTGTTCGTCGCGCAACGCCAGGCAAAGACCGCAGAGATGAGCGAGCCAATCCGCGTGCAGACCCGCGGAGAGCCGATGGCGGCACGGCCTGATGATCCCGAACATGCGTTGTCTCCCACTCACCCCTATGGCGGAACCAGCGCACCCTATCCGCCCCCGGCGCCTTACTCCGGCGAAAGCACGAAACCGTGATCGTCCACCCGGTTGGGTGGTGGCCGCGGACGCCGGGGCCTTCCAAGATGGGCGCATGACCGCGCTGCACCCGCCCAAGGTCGAGTACTTCGATCCGGCCGCGAAGACCAACACGGATCCCAAGGGCGTCGTGAGGGACGTCGAGGAATACCGCGAGGAGCCCTTCGGCCTCTACATGGCGCGACCGGCTCCGGGGCGGAAGCAGTTCCGCTACCTCGAGTCCTGGCTGCTGCCGGATCTCGGCCTGCGGATCACCGACTTCTGGTTCAACCCCGGCCACGAACGCGATCAGGACTTCTACCTCGACGTCGTCGACATCCGTCGTGAAGACGGCGTCTGGGTCGCCACCGACCTGTATCTCGACCTCGTCCTGCGGGACAAGAAGTCCGTCGAGGTGATCGACACCGACGAACTCCTCGCCGCGGTCACCACCGGGCTGCTCTCCGCCGCCGACGGCGAACGCGCGCTCGGCGTCAGCCACACGACCGTGGACGGGCTGGCCGCCCACGGTCACGACCTGCGCCACTGGCTGTCCACAAAGGACATCACGCTCGGCTGGCGGCGGCATTGACCGGTCCACATCCACCGATCGGTTGATCCTGACTCATCCCTAGGATGAACGGACCCTGACCGGCCGGACGATTACCGGAGGAGTTGCCTCACGGGACCCTCGATCATCAGCGAAACCGATCGAGAGGGGGCGGATACCCGTGGTCGTCGAGGCCGAGGGACTCCGAGAGCGGTACAGGGAACGAGAACGCGCGGAGGTCGCGCCGTTCGCCAGGACGCCGGTGCTCGCGATCGCCGGGGCGATGGGGGCGGTGCTCACGGCGACGGCCGGTCGCTACGGCTACTTCGGCGACGAGCTGTACTTCCTGGCGGCGGGCCGGCATCTGGACTGGGGGTATGCCGACCAGCCGCCGCTGTTGCCGCTCCTGGCCCGGCTGATGGACGCGTTCGGCGCCGATTCACCCTTCGTCCTGCGGATCCCGGCGACGCTGGCGATGGTCGCCGGAGTCGTGCTGACCGCGTTGATCGCCAGGGAACTGGGCGGCGGACGCCGGGCGCAGGTGATCGCGGCGGCGACCTTCGCGGTGTCCGTCCAGATGCTCGGCGGCGGGCACTACCTGGCGACCAGCACCCTCGACCCGTTCCTGTGGACGCTGCTGATCTGGCTGCTCGTCCGGTGGACCCGGACCCGCGCGGACGGCCTCCTGCTCTGGAGCGGCGTGGTGACCGGGTTCGCGCTGAACACGAAGTTCCTCATCGGGGCGTTCTGGGTCGTCGCGCTGGCCGCCGCGGTGGTCTTCGGGCCGCGCGATCTCCTCCGCCGTCCGGCGCTCTGGTTCGGCGCGCTGATCGCCGTCGCGATGATCACCCCCACGCTCGTCTGGCAGGCCGCGAACGGCTGGCCGCAGCTGACGATGGGCGCCGCGATCTCCCAGGAGGTTTCGGCGGGCTGGGGCGGGCGGGCCACGTTCGTTCCGACGCTGGTGATGAGCGCGGGCGTCCCGGTGGGGATGGTCCTCGTCTGTTACGGGCTGTGGCGGCTGCTGCGCTCCGAACGCCTGCGGCCGTACCGGTTCCTCGGCTGGACCGCGCTCGGCGTACTCGCCCTGTTCCTGCTGGCGAACGGGCGTTACTACTACGCGGCCGGGATGTTCGCCCCGCTGTTCGCGGCCGCCGCGGTGGAGATCGAAGCGGGTCAGGCGTCGAAGTACTGGCGCTGGATCGCCACCTGGCCGGTCTACGTCCTGGCGGCGGTGGTCACGATTCCGCAGACGCTTCCGATCCTCCCGCCGTCGTCGGTCGCGAGCACCCCGGCCTGGGCGCGGCCGCTCCTCGCCGACGAGGAGATCGGCTGGCGGGAGATCACGGAGTCGGTGGCGGGGGCGTACCGCGCCGTTCCCGACCCGTCTCGCACGGGCGTCATCGCGGCGAAGTACTGGCAGGCCAGTGCCATCGACCACTATGGACCGGAGCTGGGGCTTCCGTCGCCGTCGAGCCCGAACCGCGGCTACGCGACTTTCCCGCGGCCGCCGGAATCGGCACGGGACGTCCTGTTCGTCGGGAACGACGCTTCGGTGCTTGTGCCGTACTTCACGCAGGTGCGTGACGTCGGTGCGCTCGACAACCGTGCCGGGGTGCCGAATTCGAGTCAGGGCATGAAGATCTGGCTGGCCACGGGCCGGAACGGGACGTGGGACGAGGTGTGGCCGAGACTCACGGACTGGGGCTTCTGAGCCTCACCGGTCCTTTCACGACCGACGTGTCGCGCCGGTGGCGGCTAGGGTGCGAGAGGACCGGCACCCGAAGGATCTGCGAGGAATGGATGGAAGCCGCCAGCGCGGCCGAAACACCGACCGCGTCCGGCACGGCGTTCGCCCGGCTCCCGGTGGCGCTGCTCGCCGCCGCGACCGCGGCGGTCCTGCTGGCGACAGCGTGGCGGTACGGCTACTTCGGCGACGAACTGTACTTCCTCTCCGCGGGCAAGCGGCTGGCCTGGGGTTACGCCGATCAGCCGCCGGTGCTCCCCTTCCTGGCGATGCTGATGGACTGGCTCGCGCCGGGCAACGTCTTCGTGTTCCGGCTCCCCGCCGTCCTCGCGACGGCCGCGGGGGTCGTGTTCACCGGGCTCATCGCCTACGAGATGGGCGGCGACCGCCGGGCGCAGACCCGTGCGGCCGCCGCGTACGCGATCTGCGGGCAGTTCATCGGGAGCGGGCACTACCTGGCGACCTCGACGATCGACCCGGCCTTGTGGGCGCTCATCGCGTGGCTGCTCGTGCGGTGGATGCGGACGCGTGACGACAACCTGTTGCTGTGGCTGGGCGTGGCCACCGCCGTCGCGCTGAACGTCAAGCTCCTCGTCGCGACGTTCTGGGTCGCCGCCGGGGTCGCGATCCTCATCTTCGGACCCCGGGATCTCTTGCGCAGGCCGAAACTCTGGCTCGGCGCGGGAATCGCCGCGGTGTCGCTCGTGCCCACGCTGTGGTGGCAGGCCTCGAACGGCTGGCCGCAACTGGAGATGGGCGACGTCATCGCGCACGAGACCACCGGCGGCTGGAGCGGCCGCGCCGGGTTCCTGCCCGCCCTGCTGACCGGGGCCGGGCTCGGCATCGGTGTCGTGGGCGTCCTTTATGGACTCGGGGTGCTGCTGTTCTCGGCCAAGTCGCGCGAGTACCGTTTCCTCGGCTGGACCGCCGTCGGGGTGATCGCGCTGTTCATCCTGTCCAACGGCCGGTACTACTACGCGGCGGGCATGTTCGGCGTCCTGTGGGCGGGCGCGGCCGTCCACTTCGGACAGCTGAAGCCGTCACTGTGGTTCCGCTGGATCCCGACCTGGCCGGTGTTCCTGCTTTCCGCGCTGTACACCCTTCCGTACGCGCTGCCGGTCTGGCCCGCCACCTGGCTCGCGGAAGGCCGCGAGGTCCCGCGTCCGGCGTACGCGCTGGAGGAGATCGGCTGGCCGGACCTCGCCCGTTCGGTCGCGGACGCCTATCACCGGCTCCCGCCGGAGCAGCGAGCGCGCACCACGCTCGTCACGGCCGGGTACTGGCAGGCCGGGGCGCTGGACCGGTACGGCGCCGACTACGGACTGCCCGCCGTGTACAGCCCCAGCCGGGGCTTCTGGTATTTCGGCCGCCCGCCCGAGACCGCGGACAGCGTGCTGTTCGTCGGACCCGATCCGGCGCGGCTGCTGCGTTCGTTCACCGAAGCCCGGATCGTTTCCCACGTCGACAACGAGCTCGGTGTCCGCAACGTGAGCCGCGGGATGCCGATCTGGCTGGTCACCGGCCACACCGAATCCTGGGCGACGGCGTGGCCCGGCCTGCGGGAATTCCGCGTGTGACCTACGGCGTCCAGCCCACCGACGCGGCCCACGCGTCGGCCCGCGCGAAGGCCGCGTCGACCCAGACCTGCTTCTCGTCGGTGTACCGCTCGACGGTCCCGTCTCCGGCGTGCTTCGCGGCCATGGCGTTCTTGACCGCGGCGTAGGCGTCACGCTCGTCGGAGTTGCGGCGCAGCCACTCCGGGAACAGCAGCGCGAGCCGCCAGGCCGGCGTCTCCTGGGAGCGGACGTGCAGGTTGACCGGACGGCGCGGGTCGCCACCGAAGTGGAACCGTTTCGGCCAGGTGCCTTCTTCGCCGTGCGCGTCGTCGAACCACTCGCCCTCCGCGCGCGGGAACCCGGCGTCGGACAGCGCTTCGGACAGCTCGTCGGCCTTGTCCAAAGTGGACACGGTCAGCTGGAGGTCGAGGATGTCCTTGGCGGGCAGCCCCGGCACCGACGTCGAACCGATGTGGTCGACCCGCACGGCCTTGTCCCCCACCACCATGCGGATCCGCGCGAGTGCCCGTTCGGCCTGCGCGGGCCACGTCTGGTCGTACTGGGCGATCTTCGGCGACATCGGCGCCCGCGGCTTGCGGAGCCGCACGTTCGCCTCGAACGGGGTCAGCCTGTCCGCCCACAGTGCGTCGACGTCGGCGAGCACGATGTCGGGCGCTCCGCTGTTGTCGAACCAGACGTCGGCCACCGCCCGGCGCTGATCGGTCGTGGCCTGCGCCTTGATCCTGGCGCGCGCGTCGGTCTCGGCCATCCCCCGCGCCTCGACCAGGCGGCGGACCCGGACCTCTTCCGGCGCGTCGACCATCACGACGAGGTGGTACATCGGCGCGAGGCCGCCTTCGACCAGCAGCGGGATGTCATGGACGATGATCGCGTCCGGCGCCGCTCCCGCCATCAACTCGGCCGTGCGCGCGCCGACCCTCGGGTGGACGATCGAGTTCAGCCGTTTGCGGGACTCCTCGTCGGCGAACGCCTTGGCGGCGAGCGCGGCGCGATCGAGCGAACCGTCGGACGCGAGGATGTCGTCCCCGAACGCTTCGACGAGCTCGGCGAGCCCGGGTGTCCCCGGTTCGACGACCTCCCTGGCGATCTTGTCGGAGTCGATGGGGACGGCACCGTGCTCGGAAAGCCGGTTCGCCACCGTCGATTTTCCGGCGCCGATCCCGCCGGTCAGGCCCACACGCAGCATGACGATCAGCCTAGTGGCGTCACCTGGGACGACCGCCGAGGGTCACGCGATGGGTACATCCGGCACAGACAGGTGCAAAAGGCAAGATCATCGTGACGCGCGACTCAACCATTTCGAGTGACACGCCGGTCGGTTACGCGGATTTGGGGCCTCGATTGCGTACCGTGCGCGGCGAAGGTAGCCCACACGGAGGAACGATGGCAGACGGCAAGCACACTGGAAGGCACCGGCTCGGATCGCCGGGCCTGGTGCACTGTGTCCTCCATCGTCCCGTGGCCGAAGCCCTCGCCGAATACCGGCGCACCTGGCTGAGCGCGCTCATGGTCCCCGCCAGGCACAGCTTTGCCGGGCTCCGCCGCAAGGCCCGCGCCGCGGCGCTCGAACGCATCTGGGTTCCGGCCGTCCGGCCCGCCACCTCCTGACCCCGTCCCACCCCGCACCGCAAGTAGTCCTCTACTTGCGGTAGTTGCGCGTGCAAGGACCACATCCAGAGGACGAAACGCGGAAAAGACAGCGGCCCCGGTCCGTGATGGACCGGGGCCGCTGTCTGTCAGCTAGTGGCTGAGCGCCTGGATCACGCGCCGCCCGACAGCTTCTCGCGGAGAGCCGCGAGCTGCTCGTCGCTGGCCAGCGTGCCACCGCTCTTGGCCTCGGCCGGAGCGGAGGTGTAGCTCTGCTCGCCCGAGTCGCTGCTGCTGCTGGTGACACCGGTCGCGGCGTCGGCGGCTGCCTCGGCGTCGGCCTCGGCGGCCTTGACGACCTGCTTCATGTGAGCCTCGTAGCGGGTGTGAGCCTCGGCGTACTGACGCTCCCACTCCTCACGCTGCTTGTCGAAGCCGTCCTGCCACTCCTGGGTGTCCGGGTCGAAGCCCTCGGGGTAGATGTAGTTCCCCTCGGTGTCGTACTCGGCGGCCATGCCGTACTGAGTGGGGTCGAACTCGGTCTCCGGCGTGACGCCCTCGTTCGCCTGCTTCAGCGACAGCGAGATGCGACGACGCTCGAGGTCGATGTCGATGACCTTGACCATCACGTCGCCGTTGACCTGGACGACCTGCTCCGGGATCTCCACGTGGCGCTCGGCCAGCTCGGAGATGTGCACCAGGCCCTCGATGCCCTCTTCGACGCGCACGAACGCACCGAACGGAACGAGCTTGGTGACCTTGCCCGGCACGATCTGGCCGATCGCGTGGGTGCGGGCGAACTGACGCCACGGGTCTTCCTGGGTCGCCTTCAGCGACAGCGAGACGCGCTCGCGGTCCATGTCGACGTCCAGAACCTCGACCGTGACCTCCTGACCGACCTCGACGACCTCGGACGGGTGGTCGATGTGCTTCCAGGACAGCTCGGAGACGTGCACCAGGCCGTCGACGCCACCCAGGTCCACGAAGGCACCGAAGTTGACGATGGACGACACGACGCCCTTGCGGACCTGACCCTTGGCGAGCGCGTTGAGGAACTCGCTGCGCACCTCGGACTGGGTCTGCTCCAGGTAGGCACGGCGGGACAGGACCACGTTGTTGCGGTTCTTGTCCAGCTCGATGATCTTCGCCTCGAGCTCACGGCCCACGTACGGCTGCAGGTCGCGCACACGGCGCATCTCGACCAGCGACGCGGGCAGGAAGCCACGGAGGCCGATGTCCAGGATGAGGCCGCCCTTGACGACCTCGATGACGGTGCCCTTGACGGGCTCGTCCTTCTCCTTGAGCTCCTCGATCGTGCCCCAGGCGCGCTCGTACTGCGCACGCTTCTTGGACAGGATCAGACGGCCTTCCTTGTCCTCCTTCTGGAGGACCAGGGCTTCGACCTCATCGCCGACGGTGACAACCTCAGCCGGGTCGACATCGTGCTTGATGGAGAGCTCACGCGAGGGGATGACACCCTCGGTCTTGTAGCCGATGTCGAGCAGGACCTCGTCACGGTCAACCTTGACGATGGTTCCTTCGACGATGTCGCCATCGTTGAAGTACTTGATCGTCTTGTCGATCGCTGCGAGGAAATCTTCCTCCGACCCGATGTCGTTGATAGCGACCTGCGGGGCCCCAGTGGGGGCGGTCGGGGCGGTGGCGGTGTCGGTCGTCATTAGGCGGGTTGCTCCGGTGGATGGGAAGTAGTGGGTTTGCGGTTAGGGCACCATGGGCTCTTCCGGCATGAGGCGACCACGTCTGCAAACGTCCACAGGGAACGACCGCGAGCATCACCGCATCCGGTACGCGACCCCCTGACCCGGACGCTGAGCGAACCGGGGGAAAGAGTAGCGCGAACCCACTGCGCTAACAGATATCCTACGCGGCCCCCTGTACACGGCACAATCAGGGTGGCTACCGCGATCACGCCGGGCGGATAAGCTGTCCCGCGAAGCCCTGACCTGGGGAAAGGATATCGGTTTGAGTCAGCAGTCCGCCACCGAGCAGCAGCCGGAGGCCGAAAGGCACGCGCAGGCCGAGGAGCGGCTCGGCACCGCGGGGGTCGCCTATCGGGCGGTCTCGGCGCCCGAGGCGACGGCCGCGAACCTGGCGTGGTGGGACGCCGACGCCGACGACTACCAAGCGACCCACGGCGGGTTCCTCGGCGACGCGGACTTCGTCTGGTGCCCGGAGGGCGTCCGCGAGGCCGACGTCGCGCTCCTGGGTGAAGTCGGCGGCAAGCGGATCCTCGAGGTCGGCTGCGGGCAAGCGGCGTCCTCGCGCTGGCTCGCCGCGCAGGGTGCCGAAGCGGTGGCGACCGACCTGTCGGCGGGCATGCTCCGCCACGCGAGGGAGGGCAACGAGCGGACCGGTCCCGCCGTCCCGCTCGTGCAGGCGACGGCGGAGTCGCTCCCCTTCGCCGACGCGAGCTTCGACGCGGCGTGCTCGGCCTTCGGCGCGATCCCGTTCGTGGCGTCGGTGGACGTCGTGTTCGCCGAAGTCCACCGGGTGCTCCGGCCGGGTTCCCGCTGGGTGTTCTCGGTGACTCATCCGATGCGCTGGATCTTCCCCGACGACCCCGGGCCGCAGGGCCTCACCGTCACCCAGCCGTATTTCGACCGCACGCCCTACGTCGAGGTCGACGAGGAGGGAGTCGCGACCTACGTCGAGTACCACCGCACCCTCGGCGACTACGTCCGCGCGCTCGCCGACGCGGGTTTCGCGCTGACGGATCTCATCGAGCCCGCCTGGCCGGAGGGCCACTCCCGCACCTGGGGGCAGTGGAGCCCGCTGCGCGGCAAGCTCTTCCCCGGTACCGCGATCTTCTGCACCCAGCGGGGATGACCTCGACGGCGGCGCTGCAGCGAGCGCGGTTCGCCGCGCTCGACCCGCTGCTCCCGTCGCCGCCGCCGCTCCCGCCCGGCGAGCCCGTCGAAGCGGGCGGCGCCGCCGGGACGATCGCGCACGTGCGGTTCGCGACGGGCTCCTGGCAACGGCTCTGGAGCCCGGCGCACCTGCAGATCCTCACCGCGATCCTGCCCCGCGACGCCGGCGCGGGCATGAGCGCGCTGCTCTCCGCCTGGCGCGAGCGGATCGCGCTCGCCGACCCCGAACCCGATTCGTCGTGCACGGTCACCTGGCCCAGCCGTGACGTCGTGGTCACGCGGGCCCTGCTCGACCACGGGCTCGCGCCGCAACTGGCGCTGGCCGTCCGCGCGCCCGCGCTGGGCGAGGCGCACGCCGTGCCCGGCGTGACCGTCCGGGAATCCTCCGGCGGCGACCTGGAGGAGATCGTCGCGCTGCGGTTCGAAGAACTTCGCTACACCTCGTTCGTGGGCCACGGCGTCGTCCGCCCCGGGGCCAGGGCCCTGCTCGCCGAGGAGGTCCGGCGCGGGCTGCAGTTCGGCGGCCGCGTCTGGATCGCCGAAGAGGAAGGCGTCACGGTGGGGATCGTGACCGGCGGAAAGCGCTCCCCGGTCGCGGGCGACGCGCTCGCGGGACGACTGCCGCCCGGCGAGTGGGGCTACGTCGGCACGCTCGCGGTCACCGCCGCCGCGCGGGGGCGCGGGATCGGGCGCGCGCTGACCGCCGTGGCACACGACGAGCTGTTCTCTCCGTCGTCGCGCGGTACCTTCGTCTCGTACAATCCGGCCAATCCGCTTTCCCCGGTGTTCTGGCACCGGCAGGGTTATCGTCCTCTGTGGACGACGTGGGCGGCGAGCCCCGCCAGTGCCCTGCGGTAGCGGTGACCGGCGCGGTCGACCCTGGGGGCGGGATGGAAATCGAAAAGACGCTGTTCGACGCGCACCGGGCACGGTTCGCGGCGGTCGACCGGCTGCTGCCCGAAGCCGCCCCCGCCCCGGTCGCCGGCGAGCGGGTGGACGCCGCCACGGCGGCGGGTGTCCAGGTCACCGGCGTGGTCCAGCGGCAGTTGCACGGCCCGGACGACATCCCCCTGCTCTGGTCCGCCGCCGACGTGCGCCAGCTCTTCCCGTTCATCGGGAACACCGGCACCGAGGGCATGGACGTGCTGCTGCGCGCGTGGCGGACGTGGATGGACGCCGAATCCCCCGGTGAGGATTCGTCCTGCGTGGTCAATTGGCCGAGCCGGGACGCCGAGGCGATCCGCGCCTTCCTCGACCACGGGCTGGTGCCGATGTCCGCGCTCGCCGTGCGCACCGGCTGCCACCCCGACGCCGCGGCCGACGACGGGGTGACCATCCGCCGGGCACGGACGGAGGACTTCGAGGAAGTGCTCGCGATGGCCGTGTCGACGCACGACTACATCGGCCAGGTCGCCACCCGGCAGCGCTCGAACGCCGCCGAACTGCTCGCCCCGGCCCTGGAACGGGCCCTCGGCAAGGACACCCCGCTGCTGTGGCTCGCCGAGCGGGAGGGGGCGGCCGTCGCGTTCGCGCACGCCGCCTGGATCACGTCGTCACCGGGGTCGGCCGAGGCGGAACTCCTCCCCTACGGCCGCTGGGGCTACGTCAACAACGTCGTCACCGTGCCCGGCCTGCGCGGGAACGGACTCGGGCGGACCTTGATGTCCGTGGTGCACCAAGAGTTCTCCGCCGACGGCGCGGACGGCACCTACCTCTACTACAACCCGACCAACCCGCTTTCTTCGGTGTTCTGGCACCGGCAGGGTTATCGTCCACTGTGGACGTCCTGGGAGGTCCACCCCGCTTCGGCCCTGCGCTAGTCGAAAAGCAGCGCTAACCGTCCGGTTTGCGGTGGTTTCGTCACCCTTGCGTGTGACGTGGGCCCCGCGCGGTTGTGCACCTCCCAGGTCAGGGCTAACTTTTGAACTGACCAGTCAGTTCAAAAGTTCCGCGAGTCACCGACCTGGGAGTTCTTCGTGCGGGTTCAAGCCGACAGGGTGTCCGTCACCGGACCCCACGGCACGTTGCTGTCGCCTACTTCACTCACCGTTTCGGGTGGTGAGCTGGCGATCGTGCACGGCGAGCCAGGAGTGGGCGTCACGGCCTTCGGGCTGGCGCTGGCGGGCAGACTCAAGCCCGCCACCGGGACGGTGACCGTCGAGGGCGGCGACCCGCACAAGGTCGTGGCGGTCGTCGACGCGCCCGGCGTGAGCGAGCCGGACGGCGCGCTGTCGCTGCAGGTCGTCGTCGGGGAGGAACTCGAACTGGCGAAGCGGCCGTCGAACAAGGCCGCCGTCGCGAGCTGGCTGGCCGAGCACGACGCCGCCGCCTTCGCCACCACCCGCTTCGAAAACATCGCCGCGGTGACGCGCACCCGGCTGCTCACCGCGCTCGCCGCGGGCCGCAAGGACGTCGGCGTCCTCGTGCTCGACACCCCCGACAGGCACACCAGCGACGTCGGCAGCTGGGCCCGGCTCGCCCGCGAGCACGCCGAACGCGGCCTCGCCGTCATCGTGCTGACCGCCACCACCCCGGTTTCGGCCCTGCCGGAGACGCCCGCCCTCTGCGGCGCCCTCGAGCAGCCCGACCCCGTGCGCTGCGCGCCTCTCGAACCAGAGGCGGAGCCGGACGAAACCGAAGAGACTGAAAAGACTTCAGGAGACCAGGAATGAACCCCGTCCGGATCGCCGCCAACGAGCTGCGCCGGCTGAGCAGCGGCACCCTGCCGAAGCTCGCCATGGCCGCGCTCGTCCTGGTGCCGCTGCTCTACGCGTCCTTCTACCTCTACGCGAACTTCGACCCGTACTCGCGCCTCGACAAGCTGCCCGCCGCCGTCTTCACCTCCGATGCCGGGGCGAAGGACTCGGCCGGAGCGGAACGCAACGTCGGCCGTGAGGTCACCGACGAACTGGTCAAGTCCGGCACGTTCCAGTGGCACGAGGTCTCCCCGGAGGAGGCCGCCAAGGGCGTCCGCGACGACACCTACTCGTTCGCCATCGGCATCCCGCGCGACTTCTCCACGGCGCTGCTGTCCTCGGGCAACTTCCAGCCCCAGCAGGCGACGATCACGCTGACCACGAACGACGCCAACAACTATCTGTCGGGCACCATCGCGAAACAGGTGGCCGAACAGGTCCGCAAGACGATCGCGGAAAAGGTCGGCAGCGAGGCGGCCGACAAGTTCCTGGTCGGTTTCTCCACGATCTACGGCAAGATCCAGGAGGCGTCGACGGGCGCTTCCCAGCTCGCCGACGGCGCGGGCAAGCTCAAATCGGGCCAGCAGCAGCTCGCCGACGGCGCCTCCCAGCTCGCCTCCGGCAGCTCCCAGCTGGCGACCGGGCTCGGCACCCTGAAATCCAGTACCGCCCAGCTGCCCGCCCAGACGCAGAAACTCGCCGACGGCGCCGGTCAGGTCGCCGACGGGAACCAGAAGGTCGCCGACGCGGCCTCGCTCGCGGCGACGGCGTCCGGGGACGTCCAGGCCAAGCTCGACGGCTACCGCACCCAGCTCGCGCAGGACCTGCGGAACGCCGAAGTCCCGGAGGCGAAGGTCCAGGAGATCCTGAGCCGCCTCGACACCCTCCGGTCACCGGTGGACCAGGCCAACACCAAGATCCAGGGCGCGAACAGCCAGCTCACCCAGCTCGCGTCCGGCGCGCGCCAGGTGTCCGACGGGGCGCACCAGCTGGCCTCGGCGACGCCGCAGCTCACCAGCGGGATCGCACAGGCGGCCGACGCGTCGAACCAGATCCGTGACGGCGCTTCGAAGCTGAACGACGGCGAGAAGTCCGCGGTCACCGGCACGAACCAGCTCGCCGACGGCGCGGTCCAGCTGCGTGACGGACTCGCCGCCGGGCTCAAGGAGATCCCGAACCCCGACGACCCCACCCGCGCGGCCACCGCCAACACGATCGCCGACCCGGTCGCGGTCAGCTCGTCCGGCGTCGCCTCGGCCGGGACCTACGGCGCGGGCCTCGCCCCGTTCTTCATCTCGCTCGCCACCTGGATCGGCGCGTTCGTGCTGTTCCTGTTGCTGCGGCCGCTTTCCACCCGCGCGCTGACCGCGGGCGCGTCAGCGTTCAAGGTCGCGCTCGGCGGCTGGCTCGCCTCGGCCCTGCTGGGGATCGCGCAGGTGATCGTGCTGTTCGGCGCGGTGACCTGGTTGGTCGGCATCGACGTCGCGCATCCGCTCGGCGCGATCGGGTTCGCCGTGCTGGTGTCGCTCACCTTCACCGCCGTGGTGCACGCGCTCAACGCCTTCTTCGGCGCCGTCGGGAAGTTCCTCGGCCTGGTGCTGCTGGTGCTGCAGCTGGTCAGCGCGGGCGGCACGTTCCCGTGGCAGACGATCCCGGACGCGCTGTACCCGTTGCACATCGTGCTGCCGATGGGTTACGCGATCGACGGGTTCCGGCACCTGCTCTACAGTGGCGCGTCGATGAAGATCCTCGGTGACATCGGTGTCCTGGTCGCGTACCTCGTCGGCGCGATCCTGGTTTCGACGCTGGCCGCGCGGAAACGGCGCACCTGGACGGTTTCGGCGCTGAAACCCGAGCTGGCGTTGTGACCACCCGGGGTGAGGCGACGAAGCAGAAGTTGTTCGAGGCGACGCTGCGGCTGTCCGCCAGCCGCGGCCTCGTCGGGCTGACGGTGGACGACATCGCGGCCGAGGCGAAGGTCGCCAAGGGCACCGTCTACTACAACTTCGGCAGCAAAGACGGTCTCGTCGACGCACTGCTGCGCTACGGCGTCGGCGTGCTCGCGGACCGCCTGCGCACGGCCACCGGCGACGGCGACCCGATGGACGTCATCGAGTCCCAAGTGGACGGTGCGCTGGAGTTCATCGCCGAATACCCCGGCTTCTCACAGATCTTGGTGAGCGAGATGTGGCGCACGCCCGGCACCTGGCACGAGACGCTGACGTTGCTGCGCGAGGAGATCATCTCGATCGTGCGGGAACAACTCCACCGGCTGGACGCCGCCGGGCGACTGCCCGACGGCGTCCAGATCCAGACGGCCGCGGCCGGATTGTTCGGCACGATGCTGGTGGTCGCGCTGGACTGGCAGGTGTTCCAGCCGAAACGGACGCGGGCCGACGTCCGGGAATCGGTGATGGTGCTGATCCGGGGCCTCGGCCGCTAGCGGGTCTCCGGGTCCCGGACCCACTTCAGCTTGACCTCGAAGTTCCCCTCCAGCCCCGTTTTCGCGATCACCGCACCCGCCTGCGCGGTGAGCTTGACGCCGAACTTGAGCTCGACCTCGTCCGGCCCTCTCGTCATCGACCGGAAGGTGTCGAGTGCCGCCGCGGCCGCGTCCTTCACGTTCGCCAGCGCCGCCTCGAACGATCCTTTGGCGTCCTCGACCAGGTCGTCACGCCGGGAGACCCGGGAGGTGCCGGGGACCGGGTCGATCTCGACGACCACCGAACCGCCGCCTTCGAGCGGGAACCGCGCCAGGTCGTTCACCGGCACTCCTTTACTGTCCACATTGGATTTTCAACCACTCGCCGGGCTGGATGCTCTTCCGGACGTCGTCGAGCTGTCTCAGCAGGATGTCCAGCCGGTCCCGGTTGCTCAGGTATTCCAGGACGGCGCGGTAGAAGGCGCCGGTCATCGTCGCGGGCATCAGGTCGGAGGCGTCGAAGCACAGCGCGGAGGCCGAAGTGAGGGTATCCGCGACCTTCCTGCGCACCTGGTCGGTGTAGACGTCGAGCCCGAGATTCCGGTTGACCGAGAACGCGCTCGCGTCCGGGATGGACGGCCAGATCCGCTGTGCCTTCTCCGAAGCCAGGTACTCGATCAGTTTCCTGGCGCGCGGGTTGTCCTGGAACATCCCGGCGAGGTCGGCGGTGACCTCGGAGACATCGCGCCCTGGGAACGAGAGGAAGTCGAAATCGGCTCCGGGCTTCGGCACCGTCCCGTCGGCCCGCTTGACCTTCTCGTAGCGGCTGATGATGAAGGACGGCTGGTGTTCGAGCACGCAGCCCGGCGGTTCGGCGAACATCGGCTTTCCTGCGTCGCCGAAGTCGGTCAGCAGCGCGGCCGCGGCGCCGCCGCGGATCGCGGCGGCCTCGAGCACCGAACCCCAGTCCAGCCAGGCCTGTTTGACCTCGGGAGAGGTCCACTCCAGACTGCCGGACGCCCATTGCCAGTACTTCTCGGGCCCCGCCGAGTGCAGCAGGATGTCTTCGATCCAGTCGGTTCCCGGCCAGCCCGACGCGGGCGGGGCGCCCATCCCGACACACCACGGCGTGCCGCCCGCGGCCGTCAGCCCGGCGGAGTACGCGCGGAGGCCCTCGAACGTCGTCGGGCGGATCCCGGTCAGCTTGGCCGGGTTGTACCAGATCACGCTCTTGAGATCGGCCTTCACCGCGACCGTGTAGAGATCCTGGGTGCCGATCTTCTGCAGGGCGACCCATTGCGGGCTGAAGGACCGCGTGACGGTGGCCGAGAGCTCGTCGCCGAGCGGCAGCAGGTCGCCCGACTTCCGGTACTTCGCCAGCACCCCGGCGTTGGGCAGGACGGCCACGTCCGGCGGCGTGCCGCGCTGGACGTCCGAGGCGAGGACCTGGTCGACGGCACGGGTGCCCTGATAGAGGTGGCTGATCCCGGTGTCGGCCGTGAACGCTTCCAGCACCTGCCGGAACGCGTCCTCCTCGGCGTCGGTCCATGACGCGAGCACGACCACCGGCCGGTCGTCGGCGGGCGCCGAGCAGCCGCCCGCGAGCAGCGACAGCGCCATGATCAAGGCCAGCGACCGTTTCACGGGCGGTACCGGTATTCCTCGACGCGGGCGTGCATCCCGAGCAGGATCAGCCCGCCGGCGAGCAGGGTGCCCGCCGGGATCAGGAACTCCCGGACGCCGGATTCGGCCGCACCGTAGGCGTCGGCCGCCACGGCCCGCGCCCCCGCCGTGGCCACTCGCGTGTTGTCCGTCTCCACGGTGCCGGCTTGTCGTGCCCGCACCCGGAATTCGTCGGCGGTCACGCCGCATCCCTGCTCCTCGTCGCAGTACTCGCCCAGCAGGTCGGCGAGCCGTCGCTGGCCCGCGTCGTCGGCCGCCTGGATCTGCGCGTCCCTGGCGGTGGCGACGCCGTCGAGCCGCTCCCCCACCGAATCCAGCCGGTCGCGGCTGACCAGGGTGAACACCAGGGCCACCCCGATCGCGGCGACCAGCACGGTCGCCGCGAGCAGCGGGACGTTGGCCACGCGGCGGAAGCGTTTCTTCAGGTACAGCTGAGTGAGGACCAGCAGCACCAGCAGGGCCAGGACCGGCAGGAGCCACAGCGGGAGCGTCGCGAGGCTCACCCCGGTGGACGACAGTTGCTTGTCCAGGGCCTCACGCTGCCCGGCCTGCAACGATTCCAGCTCGTCCAGGACACCACCGGGGGCGTGCAGCAGCCGCGAGGCGTGCCACAGGTCGACAGCGCCCAGAACGGGGGCGTCCGGCTGACGGAAGTGCACGTCGGCCTGCCCGATGGAGCCCGAGTAGGCCGCGACCTGGCTTTCCACCACCTGCAACGCGTTACCGCCCGCCGCACCGGCCTGGTTGAACTCCGCGATCCGCGCGAGGCTCTGGCTGGCCAGTGACAGCTGATTCGAGTACTCCTGCCCCGGGCCGGCGAGTTTCGCCTCGCCGGAGGCGAAACTGGTGATCGCGGCGGCGTCGGCGGCCACCAGCGCGGCCCGCGCGGCGGTCACTTCGAGCACCGCCTGCGACGTCCGGTCGCGGACGGTCTCCGCGGTGCTCTGGACACTGTGGAACGCCCACAGCGAGAGCACCAGTACCGCGAGGGTGAGCGCCAGCAGTGCGGTGCGGAGCCGCACCAGCCGCACCCGGGTCGCCGTCACGAATCCGCCCCGTCGAGCGCTCTCCTGCAGCCGACGCAGAAGGTCGCCCAGCCGGGAGACAACTCGTGACAGACGGGACAGGCGACCGGCGGCACGTCGGCGGGTTCGGGCATCGGCCGATCTTCCTGCGCCGAAGCGATTTTCGAAACCCTCGAGGGGACGACGAGATGCAGGATGGCGGAAGGTGGCACCTCGTCGCGCACGCGCACGAGGAAGTCCTTTTCGTCGAGGACCTCCAGGACGGCGCGGAGCCTGTCGAGCATGTCCGCGTCGTCCAGCTCGGTGGCCAAGGAGAACGCCTCGCGCCACTCCCGTTCGGCGGTTTCACGGTCGCCTGCCAGATAGGCTTCGGTGCCGGCGCCGAGCGCCTCGCTGAGCGCGTTCTGGTCGGCGTACCGGGAAACGAGCGGGTCGACCTTCGTCGGCGGGATCGGGTCGTGAGTCCACTGCCCCGCGATCGCCAGCGCGTCTTCCTCCCGCGAGACTCCGGGAACGGGCATCAGTTCCGTCCACGCCAGCTGACGATCCCGTCCGAACCGGGGTTCGAGGTCGGGATCGAGATCGAGGATCAGCTGGTAGTCCCGTGTCTCGTCGCCCGCGAACGAACCGAGCGAGAGCTCCACCTCGCGGACGGCGGTCTCCTCGCACCGGTCGGTGAGGTCGTACTCGTCCGGGAACACCTGCTTGACCGATCTCAGCCGGCTGTACGGCATGGTGCCGATCCGCAGCCGGACCTCGGGCAGCACCTTCGTCATCGCGCTCTCGACGAGCTGCCGGAAGTCTTCGGCGAGCTTTTCGTCCTCGACGACGGAGTCGATGTTCCCGCGCAGCACCCGGCCGATCTGGGTGAGTTCGGCAGGCTCCCAGCCGTCGCCGATTCCCCTGGCGTCGCAGACGAACCGGCCCTCGCAACTGTTCAGCACGCTCATCAGGTCGGCCCTGGTCTGCGAATCGTTGCGGCCGTCGGTCAGGAGGATCGCGTGCCGGACGGCGTCGGGCACGCCGTCGAAAAGGTCGCGTGCCTTGGCGAGCCAGGCACCCATCGCGGTACCGCCGACCGCCGCGAGGTGCTCGACCGCCGCACGGGCCTCCGCCCGGGTCCGGTCGGACGCGGCCACCAGGCCGCCCTCGGCCGGGTACAGCATCGTCGCGCGGTCGGTGCCCTGGATGACGGCGAAGCGCACGCCGTCGGGAAAGACGTCGATGGCGGCCGCCGCGGCACGCCGGGCCTCGCCGATCTTGGTGCTGGGAAAGCGCATCGAGCTGGAACAGTCGATCATCAGGACCTCGGCGGCAGTCCTGACGACAGGCGCTTCACCGCCGCGTGAGACGACGCGGACGATCGCGGTCATCGACCGGTCCCCTTCGGCCAGGAACTTGTTCTGGTGCACTTCGAGGCCCAGACTCGGTTCCCTCATCGTTCCCCTCTCACACCAGAGTCACCGGTCGCACCGAATTGGCGAGATCGATCAGGACGTCGTGCGGCCCAGCCCCGGGCGCGTGATGGGCGAGCCGCCGGTACGACCTGTCCAGGAGCGTGCGGGCACCCGTCTCGGTGGACCGCAGGATCTCGCCGTCGGTGATCCCGTCCTGCCCGGTGAGCACCGCCGCCAGCCCGGTCTCGCGCACGGCCGTGACCAGCCTGTCGAAGGCGTCGCCGTCGAGGTCCGAAGCGGACAGCCGGACCACGGCGTCGTCGAGTTCGGTGGACGACGGGAGGTCGCCGGTCCCCGGCATCGGCGAGGACAGCACCCGCACTCCGGCGATCCGCGCGGCCTCGTCGTAACGCGAGAACTCCGGGACCTGGTCGAGGATTTCGACGGCGGCGGCGCGGTTGCCCCGCAGCAGCCGGACCCGCGCGAGCCCGAACGCCGCACTGACCTGGGACCGGTCCCGCGCCCACAAGGCGTCGTAGTACCGCTCGGCGGCGACCGCGCCGTTGAGGTGCTCTTCGCAGAGGCCGAGCGCGAGTTTGGGCGGCTCTTCACCGGGGATGTCCCGGTAGACGGCGTCGAAGTTTTTCTTGGCCTCCGCGAAATCGCCCGCGCCGAGCGCGAGGAGGCCGCGATGCCAGGCCACCCGCCAGTCATGGGCGGCGCGCTCGCCGAGCAGCCGTTCGGACTCCGCCACCGCCAGTGTGGCCTCCACGGTCGCCCCGAGTTCGAGCCAGGCGCGGCACCGGCGGAACCCGACCTCGACCGAACCGGGCACCTTGTCGAGTTTCTTCAGCAGCCGCGCCGCGTCGGGGGCACGGACCGCGCGGAGGAAGTTCGCCTGCGCGTCCTCCGGATCCTCGCGCGGCAGCGGGAGACCGACGGCGATCTCGGCGGCGCTCGGCCGGTCCCCGAGCGAGACGGGTGTCCCCCGTGTCCAATGCTCCAGCGGCGGCGCCTGGCCGAGTCCCGCGTCGAGCAGCACCGATCCTTCGGTGAACAGCGTCGACCCGGCGGGCCGGGATCGCCTGTCCCGCAAGGAAAGGATCTCGCCGAGTACGCCGTCGAGCTGGACCAGCATCTCGTGCGCGGTCGCGAACCGCCGCTCGAACGGCGCGGTCGCGCGGTCGAGGACGCGGCCGAACGATTCGATGCCGAACCGGACGCCGCGCACGTCGGGGGTGACGGACCAGCCGTCGCTGGCCTGGAAGAGTTCCCGCAACGTCACGCCGACGGTGTGGATGTCGGACCGGACGGTGAGCCCGTGCTTCTTCAGTTCTTCCCTGGACACCTGATAGTGCTCGGTTCCGACGACCGGGCTTTCGCCGTCGGTGATCTTCCTGATGGCGCCGAAATCGATGAGCTTGATCCGCTTCTCGCCGTGGATCACGTTGTCCGGCTTCATGTCGCAGTACAGCAGGCCTTCGCCGTGCAGGTAGCCGAGCGCGGTCAGGATCTCCCTGCCGTACGCCACGACGTGCTCGACCAGCAACCGTCCCTCGCTGGAGTCCAGCCCGGCCCGGCCGCGGTTCTTGATCTCCCGCAGGGAAAGACCGTCGATGAACTCCATGACGATGTAGCGGGCGCCGTCGTGCTCGACCACGTTCAGGATCCGGACGACGTTCGGATGCTCGAGCGCGATGAGCACCTGGCTCTCGTTCTCCGCGAGCTTGTCGGCGGCGGTGTCGTTCGCGTTGATCAGGCCCTTGAGTGCGACCTGCCTGTCATCGAGACCGGAATCCGTTGCCAGATAGACGAAACCCATGCCGCCGCGGGCGACACAGCCGAGGACGTGATAGCGGCCGTCGACCACGTCGCCCGCCGTGAGCTTCGGCGAGAACGAGAAGGGCGTCCCGCAGACCGGGCAGAAACCCTCGACCGGCGCGGGCCTGCCGCCGATCGAGCGGCCGACCGGAGTGCGGGAGCAAGCGTGCTTGCCGCAGAACCGTTCCTCCTCCGGGACGTGCGGCACGGTCAGCAGACGGCTCGCGACGTCGGGGAGTTCGACGATCGGCAGCGGGACCCGCTCGTCCGCGGTCGCGTGGCCCGCCATCTGCTGGGAGCGGGTGACCATCGTGGTGGTGGTCCTGGCCGGGATCTCTCCGGGGCCCAGGATCACCAGGGTCGGTTTGTCCGGCCGCGCGGGTTCGTCCGGCGCTCCGGGCGCCAGCCCGCAGTACCCGCAGAAACCGGTCTTGGCCAGCTTGCCCGCGCAACCGTCCTGTTCGCAGGCCGTCATCCGTCGATCCGTTTCCGTACGGTGTCCGCGTACCGCTCGACGGCGGCCGCCGCGGCCCCGAGGTCGCACGGTCCTTCGAAGAGCCTCCGCCAGGCGGGAGCGTAGGCGGCGTCCAGTTCGACGTCCTCGACGAGCCCGCTGTTACGGGCCATCTCGCCGTACGCGTCGAGCCGGGCGCGGAGTTCCGCGCGCCGGGCGAGGTTCTCGTCGAGGAGACGGCGAAGGTCGCGGGCCCGCTGCCCGGCTCTGGCCACGGTCCGTTCACAGGCGGGCAGATGCCGTTTCACCCACTCGGGTTCTCCGTCCCGCTCCGCCGAACGCAGTTGCGTCAACGCGCCTTTCAGCCGTCGCACCCTGGCCGGGGCCTCCGGCGCGTCGAAGAACCGGGGCGCGTCGCTCAGGTTGTCCTTCTCCAACCGGGCGAGTTCGTCCAGCCGGGTCTCCAGCGAAGCGAGGCGGCCCTCGATGTCGTCCTCGCCGTCGGGCAGGACTTCGGTGCTCGACCGGACAACGCTCACCCCCGGCGAACTCTCCTTCCGGAAGGCCAGCGCGAGCCGCAGGCCGAGTTCGTGCGCGCGCTGGGCCAGCGGCAGGAGCACCTCGCCGACGAGTTCGTCGGGCTCGGCCGACTCGTCGATCCCGTAGACGACGACGGTCCGGCCGGTCCCGTGACGGCCGGCGGGCGAGTCCGCGGCGACGTCCAGGCGTTCGGAGATGCGGCGGCGGACCTCGTCGGCGGTCTTGCCGACCGCGTCGACGGCGAGGACGACACTGCCCACCGGCGGCACCGTCGGCCCGGACGCGCTCCGCCCCGCGCCGTGTTCGCGGTCGGCGAGGAAGATCGCGCGGCGCAACGAGCCCGCGACGGCGGAATCGTCCGCGCCCATGATGATCACCCGGACGTCCGACCGGCCGTACCCGCCGAGCCAGCTGGCGAATTCGCGGGCGAAGAGCACGTCGATCACCGGCGGTTCGGGATAGTGGACGAAACTCGGGTCGATCGCCGGGCTGCCCTCGGCCCAGCGGCGCAGTTCCGGCAGGTAGCCGAGCAGGGTCTCGACCGGGATCATCCAGGAGACCCGGGCGGCCTCGGTCGTGTACCGGGTCGCGACCATGCCGACGACGTGCCCGGTCCGGTCGGCGATCACCGCGGAACCGCTGAACCCGTGGGTGATCGGCTCGGCGTCGGGGGTCCGGTGCAACTGGACGCGCTCGAGACCGTGCCCGCCGTCGCCGACGACGGTCGCCAGCGACCACATGCCGTCCGAACCGGACGGGAAGCCGTACGCGCGTACGCGCTGATTGTCTTCGAGAGCCGTCCGGTGGAGCGGGGCGCCGGTGATCTGTTCCTCGGGGTGCCGCAGGCGGAGCAGCGCGACGTCCCCGCCGTCGTCGCCGATGGGGTCCGCCCGCGCGACGATCGTGGCGATTCCGGGCTCCACACCGGGAAGCGCCACGAAATCCACCGTGACGTCTTCGTGGCCTTCGATCACGTGAGCGCAGGTGAGGAGATGCTCATGGTCGAGCATGGTCCCGGCGCCCAGGATCCGCCCACGATGATCGCGCAGCCGCACCCGCCAGCGTCTGCGCTCGGAAGTCACCCGGGAGACCCTACCGATCGTGAGTGGCAATGACGGTTCTCACCGTCATTACCACTCACGAGGCCTAATGCGCGGCGTCGTTCCAGGACCGCCCGTACCCGACCGAGACCTCAAGCGGGACGGCCAGTTCGTACGCCGAGCCCATTCCCTGGCGCACCAACGCTTCCAGCTGCTCGCGCTCGCCTTCGGCTACCTCGAGGACTAGTTCGTCGTGGACCTGCAGCAAGACCCGGCTCTTCAGCTTCGCCTCGGTCAGCGCCTTGTGGACGTTGAGCATGGCGACCTTGATGATGTCGGCCGCGCTGCCCTGGATGGGCGCGTTGAGCGCCATCCGCTCGGCCATTTCACGGCGCTGGCGGTTGTCGCTGTTGAGATCCGGCAGATACCGGCGGCGGCCGAAGATCGTTTCGGTGTAACCGACCTTCGCCGCGTCGCCCACGACGGAATGGAGGTAGTCGCGCACGCCGCCGAAACGGGAGAAATACGCTTCCATCTGTTCTTTGGCGTCTTCGGTCGAAATCCGCAGCTGCTGCGAAAGCCCGTACGCCGAAAGCCCGTACGCGAGGCCGTACGACATCGCCTTGACCCGGAACCGCAGTTCCGGCGTGATCTCCTCCGGCGGGAGCGAGAACGCGCGCGACGCCACGAACGTGTGCAGGTCCTCACCGCTGTTGAAGGCCTGGATCAGCCCTTCGTCCTGCGAGAGGTGCGCCATGATCCGCATTTCGATCTGGCTGTAGTCCGCCGTCATCAGCTCGGCGTACCCGTCCCCGACGACGAACGCGTCGCGGATGCGGCGGCCTTCCTCGGTGCGGATCGGGATGTTCTGCAGGTTCGGGTCGACCGACGAGAGCCGCCCGGTGGCCGCGATCGTCTGCAGCAGCGTGGTGTGGATGCGGCCGTCGTCGGCGACCGACTTGATCAGGCCCTCGACCGTGGTGCGCAGCCGGGTCGCGTCCCGGTGCTCCAGCAGGTGCTGCAGGAACGGGTGCTCGGTCTTCTCGAACAGGCTCTGCAGAGCCTCGGCGTCGGTGGTGTAACCGGTCTTGGTGCGCTTGGTCTTCGGCATGCCGAGCTCGTCGAACAGGATCACCTGCAGCTGCTTCGGCGAACCGAGGTTGACCTGCTTGCCGATGACCGCGTACGCCTCGTCCGCGGCCTGCGTGACCCGGCTGAGGTAGTGGGATTCCAGATTCGTCAGGTGCTCGATGTCGACCGCGATCCCCGCGGCTTCGAGTCCGGTGATCACCTGCAGCAGCGGCAGCTCCAGCTCGACGAGCAGCTGCGCGCCGCCGAGTTCCTCGAGCTCCTTGGTCAGCGCACCCGCCAGCTCGGCGACCGCGCGGGCCTTGACCAGCTCGGCCTGGATCTCCTTCAGCTCCAGGTCCTCGGCGCCACCGCCGTCGAGCAGGGAGAGCTGTCCGTCACCGGTGTCGGCCTCGGAACGCAGCTCGCGGTGCAGGTACCGCAGGGCCAGGTCGTCGAGCTCGAAGGTGCGCTGACCCGGCCGGACCAGGTACGCCGCGAGCGCGGTGTCCATGACGAGCCCGGCGAACGCCCAGCCGCGCGCGCCGACGGCGTGCAGCGGGACCTTGAGCTCGTGGCCGATCTTCTGGATCTTCTCGTCGGCGAGCCAGGCGGTGAGGGCCTTGTCGTCCTCGGCGTCCATCTCGGTGACGTCGACATAAGCGCCTTCGCCGTCCGGTGCCGCGAAGCTGATGGCCCTCAGGTCCGAGCGGACCGAGGCGCCGGTGGTACGGAACGCCACGCCGACCGGCTCGCCCTGCCCGGCGTGTGCGGAAAGCCAGCCCGCGAGCGCGCCCGGAGCGAGCTTCGCGCCGCTGACCTCGAAGCCTTCTTCGGCCTCGGGCTCGGCGCTCTGCAGGGTGGCGAAGAGACGGTCACGCAGGACGCGGAACTCGAGCTCGTCGAACAGTGCGTGGACGGCTTCGCGATCCCATGGGCGCAGCTCGAGACCTGTCGGGCCGAGCTCCAGCTCGACGTCGCGGATCAGTTCGGTGAGCTGGCGGTTCAGCATCACGGCGCCGAGGTGCTCGCGCAGCGCGTCGCCGACCTTGCCCTTGACCTCGTCGACCCGGTCGATCAGCTCGTTGAAGGAGCCGAACTGCCTGATCCACTTCGCGGCCGTCTTCTCGCCGACGCCGGGGATGCTCGGCAGGTTGTCCGAGGGGTCGCCGCGCAGCGCGGCGAAATCCGGGTACTGGGCCGGGGTGAGGCCGTACTTCTCCTCGACCGCCTCCGGGGTGAACCGGGTCATCTCCGACACGCCGCGCTTCGGGTACAGCACGGTGACCTGGTCGGTCACCAGCTGGAGCGCGTCACGGTCGCCCGTACAGATGAGGACGTCGAAGCCTTCGGCGGTCGCCTGTGTCGTGAGCGTGGCGATGATGTCGTCGGCTTCGTAGTTCTCCTTGGTCAGCGCGGGGATGCCGAGGACCTTGAGCACGTCCTCGACCAGCCCGACCTGGCCCTTGAACTCGTCCGGGGTGGCGCTGCGGTTGGCCTTGTACTCCTTGAACGTCTCCGAGCGGAACGTCTTGCGGGAAAGGTCGAACGCCACCGCGAGGTGGGTCGGCGCTTCGTCGCGCAACAGGTTGATGAGCATCGAGGTGAACCCGAACACCGCGTTCGTCGTCTGCCCGGTCTTCGTCTTGAAGTTCTCCGCGGGCAGCGCGAAGAACGCGCGATACGCCATCGAATGGCCGTCGATCAGCAGCAGCTTGGGCCGCTCGGCCTGTGCGGTGGCAGGTGTGGCGTTGGCAACGGTCGTGTTCTCACTCGGGCTCACGGGAGCGAGTCTAGGGTGAGGGTCTGACAGTCCTACCTGTCGTGTCGTTTAAGGAGCTCTGCGTGACCGAACAAGCCCTCGAATCCTTCGCCGGGATCGACCCGGCCTTCGCCGGCCAGCAGCTCAACGACAAGCTCGGGCTCGAGATCAGCGAATTCGGTCCCGAACGTGTCGTGGGCAGCATCCCGGTAGAGGGCAATCTCCAGCCTTACGGCCTCCTCCACGGCGGGGCCAACGCCGTCGTCGCCGAAGCGCTCGGCTCGATGGTCTGCGCGCTCAACGCCGGCACCGACAAGGCGACGATGGGGCTCGAACTCTCGTGCACCCACCACCGGGCGGTCCGTTCCGGACGGGTGACCGGCGTCGCGACCCCGGTGCACGTCGGACGCGGGACCGTCACCGCCGAGATCGTGCTGACCGACGACCAGGGGCGCCGCTCCTGCACGGCGCGGCTGACCTGCGTGGTGCGGGAACGCCCGCCGGGCGCCTGATCCCCGGTTCGGATGTCCGTGAAGGCCTCCTTCACTACCTTGAGGGTAGGGAAGGGGGCCTTCATGCACTTCGGGCAGGAGGGCACGAGTACAGAGTGGGGGCTCCGCGTGAACCGAACGGGACTTTCAGGGCAAACTCTGCACTGAGAGTCCCGTTCGTCTCGTCCGGGCAGGAAGGACGGTGCACGTGGATCTCGACACCGCTCAGGTGCGCGCGTTCGTCGCGACCGCGGACCACGGCCATTTCGGTCGCGCGGCAGAATCCCTGTTCCTCACCCAGCAGGCACTGTCGAAACGGATCCGGAAGCTCGAGGACGCCCTGTCGGTCCCGCTCTTCCGGCGCACCAACCGGTCCGTCGAGCTGACCTCCGACGGAGGCCGTTTCCTTCCGCACGCGCGCGAGCTGATCCGCGCGGCGGACGCCGCCGTCGCCGCGATGGGCCTGCAGGACCGCCCACCCCGCCTCGACGTCATCGACCCGCGCCTCTCGCCGATGTACATGCTGCGGCGCATCGCCCAGCGCGACCCCGCGCTCGCCGTCGAACGGATCGCCGGGCGCGGGCTGGCCAACGCCCTCGACCCGCTGGTCCGAGGCGAGATCGACCTCGCGTTCGGCCGCGTCGCGGACCTCGGCCGCGAAGTACCCGCGGAACTCGAACACCGGCTCCTCCGGCTCGAGCCGCTGGTCGCCCTTCTCGCCCCGGAACATCCGCTGGCCGGCAACGAAGTGCTGAAACTGTCCGATCTCCGAAGCGAAGGCATCTGGATCCCGCAATTGGGCGGCCCGGTCGAATGGCTTTCTTATTTGCAACGCCTATGCAAAGAATTCGACGTCCCGATCGACGACTCCGGAGTCAGCTACGACCTCCGGCACACTCTGGAACAGACCCGCTACGGGAAGCAGCGGGTCACCCTCGCCGGCGCCGACATGGACCTCGCCTCCGATCTCAACCTGGCGGTCCTGCCCTTCGAGCCGTCGCCACTGTTCCCCTGGTCGGTGGTGTGGCGGCGGGGCGAAGGCCCGGCCCTGCGGCGCCTGCTGGCGCTCGCGGGCCGGACCAGCCACGAAGAGGGTTGGTGCGCCTACGATCCCGAGCGGTCGTGGCTCCCGGACGACGACCTCAGACCGCTAGGTGCCGGGCGAACCAGCGCGTGAGCTCGGCATCGACCAGCTTCGCGTGTTCCGTCTGCGGAGCGGGTTCGAGCCCCGGAGCCTCGGCGAATTCGTGCGCCATCCCCGGGATGGTGACGAGTTCGGATCGCTGCTCCCCCAGCACCTTGTGCAGTGCTTCGGCCGGTTCCGTGATCGAGACGTCGTCCTCCCCGCCGATGACGAGCAGTACCGGCGCGGTCAGTTCCCCGGCCCGGCGCACGTAGTCGTACTCGTTCGCGACCGCGCGGGACCGGTCCGACCAGGGGTAGGTGACGTCGTAGACCCGCTCGTTCGCGGCGATCACCGGCGCCAGCTGGGTCACCGGGTTCACCAGGGCGGCCGCCGCCACTTCGATCTCGGTGTGGGTCAGCATCTGCAGCGCGACCCCGCCGCCCTGCGAACCGCCGACCAGCCCGACCGGACCGTCCTCAATGGACAACCGTGAGCGCAGTTCCGCCACCGCGGCGGGAAACTCCGCCTCGACCTGCTTCGTGAGCGGCTCGACGACGTTGAGCACGTTGTCCTCGCTCGCGAGGCGGAAGAAGCCCTCGAAACCGCCTTCCGGGAACCGTTTCCCGGTCAGCGGCAACCCGAGGTGCACCCGCCACGCGTGCAGTTCCCGCATCGGCAGCGCCGCCGCCATGGCCGCCTCGCTGAACGGCGCGCCCAGCAGATGCCAGGTGAGCACCAGCGGCGCCGGGCGCTCCTTGTCCGACGGCGGCAGTGCCACGAACGGGACCCCCGCCGCCACGCCTTCGATCGCCCCGTCCAGTTCGATGCTCATCGTCATTCTCCCAGGTCCTCTCGGTCTTTCCGGCTCTGGGAACAGCTAACCGCGAGGTCAGGGTGCTGATCCAACAGCCGTTCCGGCCTCCATGACAACCATCGGTTGTCATGGCGGAAGAGAAGGGAGGGCACGATTGACGCCCTTTGGGGCAGCATTGCTACGACGAACGGACGCCCTCGGCGACGGGAAAGGGCGCAAGATACGCGCCCGAAACATGATCATTACCCACAAGCATGATCGAGGTGGTAGCGGTGAATCCCCAGCGTGACCAGCGGAGACTCGTCAACCGGCAACATTCGCCTTTTCGTGCAATTCGTTCTGGTTTCGACCGTCACGATGTGGACACAGAGTGATGGGCGTCTGGGCAGATCATGGCGGAGGGGGATATCTTCCGTCCCTAACCTAGCCCCTGTGTCGGGGGCAACGCCTACCGGCGGCTGGTTGGTCATGGGAGGTAGTCGGTGTCAGGAGTGCGTTTTGGACGGGTTTTCGCCGTCGCGGCGGCTGCGTCGCTTGCGCTGGCAGGCTGCGCTGGCGGCAGCAGCTCGTCCGGCAGCGGTGACAGCAGCACGCTGAAGATCGGGTTCATGGGTGACCTCACCGGTGAGAACTCCGGGATCGTGATCCCGCCCCGCAACGGCGCGAAGCTCGCTATCGACGAGTACAACAAGACGAATCCGGCTACCAAGCTGGAACTGAAGGAGTACGACAGCCAGGGCAAGCCCGAGCAGGCGACGTCGCTGATCGCGACCGCCGTCGGCCAGGACAAGATCACCGCGCTGATCGGCCCGGCCTTCTCCGGTGAGTCGAAGGCCATCGGCGGTCAGCTGGAGCAGAACAAGATCCCGAGTGTCTCGCCGTCGGCCACCAACGCGGGCCTTTCCGCGAACGGCTGGAAGTACTGGCACCGTGTCGTCGCGAGCGACGCCAGCCAGGGCCCGGCCATCGCCAACTTCCTCATCACGGCGAAGTCGCCCAAGAAGGCGTACGTCATCTCGGACGACCAGGAATACAGTGTCGGCCTGGCCGACAACTTCGAGAAGACCTTGAAGGAAAAGAACGTCCCGAGCGAGCGCGACAAGTTCGCCAAGGACGCGTCGGACTACTCCTCGACCGTGCAGAAGGTCAAGGCCGCGAACCCGGACATCATCCTCTTCGGTGGCTACTACGCTCAGGGTGGCCGTCTGCTCAAGCAGCTGCGTGACGGCGGCGTGACCGCCACCTTCGCGACCGGTGACGGTTCGCTCGACGCCCAGCTGGTCAGCGGTGCGGGTGCCGCGGCCGCCGAGAAGGCCGTCGTCGGCTGCCCGTGCAACATCCCGGACGCCGGCTCCACCGACGAGTTCAGCACCAAGTACAAGGCCGCGTTCAACGTCGACCCGGCGATCTACTCGAGCGAGGGCTACGACGCCGCGACCGCCATCATCAACGCGGTCAAGGCGGGCAACACCACCTCGGAGAAGATCAACGAGGCCCTCAAGACGATCGACTTCAAGGGTGCCTCGAAGCAGATCAAGTTCAAGGAGAACGGCGAACCGTCCACGGACGCGATCAACGTCTACCAGGTCACCGGCGGCGTCCTCAAGAACCTCGGTGTCTCGACCGAAGCCAAGCTCAACGGCTGACGGAGCAGGTAGGAACACCTAACGGAAGCGGGGGCGCTGTGCGACAGCACCCCCGCTTCCCGCAAATGTGGCGAAAGAATCCGCCCCGTCCCGTAAGGCATCCACGTCATGCTTCAAGATCTGCAAGCCCAGTTCCTCGGTAGTACCATCGGCGGACTGGTCGCCGGAAGCATCTACGCCCTCATCGCCCTCGGCTACACAATGGTCTACGGCGTGCTCCGGCTCATCAACTTCGCACATTCCGAAATCTTCATGATCGGGACGGTCACGTCCCTGTTCATCCTGATCACCATCGCGGGCGGCACCGCCCCGATCACGCTCGGCGTGTTCGGGATGATCGCCGTCCTGCTGCTGATCATCATCGCTTCGGCAGCCGTGTCCGGTGGTGCGGCGGTCCTGCTGGAGCAAGTGGCCTATCGGCCGCTCCGCAAGAAGGGCGCGACCCGCCTGGCCGCCCTGATCTCCGCCATCGGCGCCTCGCTGTTCCTGCAGGAACTGTTCGGCCTCGAGATCATCGAATGGATCACCGGGAAATCCGGCCGTGTGCAACAGAACGCGCCACGGTTCATCCCGCACGAGGAGCTGTTCCACATCGGCAACGGCGTGGTCCGCACGGACCACGTGTTCGTCGTCGTCGGTGCCGTGATCATGATGGTCGTGCTCGACCAGCTGGTCAGCCGCACCCGCATCGGCCGCGGTATCCGTGCCACCGCACAGGATCCCGAAGCCGCCGTGCTGATGGGTGTCAGCATCGACAAGATCGTGCGCCTCACCTTCCTTCTCGGTGGTGCGATGGCCGGTATCGCCGCGGCACTGTACGTCATGGAGTACGAGAACACCGACTACCGCATCGGCTTCCTCCTCGGTATCAAGGCGTTCACCGCGGCCGTGCTGGGAGGTATCGGAAACCTGCGCGGCGCTCTGCTCGGTGGCATCGTCCTGGGGCTGGTGGAGAACTGGAGTTCCATCTTCTTCGGTTCAGCATGGAAGGACGTCACCGCCTTCGTGGTACTGGTGCTGGTCCTGATGTTCCGACCCACCGGCATCCTCGGTGAATCGCTACAGCGGGCACGCGCATGAAGGGCAACGAAGAAGTGTCTACAGAAAACGGAAAGCCCGCGCGCTCCGGGTTTCACCCCGTCGATGGTCTTCGGGACTGGTGGGCCCGCGCTCCGCATTGGCAGCGCTATGGCGTTTACCTCGCCCTGATCGTCTTCGCGCTGATCCTGCCCGCGCCGGCGATCGGTTCGTTCATGTCCCCGGACTCGGACTGGACGAACGTCCTGATCTTCCCGATCGGGATCTACATCCTGCTGGCGATCGGCCTCAACATCGTGGTCGGCCACGCGGGGATGCTGGACCTCGGTTTCGTCGCGTTCTTCGCGATCGGCGCCTACACCCTGGCAACGATGGGCACGAACTACGGCTGGTTCGTCTGGCCCACGTTCCTGGTCGGCATCGTCCTCGCGGCGATTTCCGGAGTCATCCTCGGTGCACCGACTCTCCGGCTTCGCGGTGACTACCTGGCGATCGTCACCCTCGGTTTCGGTGAGATCGTCCGGATCACCGCGAACAACACCGACGCCATCGGCGGAGCCCGCGGCATCACCAACATCCCGCACCCGGAGCCGCTGCTCGGCACGGAGTTCCTCCTGGACGCGGCGCCTTACTACTACCTGATCCTGGCTGCGATCGTGATCGCGATCATCTTCTCGGTGCGGCTGCAGAAGAGCCGCGTCGGCCGGGCCTGGGCCGCGATTCGCGAGGATGAGGACGCCGCCGAACTCATGGGCGTCCCGACGTTCAAGTTCAAGCTGCTGGCGTTCGCCATCGGCGCCATGCTCGGCGGGCTCGCGGGCGGTGTCCACGCCAGCAAGGCCGTGTTCATCGCGCCGGAGAACTTCCCGTTCATCCTGTCGGCGACCATCCTCGCGGCCGTCGTGCTCGGTGGAGCGGGAAACCTGCCCGGCGTGATCCTGGGCGCGTTCCTGGTCGCCTGGCTCCCAGAACGGTTCCGTGACTTCGCCGAGTACCGGATCCTGGTCTTCGGTGGCGTGCTCGTGCTGATGATGGCGCTCAAGCCGGAGGGTCTGCTGCCGTCGCGGCAACGCAAGGCGGAACTAAGAGAAGGAACGGGCGGGATGGGTGCCATGGGCGCCGAAGTCGCGGGTCCGGATTCCGAGGCTTCGGCGGAGGTGACGAAATGAGCGCGTTGCTCGAATTCGACAACGTGACGATGCGCTTCGGTGGCGTCACGGCCTTGAAGGAAGTCAACCTCTCCATCAACCAGGGCGAGATCTTCGCTCTGATCGGGCCGAACGGCGCGGGCAAGACCACGGTGTTCAACGTGGTCACCGGCGTTTACCAGCCGACCGAAGGCCAGGTGCTCTTCAACGGCAGCCAGGTCGACGGGATGAAGCGCTTCAAGGTCAACAAGGCCGGGATCGCCCGCACGTTCCAGAACATCCGGCTGTTCCACAACATGTCGGCGCTGGAGAACGTGATGGTGGGTGCCGACTCACAGCACAAGACCGGGGCGATCACCGCGACGCTGGGCCTGCCCAGGCACCGTAAGGAAGAAAAGCGCGGCCGGGAACTGGCGAGGGAACTGCTGGACTTCGTCGGCATCGGACGGGTCGAGCACAACACCGCGAAGAACCTCTCCTACGGCGACCAGCGCCGTCTGGAGATCGCGCGTGCGCTCGCGACCGATCCGAAGCTGCTGCTGCTCGACGAGCCCGCCGCCGGCATGAACCCGGCGGAGAAGAACTCGTTGCAGCAGTTGATCCGCAAGATCCGTGATGACGGCCGGACCGTGCTGCTCATCGAGCACGACATGGGCTTGGTCATGCAGATCGCCGACCGGCTGGCCGTGCTCGACTTCGGCCAGAAGATCGCAGAAGGGCTCCCCCACGAGGTGCAGAACAACCAAAAGGTGATCGAGGCTTACCTGGGGGTGGCGGAAGATGCTTCTTGAGGTTCAGGACATCAACGTCCACTACGGGAAGATCGCCGCGCTCAAGGGAATGAGCATCGAGGTCGGCGAGGGCGAGATCGTTTCGCTCATCGGGGCCAACGGTGCGGGCAAGACCACGACGCTGAAGACGATCTCGGGCCTGCGTCCGCTGACCAGCGGCCGGATCCTCTTCGACGGCAAGGACATCTCGAAGACCCCCGGGCACAAGCGGGTCGAGCTCGGGATCGGCCAGTCACCGGAAGGCCGGGGGGTGTTCCCCGGGATGACGGTGCAGGAGAACCTCCTGATGGGTGCCTACACCCGGAAGGACGACCTGAAGGCCGACCTCGACGAGGTCTACGAGCTGTTCCCGCGGCTGAACGAACGCAAGACCCAGTTCGGCGGCACGATGTCCGGTGGCGAGCAGCAGATGATCGCCATCGGCCGCGCGCTGATGACCAAGCCCAAGGTGCTGTTGCTCGACGAGCCGTCCATGGGCCTGGCGCCGATGCTGATCGCGCAGATCTTCGACATCATCCGCGAGATCAACAAGCGCGGGACCACGGTCCTGCTGGTGGAGCAGAACGCGCAGCAGGCGCTGAAGCTCTCCGACCGCGCGTACGTGCTGGAGACCGGTGCAGTGGTCAAGAGCGCCCGCGGTGCCGAGCTGCTGGACGACCCGCAGGTGCGGGCCGCCTACCTCGGTGGCGACCTCGGCGTCTGACGCCTTTTCGGGAAGGGCCCCGTCGCTTCCGCGGCGGGGCCCCTCTCTTTGTTGGACACAGCTATGCCAGCTTGATGTCGGTGCCGGTGAGGTTCTTCATGTCGGTCAACGTCGGGCCACCGAAAGCCCGCAGTACCAAGGGTTTCGCCGCTTTGGGGAGATCGAAGTAGAGGTCGAACTCGACCCGGACGCCGCGTCCCAGTTCGAACTTGTCGGGCTGCCGCTTGATCGTCATGGCCTGGTTGTCGACCGCGATCACGGCGCCGGAATCGGTGACGAGTTGCTGGCGCCGGGTGTCGAAGACGATTCCGGACACGCCTTTTCCGGTCACCACCAGCCGGAGCCGGACGAACTGGCCCTTCGCCTCGAACTCGGTATGACTGCCGCTGAGGCTGGGAAGTCCGGCGGCCAGCCCGATCAGCGAGAACTCGGTCTCGCCGTTGAGGGCGGGCGGCAGGTGCAGCGCGGTCTCGTCCGGCCGGACCTCCCGCGCGGGCAGGTCGTAGACGGGTTTGGCGGGCGGCTGCTGAGGTTCGCCGCCCGCGCAGCCGGCGAGCAGGAGAACAGTCAGGGCGGCCGTCAGACTTCTCCTCGCGTCTCTCACCCGGGGATTATCCCAGGTTCGGCCTACCGCTGATCAGCAATCGTCGATGTGGGCGGCTTCGACGCAGGCGCCGGTCTCGGTCCGGCTGGTCGCCTGGTACAGCAGGTTGTACAGCGCCTCGCGCTGATCGACGTCCAGCGCGCCGAGCACATCGTCCTCGACTCCGGCGAGGGCGAACTCCGCCTTGGCGAGCTGCTTGGCGCCGACGTCGGTGAGTTCGACGATATGCCGCCGCCGGTCCTCCGGTGAGCGCCGTCGTTCGATCAGGTTCGCCGACTCGAGGTCGTTGAGCAGGCCGACGACGTTCGTGCTGTCCATCTCCAGCGTCTTCGCGAGGTCCTGCTGCGAGCAACCCGCGAGATCGCGCAGCACGGTCAGCGCGACGAGATGCCGCGGCCGCAGGCCGAGCGGGGCCAGGACCGACTCGCTGCGCAGCCGGATCCGGCGGGTGACGTGGTCGAGCAGCGCACCGCAGCGATGCGGGGGCTGGTTCACGACCGGAAGTTCGGACACTCGTCAAGTGTACGTTCCCACATAATGGCCATCACAGCATCAATGGTTTGCGTTACACAAACTATCTGTGCAAGATAATCAGTATGACGCATCTGCTGCACATCGACTCGAGCATCACGGGCGAGCACTCGGCCAGCCGCCGTCTCACCGCGCGGGCGGCCGCGGCCTGGCGCGCGGCGCATCCGGAGGGCACCGTCACCTACCGCGATCTGGGCGCCGAACCGCTGCCCCATTTCGACGCGGCGAGCAACGCGGCCAGGTCGGCACCTCCGGAACAGCACACCCCGGAGCAGGCCGAAGCCTGGCGGCTGATCACCGCGCTCATCGACGAGGTCAAGGCCGCCGACACCATCCTGCTGGGCCTGCCGCTCTACAACTTCGGGGCGCCGAGCACGGTCAAGTCCTGGGTGGACCACCTGATCGTGCCCGGGCTTTCGATCGACGCCGAGACCCGCGAGGGCCTGCTGGGCGGGCGGGACTTCATCGTCCTGGCCTCGCGCGGCGGCGGCTACGGCGAAGGGACCCCGCGCGAGGGCTGGGACCACGCCCAGAGCTGGATCACGCACGGCGTGTCCATGACCGGACTCGAACCGCGGTTCGTCACCGCCGAGCTGACCCTGGCGAAGGTCAACCCGGCGATGGCGGACCTGATCCCGCTGGCCGACGCCAGCCAGGCCGAAGCCGAACGGACCATCGACTCACTGTGGACACCGGTGGCGGCCTGAGCGCGGGCCGCCCATGCGGGGGTCGTGAGTGGTAAGGACGGTTAGAACCGTCCTTACCACTCACGAGAGCTAACCGATTCCCGCCGCGAACACGTGCATCGCGCTGTTCGAGGGGAGCGTCACCGCGACGACCTCCTTGCCCGCGGTCAGCGGGACGGAGTTCGCGAAGACCCGGTACGGCGTGGTCGGATACGCCGCCCCGGTGCGGGTGTTCTTGCCCAGCACGGTCGCCACCGTCGTCGCGCCGTACTGGGCGGGATCGGCGCAGCACCAGTTGGGGAACCCGAGTTCGGCTTGGCTCGTGCTTCCGTCGGCGTAGCGGACGACGACCGCGCCCTTCGCCGTGCCCGTGCCGGTTCCCGTCAGCACCAGTTTGGAGCCCGTTCCCCGCACCGCGACCGTCTGGCCGGACGCGAGGACGTTGTCCTTTTCGCCCGCGCCGGTTTTCGGCCAGGTCAGCTGGGCACCGAGGGCGGTGAAGCCCGCACCGGGTTTGAGCCCGGCTTCGGCCAGGCCTTCGGCGCGGAAGCTGCTGCCACCGCCGTCGATGTCCCCCACCGCGACGTGAGCCGCGTCGGTGACGCCGACGTTGCCGTAGGCCGCGGCCAGCGAACCGTGCGGGACGGTGACCGTCACCGAGTCGGTCACCCGGTTCTCCCCCAGCCGCGCCTTGTACGACGCCGAAGCGGTGAGCTGGTAGTCGTCCGGTTTGATCCCCGCGTCCGGCGTCACCTTCACCGGGACCTTCACGGTCTGGCCGGGCATCACGAACCGGGGGCCGGCGGGAATCTCGGCGCGGAAGCCGTTGGCGGGCAAGGAGAAGCTGACGTCCCGCACCGGGAGCGGCGTGCCGTTGGTGAAGCTCAGCGTGCCCGTCGCGGTCTGCCCGGGCCCGGCGACCGCCGGGACGGACAGCGCGACCGATCCATTGCGGTCTTCGGGGAAGATCCCGCCGACCGCGCTCGTGCCGAACAGCCGGACGTCCTGGCGGTCACCGGCGCCGATCTTGCCGGTCTTGACCCGCGCGACCCCGCCGGTCGCCGGATCGAACCACCAGCCCGACGGTGCCGCGTCCAGTTCGGCCTTGCTGCCGTACTGCCGCAGGATCGAGGTCCCGGCCAGTACGGTCGCGGGCTTGCTTCCCGTGTGGACGGTCAGCTGATAGTTCCGCGACGCGGGCTTCCCTGCGTAGGAACCGGAACCGGCGCCGATCCCGACCGTCACCGTGCCCAGACCCGACTTCGGCGCGTCCACGGTGAACGTCTGCTTGGCCTGGTCACCGTTCTTGTACGCCCTGGTCACGCCGTCGTCTTCGGTGAGCGTGAACGAGCCCTTGCCCTGCGGGTAGACGTCGAGGTCGAGCACGCCCTTGTCCCGGGTCTGCCACGACTTCGTGCCCTCGGCCCACATCGGGACCACGGCCCCGGCGCGGACGAACAGCGGCAGGGTGTCGAGCGGCGCGTCGTAACCGTCCACAGTGGTCGGTCCGGTGTAGGTCTTGCCGCTCCAGTAATCGACCCACGTGCCCTTCGGCAGGTAGATGCCGTTGCGGACGGTGGAGTTCTCGTACACCGGCGCGACCAGGAAGTCCTTGCCGGACAGGAACTCGTACTTCGCCTTCTCGCCCCAGACGTTCGGGTCGTCGGGGTATTCGAGCGCGAGCGGGCGAACCTGGCCGACGCCGGTCCGGTGCGCCTCCACCGAATGGCTGTAGGTGTAGGGCAGCAGCCGCTCCTTGAGCAGCAGGTACTTGCGGTTGATCGAGGTGAACGGTTCGCCGTACCGCCACGGCTGCTTGTCCGACGCGGCCCAGCCGTCCATCGTCATCGAGACCGGCAGGAACGACTTCCACTGCAGGTCACGGACGTAGGTCTGCGGGCTGCCGCCGAAGATGCCGTCGATGTCGCCGGTGTTGTAGGCGATACCGGAGGTCGTGGCACCGGCGTAGGTCGGGATCTGCCATTTGATGTAGTCGTAGGAGCCGGCCTGGTCGCCGCTCCACAGCACGCCGCAGCGCTGCGCGCCCGCCCAGCTGACCGGCGTCCAGACGAACCCTCGCGCGTCGCTGTTGTCCTCGATGCCCTTGTGCGCGGTGTCGCACGCGTCCAGCGCGAACTGGTAGCCGGGGCCGACCCACGCGACGTCGAGTTTGCGGACCCGGACCCCGGCCTTGACCTCTTCGACCTGGTTCGGCACGCCGTTCTCGGTCCACAGCCCGAGCTGCATCCCGTTCTTGCGCAGTCCTTCGCCCGTCTGCTGGAGGTTTTCGTACCCGCAGCCGTAGCCGTCGTTGACGAGCATCCAGCCGTTGGGCATCCCGTGCTCGGTGTACCCCTCCGCGACCTTCACCGCGTCCAGCGTGTGCCGTTCGCCGCGGTTGGCGTTGTGCAGGTAGCAGTCGGCGTCACCGTGTTCGAGCCCGTACAGCGGTGGCAGGAAAGGCTTTCCGACCAGATCGGTGTAGCCGGTGATGACGTCCTTGAGCCCGTCGCCGACCACGTAGGTCGCGTCGAAGCGGCGCTCGTCGTGCGTGGTGCGCACCGGCTCGGTGAAGGCGTAGGTGCCTTGCGCGAAGGTGTTGCGCAGCACGCCGTATCCCGCCGTGGAGGCGTAGAACGGCTGCGAGTTCGGTGCCCCGCCGTCGTCCCAGTTGTAGTCGGCGAAGATCCGGATCGTCTGGTCACGGTGGCTGAACCGGCCGTTCTGCTCACCGCCGCCGACGAACTGCTCGGCCGCCGTCCGCGCCAGGGTCTGCGTTGTCGTCTTGTCGGTCCAGGACAGCGGCGCCGACTCCTCCCAGAGCCGCTTGCGGTCCGCGCCGTCGTACAACGCGAGCCGCATCGGGTGCTTGTACGCCCGCAGCGTCGCCTTGCCCGTGGAAACCGCCCAGTAGTCCCCCTTGTCGGTCCTCTTCGGCGTGACCGGGTCGCCCGTGCGCGGCAGCACGATCTTACTCCCGGCCGGATCGATGAACGTGCCGTCCGGCGCCAGCCAGACGCGGACGGCGCCTTCGGCCGGGAAGCTGACGCGCACGGCGGCGCTTCCCGATTTCAGGGTGACCGTGGGGCCTTCGGCGGAGATCCCGGTCAGGTCGCCCAGCTTGCCGGACGCCGCCGCGGCCGGATCGGCGTGGGCGAGGACCGGGGAAAGTCCGAGAAGGGCCACTGCGGCCAAACAACTCAGGGATTGCGCAACTCTGCTCATTCAAGACACCTTTCGCGCATGAATACGCAATATGGTCTCTGTATAGCGCACGGTTCGCGCAAAGTCATCCGCCGAAGCGGTGCTGCCGACTTTCGTCGGGTCGTTCGAAGATCCTTATGCGGCAAGGAGTCTTCCTGCCCCGGACGTCAGGAAAGGGGCTTTCAGGACAGAATCGTCCTGAAAGCCCCTTTCCTGACACTCGGGAGCGGCCGGGTCAGACGGCCTGGACCTCGACCCCCGCGGCCTCGAAGGCACGCAGCACCTTCGGGTCGGCGTTGGAATCGGTGACCAGGGCGTGCACCTGCGGCGTCGAGCAGATCCGTGCGAACGCGCGGCGGCCCAGTTTCGAACCGTCGGCGACCGCGACGACGCGTTCCGACCGCTCGACCATCAGCCGGTTGATACTCGCCTCGCCCTCGTGGTGCGCGAAGGCGCCGGCCTCGGCGTCGAACGCGTCGACACCGAGGAAAAGCAGGTCGATCGTCAGTTCGCTGAGCACCCGCGTCGCCAGCGGACCGCTGAGCTCGAACGACTGCGGGCGCGCGACCCCGCCGGTCACCACGATCTTCACATGCGGCCGCACGGCCAGTTCGTGCGCGATGTTCAGCGCGTTGGTGACCACCGTCAACCCCGGCGAATCCCGCAGGCCCGCCAGATCCGACCGCGTCGCCAGCGACCGCGCGACCCCGGCCGTGGTGGTCCCGCCGTTGAGGCCGACCACCATGCCCTGCGCCACGAGCGCCGCCGCGGCGACACTGATCCGCTGCTTCTCGGGCACGTGCCGCGCGGTCTTGTACCGCAACGGCAGGTCGTAGGCGAGATCGTTGGCCACCGCGCCACCCCTGGTGCGGGTGAGCAACTGCTGTTCCGCCAGGTGGTCGAGGTCGCGCCGGATGGTGGCCGCGGAGACGTTCAACTCCTCGGCCACGTCCTCGACGTCGATCTTTTCCCGCTGCCCCAGCAGGTCCAGCAGGGTGCTCAGCCGTTCGTGCCGGGCCATCCGCGCCACTCCTAGCTCGCTGCGGCCTATCGCGCATGACGTTGCGCTGTTGGCCACTGTTTCGAGCAGTATGCTGCATCGCGGTTGTCCGCCGCGAGCGGCACGCCGGTCGAGTGGCCCGGCCGCTCACTTCATCCGGAAGTCATGGTGTTCCGGCAGCGGTTCGTCGGAAACCGCCGCCCAGGTGTCCGAAAGAGACGTTTCCCCTTCCCTGAGGTTCGCGACCTCGAAACCCGTGTCGTACACGGCCTTGGCCGCGGCGAGATCACCTCGCGCGAGGTGGGTCCGGGCGGCCAGCAGGGCGATCCGCCCCTCCTGGGGCAGCCCGTCGAGCAGCTCGCCCGCTTCGTCCGGGAGCCCCGCGGCGAGTTGCGCCGCGATCGCCTCCACGACCAGAGGGCGCAGCGACGGCGCGAGGGCCACCGCCCGCCGGTACAGCCAGGCGGCTTCGTGCCCGGCCGTGGCGACCGCGAGATTCCGCAGCGCCCAAGGATTCTCGTTCGCCGAGACGGACTCGCGCCAGGCGCCGACCGCGTCCGACTGCCGTCCGGCCGCCCAGTGCGCGACGCCGCGGTGATACCAGGTCAGCCAGTTCTTCGGGGCGTACTCCATGAGATCCGCCCAGTACCGGTTCACCAGCGTCGACGGCGGGACGGCGAGCGGATCCCCGTCCGGCGGCGTTCCGTCGAGCAACGCGAGCCACGGCTCCTGGTCCGGCCCGAGGGACTCGTCCGGGAACGGTGTGCCGGGCAGGCACATCGGCGCCCGCCGGATCTCCAGCGCACCCCAGCCGGAGCCGGTGGCCAGGAAGGATTCCGGGGTGACGTCGGCGATCTTCCGCCAGGCGTCGTGGTACTCGTCCAGAAGCTCCGCCGACGGCAGACCGGCTGCGACGGCTTCACGCGCCGCCGTCCAGTCTTCCCCGTGCACCGTCGCCGGATCCGCGGTGACCGGACCGTAGGCCTCCAGCCAGTCCCAGCCCTCCCCCGGTGGCAACCGCAGGTGCTCCAGCTGGGTCCGGGCCAGTCCGGCCTGGATCTCCAGGTAGCCGCCCGCCCCGGGCGCCAGCCACTCCTGCCAGCGGCGTCCGCCGGCGGACTCGCCCCACAGGAACAGCTTCCGTCCGCGCAGGCGGTCGGTGGACAGCTGCGCCAGCCCCGTCCCGTCCTCCTCCACGGCCGCGACCCACGGTCTTCCGTTCACCTCGAAGAAGTAGTCCGCCGCGGCCTCGGCGCGGGCCGGGTACGTCAGCTCGCCGGGGACGTCGACCAGATCGAGCCGCCCCGAATAGCCGTAGTGCCAGGCCTGTGTCGCGGGAGCCAGTACCCGGGTGCCCTCGTTCTGCGGCACCGCGATGTTCGACCACCAGTACACCGGGACGTCGTAGGGATGCGGATTCCGCACCCGCACCGCCACGAGCAGCTGGTCCGAGCCTTCGGGCAGCCAGAAGTCGACCTGATAAGGCAGGTCGCGGGTCCGTTCCCATTCCCACAGCCGCAGCACCGGCGTGCCGTCCGGGCCCTCGATCTCCGCGGCGAACATCGGCTCGCAGGTCAGCGTCGTATGGCCGGTGCTGCCGAGGTTCCACTCGACGCCACCGGCGAACCACGCGTCCCGCAGGGCGAGGTTCGCGGGCTGGAACACCGGGTTGCGATAGAGCAGCTCGCGTCCGGACGGCTTGTGGACCAGCGAGTACAGCCGCCCGCCCAGCGAAGGCAGCACGGTGGCGCGGAGCTTGTCGTTCTCCAGCACCAACGCCGGGAGCTCGCGTTCGACGCGCTCACGGGTGTAACCGTCCTGCAGCAGACACGGCAACGTGGTGTCCAGGCGGCCGTATCCGACGCCCTCCGCGAGATCCGGCGGCAGTTCGTCCACATTGGACACCTTGGCCACCGCCTCCGGTTTCCGGAGCGGTGGCAACGGGTTCTCCGGTCCCAGCTCGGCCGCCGGAAGCACCAGCCCGGTGCGGTACAGGCGGGTCATGCGTCCGGGAGCCGGTCACCGGTGGCGGCGTCGAAGAGGTGCACCGAACCCGGCTGCGGGGCCAGCGAGATCTGCTCGCCACGCTGCCACGGCGCCATGCCCGGGGTGCGGACCGTCAGCACGCGGTCGCCGTCCCGGCAGTAGAGGTACTGGTCGCTGCCCAGTTCTTCGACGACCTCGACGACGGCCTCGAAACCGCCGTCGCCGATCGTCCAGCCCTCGGGCCGGACGCCGACGACGATGCCGGGACCGGTCAGCGCCGACCGCTGTGCCGGGGTCAACGGCAGCCGGGTCCCGCCGACGACGGCACCGTCGGCGTCCACGGTGGTCTCCAGCAGGTTCATCGCGGGTGAGCCGATGAACCCGGCGACGAACACGTTGACCGGCCGCGCGAACAGCCCGACGGGGGTGTCGCACTGCTGCAGGATCCCGTCCTTCAGCACGGCCACCCGGTCGCCCATGGTCATCGCCTCGACCTGGTCGTGCGTGACGTAGAGCGTCGTGATGCCCAGCCGCCGCTGCAGGGACGCGATCTGGGTCCGCGTCTGCACCCGGAGTTTGGCGTCCAGATTGGACAGTGGCTCGTCCATCAGGAACACGCTGGGCTCGCGCACGATCGCCCGGCCCATCGCCACCCGCTGCCGCTGCCCGCCGGACAGCTTCGCGGGTTTGCGGTCCAGGTACTCGGTCAGGTCGAGCACGGCCGCGGCCTCGCGCACCTTGCGTTCGCGTTCGGCCTTGGGCATCTTGGCCAGCTTCAGGTGGAAGCCGATGTTCTCCCCCACCGTCATGTGCGGGTAGAGCGCGTAGTTCTGGAACACCATCGCGATGTCCCGGTCCTTCGGCGGCAGTTCGGTGACGTCGCGGTCGCCGATGTGGATGGAGCCGTCGTCGACGCCCTCCAGCCCGGCGAGCATCCGCAGCGTGGTCGACTTCCCGCAGCCGGACGGGCCGACCAGGACGAGGAACTCGCCGTCGGCGACCTCGAGGTCGAGGCCGTCGACGGCCGGGCGTTCGACCCCGGCGTAGAACCGGGTGGTGTCGGAAAAGGTCACGGTGGCCATCAGGTCCTACTTTCCGGCGCCGAGGGTCAGGCCGGTGATGATCCGGCGGGCGAGTACGAGGTAGAGCACCAGCATCGGGAGCACGACGATCGCCACCCCGGCGATCAGGCCGCCGTACTCCGACTGGTAGCTCGCGGCCCCGTAGAAGGTGAAGAGCGCGCGGGAGAGCGTGAAGTGCGCCTGGTCCTTGAGGAACACGATCGCCAGCAGCGTCTCGTTCCACAGGCCGATGGCGTTCAGTGTCAGCGCGGTGATCATGCCGCCGCGCGTCAGCGGCAGCATGACCGAGAAGAACGTGCGCATCGGCGAAGCGCCGTCGAGCGCGGCGGCCTCCTCCAGTTCGTCCGGCAGCGACCGGAAGAAGCCGGTCATCAGGAACACCGTGAACGGGATGGACAGCGCCACGTACAGCACGAACAGGCCGTACTCGTTGTCCAGGTGGATTTTGCTCAGCACCACGAACAGCGGGATGATCACGGTCTGGAACGGCACGCCCATGCCGATCGCGACGACGTTCGTCATCGGACCGGAGCCGCGGACACCGAGCCGGGTCAGGGCGTACGCGCAGGGTGCCGAAACGGCGACCGTCACGACCGTCGCGAGCCCGACCAGGACCACGGTGGTCAGTACCGCGTCACCGAAACCGGCGTTGTTCCAGGCGTAGACGAAGTTCCGGAACGGCTTGCCGTTCTTGAACCACTGGTACGGCAGGGCGAACGGCTTGGTGAAGATCTCCACCGGTGTCTTGAACGACGCGGTGAGCAGCCAGTACAGCACCAGGATGTTGCCCGCGGTGAACAGCCAGACGATCGTGGAACCCAGGACGCGCAACGGACTGAACCGTTTCGAGCCGGGTGCCGGACGAGGTTTGCGCGGTGGCTTGCGCACCGGTTTCGCCGGCGGGCGCGCGGGCGCCTCGACGTCGGTGACGGACATTTCGTCTCCCTCAGAACTGGATCGCGTCACGGCGCATCAAACGACGGAGCAGGACGACGAGCACGGACACCAGCGCGATCATCGCCACCGCGCAGGCACAGGCGGCGCCGAAGTCCGGGGTACCGTTCGAGCCGAAGGTCCGGTCGAACACGTAGATCCCCAGCGTCCACGCCTCGTTGGGCGGGGCGTAGGTGCCCGGCCCGGCCAGCACGAACACCAGCTCGAAGATCTTGAGCGCGTTGATCGTCCACAGCACCCCGGCGACGCCGACGACGTCCCAGGTCATCGGCAGCGTGATGTTGCGGAACTTCTGCCACGGTGACGCGCCGCCCAGTTCCGCGTCCTCGTAGAGATACGGCGGGATGCGGTCGACGGCGGCCATCAGGATGGTGATGTAGAAACCCGAACTGGCCCAGATCAGCGACGCCGTCACCACACCGGTCACATTGGACGGTGCGAGGAACTTCGCCGCGTCCGCGCCGAGGCTCTCCATCACGTAGTTCGCGAGCCCCTGTTTCCCCGGCTGGTACTTGAACACGAAGCCGAGGAACATCCCGAGCGCCACCGGCGCCACGATGTTGGGGAAGAACAGGATGGCGCGGACGGTCTTCCCGCCCTTCATGTCCCGCAGCACCATGGTGAACAGGAACGCCAGCGCGAACGTGCCGATCCCGCCGAGGAACACGTAGATCAGCGTGTTGCCGAAGGCGTACTGGAACGAGTCGCTCGACACCATCTGCGTGTAGTTGTTGACGCCGTTGGGTTTCGGCGTGTCCCCCGCACCGGCCCAGCTGGTGAAGCTCAGCACCACGGTCGCGATCGTCGGCAGCACCAGGAAGGCCAGGTACAGCGCCAGCGCCGGCGCCGCGAACGGCCAGAACAGCCGTTTCTTGCGGTGCAAGTGGGCCCCGGCCTTCAAGGGCCGGGCCGACTTGGTCGTGACCGTGGCCATCAGCCCTGGTTCTTCCAGAACTCAGCGCCCTTGGTGGCGAGCTGGTCCACGAACTGTTCCGGGGTGATCTGCCCCTTCAGCAGGGCGATGTCGGCCGGGTCGAAGACGTCGGTCTGCCATTTGCCGCCGGCGATCCCGTCGATGCCGTCGTACTGCAGGACGTGTTCCTTCTTCGGGTCGTCCAGCGCGGCCTTGACCTGCTTGAGGTCGTCCGGCACGGCGAGGTCGGCGCGCGGCACGAGGTTGTCGGCCACCGCCGGGATCCCGGAAAGCAGGTCCTTGTTGAGGAAGTAGGCGATGAACGCCTTGGCACCCTCGGCGTGCTTGGCCTTCTTGGTCACCGAGAAACCGATCGACATCTGCTCGACGGTGTCGTGCGTGGCGCCCGCGGGCATCGGGAACTGGAACGAGCCGTAGTTGATCTTCGTCCCGGAGCCCTGCTTGTCGAGGTACTCGCGGGTCTCGCTCGGCGCCCAGCTGCCGACGTAGAGGAAGCGGGAGTCGCCGTCGGCCCAGCGCTGCTGCACCTGCGGGAACTTCGCCGCGTCCCAGCCGTCGATGAAGTGCTTGGGCAGCTTCGCGGTTTCGGTGGCGGCCTTGAGGAAACCGGGCTCGGTCTTCCACGCCTGGCCGGTCTTGTCGGTCGCCGCCTTGTAGAGCCCGCCCGCGCCGACGTACCGCTCGGCGAGCTGGGTGTAGTAGTACATGTTGTAGAACGGGATGTCGCCGTCGAGGCTGATGGCGGCCTTGCCGTCGGTCTTCGCCTTGTCGAACAGGCCGATCAGCTCGTCCATCGTCTTCGGCTGCTGGATGTCGCCCGCGGTGTCCTTGTTGAACCACCAGGCGCTCGACTGGATCGTGTACGGGACCATGAAGTTGTGGCCCTCGCGGTCCTTGTTCTGCGGGAAGTCGTACGAGCTGGGCGAAAGCACGTCCTTGACGGTCTTGTCGCCCTCACCGACCTTCATCGCGAAGACGTCGTCGACGCTCTGCGTGCCGCCCGGCGTCATGATCGCCGCGCCGACCTTGCTGACGTCCTGGTCGAACAGGTCCGGCACCGCGTCGGTGTTCAGCGCGGGCACCAGGTTCTGCGTGTAGGCCTTGCGGCCCAGCCACTGCACGTCGACCTTGACGCCGGTCTTCTCCGTGAAGCACTTGAAGGCCTTCTGCAGGACCTTGCCCTGCGGCTCGTCGGCCGTCCACATGGACCAGTACGTGAACTCCTTGTCCGTCGCGGGTTTCACCGCCGCCTCCGGACAAGGCGCGTTGAGGAACTGATCGACGCCCGGAAGCGCGTTCTCGCCGGTGCCACCGGCCGTGTCCCCGCCGCCGCATCCCGCGAGCAGGAGCGCCGCCCCTGCCGTCAATGCCGTGAGCCTGCCTACCCGCATCCGCCACCACCTGGATCGAAGATCACACAAGTTCTGCTTGTTCTTGCGCAGTTTTGTGAGGTTTCACGCACATGTCAACACTCAATCGCGCAAACTCTGCTCAATCGTCACCTTGACCGGTTCAACATGATCAAGCTTGAGCACTCCCAAGAGCCGCCGCACCTCGACGGCGACCGCGGCACGCCCGGCGCCGAGGTACTTCCGCGGGTCGACACGCTCGGGATGCGCGCGCCAGTCGTCCGCGACGGCCGCGGTGAACACCTTGTTGAGCTGAGTGGCGATATTGATCTTCGTCATCCCGGCCCGTACCGCTTCGGCCAGCCCGTCGTCGGGCACGCCCGACGAGCCGTGCAACACCAGCGGCACCGGTACCCGTTCCCGGAGCCGTGCGATCAGCTCGAAGTCCAGCGCGGCGTCACGGGTGAGCATGGCGTGCGAACTGCCGACGGCCACCGCCAGCGCGTCGACACCGGTGGAGGCGACGAACTCCGCCGCCTCGTCCGGATCGGTGCGCGCGCCGGGCGCGTGGACACCGTCCTTTCCCCCGACCTCACCGAGTTCGGCCTCGACCCACACTCCATGGTCGTGGCAGTACGCGGCGACTTCACGCGTCGCGCGGACGTTGTCGGCGTAGTCCAGTTTGGACGCGTCGAACATGACGGACCCGAAGCCGAGCGCGACGGCCTCGCGGACGAGGTCGGCCGACTCGGCGTGGTCGAGATGCACCGCGACCGGGGTGACGGCGCCCCTGGCCGCGGCGAGCGCCGCCGTGCCGACCGGCGCCAGTGAGCCGTGGTACTTCACGGCGTTCTGGCTCAGCTGCACGATCACCGGCGCTTTCGCCGCGGCGGCGCCGTCGATGATCGCGGTGATGTGTTCGAGCTGGATCGCGTTGAACGCGCCGCAGCCGTGCCGGGCCGCCGCGGCGGCACCGACGATCTCCCCGGTTCCCACCAGAGGCATGACGTCTCCTAATCCGGGCGGGCGCGCACGGCGACCAGCCCCTGTTCGGCTTGGTAGTGCGTGAGGTCGACGTCGCCGGCGAGCGGGCCGAGCACGGCCGCGCCGGACAGCGCGACGGCCCGGCGCAGGATGTCCGGCCACGACTCGCGCCTGCTCAGGCCCAGTGCCAGCGCCGCGACGACGGCGTCGCCCGCGCCGGTGGTGTTGCCCCGCAGCACCGTGGACGGTACCGCGTGCCAGGTGCCGGATCCGGTCACCGCCAGCAGCCCCTCGGGGCCGAGGGAGACCACGACCGCGCCCGCCCCGGCCTTGCGGAGTTCGGCCGCGGCGGCCACCGGATCGCGCAGGCCGGTGACCTCGCGCAGTTCGTCGGCGTTCGGTTTGACCACGGACGGTTTCCCGGCGAGCCCGGCGATCAGCGCCTCACCCGAAGTGTCCAAGATGGACGGTGAAGCGCCGAGCAGCCCGGCGTATCCCCCGGCTCCCGGCGGCAGGCTGCCCGAGCAGACGAGCACGTCGGCTCGCCGGGCGCGGACGGCCGTCGCAAACGCTTGCCATTCGTCCTCGGTGAGCCTGGGGCCGGGTTCGTTGAGCAGCGTGACCGATCCGTCGCCGGCCAGGACCGTGGTGGTGCGACGGGTTTCCCCGCCGATCGGGACGGCCTCCGCGGCGACCCCCACCGCCGCGAGGTCCGCCACGACGGCGGATCCCGTCGCACCACCGGCGGTCAGGACCGCGCGGACGTCGGCGCCGAGCGCGTGCAGCACCCTGGCGACGTTCACGCCCTTGCCGCCCGCCCGGTTCCGCACGTCGCCCACCCGGTGCACCTCACCGGGCCGCAGACCGTCCACTGTGTACGTGACGTCCAGCGCGGTGTTCGGCGTGACGGTGACGATCACGGCGGCCTCAGGTCAGGACGACGGAACGGGTGAGACTGCGGGGGTTGTCCGGGTCGAGCCCCTTGCGGGCGGCGATGGCCCCGGCCACCCGCTGCGCGCGGACGAGGTCGGCGAGCGGGTCCAGGCCGCTCTCGACGAACAGGCCGCCCGCGCGGGCGACGTCGTCGGCGAGGCCGTCCGGCGCCTGCCCGAACATCCAGGTCACTCGGCCGGGTTCGCTGATGCTGATCGGCCCGTGCCGGTAGTCCCACGCCGGGTACGACTCCGTCCACAGCAGACAGGCCTCGCGGAACTTGAGCGCGGCCTCGTTCGCGATGCCCACCGACCAGCCGGTGCCGAGGAAGCTGAACTGCTCCGCGGTGATCAGTTCGTCGGGCAGCGGTTCGGCGAGGACACGTTCGGCCTGGTCCGCGGCCGCGTTCAGGTCCTCGCCGAGGTGCGCTCGCAGCATCGCCAGCGCCGTGGTGGCGAAGCGGGTCTGCACGACCGAGCGTTCGTCCACGACGGACAAGTCGACGATGGTGTCCGCGGCGTTCTCGATCTCGCCGGGCACCCCGGTGATCGCGATGGTCGGCGTCTTGCCCCGCAGCTTCGCCAGCAGGGCGTGGACCTCGGTGGTCGTACCCGACCGGGTCAGCGCCACCACGTGGTCGTAGCCGCGGCCCACCGGGAACTCCGACGCGGCGAAGGCGTCGGTTTCGCCGAGCCCGGCGGACTCGCGGAGGACGGCGTACGCCTGGCCGATGAACCACGACGTGCCGCAGCCGACGATCGCGACCCGCGCGCCGGGCGGCGGCAGCAGATCACTGTTCGCCGAGGCCAGCGCCGCCGCGTCCCGCCAGCAGCCGGGCTGGCTCGCGATCTCCGCCGCCATGAAGGTCCCGCTCATGAACTCCCCATCCGTGCCAGTTGTGCGCAATAGCTGTCACGTTAGGTGCAGTTTTGTGCAACGTCAATGCTCCAAGAGTGCAGTTTCACGCATTTGACCCGCTCAGATGTGCAGGATGCGCTGGTCACCTACCGTGGACGGATGCGGATCGTCTCGTTGCTCCCCGCCGCGACGGACTTCGTCGCGACCCTCGGACTGCTGCCGTCGCTGACCGGCCGGACCCACGAATGCGACTGGCCGCCCGGCGCGCTCGACGACGTCCCGGTGGTCACGAGCAGCGCGATCGACCACGACGTGCTGTCGAGCCGGGAGATCTCGGCGGCCGTCGGCGGCGAGCATCGCGGCTCGGGCCTGTACTCCCTCGACTCCGCACTGCTGGCGGCCGCCGAACCCGACGTCGTGCTGACCCAGGACCTCTGCGACGTCTGCGCGATCTCCTACCGGCAGGTCTCCGAAACCGTGCGCGCCATGGAGGGCGACACCCGGGTCGTCAGCCTCGAACCGCGAACGCTGGAAGGCATCTTCACCTGCTTGACCACACTCGGCGAGGTGCTGGGAGTCCCCGAACGGGCGGCCGCCGAGACTCGTCGTCTTCAGGAGCGGCTGGCGGCTGTCCGCGCCCGGGTCGCGGGGCGGCCTCGCCCGCGGGTGGCGGCCATCGAATGGCTCGACCCACTCTGGCCCGCCGGGCACTGGGTCCCCGAACAGATCGAAGCGGCGGGCGGAACCCCGCTGCTCGCCGACGCGGGCGAACACACCCGGCCGATCACCTGGGACGCCGTCGTCGAAGCACGGCCCGACATCCTGCTGCTCATCCCCTGCGGCTTCCCGCCGGAACGGACCGAGGCGGAGCTCCCCCTGCTGACCGGCCTTCCAGGCTGGGACGACATCCCCGCCGTACACATCCTGGACGGCCCGGCCTACTTCAACCGGCCGGGCCCCCGCGTCGTCGACGGCGCGGAGCTCCTCGCCGACATCCTGCACGGGTGACCGGCGTCACGCCGAAAGCTGTCACAACCTCTCCGGCCGGATCGTCATGTGTGCAGAAACCGACGGAGAGGAAAGATCATGGAACCGCGTTTCAACCTGTTCGAGAACGAGGTCGCCCTCAAGTTCGTCAAGCGTCTCGGCGCCGCGAGCCGCCCGATCGAGGAGTCCTCGCTGCCGCACGCGACCCAGGAACTGGTGAAGCTGCGCGCCAGCCAGATCAACGGTTGCGGCTTCTGCACCGACATGCACAGCAAGGACGCCGCGCACGCCGGCGAGACTTCGGTGCGGCTCAACCTGGTCGCCGCCTGGCGGGAAGCGAACGTGTTCACCGAGGCGGAGCGCGCGGCGCTGGCGCTCACCGAGGAGGGCACCCGCATCTCCGACGCGCACCACGGCGTCAGCGACGACACCTGGGCGCAGGTGCGCAAGCACTACGACGACGAGCAGATCGGCGCCTTGATCTCCCTGGTCGCCACGATCAACGCGTACAACCGGCTCAACGTCATCGCCGGGACCCCGGCTGGCGACTACCAGCCCGGCATGTTCGGCTGAGCCCCGCGTCCACCGACAACAGGACTGCCTTGCCGGACAACGATTCCCGCAGGCCCCGGTGCTAAACCTTCGGAACCAGCGATCCTTCCGGAGGTTCAGCCCGTGGAACTCGATGTCCGCTTCTTCCCCGTGACCGGCACCCACCAGCTCAGCAACGATCTCGTCGGGCTGCGCGCGAACTTCCACTACGGCTCGGGAAACGTGCTGGAGCAGCACTACGCGGACAAGACGACGATGATCTGGACCGGCGTGTCCGGCGACTTCACCGGCGTCCGGCAGAAGGAGACGACGCTGCGCGTTTTCGAAACCGGGCCGGCACAGTACTTCGTCACCTGGTACGAGACCGGGACCGTCGCGACGGCCGCGCACGGCGAAATCTTCGACGGCGGCTATCCCATCGCGGTGATGGCCGACTTCGGCCGGTCGATCGCGACGGCCGCCTATACGAACCCGCGGGAGGACGGCGGGCAGTACTTCCTGGTCGACCAGGCGACCATCGAGGTTCTGGAACGACCGCACCGATGGCCTTCTTTCCCTGAGCCACGATAATTCCTGAATGGACGCGTCAGGAGTTCCGCGGCAGAGCACAACGCACGATTGGGCGAGTGCCGTCGATGCCGGGCACCTGGCACTGATTCGGCGGAACCCGGCGGAATTCGCGCCGGGCGGTGTCGCACATCTCATCCTCGAGGTCCTCGCTTACGCGGCCGAGGAAGCCGAGAGCAACGGCGGCGGACGATCCACCCTCACCCTGCACCCCGACGGCTCGGTGTCCGTGGCGGACAACGGGCGAGGCACCGAAACTCACGTCACCGACCAGGGGCGAACCGTGAGGAAGCCGATCATGGCGACGAAGGATCTGCGGTTCTTCGACTTCCCCGACGCCCAGCTGCTTCCCGACGGCCACCCGCGCCGGGGGATGTCCGTCGTCGCGGCGCTGAGCGAGTGGCTCGTGCATACCAACCGGCGCCACAACGGCTCCTGGACCCAACGCTACGAACACGGAAACCCGGTCACCGACCTGACCCCGGTCGCCGACGACGGCACGACCGGGACGACCGTCCATTTCCGCCCGCGGCAAGACTTGCGCGCGACGGCTCAACTGACGGTGAGCACGCTCGAGCGAAGGACCGGGGTATGGCCACAGCTGTCCACCAAGACGCTTGACCGGCGAATCGGTTGACCTCGGCTATCGCACCCCAGCGTCGGTCTATGTCCTGAGGTGCATGGTGTTGCGCCTCGGTTCGCCGGTGGGGTCGAGGTAGGCCGGGGCGGTGAACTCGGGTAGTCCGTCTTGGGCGATCTGGACTTTCCATTCACTGTGGTGGATCAATCGATGGTGCTTGGTACACAGCAGGACCAGGTTGTCGATTTTCGTTTCGCCGTGGTGCCGCCAGAAAACAATATGGTGAGCTGTACAGCGCGGCACGGGCATGTCGCAGCCGGGGAAGGCGCAGCCACCGTCGCGGATGGTGAGTGCGTACTTCTGGGCGAGTGAGACCGTTCGTTTCGAGCGGCCAATGTCGAGGGGTTCGCTTGCGGTGCCGAGGACTCCGGGTCGGACGCGGGCGTCGCAGGCGAGGATGCGGGCGTCGGTGGCGCTGATCGGCCCGACCAGATCCAGATGGGCTTCACCCAAGTCACTGATCAGGTCTTCGTAGGACATGGTGACGAGGATGTGGGTGGCTTCGCCTGCTTGGCCGGGGAGGTTGCGGCTCGTGGTCTTCAGTCGCACATAGTCGGTGAAGGCGTCCCCGTAGCGTTCGTCCTGGGTGCGCGAGTCGCGGACGCCGTCGATGGCCTTGTGCGGTTTGGCCATCGGATCCAGGTCGGACTTCAACCGTGTGTAGGTCTCCAGATCGAGCGTGCCCTTCAAACCCAAGGTGCCGTTGCGGTGCTTGACGAACCGTAACTCCGGTCGGGTGTCTTTGGGGTTCTCGTCGCGAGGCTCTTTTCCGTCCGGATCGAGCTTGTCCAGGAGTCTCCGTCCAGCTTGGGCGATCGTGCGAGGCCCGGCGTGCCGGGCCAGATCCACAAGGATTTTCTCTCCGCCTCGCACGTCTTCTTCCGGGACGAAGGACGGGATACGCGCCAGGGTGCGGATGATCGCGTCGATCTGCGAACCACCGATCGCACCCTCCGTCGCGACGTCAGCGGTCAGGGGCGCGAGGGGTGGCACCCGATCACCACCCACCGCCACACCCGCATGCAACGCCAACACCCGATCAGCGCGAGCATCCGCTTCCTTGCCCGTAACGTGGAAGTCCTCGAAAATCATCGCCGACAACGTCGCATGACCCGAACACCCACGAACCCCGCGAGTATTGATTTCCGCGAGAATCGCGTTCTGCTCAGCATCCAATTGCCGCTTCAGAACTTCGAGTTCCTGTTTACGGGCATGCAGCGTCGCGGTATCGACACGCCACCACTCGGTGCGCGTCGTCTGGGGTCTGTCATCGCTGGCCACAACATCCACGGGCTCAGATGGTCAGTGCACCGGCTGGGATAATGATCGTTCTGGGTAGCGAAGGGGTGTGCCGTGTCGCGTGGTGTTCCGTTGCGGTCGGTGGAGCGTGAATTGATCGCGTTCGGGTTGAGGCAGGGGAAGTCGTTTCGGGAGATCGGGGCCTGGATTGGACGGGATCATTCGGTGGTGTCCCGCGAGGTTGACCGCAACGGTGGACGGGAGGCGTATTCGCCGTTGGTTGCGCAGCGCCGGGCTGATCGACTACGGAAGCGTCCAAAGGAACGCAAGGTGCTGAAATCGCCGTTTCTGACTCGCGTGGTGCATGAGGGGTTGCGGAAAAAGTGGTCACCGATGCAGATCGCGTACAGGTTGCGGCTCGACCATCCGATGGATCATTCTCGCTGGGTGTCACATGAAGCGATTTACCAGGCGTTGTTCGTACAGGCGAAGGGGACGTTGCGGGCAGAGGTGGCCGAGGGGTTGCGCCAAGGCAGGATCAAGCGACGGGCCCGGTCGCGAGGGGCGGAGCTGCGGGGCAAGATCAAGGACATGGTCCTGATCAGCGAGCGGCCGGCCGAGGCCGAGGACCGTGCCGTGCCGGGCTTCTGGGAAGGCGATCTGATCGTCGGCGCGAACAATCAATCGCAGATCGCGACCTTGGTCGAACGGCGCACTCGATTCGTCATGCTGGTGCGTATTCCTCACGATCGCACGGCCGAGAACGTTGCCCCGCGGCTGGCCGCCAAGATGAACACTTTGCCTGACGTTTTCAAGAACAGCGTCACCTGGGATCAGGGTGGCGAGATGGGCGGCCACAGGAAGTTCACCATGACCACCGGCATGCCGGTGTATTTTTGTGATCCGCGCTCGCCCTGGCAACGCGGCAGCAACGAGAACACCAATGGGTTGCTGCGCCAGTACCTTCCCAAAGGAACCGACCTATCCGGATATTCACAGGACGAACTCGATGCCATCGCAGACGAACTCAACGACCGGCCGCGACAGACACTAGGTTGGCTTAAGCCGATCGAAGCGTTCAGCAAAGTGTTGCTAGACTAGAGGTGGTGCACTCACCAGTTGAAACCACCATCGACATTACCGCCGTTCGAACACCTGTGCTATCACACGTTTATGTGACACGGCGAAAGAAAAGCTGCGGAAACAGTCGGCCTCGTGAGCGGTAAGGACGGTTCTATTGAAGAGAAGGGCAAACGTGTCGTGTTCGCAGTCAGATCGCGCCGAGTCCTCAGCGTCGAGAGTGTCCGATTGATGCCCATCTGCACGCTTTGCAACAGGGGTCGTGAGTGGTAAAGCGCGTTCTAACCCTCTTTATCACTCACGACCCCCCTTGCAAACGCACATATAGCCGCCAACCGGACATGCAGCCGCCAGAGAGTGTCCGCTGTGGACGCTCGGGGGAACGACTGGTGCTCGCTGACTGGTCCGGAACCACGCCGCGAAGGCCGCCTCTCAGCCTTGAAGCCAGCGAAGGGGGCCTTCATCGCAGAGGCTCGGTCACGCCACATTTGACTTACCCCTCAATAACCACCTTTATCACTCACGAGGCCCGAGACCTACCGCTCCGGCGAGCACCGAGACCGGGCACTGGCGAACAAGCGCCGAGCGCGCAAAGGCAAAGCCCGCGCCCCCGTCCGCTCCCATACTGGCCGTCCAGCGAACAAGAGGAGCAGCGAATGAGCCGAGACGACACGTCGCTCGCCAAGAACGTCCTGGGCGTGCCAGGCATCGTCTTCCTCGTGCTCGCCGCGGTCGCGCCCTTGACCGGGATGGTCGTGATCGCGGCCATCGGCATCGCGGTCGGGAACGGCGGCGGGATGGTCGCGGCGTTCCTGCTGGCCACGGTCGTCCTGTTGTTGTTCGCGGTCGGCTACGCGCAGATGTCGAAGGTCCTCACCAGCGCGGGCGGCTTCTATGCCTTCGTGGTCAAGGGGTTGGGCCGGACCCCGGGTCTCGTCGCCGGTTTCATCGCGATGCTCGGCTACAACTGTTTCGTGGCGGGCGCGATCGGCACGAGCGGGTTCTTCACCTCCACCGCGATCGACACCGTCTTCGGGCTGAAGCTCGACTGGCTCTTCTGGAGCGCGCTTTCGGTCGTGCTGGTCCTGCTGCTCAGCCGGCGCGGAATCGCTGTCAGCGCCAAGGTGCTGGGAGTCTCGCTGATCCTCGAAGTGTCGATCCTGCTGATCATGGACTTCAGCGTGTTGTTCCGGCACGGCTTCTCGTTCGCCGCGTTCAGCCCGTCCGTGATGTTCCAGGGCGCAAGCGGACTGGCGTTGTTGTTCGCCGCCAACGCTTTCATCGGGTTCGAGGCGACGGCGTTGTTCGGCGAGGAGGCCAAGGATCCCAAGCGGACGATCCCGCGGGCGACCTACATCGCGATCGGGTTCATCGGGGTGTTCGCCGCGTTCACGACCTGGGCCGTGGTCAGCGCGATCGGCGCCGAGCAGGCGCAGGACGTGGCCGCCGCGCACCTTTCGACCGGCGACCTGGTGCAGTCGGTCGCCCAGGAGTATCTCGGCGACACCTTGACCAAGGTGATGTTGCTGCTGCTGGTGGTCAGCCTGTTCGCGGCGTTGCTGGCGCTGCACAACTCGGCCACGCGTTACCTCTACGCGCTGGGACGGGTCGGCGTGCTGCCGCGGCTGCTGGGCAAGACCGACCCGCGCAACGGCGCGCCGCGCTACGCCTCGATCGTGCAACTGACCTTCGGTTCGCTGGTGGCGGTGGCGTTCCGGCTCGCCGGACTCGACCCGGTCGCCGACCTCACCGCGAGCATGACCGGCTTCGGCACCCTCGGCATTCTCACCCTGCAACTGTTCGCGGCGGTGGCGATCCTGGTCCATTTCCGCCGGACGCGGGACCGCCGGATCGTGAAGACGCTGCTCGCCCCCGGGCTGGGCGCGGTGGGTCTCGGGCTCATCGTGACGCTGGCGATCCTCAATTTCCCGACCCTCGCCGGATCCAGCAACGGCGTCGTCCCGCTGCTGCCGTGGCTGCTGCTGATCGTCGCGCTGGCCGGGCTCGCGCTCGCCGTCTGGCTGCGCAGGTTCCGCCCGTCGGTGTACGCGTCGCTGGAGTCCGACCTGGAACGCGAACCGTCAGACGTTGTTGGTCAGTGAAAGGTTGAACGAGTAGCGCGAGGCGCGGTAGACGTGCCATCCGTACTCGACGACCCGGCCGGTGTCGTCGTAGGTGGTGCGCCGCATGGTGAGCAGCGCCGCCCCCGGCTTCTCGTGCAGCAGCTCGGCGTCCTCCTCGGTCGCCTGCCGGGCGCCGACGTTCTGCTGGGCCGCGTGCAGCCGGACACCCGCGGACCGGAGTAGCTGGTAGAGCCCTTTGTCCCGCAGTTCGTCGTCGGCCGGGTCGATGATGCCGTCGGGCAGGTGGTTGTTCATGATCGCCAGCGGTTCGCCGCCGGTCGAGCGCACCCGTTTCAGCCGCCGGACGTGGGTCAGGCCTGGCGTCTCGAGCCGCTCGGCCACCTCCTCACCGGCGGGCTCGACCTGATTGACCAGGACGACGGACTCCGGCTTGTCCCCGAGTTCGCTGAGATCGTCGAAGAGGCTGCTCAACCGCAGCGGGCGGGCGACCTTGGTGCGGACGACCTGCGTGCCGACACCACGTTTGCGGACGAGCAACCCCTGGTTGACCAGGGATTGGATCGCCTGGCGGATAGTCGGCCGTGACAGGTGCAGCCGCGCTGCCAGGTCCAGCTCGTTGTCCAGCCTCGCTCCGTTCGGCAGCCTGCCGTCCTCGATCGCGGCGCCGAGCTGCCGGGCGACCTGCGAGTACAACGGCTCCGGGCCGTTCGGATCCACCACGATCTCGCCGGGCGCCCAGGGCTTCATGCGCGGAGCTTACCTCGGACGGGCTTATGACCTTATGTCCGTATGTCTTGACAAAGTCTTCGGGCTCTTGCGATGGTCGAAGGGCCAAGCGAGCCGGAAGGAACAACGGGTGTCCGAAACAGTACGCCGGGTAGTCGCCGCACGGGTGCGCGATCCGGAGGCCATCGCGGTGGCCGCGGCCACCCGGGTCCGGGCGAAATCGCCGTTCAACGACAAGGGCCGCACGATGATCATCGCCGCGGACCATCCGGCGCGCGGCGCGAACGGCGTCGGCGCCGACCCGCTCGCGATGGCCGACCGCGGCGAGCTGCTGGATCGCCTCGGCCTGGCGCTGGAGCGGCCCGGTGTCACGGGGGTGCTGGCGACGCCGGACATCATCGACGACCTGTTGCTCCTCGGCGCCCTCGAGGGCAAGACCGTCATCGGCTCGATGAACCGCACCGGCCTCGCCGGGTCGAGTTTCGAGATCGACGACCGGTTCGCCTGTTACGACGCCGAAGCGATCGAGCGGATGCGGTTCGACGGCGGCAAGACGCTCACCAGGATCTGCCTGACCGACCCGGCGACGCCGAGCGTCCTGGAGAACACCGCGAAGGCGATCAACGAGCTCGCGGACCGGAAACTGATCGCGATGGTCGAGCCGTTCCTCGCCGACTGGGTCGACGGCCGCCTCCGCAACGACCTCTCCCCCGAGGCCGTGATCCGCTCGGTCACCATCGCCTCCGGTCTCGGCCGCTCGTCGGCCTACACCTGGCTGAAACTGCCGGTGGTCGAGGACATGGAACGCGTGCTGGCCGCCTCGACGTTGCCCGCCGTCCTGCTGGGCGGCGAGGTCAAGGATCCCGACACCGCGTTCGCCGCCTGGCAACGGGCGCTCGCGCTGCCGACCGTGCAGGGCCTCGTGGTCGGCCGGTCCCTGCTCTACCCGCACGACGGCGACGTCGCCAAGGCCGTCGACACGGCCGTCGGATTGCTGTGAACACTGTGGAGGACGACAAGTGAAGACCATCGACCACTGGATCAACGGCACCGCGACCACGGCGGGCTCCACTCGCACCGCTCTCGTCTACGACCCGGCCGCGGGGCGTCCGCAGGCGGAAGTGCTCCTCGCGGAACCGTCCGATGTGGACACCGCGGTGGCGGCCGCGGGCAAGGCTTTCGAGTCGTGGGGCGATTCGTCGTTGTCGCAGCGGACCAAGGTGATGTTCGCCTTCCGCGAGCTGCTGGTGAAGCACGAGGACGAACTCGCGCGGATCATCTCCTCCGAACACGGCAAGGTGATCGACGACGCGCGCGGCGAGATCGTCCGCGGCCGCGAGATCGTCGAGTACGCCTGCGGGATCGCCGACGCGCTGAAGGGCGGCTTCTCCGACCAGGTCTCGCGGGACGTGGACGTGCACGACTTCCGGCAGCCGCTCGGGGTCGTCGCCGGCATCACGCCGTTCAACTTCCCGATCATGGTCCCGCTGTGGATGCACCCGATCGCCATCGCGACCGGCAACACCTTCGTGCTCAAGCCCAGCGAGCGGGTCCCGTCCGCGTCCCGGCTGGTCGCCGAACTGTACGCCGAGGCGGGTCTTCCCGACGGCGTCTTCAACGTGGTCAACGGGGACAAGGTCACGGTCGACGCGATCCTCGGGCACCCGGGTATCGCCGCCGTGTCGTTCGTCGGGTCCACCCCGATCGCCAAGTACGTCCACGAACGCGCGACGGCCACCGGCAAACGCGTGCAGGCCTTGGGCGGGGCCAAGAACCACGCCGTCGTCCTGCCCGACGCCGACCTCGAATACGCCGCGAACCACCTCACCGCCGCCGCGTTCGGTTCCGCCGGTCAGCGCTGCATGGCGATCTCCCTCGGCGTCGCCGTCGGTTCGGCGGGCGACGGGCTGGTCGAGATCCTCAAGCGCAAGGCGGCCGAGATCAAGGTCGGTCCCGGCGACGAGAACGGCAACGACATGGGCCCGGTGGTCACCGAGGCCGCGCGCCGACGCGTGATCGACTCCGTCACCCGCGGCGCGGAGCAGGGCGCGACCGTGGTCGTCGACGGCAGGGCGCTGCAGGTCGAGACCCATCCGGACGGTTTCTTCGTCGGACCGTCCCTTTTGGACAACGTGACCGCGGAGATGTCCGCCTATCAGGACGAGATCTTCGGACCGGTGCTGGGCATCGTCCGGGTGGCCGGCGTGGACGAGGCGATCGCGCTGATCAACGCGAACCCCTACGGCAACGGCACCGCCATCTTCACCGGCAGCGGTGAAGCCGCGCGGCGGTTCCAGCGCGAGGTCAAGGTGGGGATGATCGGGGTGAACGTGCCGATCCCGGTGCCGATGTCGTACTACTCCTTCGGTGGCTGGAAGGACTCCCTCATCGGGGACAGCCCGATCCACGGCCCGGCGGGCGTCCGGTTCTACACCCGGGCGAAGGTCGTCACGACGCGGTGGCCGCACTCCACCGCCGGTTTCCACTTCCCGACCTCCAGCTGACCCCCGCGATTCGTCCTCTGGTCGCGGTAGTTGCACACGCAAGGACCGCGACCAGAGGACGAATCGCGAGAGGGGGTCAGCGCACCTGCTGTTGCCGTTTCCCGACGACCCGCCACCCGACCGCCAGCACGACGACCAGCACCGGGATCGAGTAGAACGCGATCTTCTCCGCGCCGTCGGAGAAGCCCATCAGGACCACGACGAGCGCGAGGAAGCCCAGCGTCGCCCAGCCGCTGTAAGGCGCCCACGGCATCCGGTAGGACGGCCGTTCCAGCTCCCCGCGCAGGGCCGCCTGGCGCATCCGCATCTGGCAGAAGATCAGCGTCGCCCACGTCGTGATCACGCCGAGCGAGGCGATCGCGATCGCGATGTCGAAAGCGTCCTTCGGCACCAGGTAGTTGAGCACCACGCCCAGCACGTAGGCGGCGGAGGTGAACAGGATCCCGCCGTAGGGCACGTGACGGCTGCTCATCTTGCCGACGAACTTCGGCGCCTCGCCCTTGTCCGCCAGCGCCCGCAGGATGCGGCCGGTCGAATAGAGGCCGGAGTTGCAGCTCGACAGCGCGGCGGTGAGCACGACCGCGTTCATCACGTCACCGATGCCCGGGATCCCGAGCCGCGAGAAGACGGTGACGAACGGGCTCTCACCGCCGTTGTAGAACGGCCACGGCAGCAGCATCGCCAACATCAGCACGGAACCGACGTAGAACACGCCGATCCGCCAGACCACCCCGTTGATCGCCTTCGGCAGTACCTTGCGGGCGTCCTTGGTCTCGCCCGCCGCGATGCCGACGACCTCGATGGCCGAGTACGCGAAGATGACCGCCTGCAGCGTCATCAGCGCGATGCCGATGCCCGCCGGGAAGAATCCGTTGTGGGCGGTCAGGTTGTGCACGCCTGCCGCGGTGCCGCCGATGTCGGCGCTGGTGAGCACCAGCCCGATCGCGGTGACCAGGAAGACCACGATGGCCAGCACCTTGACCACCGAGAACCAGAATTCCAGCTCGCCGAACAGCTTCACCGAGAGCAGGTTCACCAGGATCAGGACGCCGAGGGCGACCAGGGCGGTGATCCACTGCGGCACGTCGGGCAGCCACTTGTGCACGTAGATCGCGACCGCGGTGATCTCCGCGATCCCGGTCATCGCCCAGTTCACCCAGTACATCCAGCCGGAGGCGAAACCCGCCCACGGCCCGATGAACTTGCGGGCATAGGTGACGAAACTGCCGGAAGTCGGCTCGTGCAGCACGAGCTCACCGAGCGCGCGCATCACGAAGTAGGCGGCGATGCCGCAGAGCGCGTACGACAGGACCAGCGACGGCCCGACCTGCTGGAGCTTGCCACCGGCACCGAGGAACAGCCCGACGCCGATCGCGCCGCCGATGGCGATCATCTGCACTTGGCGGTTGCCCAGTGCTTTTGAGTAGCTTTCACCTTTTTCGGTGAGCAGCGAGGAATCCATGGTTGCCAGACGCTAGAGCGTGTGCGGCAGGTCACCAACAGTGCTAAGGAAGACTTAAGGTGTGCGGGACGTCACTCCAGGGGTTTTACCGGTATTTCCCTTTTCGATTTGACAAATTCACCCGTGAACCCCGATCTTCGCGCGCGAAGGCGGCCTCCTACGCTACGGCCGTGGACCTCGCGGCGTTGCTGGACCGGATCGCGGACGACGTCGCGCCCGAGATCGGCCGCGGCGCCGTCGCGGACTACATCCCCGCCCTCGCCAGGGTCGATCCCCGGCGGTTCGGCATCGCGGTGGCCGAAGTGGACGGTGCGGTGCACGGGGTCGGCGACTGGGAGACGCCGTTCTCCATCCAGAGCATGTCGAAGGTCTTCACCCTGGCGCTCGCGCTCTCCCACGGCGACGGCGTGTGGACGCGGGTGGGCCGCGAGCCGTCCGGCAACCCGTTCAACTCGCTGGTGCAACTGGAGAACGAGGACGGGATCCCCCGCAATCCGTTCATCAACGCCGGCGCGCTGGTGGTGACCGACGAATTGGCACACCACGGCGACGCGGCGGAAACACTGCTTCGCTTCCTCCGTGAGGAAAGCGGTCGCGCGGACATCGGGATCGACGACGAGGTCGCCGCCTCGGAGGCCGCGCACGCCGACCGCAACCGCGCGCTCGCGTACTTCATGGCGTCCTACCGGAACATGCTCCGTCCGGTACCCGAGGTCCTCGACCAGTACGTGCGCCAGTGCTCGATCGCGATGAACTGCCGCGACGTCGCGCGCTCGGCGGTGTTCCTCGCCCGCCACGGCGTCCGTAACGACGGAACCCGGCTGCTCGGGCTGAGCGCGGCCAAGCGGGTCAACGCGGTGATGCTGACCTGCGGCACCTATGACGCGGCGGGCGAATTCGCCTACCGCGTCGGGCTTCCCGGCAAGAGCGGCGTCGGCGGCGGCATCGTCGCGATCGTCCCCGGCCGGTGCGCGGTCTGCGTGTGGAGCCCCGGACTGGACGTGCGCGGCAACTCCGTCGCGGGCGTCGCGGCACTGGACCGGTTCACCACCCTGACCGGCTGGTCGATCTTCTAGCCGCTGGGCCGCCCCATCTCGTGTCCAGGCCGTCCCTCGGTACGCCGACGCCGCTTGATCAGCTCTTCGTGCAGATGCCGCCGTCCGCCGGTCAGGTCACCGGTGACGTCCCGGGTCATCTCGCGGAAGGCCGCATAGTAGCCGTCGTCGTACTCCTCGATCAGCTGGAAGGTCCACCGCTCCGGCAGCACGTTGAGCCCGATCAGCTCGGTCCGGATCCGCTCGGCCCACTCGGGGTGCCCGGCCTCCCGGAGTGCCTCGGCGGCCTCGTCGAGGGCGAAGTCGGCGCTTCCCGTCAGGTGATGGAAGGCGTACAGATGTCCTCGCGCCTGCTCGACCGTTTCGAGCGCGGCGACCAGCTTTCCGACGGCGTCGACGGTCGCGTCGTCGGGTTCTGAAGGTGTTTCCGGCATGCCCGTTGATTCCCCGGAGCAGACGGTTTCACACCACCTTCAACGGTGGCTTTCGACGGCGATCCGGGCGAACGAGCGGATCAGCGGGCTCTCCTGCCCGGTCACCCACGCGACGACGAGCGGGCTCGGCGGCATGTCGGCCAACGGCACCCAAGTGAGCCCGTCGGGCAGGGCGTGGCCGAGCGGCGCGATTCCGGCCGAGCCGTTCCACAGAACGGCTTGCAGGCATTCGCCGACCGTGCGCACCACCGGCCCGGCGGGCCGCTCCCCGACGGGCGCCGCCCCGTTCCAGTACGCGCGCCACAGTGGATCGGTCCCGTCCGGCAGCTGGAACCAGGGCCGGTCGACAACGTCGGCCAGCCGGAGGGACTCACGACCCGCGAGCGGATCCCCGGTGCGCAGGACGAGCCCGACCGGGTCGGAGCGCAGGACGCGGACGCTGATGCCGGTCTCGTCGAACGGCGACCGGGTCAGCGCGACGTCGGCCAGCCCGGCGCGCAGACCGGTGGTGGGATCGGTGAAATCCGCCTCGCGGAACCGGATCGAGACCTCGGGATGACGCCGCCGGAACGCCTCGGCCAGCCGGATACCCGCCTCCCCCGCCCCGTCGGCGAGGGTGCCGACGGTGAGCGTCGCGGGGCCCGCCACCGCCGCCACCCGAGCGCGGGCCCGCTCGGCCTGGTCCAGCAGGGTACGGGCCTCGGCGTACAGGGTGGTCCCGGCCGCGGTGGGCTCGACGCCGGCGGCCGAGCGAAGCAGCAGCACGACCCCCAGGTCGTTCTCCAGCTGCTGGATGGCCCGGCTCAGCGGCGGCTGGGTCATGTGCAGCCTCGCGGCGGCCCGGCCGAAGTGCCTCTCCTCGGCGACGGCCACGAAGTAGCGCAGCAGGCGGAGTTCCATCACCGGCGATGATACCCAGCCGGTATCGGTGCGCCGGAATCGGACTTGGACGGCGGGCGAGTACCGGCGCGACAGTGTGATCATGCCCTTCGAACCACTCACCCATGAGCCCTCCGTCGACACCGGCGAGGCCCGCGAGATCGCCCGCGACCTGGTGGTGATCCCGAACCTCGGGGTCGACCTCGTCCCCAACATCGGCGTCATCGGCGGATCGCACTCGGTGCTCGTCGTCGACACCGGTTTGGGTCCGCGCAACGCCGCGAAGGTGCTCGCCTTCGCGGCCGAGCACGCCCGCGGCCGCAAGCTGTACCTGACCACGACCCACTTCCATCCCGAGCACGCGTTCGGCGCCCAGGTCTTCGCGGACGAAGCGACCTACCTCGTCAACAGCGCGCAGGCCGCGGACCTGGTCCACAAAGGACCGGGCTACCTCGAAATGTTCCGCGGCCTCGGCGCACCGGTCGCCCGCGACCTCGATGGTGTCGAACTGGTCGCTCCGGACGTGGTCTACGACGACGGGTACGACCTCGATCTCGGCGGGCGGGTCGTCCGGCTGGAGGCCACCGGGCGCGCCCACAGCAAGGGCGACCAGGTGGTGACCGTCCCCGACGCGGGTGTGCTGTTCACCGGGGATCTGGTGGAGACGGGCCAGTTCGCGATCTTCCCGTGGTTCCCGCCGTACGACACCGACGTCTCGGGACTCCGGTGGATCGAAGTGCTGCGACGGCTGGCCGCCGCCGGGCCGGACCTCGTCGTCCCCGGCCACGGCGACGTCTCCGGACGCCGGATCCTGACCGACGTCCGCGAGTACCTCGAACTGCTGCGCGACGAGACCTGGACACGGCGTGACTCGGCTCTTCCCGAAGAGACGATCGCCGCGGAGGTCGAAGCGCTGATGATCGAACGCCATCCCGATTGGGAGGGCAGGGACTGGATCACGAAGGGTGTCGGCTGCTTCTGCTCGGAACACTCAGGCCATGAGACAGCAGGCGCCGGTGAAGCAGCCGAAGGCCCCTCCGCTTGACGTGTTCTTCCAGTTGTCGAAGTGATCGATCACGACGTCGACTTCGGCCTGCCCGGCCGCGGTGAAGTCGACACCGGAGTCGGCGAAGAACGAACGGATTTCGTCGGAAACGGTGGTCTGCATCGGAAATCTCCCCTGTCGAACCTGCGGTGTGGTACCGAAATCGTGCAGGTTCGGGGCCGCGGGCCGACAGTGCGAAGCGCCATGGACGACGTGTGGCTTTCGTCTGCTCCATTCGGCCGTGGCGGGGTTACTTGAAGATGGCGATGGGATGGACGACGAGTTCCCCGGTCTCGGGATCCCAGTCCTCGACCTTGCCCAGGCACCGCGCCCGGAACGCGCCGGCGGGCGCGGTGTCCCGCAGATCGCCGGTCAAACAGGTGAACCGGATCCGCCTGCTCTGGTCCGGATCGTCCGGGTTTCCGTACGGTGCGACGAAAACCGTCTCGTCTTCGGTCTCGGATCGTTTGCGGAACAGGCCCTTCACCGAGACGAACGCCTCGACGCCGCGCAGCCGTGTCTTGAGCTGCCGGGTGCTCTCCGGACCGTCCGCCCAGCCGAGTTCCTTGACCAGCGCGCGATTGTGGACCAGTTCCTGCTTCGCCAGATCGACGTAGATGATGTCGTGGTGCTTCTCCAGCACCTTCATCACGATGCCGATCACCGTGATCGGTTCGGCCTTGCGGATGTACCGCCGGAACTCTTCGTCGGTGTCGGTGCGCTCCGCTTCCCCTTTCAGCGGACCGAATCCACCCGATCCCCAGAACCGCCAGCCCCGGCTCCGGCGCTTCTCCACCTCCTGTTCCAGCGCCTCGTTGTAGCGATGCAACTGGTAGAGACCCATCACGGACTTCGTGTGCAGGTAGAACCCGATCCCCCGGATCATCCCCTGATCGCCGTCGGAGCGCGCGCGGCGCCAGTGCTTCACGAAGATCACGATCGTGGTGACGATGGCGGCCAGGGTCAGCACCCAGACCGCCAGCCACAGTCCCCAGACTTCCCACCACAGACTACCGGCAGCCACGGATCTCCTTGAAGGCGTCGAGAAGGGAGGTCGAGTTCGCGTCGACCATGTGGCCACCGGTGGCCTCGGCCGCGCGGGCGAGTTCGGCGGGATTCGCCTCGCCGAACCGGACGGTGTACGTGTGCACGCCGGATTCCCTTGGCGCGCGAAGGAATTCCTCGATGCCCGGCCCGGCGTTGCTTTCGCCGTCGGTCATCAGCACGATCGAAACGTTCTGGCCGGGTTCCGCCCGGCGATGGGCACCGGCCTTCGCATACGCCTCACCGAGGGCCGACCAGACGGCGGTGGTGCCATCGAAGTCGTCGGTGGCGATGAAGGCCCGCAACGCGTCGAGATCTTGCGGCCCGCTGACCGTGAACTCCTTGTCTCCCAGCACTTTCCCGCCGAAGCGGAGGACAGTGAGCCGCTCGCCGCGATAGAAGCGGTCGAACCCGCCGCCCGAATCGCTCAGCCCGGCGAAAGTCGCCCTGAGCGCGGCGATCCGCGATCCCTTCATCGAACCGGAGAAGTCCAGCACGAAGATCACCCGCCCGGGTTTCCAGCCCGCCGGATCGGCGTAGTCGGCGAGCAGTTCGTCCACCACGGCGGGATCGTCGGGGAAATACAGCGAATTCCCGGTCGAGGCGGGCAGTCTCGCATCGAGCGCCACGTCACCGACGACCGGCCGCCGGAGGGTTCTTTCCATCAGTTTCTTCTGTGTCGCCGGGCTTCTGACCCACGAAACGACCTTGTCGTACGCCTCTCGCTTGGCCTGGTCGAGCAGCAAAATCGGGTAATCCGCCTGGACGATGCCATCGCGCGGGTACACCAGTTCCAGCGGCGCCTTGAGCCTGCCGCTGCCGTTCAGCGTGAGCAAAGTGGACTCGTAGCCGATGAACGCGCCGACTTCCTGGTGCTCGGCGAACCGATCGGCCACCGCGGCCGCGGTGTCCGCGGTGATCGTGTGCCCGGTGCGGAAACCCTGCAGCTTGTCGCACTTCACGTCCTCGAGCCGCAGCGCCGCCCCGGTGCCCGCGGCCGCCGTCGCCACCCCGACGAGAGAGATGAGCCCGCTGGTCGCCGTGGCGGGGTTTGCCATCGCGAACTGGAACGATCCGCTCGCGGCGGCGTCCGCGAGGTCCGCCCAGGACAGGTTGCCGTCAGGTTTGCCGCGGCGCAGTTCCGCCGCCTTCGCCGGAGTGATCCCGACGACGACCGGCGAGATCATCGTCTTGGTGGCGAGCGGCCGTTCGCCCTTGTCCGCGGCCCGCCGGAAGTCGAGCTGGAAGAACCGGTCGGTGGAAAGCCAGGCGAGATCGTGCGAGGCCCTTCCGGGGATGAGGGCGGTACTCGTGTTCACGGTTCCCTGGAAATCCATTTCCAGCTCGATTCCCGTTTCCTCGCGGAGTTCGCCGAGGAGTGGCCCGAGGTCCGCCAGTTCGGGACTGGCCAGCACGCGCAGTTTCACCTTGTCCCCACCGCTCGTGCACGCGGTGGTCACCAGGAGCAGGCAGCACAAGATCATCAGGACCCGCTTCACGGGCAGTCCCCGACGGTCTTGATCATCTCTTCCAGCACCAGGTTGTCCGGCAGCGGCGTGGTGCTGTCGTTGTCCGCGATCTCCGGGGTCGGCAGCCCCTGTTCGCGCAGGAAGTCGTACAGCCGCGCGCTTTTCGTGCTGCCCGCCGGGGTCGCGACGCCGAACCCGAGCTCCATCGCGCGGCGTTGCAGCTCGGGGTCGAAGGTGATCAGTTCGCCCAGCCGTTCCGCTTCCGGTTTCAGGGCGAGGAACTGCGGCTTCGTGAGGATGTTGTCCTTGGGGTACAGCAGGACCCGGTCCGGGTCCTGCTGTCCGCTCTGCGCCTTGGCCCGCAACTGCAGGGCGAGGTACTGGTGCTCGTAGATGACGACGATCGGTTTGTCACCCTCGGCCAGGTTCGCGTAGGACTCCGACAGGTCGGCCGACGGGAAACCTTGCGCGGCCACGAGCGGTTTGACCCGGCCCGCCAGTTCCTTCGCGCTCGACAGGTTCGGCGGCCCGGCGGGCGCACCGGCCGGTTGCGGATCGACGACCGGAACGTGGCGGTCGTTTTCCAGGAACGCCAGCAAGATCAGATAGGTCGCACCGGAATTGGCATCGCAGATGTTCGAGGTCTGCGCGAGCACCTGGTTCCCGTTCGCCGCGCCGAAGGCACCGACGCCCAGCGAGTCCCAAGTCGCTTTCCCCTTCATCGCCTGGATGAACTTCCCGGTGTCCAGCGTGTAGTACAACGGGTCCTGTCCCGGCGGTTTCGACGCGATTCCCCTGCTCGCCAGCGTTTCGGCGTAGCGGCGATACGTGGCGAGGACGATCGGGCTGGTGAACGGCTGGCGCGCGCTGCCCGTCCACTGGTTCGCCCTGGACCGCCGGACGAGGCTCGCCGCGGGCTCGCCGGACATGAACACGAAGTCGTACTGGCTGAGGTCGTGCGAGGCGACGTCCCGTGAGCCCGCCCGGGTCACGTGGACCCGGATGTGATGGCGCATCAGGATTTCCTGGATCCTCGCGTCTTCGAAGAGATCCGATTTGGAGCCCATCTTGCCGCGCAGGACGAGCGTCTGCTGGAAGGGCACCACGACCGTCCCGGTCAGGAGCAGCAGGACCAGGCCGCTCACGGCGAGGGCCAGCGCGGGCCCGAAAGTGCGGAGAAAACGGCGGCGCAGGAAGAACGCCGCGGGTTTCGGTCTGATGGTGAGCTGGGGTTCTTCACGAAGCGAGCGATCGGTGGTCACCGATTTCCTCCCCGAATGTCCGGCAAGGCCCATTTTACCGGGACACACCGACGGAAATGCACGTCTCGATTCGGCTTCCCCACCACTTCGAGACCCACCCTCACCAGGCCGGGAGACCGAACGGTTAGGCTCTTCGGTGGCGAAAACAGCCATGCACCACGACGCCGGGAGATCTGAACCGCCATGCTGGACCGAGCAGTCATCGACGCCCTCTTCCCCGCCGACCTGCCCGAACCCGAGCACTGGGAACAGCGTTACCCCGCCCGCGAGCTCCCCGAGGGCGCCCGGGTCACCCGTTTCGGCCCCTCGCCGACCGGATTCGTCCACATCGGCGGCGTCTACGTCGCCACCATCGACCAGGACGTCGCCCGCCGCAGCGACGGCCGCTACCTGGTCCGGGTCGAGGACACCGACCGGTCCCGCGAGGTCGAAGGCGCCATCGAGCAGTTCGAGCGCGGCTTCGCCTACTTCGGCCTCGCCGCCGACGAGGACATCCACCGCGGCGGCGACTACGGCCCGTACCAGCAGTCCGAGCGCGAGCAGATCTACCTGACCTACGTCCGTCACCTGCTCCGTGCCGGCAGCGCGTACCTCGACTTCGCCACCAAGGACGAACTGGCCGCGATCACCGCGCGGCAGCAGGCGACGAAGCTGCCGACCGGTTACTACGGCTCGTGGGCCATCTGGCGCGACGCCGAGCCCGCCGCCGTCCAGGCCAAGCTCGACGCAGGCGACCCGTACGTCGTGCGGTTCCGCGCCCCGGACGACACCGGCGCCCGTGCCCGGTTCACCGACGCCATCCGCGGCCCGCTCGAGGCCGAGGCCAACCGCAACGACGTCGTCATCCTCAAGAGCTCCGACCAGAGCCCCCGGCTGCCGACCTACCACTTCGCGCACGCCGTCGACGACCACCTCATGCGCGTCAACCTGGTCATCCGCGGCGACGAGTGGATCTCGTCGGTGCCGACGCACCAGCAGTTGTTCGACGCGCTCGGCTTCGACCCGATCACCTACGCGCACATCGCGCCGCTGATGAAGCAGGAGGGCGGCAGCAAGCGCAAGCTGTCGAAGCGCAAGGACCCGGAAGCGAGCGTCGACTTCTACATCGAGTCCGGCTACCCCACCAAGGCCGTCCTCTACTACCTGCGCGGCCTCGCGAACGGCCGTCTCGCCGAAATGCCGCTCGACCAGGCCCTGTCCGAGCCGATCAACCTGGACGAATGCGGTGTCGCCGGTCCGCTGGTCGACCTGGTCAAACTCGACGACATCTCGGCCGACCACATCGCCACGCTGTCCGGCGCCGAGATCCTCGAAGAGGTCCGCGCCTGGGCGGAGCGGTTCGACCCCGCGCTGCGGACCGTCCTCGACGCCGAGCCCGACCTCGCGATCCGGGCGCTCGCCGTCGAACGTGACGGGGCCGAGAACCCGCGCAAGGACCTGAAGAAGTGGAGCGAGTTCCGCGCCGTCTACGGCTTCTTCTTCCCGCAGCTGCACGCCGCCGTCGAGAGCCCCGACGACGAGCGGATCACCGCCCTCGGCGTCGACCGCGACGTCGTCCAGGCCGTGGTGCGCGACTTCGTCGGGAACTACCAGCAGCTCGACGACGGCCAGGAGTGGTTCCAGCAGATCCGCGACGTGGCCGCGAAGCACGGTTTCGCGAAGAACGCCAAGGAACTCAAAAAGAACCCCGAGGGCTTCCCCGGCTCCATCCGCGAGGCTTCGCAGATCATCCGGATCGCGATCACGGGCTCGACCCGGAGCCCGGACCTGCACTCGATCACCCAGGCGCTGGGGCGCGAGGAGACGCTGAGCCGGTTCGCCGGTCTCGAGTGACTCGTGAGTGGTACGGACGGTTCTAACCGTCCGTACCACTCACGAAGCGGCAGTGAAACGCGCGGGCCCCGACAGACGACTTACCCAGTACGCAAGTACGGAAAGTTGTGGTCGATGAGCACTGATCGCGTTGTCCAGCTGCGCTGGGAGTCCCGGCACGTGGCCGCCGACGACCGCGCGGCACTGTCGTATCCCGGGATCTCCGTGGTCCGCAGCCAGCGCGGCGAGGTCGTCGACCGGACCTGGTTACCGATCGGCGAAGAACCCACCTTCGCCGACGACGAAGCCCTGATCGCCGTCCTGCGCGACGCGTGGCGCTGGACGAGGACCGCCGCGTAGGCCCTAGGGCCGGCTCATTCGTCGCCCGACTTGTACCGGCGCCGGAGTTCTTCTTCCTGCTCACGCGGCGACTTCTCCACCCATCGCCCGTGGACCAGGTCGTTCTCCGTGTAGCCCGCGCGCCGCGAGGCCCAGCCCGGGAGCATGATCTTGCGGGTTCCGCCTCGCCCCCGATCGCGCAGGTCGGTGACCACGGCGACGCCGATCACCAGAACGAGTATCCCGAGCGCTATCCAGATGCCGACCATGTCCGCTCCCCCGCAGATCAGTCAGTTTTCACCAGGTTAGCGTCGAACGGCCCGCGGGCGGGCATCCTTTTCCTCACTGATGGGCATTCGGCGGAACGGCGCCGCCAGGGTCGGCAGGAGGTGGCGGCGGTTGCGGATCAGGGCGGCGAGCGCGATGACCGCGTAGACCCCGCACAGGAGGTAGCGCGCGGTCTGGCCCGGCAGCGCGAACTGCACCGCGAACAGGCCGAGCAGGGTCCAGGCGGCCCAGCGAGGGAAACGCAACGCGAGCAGGGCGGCGACGCCGAGCAGGGTCTGGGTGGCGGTGAGGAGGAATTCCTCGATCTGGCGGGCGTCCAGGCGCAGCGCGGTTCCTCCGCCGCCGAGGACGTAGGCGATCGGCAGGCTGCCGACCAGCAGCGTCCATTGGTTGACCTTGCTGGAGATCAGCGTGCCGATCGCCGCGTCGCCCTTGCCGCGCAACGCGAAGAGGATCGCCACGATGAACTCCGGCGCCTCCGACGCCAGCGGCGCGAGCCATTGCACGAGCAGGAACCGGTCGATGCCCAGTTCGGTCCCGACGGAGATCAGGTTGTGCGCGAACGGTTCCGCGCTCGCGAGGATCACGACGGCCGCGAACACGAACAACGCCGTCACCAGGATCCGGCGAGGTCGCTTGGCGAGGCCGCCGAGGGTCGCGGCCGGGCCGGCCAGCTCCGGTTCGCCGGGTGCGGCGCGGGAGACCTTCCACAGGTAGAACACGAAGAAACCGAGCAGCGCGAAGCCGAGGACCAGCGAGATCTGCCCGGTCCCCGGGATGACGAACGCGACGATCGAAGCGATCGCGAGGAAACCGAGTTCGATCCGGTACGGCGAGTCGAGGACCAGTTCCCGGACCGTGGCACCGCCGCGTTTCTTGGCGACGGCGAGCGCGATCAGTACGACGGTGGACCAGCCGAGGCCGAGCAGCAGCCGGTTGGAGCCGGTCATGTTCGCCGCGGCGTAGGCGACGTATTCGGGGTTCGAGCCCGCCGTGTAGGCGAAATACAGGTCGATCGCGTACTCGGGAAGCACCGCGATGACGGCCAGAACGGCGATCGCGAGCCCGCCGGAGATGTCCACCTGCGCGGCCTCCGCGGCCCAGGCGAGGAGGAACGACGCCGCGACGACGGCCAGCCCGAACAGCAGCAGGCCGGCCACCGCACCCGGTTCGGCGCCGGAGAACCGCAGGACGAGCGCGGGCGCGGTCAGCACGGCGCACAGGCCGATCGGCCTCAGTCGGTTGACGATCACGAACCGAGATTCCCGTCGGCCACCGGGTTACCACAACCGTTTCCCTTTTCGCCGCCCCGGCGAGAATCCCCTTGTGGGGCAAGGAAAACGGAAGATCGTCATGCCGAAACCCGGACGTCGTCCCGCCGGAGCATCCGGGCCTTCCTGCTCCGACGCCCCCCGTGTGCGACAGCGGCGGCAGGCGGCGCCGCGCTGCCGAACCGACGGCGCACCGGTGGTCTTGGCGGAAAGTGCGCCTGATCACACCGCGAGGACGCGGACATGACGGATCCCCGGCATCCGCGAGTCGCGGATGCCGGGGAGACCGGGGGCGGTCAGCCCCGGGCGTTCGGGTCGATCACGCCGCCCGCCAGTCCGGTGGCGGCGTCACCGAAGGCGCCGGTGGAGTCGACGACGCCCTGACCGGCCGCGGTGGCCGAGTCGACGGCGCCCTGACCCGCGGCGGTGGCGCCCTCGGCGAGCCCCTGGCCGGTCTCGGCCAGGTCGCCGGCGGACTGGGTGGCCTGGTCGGCGGCACCGGAAAGGTCGACGCCGGTCAGTTCGCTGACCTTGTCGCCCGCGCCACCCAGCAGTTCGGCGGCCTTCTCCTTCAGCGAGTCGAACAGGCTCATCAGGGGTACTCCTCGGATCGGTCGTGCGGAGGCGGCTGAAAGTTCACAGTACAGGACAAATCGGTCACACCGTGCGACGGGGCAGCTAACCGTCCACAAGGGACGATGCACCCGAGGAGGACCGACGACGTACCGCCGCACGATCGAATAGGGCCTCACCTGGCATTTCAGGTGGGGTCAGCGCGCTCAGAGGCAGGGCGGCCGGTAGCGATCGATCGCCAGGCCGCGGAAATCGAGCTGGTTCGGGGTCTTGCCGACGAAGACCAGCCCTCGCGCTTCGGTCAGGGCCGAGGCGAAGGAGTACGTGGGCTTGCCCAGCTCGGGCAGTGTCGTCCACGCGTCGGACGCGAAGCTGAAGAACTTTTTCACGAGCTTCCCGCCCGTCGACGGCACCTTCGTGAGCCACTTGTCGCCGCCGCTCCAGTGCGAGGCGGGGCGGAGCTGGACGTAAAGGTCGTCGGTCGCGCTGTAGGTCATCCAGAATCCGGCGGATTTCGAAAGATCGGCCTGCGCCTCGAACTGATTCCCCAGCCAGACGACCACGACGTGCCATTCGGCGTTGAGGAACGCCACCTTGGCCGCGTAGCCACCGCGCTCGCGGACGAGCAGGCTGCCGGTCGGCGGAACCGTGGTGCCCTCACCGGACGCGAGCCACTGCTGCAACCGGTCGATCGACGGCGTCGCGCACTCGCAGCCGTGCCGCGGCGGATGCCCGCCGGACGCGTTCGCGACGGCTCCGGGGCCGGCCAACGAGAGCAGTAGCGCCGACGCGACAACCGCGAGCGTCCGGCCGAAAGGAACCCTGGATCCTCCGCGCATGCCCCGGAAGTTAGCACAGCGATCACCGAAAACGTTCACACAACGGGAAAGCGGTCCGTGATGCACCGCTCAGCGGAAACCGTCCTTTGTGGACTACTCGTGAGCGACGAGGGCGCCCAGCTCGGCGGCGAAGAGCACGCCGGGATCGAACCCCATTCCGTCGAAGTGACCGGCGAGTTCGAGGGACAGGACGCCGTGGAGCCGGGTCCAGAACGTCATGGCACGACGGAGGACCGCGGACGGCACCGACGGGTCGCCCGCCCACTCGCGATGGTCTTCGAGATGGACGTCGAACGGCGTCGGCCGCCTCTCCTCGGTACACGCGGAATGGACGTCGAGGAGCACGGCCATGATCTCGTTCGAGATCTTCGTGGTGTCGCCGGGCGCGCGATAGCCGGGGATGGGCGTGCCGTAGACGAACAGGTATCGCTGCGGGTCCGCCAGCGCCCACTCCCTGATGGCGTGGGCGACTTCGGCCACACCTCCCGACCCGGCGGCGGCTTGGACGACATCGGCGAGGCTCCGGTAGGCGTCGCGGACGAGGTCCGTGATCAGGTCGTCGCGACTGGCGAAGTACCGGTACAGCGCCGGGCCGCTCATGCCCACGTGCTTGGCGATCGCGTTGAGGGACAGCGCGGACACGCCCGTCGTGGCCAGCTGCTCCCACGCGTACTGCTTGATCTCCACGCGCACCTGGGTCCGGTAGCGCTCACGTGAGGTCTTCATCGGCCACTCCCTCCGAGCTCGTCGCCGCGTCTAGTTAGAGGCTATCACTTTTCCTATTGACACTCACGCCGTTGTGGTTATAGCTTCTAACTATCGCAAGCGGCACTAACCAGCCGCCCCGGACAAGGAGCAAAACCATGACGGACACCCGGCCCGCCCCGAAGACCCGCCGCCGCGTCGCCGCCCGTACGGCCGTGCTCGCCCTCCCGCTGGCCATCGGACTCCTGGGCGGCGCCGTCACCCCCGCCCAGGCGGCCACCCCGGCCTCCCCCGCGCCGCTGTCGTGCCAGGGCAAGACCATCGACACGAAGGCCCCGATCCACTACCGCACCGAGGCCTTGATCAAGGCTCCCCTGAGCAAGATCTGGCGGCTGCAGACCGATGTCGAGCGCTGGCCGTCCTGGCAGGAGCCGGTGCTGAGCAACGAGCGCCTCGACTGGGGCCCGCTCCGGAAGAACTCCCGGTTCCGCTGGACCACCCCGGCGCCGGCCACCGCCACGACGCCCGCCACCACACTGTCGATCACCTCGACCGTCCACCAGCTCCAGCGCGGCAAGTGCATCCGCTGGAGCGGGCCCGCGGCCGGCGAGGGCTTGAGCATCGACAACGGCATCCACGTCTGGAACTTCACCGAGGTCAAGGGCGGCGTGCTCGTCCGCACCGAGGAGAACTGGTCCGGCGCCCAGGTCGAGGCCGACGTCCCCACCTCGACCCAGTTCCTCGGCTGGGGCCTCGAAGCCTGGATGAAGGACCTGAAAGCCGCCGCCGAATCCCACTGCTGACCACACCCCGAAGCCGGCCCGGAACCCCTAGGAGAAAACGATGTCCACGCAGACCCTCGACCGCGAAACCACCGTTCGCCGCGCCCCGCGCGCCGTCATCATCTCGGCCTGGGCCGTCCCGATCATGGTCCTCGGCCAGTTCGCGATGATCGCCATCGTCCCGGTCGCCCTCGTCCTGATCGGCACCCTGCGCGACGCCCGCCTCAAGGCGCTCCGCTGGGGCGCGATCGCCCTCACCGCCGCCTACGTCACACCCTTGGCCCTCTGGGCGATCGGCCCCGAACGCGCACCGAGCCTCTCCAAGGACATGCATCCGGTGTTCGCCGCGATCATCGTCGGCGTGGGCGTCGCCTTCGCGGTCGCCTTTCACGTCCTGCGCCGGAAATCCCGCACCGAGGCCGTCTGATCACCCTCATCCGAAGAACGCCACGAGCCCTCAGCTCGTGGCCTTTTTCGTAGGCTTTATGGTTAGCTATGCCTTACCTAACTAACTCCAGGTAAGAGTTCGACCACACATGAGCACTTCCCTTTCCCCTTCCGTGGACACTCCGGCAGAAGTCCCCGCCCGTTCTCCCGGCAGAGCGCATCGGCTCGCCTTGGCCGCGATCCTTCTCGTCACCACCGCTTGGTACGGCTGGGGGATCTGGGAACTCGGCTACGGCTATCCGTACTACAGCGCCGCTGTCGACTCGATGTCCCGCAGCTGGACCGGTTTCCTCTTCGGCTCGGTGGATCCGCTCGGCGTGGTGACGGTGGACAAGCCACCGATGGGACTGTGGGTCCAGGTGCTTTCCGTGCAGGTACTGGGTTTCCACGGCTGGGCGCTGATACTGCCGCAGGTGCTCGAGGGCGTGGCGACGGTCTGGGTGCTGTTCCTGACCGTCCGGCGCTGGCAGGGTGAACGGGTCGCGCTGCTCGCCGCCGCGCTGTTCGCCTGCACGCCGATCGTCGTCGCGGTGATCCGCGACAACATGCCGGATCCGTTGCTGTTCCTGCTTCTGGTGAGCGCGGCCTACGCCGTGACGCGGGCGATCGACGACTCCGGACGCGAACGCCGCTGGATGCTACTGGCCGCGGTGTTCCTCGGCTGCGCGTTCACCACGAAGATGGTCCAGGCGTGGCTCGTCCTGCCCGCCTTGGCCTTGGCCTACCTGGTGGGCTCGTCGTCGGGCGTCCGCACGAAGGCGCTGACGACCGCTTTGGCCACCGGGGTCCTCGCCGTCACGTCGTTCTGGTGGGTCGTGGTGGTGGACCTGTGGCCGAGCCCGAAGCCGTACATCGGCAGCAGCGCCGACGGCTCCGCCCGTGATCTCGTCTTCGGGTACAACGGCTTGGGCCGGATCGTCGGCCAGGACTTCGCCGCGGCGGCCAGCTACGCCGAGGAGCACGGGAAGTCCTTCTACCAGAGCGATCCCGGGCCGGGAAGGCTGCTGGGGACGTCGCTGGGCGGCCAGGCGGGCTGGCTGTTGCCGCTCGCGCTGGCAGCGGTACTGGCAGCCGTCGTCCTGGTGGTCCTCGGCAGGCGGCCGCCGCGCCGGACGGTGGCGGGATGGGTGCTCTGGGGCGGCTGGCTTCTCGTGTGCGCGGCCGTGTTCAGCTTCATGCGCGGAATCTGGCTGCTGTACTACACCGCGGAACTCGCGCCCGCGATCGCCGCGCTGTCCGCGGCCGCCCTGGCCACGCTGTGGCGGCAGTATCGGGCGGAAGGACGCTGGTGGCCGTTGCTGCCCACGGTCGTCGCCGCTCTCGGCTTCTGGGCCTGGCTCCTGGTGAACCGGGCACCGGAATGGAACGGCTGGACGGGGATCGTCGTGGCCGCCGCGACGGCACTGGCCGTCGGCCTCCTCGTCCTCGGCAAGCTCGGACCGCGCCGCGTCGCCCTTCCCGGGTTCGCGATCGGGCTCGTGGCGATCTCGGCCGCGCCGGTGGTCTGGTCGACGGCGACGAGCATCGGCTACTCCGCCGGTTTGCCCATGCTCCCGGCCGCCGGCCCGGTCTCCCTGCAGACGGACTACCTCGAACCCGCCGTCCGCGACGACCTGAGGGGACTCCTCGGCGGCTGGGGCGCCCGTGACTACCGGGCTTCGGCCGGGACTCTCGACGAAACCGGCAAGGCACTTCTCGGTTATGTGGAACGACAGTCGGGTGACACGCGGGTGACCCTCGCGGTCGAAACAGCCGACACCGCCGCGCCGTTCATCATGGCGACCGACCGGGCGGTGATCGGCATGGCGGGCTTCACCAACCGCGATCCGGCACCGGCGCCGGACCGGCTCCGGGAGTGGATCGAACGCGGCGAAGTCGCCCACGTTCTGCTTCTGCCGGAGGAAAAGGGCCAGTACGAGTTCGTGCGGACGACGTGTGTCGCCGTGCCGCCCGCGGCGTACGGCGCCGAGGAGGGGCCGGGAGACCTGTACCGCTGCCGCCCATGAAAACTCGTGAGTGGTAAGGACGGTTATTGAGGGGTGAGTCAAAGGTGGCGCGGCCGAGCCTCTGTGGCGAGAATCCCTTCGCTGACTTCAAGGTCGAGAGGTGGCCTTAGCGGCGTGGTTCCGAACTGGCCCGCGGGCGCCCATCGTTCCACGAGCGTCCACAAGGGACACTTTCTGACAGCTGAATGTCCGATTGATGGCTAGATGTTCGGTTTTTGAGGAGGTCGTGAGTGGCAAAGAGGGTTAGAACCCGCATTGCCACTCACGACCCCCTCCGCGAAGCGTGTATTAGCCATCAATCGGACATTTACCCACCCTGGACTGTCCTCTATGGATAGTCCAGGGTGCACTCTGCTCTCGTCGGCCGATCCAGACCCACGACGCCGAAGGCTCCTTTCGCCGCGTCGGACGCGGCGAAGGAGCCTTCACTTCAGCACGACCCGACTGCGAAACAGGCCACGTTTGCCCTTCCCCTAGTTCTAACCGTCCTTACCACTCACGAGACCGAAGCGGCTCAGAACTCCTTGAGGATCTTTTCGATCTCGTCCTGGAAGGACATCGCGGCCTTGTAGTGGAGCGCGTAGAAGTTGCCGGTCGGCAGGGACTTGCCCGCCTTGACCGCGCGCAAACCCTGATACGCGGGCAGATCGATGATCTGCTGGGTGTCCGCGCCCGCCTTGCCCTGGTAGTCGGCCTGGTACAGGATCACGTCGGCTTCGTTGAGCTTGTCCAGGTTCTCGGTCGAGAACTCCGGGGTGTTCTCCTTCGGGTCGGTGATGCCGGCCCGCGCGAACTGGACGCCGAGGTCCTTGAGGATCGTGCCGCCCCAGGATTCGTCCAGGTTCAGGTACCACTTGCCGCCGCCGCCGTTGATCAGCGCGAACTTGACCTTGGACAGCTTGTCCGCGTAGGTGCTGCGAATCTGGGCGGCGCGGTCCTCGTACTGCTTCTTGAGCGCTTCGGCCTCGGGCTTCTTGCCGACCGCGTCGGCGGCCTGGATGACCCACTGCGGCCACGCGACACCGGGTTCGCCCGCGGCGCCGCCGAGGATCGCCGTCGGCGCGAGCTTCTGGTAGTCCTCGATCTTGTGCTTCTCCAGGGAGAGGAACTTGTTGCCGAGGATCAGATCCGGTCCCTGCGCGCCGACCTGCTCGATGTCGATCTCCATCGAGCCGCCGACCTTGGGCGCCTTGGCGTACTCGTCGGCGTAGGCCGGGAACACCGCGAAACTGTCGGTGTAGCCGGACGCCGTGGCCTTGGGGTGCACCCCGACGTCCAGTAGCCCGAAGTAGGTGTACTGGTCGAGCGCGACCACCGATTTCGGCTGGACCGGGATCTGCACCTGACCGCTCGGGGTGTCGAACGGCCTGGTCGCGCCGGCACTGCCGGCGCTGTCGTCGGTCGAGCCGCAGGCGGCGGTGCCCAGAGCCAGTGCGGCCGCCGAAACCACGGCGACCGTCGTACGCCACTTCTGGAACTGCGTCCTCACGACGCCTACCTCTCTGTCAAGCGAACATTAGCCCGATTAGGGCAGGCTATCCTAATCACGCTTCCCGGCCCGAGAGGTCACCAGCCGGTCAAGATTTGTCATCCAGCCTTCGGCTATCCGGGTGAGGTCTTCGGCCGGAAGGACCTCGGGCAGATACGACCAGTGCGCGGTGAGCACGCCACGTTCGACCGACGCGTTGATCGACAGCGCGTGCGTGGCGGGCGCCTCGGGATCCACGTCGCCCCCGATGACGTTCTCCCCCGCGGCGAGCAGCCAGTCCTCGTCGCGTGCGCCACCCGCGTCGACCTGGCCGACGTAGTTGAACAGCACCTCGGCACCGTCCAGCTCCTCGCCGTCCCGGTAACGCAGGAGGCCGTAGCCGATCCCGTTGTCCGGCAGCGCTTCCCGGTCTTCGCGCAGTTGCCGCGCGGTCGTGGCGAGGTCGCCGGAAACCGCGACGCGGACCGGATACAGCGACGTGAACCAGCCGACCGTGCGCGAAAGATCCGCGTCACCGAGCAGTCCTTCCGCCCGGCCGTGGCTCTCCAGGTCGACCAGCAGCGCTCGCCCGCCACGGTGTTCGGCGATGGCCGCCGCGAGTGCGGCCAGCAGCAGGTCCTGCACCCCGCAGCCGAGCGCGGCGGGGACCGGGCCCAGCAGCGCGCTGGTCGTCTCCTCCGGCAGCGTCAGGGTTTCGTTGCGCCCGCGCGAGATCGTGTCCGACGAGCGGAGCGGCCGCCCGGCGGGCCGGATGTCGGCACCGTCCACAACGGACCGCCAGTACGGCAGTTCGGCGCGGCGATCGGCCTCGTTCAGGCGCAGGGCCCATTCCCGGAACGAAACTTCGACCGGCGGCAGTGCCTCGCCCGGCGCGCGGCCGAGTACCGCGACGTCCTCGAACAACGGCTGCCACGACACCGCGTCGACCACCAGGTGGTGCACCATCAGCAGAAGCCGGCCCGGCCGCTCCTCCCCCGCGTCGAACCACACGGCGCGCAGGACGTCGCCGGTGAACGGGTCCAGTTCCCGCACGGTCCGTTCGAACTCCGGGAACTCCGTGGTGAAGAGATCGTCGACAGGCCGGTCCGCCAGGTCGACGCGGCGCAGCAGGGAGGCGGCGTCGGCCGAGTCCCGCACGTGGACGGTCCAGTCTTCGGCCAGCCTGGCACGGAGGACGTCGTGCCGGTCGAGCACCGAGCTCAGCACTTCGGTGAGACGGGGAAGACCGACACCGGCCGGGACACGCAGAACCGCGTACTGGCTGAGCCTGCCGATCGGGCCACCGCGTTCCCGTTGCGCCAGCATGATCGGCGTCGCCGGGAACTCCCCGACGGCGGGCACCGCGGGACGGCTTTCGCCGGTGTCTCCGGTCGCGATCAGGGCGAGCGCGGCGACGGTCCGCTGTTCGAAGACCGCGCGCGGGGTGATCCGCAACCCGGCGGCCCGCGCCCGCCCGACCACGCGCATGGACAGGATGCTGTCGCCGCCGAGGGTGAAGAAGTCGTCCTCCACCCCGACTTCGGGCAGCCCGAGCACTTCGGCGACGATCTCGGCCAGCTGCCTTTCGCGTGGATTACGCGGGGCCGTCCCGCCGCTGAGCGCGCTCAGATCCGGCGCCGCCCACTCCGCGGTGGCGAGCACGGCCCGGTCGACCTTCCCGTTCGGCGTCATCGGCAGTTCCCCGAGCAGCACGACCGCCGCCGGGACCATGAAGTCCGGCAACGCCTCCGCCACCGAAGCGCGCAGCGCCTCACCATCCACAGTGGACTCGTCGGCGATCGCGTAGCCGACGAGCCGGTCGCCCCGGACGACGACGACCGCGTCCGACACCGCCGGATGCGCCGCCAGCCTGGCTTCGATCTCGCCCGGCTCGACCCGGTGCCCGCGGACCTTGACCTGGTCGTCGGCCCGGCCGCGGAACTCGACGCGGCCCTCGTCGGTCCAGCGGGCGAGGTCGCCCGTGCGGTACATGCGCTCGCCGGGTCCGCCGAACGGATCGGCCACGAACCGGTTCGCGGTCAGCGCCGGTGCCCCGAGGTAGCCGCGGGCGAGCTGGGCGCCGCTGAGGTAGAGCTCTCCGACGACGCCGGGCGCGACCGGCATGAGGGCGTCGTCGAGCACCCGGATCCGCGTGTTCGCGACGGCCCGGCCGATCACCGGACCATCGCTGTCCCGCAGTCGCGCGATCACCGTGTCGACGGTGCATTCGGTCGGCCCGTAGAAGTTGTAGCTCTCGGTTCCGTCGAGGTTCCGCAGTTCGGTCCACAGCCCCGGCGGGACGGCCTCGCCGCCGACGCCCACCACGGCCAGCGGCGACTTCCCGTCGCGCACCAGTCCCGCGGCGGCGAGCTGGACGAAATGCGAGGGCGTGACCTCCACGAAGTCGATCCGCCGGTCGATCAGGAACCGCGCGAGATCCTCCGCGTCGAGCCGGACGTCGTCGGTGACGACGTGCAGTTCGTGCCCGCCGAGCAGGCCGAGCGTCGGCTGCCAGGACGCGTCGAAGGCGAACGACCAGTTGTGGCCGATCCGCAGCCGCGCCCGGCCGGTCCGCTCGATCGCGGGCCCGAGCACGTCGCGATCGTGGCTGTGGAACAGGTTCACCACGTTCCGGTGCGGGACCAGGACCCCCTTGGGCCTGCCGGTCGAGCCCGACGTGTAGATCAGGTGCACCGGATGCCGCGGCAGCAGGACACCGGAACGGTCGGCGTCGGTGACCGGTCCGGCGGAGAACGCGCTGTCGTCGGGCCACTCGTCCTCGGACAGCACGAGCGACGGCTTCGCGTCGTCGAGGATCCCGGCCGTCCGGTCCTCCGGCTGCGCGGGATCGATCGGCAGGTACGCGGCACCGGATTTGAGCACCGCCAGCATGGCCACGAAGAACAGTTCCGATCGCCGCAGCCGGATCGCGACGACACCCTCCGGTCCCGCGCCCCGGGCGATCAGCGCACGGGCGAGGCGGTTCGCGCGGGCGTCCAGCTCGGCGTAGGTCAGCGCCCGGTCCTCGCAGGCCACCGCGATCGCGTCCGGTCCCCGGCGGACCTGCTCTTCGAACGCGGCGACCACGGTGGACTCGGGCACGGTCAGCGCCGTCTCGTTCCACGCGCGCAGCACGAGTTCGCGTTGCGCGGGCGGCACCAGCTCCAGCCGTCCGACCGGGACGTCCTGCCGGTCCGGGACCCCGGCCAGCAGGTCCACAAAGGACTGTCCCAGCTCGCCGACCCGTTCGGCGGTGAACACATCGGTGCGGTATTCGAGGATCAGCTCCAGCTTCGGTCCCGGCGCGGCGACGACGGTGAGCGGGTAGTGCGTGGCGTCCTCGCCTTCGACCCCGGTCACCTGCACGCCCGCCTGGCGCTCGCTCTCGGCCAGCGCTTCGGCGTCGACCGGATAGCTCTGGAAGATCAGCAGCGTGTCGAACAGTTCGCCGGAACCGGCCTGACGCTGGATCTCGGCGAGGCTCAGGTAGTGGTGGTCCAGCAGCGCGGCCTGCTCGGCCTGCACCCGGGAAAGCAGCGCTCCCAGGGTTTCCGAGGCATCGCTGCGGACGCGGACCGGCAAGGTGTTGATGAACAGGCCGATCATCCGGTCCGCGTCGGGCAGGTCCGCGGGCCGCCCGGACACCGTCGCGCCGAACACCACGTCACGCCGCCCGGTCAGCCCGCCCAGCAGCAACGACCACGCGGTCTGCAGGACGGAGTTCAGCGTGACGCCGTGCTGCCGGACCCAACCGGTCAGCCGTCGTGTCTGTTCTTCGGTGAGCCCGACGGTGAGCTTGTCGGGCAGGTTCTGCCCTCGGCCGATGCCCGGCGGCGCGATCAGCGACGCGCCTTCGAGTCCGGCGAGCGCGTCCCTCCAGGCCCGGCGCCCGCCCTCACGATCCTGGCGGCCCAGCCATTCCAGGTAGTCCCGGTACGGACGGGCCTTCGGCGGCGACCCGGTGCGGTAGAGCTCCAGGAGTTCCTGGCCCAGCAGCGGCGCCGACCAGCCGTCCAGCACGATGTGGTGGCTGGTGATCAGCAGCCGGTGGCGGCCGTGCCCGAGGTCGAACAGGGTGAACCGGATCAACGGCGGCTCGGCGAGGTCGAACGGGCGCACCCGCTCGGCGGCCGTGACCGCCTCGATGTCCTCGCCGGGGAGGTCACGCCAGTCGAGGGTCGTCTCTCCCGGCACGATCTGCACCGCGCGCCCGGAGTCGAGATAGCGGAAACCCGCGCCCAGGTTCGGATGCCGTTCCAGCAGGCGGCCCGCCGCGGACCGCAGTCTCGCCGGGTCGACGTTGCCGAGGTCCAGCATCTGCTGGGTGACGTAGACGTCGAGGCTGTCTTCGTCGAACGAGGCGAGGAAGAGCATGCCTTCCTGCAACGGCGAAAGCGGCCAGACGTCGGCGGGGGCGCCGAGCTCGTCGACCTCGTCCAAAGTGAGGTCCAGCAACGGGAAGTCCGCCGAAGAGAACCCTCCGGTCCCGTCCGCGGTCAGCCGGGCGGCGAGGACGGCCGCGGCCGCCATCCATTCCGCGCCGATCGCCTCGGCGTCCTTTTCGGACAGTGCGTCCGGCAGGTAGGCCAGGCTCGCGGAGAGCCCGTCCGGTGTCACGGAACAGTTGACCTCCAGCGGATGCGCGGCGGGCATCGCCGGGTCGAGGTCGCCGCCGAGACCGGCGTGGTCCGGGCCCGGACGCCAGTCGGTCTCCTCGCCGGGAGCCTCGACGTCGAAGCGGCCGAGATAGTTGAACAGCACCTCAGGCCGTCCGCGTCCGGCGAGCTCTCCGGTGAGATAGCGCAGCAGCGGGTAGCCCGCGCCGCCTTCGGGCAGCCGGAGCCGGGTGTCCTTGGCGTGTTTGAGCTGACGGACCGGATCGGGGTCCGCGGTGATCCGCATCGGCGCCACGGTGGTGAACCAGCCGACCGTGCGCGAGAGATCGCTTTCGTCGTCGCGGCCGTGTCCTTCGGTCTCCACCAGGACCGAACGGGTGCCCCGGACCCGCGTGATCGCGGTGACCAGGGTGCCGAGCAGCGCGTCCTGCATCCCCGACCGGAACGACTTCGGCACGCCCGCCACCAGCGTCGCCGTGGTTTCCGGCGAGAGCGAGACCTGGATCTCGCGGGTGCCGCCGACGGTGCCCGCGACGGCGGGGCCCGGCTCGCCCAGGACCTCGCGCCAGTACGGGAGTTCCTTGCGATGCCGTGCGATCCGCGGCGCCAGACCGGCCGCCCACGCGCGCAAGGACACCGGCACCGCGGGGAGTTCCTTGCCCTCGCCCGCGGCGGCGAGGTCGTCGAAGAGCACCCGCCAGGACACGCCGTCGACGACGACGTGGTGGATCACGAGCAGCAGCCGTCCTGGCGCTTCACCGGCGTCGAACCAGACCGCGCGGACCATCGCGCCGGACGCCGGGTCCAGGGCGGCCTCGGCCTCGCGAGCTTCGCGGTGCAAGAGATCCTGGTCCAGGTCACCCGGCACGCGGCGCACGACATCGGACGCCGTCACCGCGCCCGGCGGCGGGATCCGCAACGTGGTGCCGAGGACGGCCCGCAGCGCGTCGTGCCGGTCCAGGATCGCCTGGATCACCTTGTGCAACGCGGCCTCGGTGAGCCCTCGCGGAGTCCTGACCACGGCGGACTGGCTGAACCGGCGCGGCACCCCACCCCGCTCCAGCAAGGCCGCGATCATCGGGGTCTGGGCGACGACACCGACGGCGGGAACCGCGGCGGTCCCGGCACCGGAGACCAGCGGCTCGGCCAGTTCGGCCAGGGCGGCGACGGTACGGGCCTCGAACACCTGACGCGGGGTGATCCGCAGTCCGGCCTGCCGGGCGCGGCTGACCACCTGCAGAGACAGGATGCTGTCACCGCCGAAGCCGAAGAAGTCGTCGGTCACCGAGATCGACGGGAGGCCGAGCACGGCCGCGAAAGCGTCGGCGAGGGCCTTCTCCTCGGGTGTGGCCGGCGCGGCACCGCCGGTCAGCCCGCTCAGGTCCGGGGCGAACTCGTCCGCCCCGGCCAACGCGCCCCTGTCGACCTTCGCGTTCACGGTCAGCGGCAGCCGGTCGAGGACGACGACGACCGAGGGCACCGAGTAGTCCGGCATCCGCGCGGACAGCACGGCCCGCAGGTCACCCGGTACCGGCTCGGCACCGGGTTCCGGGGTCACGTAAGCGACCATGCGCTTGACGCCGGGCTGGTCCTCGCGGATCACCGCGACGGCCTCGGCCACTCCGGGCCGGTCGCACAGCGCGGTCTCGACCTCGCCCAGTTCGACCCGGAAACCGCGGATCTTCACCTGATGGTCGACGCGGCCGAGGAAGTCGAGTTCGCCGTCCGCGGTCCAGCGGACCAGGTCGCCGGTGCGGTACATCCGGTCCCCGGGCGCGCCGAACGGGTTGGCCACGAACCTCGTCGAGGTCAGTCCCGGCAAGCCGAAGTAGCCGCGGGCGAGTCCTCCGGCGACGTACAGCTCGCCGGCGAACCCGGGCGGGACCGGCCGCAGGTCGGCGTCGAGCACGTACGCCTGCTTGTTCGGGTCGGGCGGGCCGATGACCACGCGGCGGTCCGCGCGGCACTGCCACAGCGTGGAGTTCACCGTGCATTCGGTCGGGCCGTAGGCGTTGAACATGCGGCGGCCGCGGCTCCAGCGCGCCACCAGCTCCGGGGTGAGCGCGTCGGTGCCCGCGATGAGCGTGACGCCCTCGGGCAGGTCGCTCCCGGCGAGCGTGGTGAGCGCCGACGGCGGCACGAACATGTGCGTCAGGCCTTGCGTGGCGACGAATTCCACCAGCGGCTCCCCGAGACGGCTCTCCTCCGGCACGACCACCGCGGTCGCGCCGACGAGCAGCTGGGTCGACAGCTCCGCCAGCGAGACGTCGAAACTCGGCGACGCGAACAGCAGCACCCTGCTACCCGGCCCGCTTCGGACGGACTCGGCGAACATCGCCACCAGGTCGGGGACGCCGCGGTGCGGTACGAGCACGCCCTTGGGCCGTCCGGTGGAACCGGAGGTGTAGATCAGGTACGCGGCGCTGTCGGGATGCGGCAGGGGCAGTTCGGCGGGCGGTTCGAGCAGGGCGTCGTCCAGGACGACGACCGGGACGCCGTGCTCGCTCACTTTCCCCGCGGTAACGGAATCGGCGACCAGCAACGTCGGACGCGCGTCGGACAGCATGTAGGCGATCCGGTCGGGCGGGTACTCCGGATCCAGCGGCAGGTACGCGGCGCCCGCGAGCTGCACGCCGAGCATGGCGGTGAGGAACCCGAGACCGCGTTTGATCGCGACACCGACGATGCGCTCCGGCCCGGCGCCACGGGCGGCGAGCACACCGGCCAGGCGTGACGCCCGCTCGTACAGCTCGCCGTAGGTGACCGCGATCCCGCCGTCCTCGACCGCGACCGCTTCCGGCCGGGCCCTTACCTGCTGGACGAAGAGTTCGATCAGCGACTCGCCCGCGCGGGGCAGAGTGGCGCTGTTCCACTTGCGCAGCACCAGTTCCCGCTCGTCGGCGGTACCGAGGTCGACCGATCCGGCGCGGCGGTCCGGCTCGGCGGGCAGCGCCGTCAGCAGGTCGGTCAGCAACGCCGCGACGCGCCGGACGAAACCGGCTTCGAGCAGGTCCTCCCGGTACACCAGGGCGATCACGAACTCGTCGCCCGGCGCGGCCACGGCGGTCAGCGGATAGTGCGTGACACTGCGGGTCTCCTCCGGTGACACGGCGAGCCCGGCCGCGTCGTCCGCGCGGCGGAGCGCGTCGGCGTCGGCGGGCGCGCTCTGGAACACCGTGAGGGTGTCGAACAGTTCCCCGTGCCCGGCCTCCTTCTGGATCTCGGCGAGCCCGAGGTACTGGTGGTCCAGCAGCGCGGCCTGTTCGGCCTGCACGCGGGTGACCAGCCCGGTGAGCGTCTCCCCCGGGTCCAGCCGGACCCGGACCGGGAGTGTGTTGATGAACAGGCCGATCATCCGGTCGACCCCGGGCAGTTCGGCGGGTCTGCCCGACACGGTGGTGCCGAAGACGACGTCACGGCGGCCGGTGAGCTTGCCCAGCGCGATCGCCCAGGCCGCCTGCACGACGGTGTTGAGGGTGACCCGGTGCTCCCGCGCCCACGACGTCAGGCGTTCGGTGTCCACAGTGGAGAGACGGACTTCCAGCTCGCTCGGGAACTCCGCCGACGGCGTGCCGCCCGGGGCCAGCAGCGTCGGCTCCGCGAGCCCGGCCAGCGACCCGCGCCAGGCCGCACGCGCGGCTTCCCGGTCCTGGCGTCCGAGCCAGGCCAGGTAGTCGCGGTATTTCGGCGCGGGCAGGAGTTCCCCTCGGCCGTAGGCGGTGAACAGCTCCTCGCCCAGCAGCGGACCGGACCAGCCGTCGAGCAGCAGATGGTGCGCGGTGACGACGAGTTTGTGGTGCGCGGGCGCCAGCTTCAGCAGCCGGAACCGGATCAGCGGCGGCGAGGCCAGATCGAACCGCCGCGCCCGGTCGGCGTCGAGCAGCGCGGGGACTTCGTCCTCGCCGACCTCGTCCACCTGCCACGGCACCGTGACCGCTTCCGGGATCAGCTGGACGGTCTCGCCGCTCTTGCGCGGCCGGAAGGCGGCACGCAGGTTGGGATGCCGGGTGAGCACCGTCTCCGCCGCCGCGCGCATCCGCTCGGGGGCGAGGTCACCGCGCAGGTCGAACACCTGCTGGATGGTGTAGACGTCGGTCGCCGCACTGTCCCATGTGGACAGGAAGAGCAATCCTTCCTGCAACGGGGACAGCGGCAGCACGTCCTGGACACCACGGGCGGTACTCACGAAACACTCCAATCACCGGAGAACTCGGCGAATTCGTCGTCGTCCAGTTCGATCAGCGGTTGTTCCTCGAGCGGCAGTTCCTCCGCCGCCTGGGTGACCTCCGCCAGCGCGGCCACGGAACGCAGCTCGAACACCTGGCGGGGGGTGATCTTCAATCCCTCGGTCCTGGCCCGGCCCACGAGGTTGAGCGACCGGATGCTGTCGCCGCCGAGCGCGAAGAAGTCGTCGAACACGCCGACCCGGCCGAGGTCCAGCACTTCGGCCATGCAGACGGCGAGGACCCGTTCGGTCTCGTTCCGGGGCTCCGCGGAGCCGGTCTCGGCCTGGCGGTCGGGTTCGGGCAGCGCGGCACGATCGAGCTTTCCGTTGGGTGTCACCGGGAACGCGTCGAGCCAGACGAAACCGCCCGGCACGAGCTGCTCCGGCAGGCTCTCCCGCAACGCCGTCCGCAGGTCGTCCGAGGATCGCGCGTCGCCGGTCAGGTACCCGACCAGTCCGGCGGTCCCGGCGACCGCCTCGGCCCCGGTCACCCCCGGCAGCGCCGAGAGGGCGGCCGAGACCTCGCCTAGTTCGATCCGCACCCCGCGGATCTTGACCTGGTCGTCGCCGCGGCCGAGGTACTCGAGAACGCCGTCCTCGCGACGGCGGGCGAGGTCGCCCGTGCGATAGAGGCGCGTCCCGTCCGGCCCGGCGACGAACCGGGTCGCCGTCAGCCCGGGGCGCCGCAGATACCCGTGCGCCAGCTGGACTCCGGACAGGTACAGCTCGCCGGCGCAGCCTCGTGGCACCGGCCGGAGCGCGGCGTCGAGGACGTGCGCCCCGGTGTTCCACACGGGCCGCCCGAGCGGTACCGGACGAGCGGGATCGTCGCCCGCCGTGTCGTGGAAGGTGACGTCGACGGCCGCTTCGGTGGGTCCGTACAGGTTGTGCAGACCCGCCTCGGGCAACACCTCGCGTGCCGCGGCGACGAGGTCGCCGGGCAGTGCCTCACCGCTGCACACGACGCGCCGCAGCGGAAGGCCCGCCGCGGCGGGTTCGGCCAGGAACGGCCGGAGCATCGACGGGACGAAGTGGACGGTGTCGACCCGTTCGGCCCGGATGACTCCGGCCAGCAGCGCCGGGTCCTGGTGCGCTTCCGGCGGAGCCACGACGAGCGTGCCGCCGGTGAGCATCGGCAGGAACAGCTCCCACACGGAGACGTCGAACGAGATCGGCGTCTTCTGCAGGGTGCGGGTTTCCGGCCCGAAGCCGTACTCCTCGGCCATCCAGCGCAAGCGGTTCACGATCGCCCGGTGGTCCACGACCACGCCCTTGGGACGGCCGGTCGAACCCGACGTGTAGATCACGTACGCGGGCGCGGTGTCCGGGACCGGCACTAGCGGCTGACGAGTCTCCCCGGCCAGCAGATCCGGCAGGCTCTCCGGCGTGACGAGCACCGACGGCGCCGAATCCTCGGCGAGGTATTCCTTGCGCGCCTGCGGATAACCCGGGTCGATCGGCACGTACGCGGCACCGCGGCGATGAACGGCGTGCAGGACCGCGACCAGCTCGATCGACCGGGGCAGGCTCACCGCGACGAGTTCGCCCGGTGCCACGTCGAGCTTCGCGGCGATCCGTGCGACGAGGTCGTCGAACCCGGCGTAGGTCAGCGACCGTCCGTCCGCGGTGATGGCGACGGCGTCCGGCGTGGCGGCGACCTGTGCGGCGAACAGTTCCGGCAGGGTCGCGGTCTCGACGTCGACCAGGTCACCCTGCGGTTCCTCCTGGGTGGCGAGAGGAATGCGTCCCACCGGTACCGCGGGGTCGGCCGTGATGGCGTCGAGCACGCCGGTCAGCCGGGCGAGCACCGCGTCGGCGTCGACCACACCGGGGCGGTGGTCCAGCCCGAGCGTCAGGTCCTCCCCCGGCTCGACGATGAGCGCCAGCGGGTAGTGCGTCGCGTCGGTCCCGGCGACGGCGTCCACCGTGAGACCGGCGGAATCCTCGGCGCCCGCCAGGCTCGCGTCGTCGACCGGGTAGCTCTCGAACACGACGAGGGTGTCGAACAGCTCCCCGGTGCCCGCCCAGCGCTGGATGCGGGTGAGGCCGGCGTGCTGATGGTCCAGCAGCGCGATCTGCTCGCCGTCGGTCCGGCCCACCAGCGCGGCGAACGACTCGGCCTGCGAGATCCGCACCCGCACCGGGACGGTGTTGATGAACAGGCCGATCATGCGTTCGGCGCCGGGCAGGTCGGCGGGGCGGCCGTGCACGGTGACGCCGAAGACGACGTCGGTCCGGCCGGTCAGCTGCCCGAGCACGAGCGCCCAGGCGGTGTTGACCAGCGTGCTGACCGTGACGCCGAGCTCGCGGGCCACTGCCGTCACCTTGGCTGTGCGCGCGGTGCCCAGATCGGTCTTCGCGCGATCCGGCCGGACGGTGTGGCGTGCCTCGGTCGGCGGCACGAGCAACGTCGGGCCGTCCAGGTCCGCGAGCGCCGTGCGCCAGGCCTGCTCGGCCGCGTTTTCGTCGCGGCCCGCCAGCCACTTCAGGTACCCGGCGTACGGCCGGACCGGCGGCAGCTCTCGTCCCGCGTAGAGCGTGAAGAGTTCCTCGGCCAGCAGCGGGCCGGACCAGCCGTCCGCGAGGACGTGGTGATGCGCCAGCAGCAACCGGCGGCTGTCCGGGCCCGTGCGGACCAGCGCCATCCGCACCAAGGGCGCGTCGGCGAGGTCGAACCTGCGCGTGGCGAACTCGGCCGTGAACGCCTCGGCGTCGACGTCTTCGACGACCTCCCACGGCAGCTCCGCCGACTCCGGCACCACCTGGACGGTGACGCCCGAGCGCAGCTGACGGAACGCCGCCCGCAGGTTGCCGTGCCGGGCCAGCAAGGCGTTTCCGGCCGCGCGCATGCGGTCCGGATCGACCGGACCGGTCAGGTCGAACGAATGGCAGACCGAATAGACGTCCTCGTCCTCGGTGTCGAACGACGCCTGGAACGCGATCCCTTCCTGCAGCGGGGAAAGCGGCAGGACGTCGGCCGCGTCGGCCAGTTCGTCCACATCGGACTGTTCGAGGGTGACCAGCGGGAAGTCCGACGGGGTGCGGAACGGCTCCCGGATCGTCTCGGCCAGTTCGGCCAGCGCGGTCTGCCAGCCCTCGGCGAGTTCGCCGATCTCGGCCGCGGTGAACAGGTCGCGGACGAAGGCGAACTCGCCGTGCAGGCGCAGCCCGTCCTCGTGCCGGACCGCGACCGCGTTGATCTCCAGCGGATGGCTGACCGGCGTGACCTGGTCGGCACCGCCGTCGAGCAGCGAGGACTCCGGCGCGGGCCGCCAGTGCCCGGTCGCCGCCGGGCCGTCGAGCCGCCCGAGGTAGTTGAACAGGACCGTCCGCGCGCCGGTACCGGGCGGCGCCAGCAGCCCGAAGCTGATCGCCTCGGGCAGGGTGCGCAGCTGTTCCTTCACGGTCTTGAGCCAGGCGATGGGGTCACCGTCCACCCCGCCGATGCGCGCCGGGTAGATGCTGGTGAACCAGCCGACGGTGCGCGAAAGGTCTGCTCCGGGCACCAGATGCTCGTCGCGGCCGTGGCCTTCGAGGTCGATGACGAGGCCGCCGTCGTCCGGCAGGCCGCGGGCCGCCCGCCATCGCGAGACCGCCATCGCGAACCCGGTCAGCAGGACGTCCTGCACGCCGGCGTGCGCGGCGGCCGGGACCGCGGTCAGCAGCTTCTCGGTGAGCTCGGCCGGGACCTCCATGGTGTGCCCGTCCACAGTGGAACCGGTGTGCACCGCCGGGTCGAGAACGGTTTCCCCGCCCAGGAAACGGTTCCCGGCGAGGACGTGCTCCCAGTGTCCGGCCTGGTCGGTCCACTTCAGTTCGCGGACGGACCTGGCCCAGTCCAGCAGCGAGGTCTCGGCCGGGGACGGCCGCGCCCCTTCGGCGAGGTCGTCCATCAGGATCCGCCAGGAGACGCCGTCCACGACGAGGTGGTGCGCCACGAGCAGCAGAAGGTTCTCCCGCTCGAACCACACCGCCCGCAGCATGATCCCGGCCTCCGGGTCCAGTTCCCCGAGCGCGGCGTCGAACTCCTCGCGGACGTCGCCGGTGGCGCGCCGGAGCACGTCGGCCCCGGAAACGCTGCCCTCGGGCCGGATCCGGTACACCCAGCCCGGCTCGAGCCGGGCGCGCAACGCGTCGTGCGCGGCGAGGATCCCGTCCAGGAGCGAGGTGAGCCGCTCTTCGGTCAGCTCCGGTGGCGTGGTCAGCAGCATCGACTGGCTGAACCGCCGGGTGTCGCCCCCGAGGTCGCGCAGGGACTCCATCACCGGCAACAGCGGGACGACGCCGGTGCGCGTCCCGGCCACGACGGCCTCGCCTTCCCGTTGCGCGAACGCGGCCAGCGCGGCGGGCGTCCGGTGCTCGAAGATCTCGCGGGGGCTGAGCCGGTAGCCCGCCCGTCGCAGCCGCGCGATCAGCTGCAGGGACGAGATGCTGTCCCCGCCGAGCCGGAAGAAGTCCGCCGTCGCGCCGACCCGGTCCAGGCCCAGCACCTCGGCGATCTCGGCGGCGATGGCCGTCTCCACCGGCCCTTCGGGCGTCTCGTCACCGGCGTGCGCGGCGAGATCCGGCTCGGGCAGGGCTTTGCGGTCCAGTTTGCCGCTGGGGGTCAGCGGGAGTTCGCCGAGCACGGTGACGATCGTGGGCACCATCGCGGCGGGCAGCTGTTCGGCCAGCCGCGCGAGGACACGTTCCCCGTCGACGTCACCCGTCACGTACGCGGTGAGCACCGAATCGCGGTGGACGGCGACCGCCGCCGTCCCGACCCCGTCGACCCGGCTCAGCGCGTGCTCGATCTCGCCGAGTTCGACGCGCTGGCCGCGCAGTTTCACCTGGTGGTCGGTGCGGCCGAGGTAGGTGAGCGTGCCGTCGTCGTTCCACCGGGCGAGGTCGCCGGTGCGGTACATCCGGCCGCCGTGGAAGGGATCGGCCACGAACCGCCCGGCGGTGAGCCCCGGCCGGTTCCGGTAGCCGTGCCCCAGCTGGGTTCCGGCGAGGTAGAGCTCGCCCGTCACGCCGGGCGCGACGGGACGGAGCGCCGCGTCGAGCACGTAGGTCCTGGTGTTCCACACCGGACGCCCGATCGGCACCGGCCGGGTGCCGTCCTCGCCCGCGGTGTCCCACGCCGTGACGTCGACGGCGGCTTCCGTCGGACCGTAGAGGTTGTGCACGGCCACGCCGAGCACTTCCCTGGCCCGCAACGCCAGGTCCGGCGGCAGCGCCTCACCACTGCAGATGACCGTGCCCAGGCTCAGCCCGGCCGCGGCGGGTTCCGCCACGAAGGCCGCCAGCATCGACGGGACGAAGTGGACGGTGTCGACCTTCGCGGAACCGATGATCTCCGCCAGCCGCACCGGATCGCGGTGCGCGTCCGGCTCGGCGACCACCAGGGTGCCGCCGGTGATCGACGGCAGGAACAGTTCCCAGACGGAGACGTCGAACGACGCCGGGGTCTTCTGCAGGGTCCTGGTGTCCGGGCCGAACCCGTACTCCCGCGCCATCCAGAGCAACCGGTTGACGATCGCCGCGTGCCCGACCGCCACGCCCTTCGGCCGTCCGGTCGAGCCCGAGGTGTAGAGGACGTAGGCCGTGCTGTCCGGCAGGACGTCGACCGGGGTGAAACCACCGGAACCGTCCACTTCGGACAGCCACTCCGGCGTGACGGTGATCGCGGGCCGCGCGTCTTCGAGCAGGAACTCGATCCGTTCGGCGGGCAGGTCCGGGTCGACCGGGACGTACGCCGCGCCACAGGCCTGCACCGCGTGCAGCACCGCGACGAGATCCGCCGACCGCGGCAGCGAAACCGCCACGACGTCGTCCGGGCGGACCCCCTGCCCCTGCAAGGACGCCGCCAGTTCACGGACCCGGCGGGAGAACCTGGCGTAGGACCATTCGTCGTCACCCTCGATCACCGCGATCGCGTGCGGCGTGCGAAGGGCCTGTGCGGCGAACAGGTCGGGCAGCGTGGTGCGCGGCACGTCGTGCGCGGTGTCGTTCCAGTCGTGCAGCACCGCCCGGCGCTCGGCCTCGGTCAGGAAGTCGGCCCGGCTGACACCGTCCTCGACGAGCCAATCCGCGATCGTCCGCAGCCGCGCCGCGAGCCGCGTGACGTCCTTGCGGTGGCGCAAGGTCAGCGAAAGGACTTCGCCCGGAGCCACGAGCACGGTCAGCGGGTAGTGCGTGTCGTCCCGTTCGGCCAGTTCCGCGACGGTCAGGCCGGAGCGGCGTTCGGCGTCGGCGAGCGCGTCGTCGTCGACCGGGTAGCTCTCGAAGACCAGCAGCGTGTCGAACAGTTCCCCGGTTCCGGCGGCGCGCTGGATGTCGGCGAGCCCGGCGTGCTGGTGATCCAGCAGCCGCGCCTGTTCGGCCTGGATCCGCGCCGGCAGCGCGGCCGCGGGTTCCTCCGGGCGCAGCCGCACCCGGACCGGGACGGTGTTGATGAACAGCCCGACCATCCGCTCGGCGTCGTCGAGATCGGCGGGCCTGCCGTGCACGGTGGTCCCGAACACGATGTCGGAACGGCCGGTATCGGCGGCCAGGGTGAGCGCCCAGAGGACCTGGACGACGGTGTTGAGCGTGAGCCCTCGTTCGCGGGCCAGTTCCGCCAGTCCCGCCGGGAGGTCGACGATGAGCTCCCGGGCGGGCCCGTCGGCCGGGCCGATCAGCGTCGGTCCGTCCACATCGAACAGATTGGTGCGCCAGGCCTGTTCGGTGGCGTCCCGGTCCTGGCGGTCCAGCCAGTCCAGGTACCGGGTGTAGTCCGCGGCGGGCGGCAATGCGGCGGTGTCCCCGCCCGCGGCGTAGAGCAGGAACAGCTCGCGGCCGAACAGCGGACCGGACCAGCCGTCCATCAGGATGTGATGGTGGGTCAGCACGAAACGGTGCGTGCCGTCGGCGAAGCGCACGCAGGTGGCCCGCATTAACGGCGGGACGGCCAGGTCGAAGCCGGTCGCCCGGTCCTCTTCCAGCAGCCGCGCGAAACCGGGTTCGTCCAGGTCCCGTTCGCGCCACGGCAGTTCGGCCCGGTCCGGCACGAACTGCACCGGCCGGGAGGTCTCGCTGAAGGTGAACCCGGCCCGCAGGTTCGGGTAGCGCTCCAGCATCGCGTGCAGGCAGCGGCGCAGCAGCGCCGGGTCGAGTGATCCGGTGAGGGTGAACACCTGCTGCACGAGGTAGCCGCCGGGTTCGAGCTGGTCGAGGTAGAGCAGCCCTTCCTGCAGTGGCGCGAGCGGGCGCGTGTCGCCGGACTCGAGGACCCGGACCGGTTCCGCGACCGGCGCGACCGGGGCGAGCGGTTCGGCCGCGGCGGCGAGGTCGGTGATCGTCTGGTGCTCGAACACCTGACGGGCGGTGATCTTCCAGCCCGCGCTCCGGAGCCGGGACACGACCTGGATGGAGGAGATGCTGTCGCCGCCGAGGGCGAAGAAGCCCGCGTCCGCGCCGACCTCGCCGAGGCCGAGCACGGCACGGAACGCGGCGGCGACGGCCTGTTCGGCCTCGGTTTCCGCCGCGCGGCCCGCGGTTTCCGGCGGGGCGGCCCAGTCCGCGGTGGCGAGCACGCGCCGGTCGATCTTGCCGCTCGCGGTGAGCGGCAGACCGCTCAACGACACGACCGCGGCGGGCACGAGGTATTCGGGCAGCACCGCGCCCAGGCGGCGGCGCAGTTCGGTGCCGTCGAGTCCTTCGCCGGTGGGGACGACGTAGCCGACGAGCCGCCGCGGTCCGGCGTCCGCGCGGGCGACGACGGCCGCCAGCGAGACCTCGGGAAGAGCGGTCAGCGCGGCCTCGACCTCGGCCGGTTCGATCCGGAAACCCCGGATCTTCAGCTGCGTGTCGACGCGGCCCAGGAACTCCAGGTCGCCTTCTTCGGTCCAGCGGACCCGGTCTCCGGTGCGGTACATCCGGCCGCCGCCGAACGGGTTCGCCACGAACCGCTCCGCCGTCGCTCCCGGCGCGTTCCAGTAGCAGGACGCGACCGCGTTCCCGCCGACGTAGAGCTCGCCCTGCTGCGCCGGGCGCAGCCTGTCGTCGAGGACGTACAGGGTCCGGCCGGTGTCCGGCCGTCCGATGAGGACACGGCCGTCGAAGGGCTCCGGGCACTTCCACACCGTCGCGTTCACGGTGGTTTCGGTGGGCCCGTAGGCGTTGAACAACCGGCGTCCGGGTGCCCAGCGCGCCACCAGCTCCGCCGGGACCTCGTCGGAGCCGACCACCACGGTCGTCGTCGCGGGCAGTGAGCCTGATGGCAGCGCCTCCAGCGCGGCGGGCGGCAAGTCGACATGCGTCAGGTCGTGACGCCGTGCGAATTCGCCCAGCGCCGTGCCGAGCCGCTCTCCCTCGGCGGGGATGTACAGCGTTCCCCCCGACAGCACGGACATCGCCAGTTCTTCGAGGTAGACGTCGAACGCGGGCGAGGTGAACTGCAGGACCCGCGCGCCGGGCCCCGCCCCGTAGGTGGTCAGCGCGGTGTGGACGAGGCTTTCGACACCCGCGCCGGAGACCAGGACACCCTTGGGGCGGCCGGTCGAGCCGGACGTGTAGATCAGGTACGCGGCGGCCGTGGCCGGGCTCGACGGCCCGATCCCGCGCGCGCCATCGGCGGTGATCTCGGCGATCGGGAGTGCGTCGGCGACGATCTCGTCGCGCCGGGCGGCGGGGGCGGCGGAGGCCAGCGGCAGGTAGGTGGCGCCGGTCTTGGCCACCGCCAGGAACGCGACGACGGCACTGATTCCGCGTTCCAGCTGGACGAGCACCCGCTCACCGGGTCCGGCGCCGAGCTCGCTCAGCGCCGTCGCGAGCTCGGTCGAACGCGTGTCCAGTTCCCGGTAGGTCAGGGCGAGGTTTCCCGATACCGCAAGCGTTTCCGGGTACCGGGACACGGCGTCGGCGAACAGCCCGGCGATACCGCGTTCGCCGGGGGCGGCCGCTCCCCTGCCGTTTTCGAGCAGCTTGTCGCGTTCCGGCGTCGACAGCAGTTCCACCGACGTGATCGGCCGGTCCGGGTCGGCGGCCACCTCGGTGAGCAGCCGGACGAGCCCGTCGGCGAGGCGCCGCGCGGCGGCCGGGGTGAACAGGTCGGTGCGGTGCAGCACGGCGCCGAGGACGCGGTCCTGCCCGAGGGCGACGAACTCGAAGTCGAGGTCGAACTTGGCCACCGGCATCGCGAACAGATGCGGCGCGACGGTCAGTTTCCCGTGCTGTTCGGCCTCGGTCTCGGCGTGCTGATACGCCACGCCCACCTGGAACAGCGGGTGGTGCGCCGTCGAACGCTGCGGGTGCAGCTGGTCGACGAGGCGGTCGAACGGCAGGTCCTGGTGGTCGAACGCGGCCAGGTCCGTTTCGCGCACGCGGTCGAGCAGTGCACGGAACGTCGGCCGCCCGCCGACCCCGGTCCGCAGGACGATCGTGTTGGTGAAGAACCCGACGAGCTCGTCCAGCGCGCTGTCCGACCGGCCGGCGACCTGCGTCCCCAGCGGGATGTCGTCACCGGCGCCGGTCAGGTGCAGCAGCGCGGCCACGGCCGCCTGCGCGAGCATGAACTGGGTGACGCCGGTCCGGGCGGCCAGTTCGCGCAGCCTCGCGGTCACCCCGGCGGGGAGTTCGAACTCGGCCGCGCCACCGTGCTGACCGGCCACCGGCGGCCGCGGCAGATCCGCGGGCAGCTCCAGCAGCTCGGGCAGTCCGGCCAGTTCCTTCAGCCAGAACTCGGCGGACGGCAGGTTCTTTTCCTGCCACAGCGCGAAGTCCGCGTACTGCACGGGCAGCGGTGCCCACTGCGGGGCGACACCGTCGAGCCGGGACTCGTAGGCGGCGAACAGATCACGGCGCAGCGGGTGCGAAGACCACTCGTCGCCCGCGATGTGGTGCAGCAGCAGGACGAGGACGTGGTCGTCCGGCCCGAGCCGCAGCACGAACGGCCGGATCGGCGGTTCCTCGGCCAGGTCGAAGGCGTACCCGATCGCCTCGGCGACCTGGTCCGGCAGCTCGTCCTCGGTGACGTCGGTGACCGGGCAGGCGATCGCGACCTCGCCCAGGATCCGCTGGAACGGCACGCCGTCGCGGTCGGGATAGACGGTGCGCAGGATCTCGTGCCGCGCGACGAGGTCACTCAACGCGGCCCTCAGCGCGCCGACGTCGAGCGGTCCGCCGATCCGCCACACGAGCGGCAGGTTGTAGGTGGCGTTGGGTCCGTCGACACGGTGCAGGAACCACAGCTGCCGCTGGGACGCCGAAAGCGGCGGGAACTCCGGCCGCGGCGCGGGCACAAGAGCGGGCCGAGCCGCGGCAGCGTCCGCCAGCGCCGCCGCGAGGGCGGCCGGGGTCGGGTTGTCGAACACCGTGCGCGGGGACAGCTCGATCCGCAGGGCGGACTTGAGCCCGGCGACGAGCTTGATCGCGAGCAGGGAATGCCCGCCCAGCGCGAAAAAGTCCTCGTCGGTGAAGACACGAGGACGGCCGAGCACGGCGGCGAACCGTTCGGTGATCAGCTGTTCGGCCGCGGTCCTCGGCTCGCGCCGCACGCCGGTCGAGGAGCGCCCCGGCTCGGGCAACGCGGCCTGGTCGAGCTTGCCGTTCGCCGTGACGGGCAGGGTGTCCAGCGCGACGATCGCCGAAGGCACCAGGTACGACGGCACCGCACGCACCAGTTCCGCGCGGACGGCGGCGGTGTCGACCGTCCGCGGGGTCACGTAACCGAGCAGTTCGCCGGACCGGACGATCACCGCCGAACTGTCCACTTCGGACACCAGCGACAGCGCGTGCTCGATCTCGCCCAGTTCGACCCGGACACCGCGGATCTTGACCTGCTGATCGGTGCGGCCGAGGTAGGCGAGGCTCCCGTCGGTGTTCCACGCGGCGAGGTCGCCGGTGCGGTACATGCGGTCACCGGCCGCGCCGAAGGGATCGGCGACGAAACGCCGAGCCGTGAGCGCGGAGGCGCCGTGATAGCCGATCGCCAGTTGCGGCCCGGCGAGGTACAGCTCTCCCGGTTCCCCGGGCGCCACCGGGCGCAGGCCCGCGTCGAGCACGTAGGCGCGGGTGTTCCAGGTCGGCGTGCCGATCGGGACCGGACGGCCGCCGTCCTCCCCCGCGGTGTCCCAGACCGTCAGGTCGACCGCGGTTTCGGTCGGGCCGTAGGTGTTGACCAGGCTCGCGCCGGACAGCAGTTCGCGGACGCGCAGCATCTGGTCGATCTGGATCGCCTCGCCGCCGACGATCACCACCCGCAGCGACGTGACACCGGCCGCGGCCGGTTCGGTGAGGAACGCGCTCAGCATCGACGGCACGAATTCGAGGATGGTGACGTTCTCGCGCGTGACCAGTTCGGCCAGGTACGCGGGATCGCGGTGACCGTCGGGCCGGGCGATCACCACCGGCTGCCCGGAGCAGGCGGGCCAGTTCATCTCGCCGACGAACACGTCGAAGGACACCGGCGCCTTGAACAGCAGCCTGTCCGCCGGTCCGGGCTCGACGGTCCCGAGGAACCACGCCATCCGGTTCGCGATCGCCCGATGGGAGACGACGACGCCCTTGGGGCGCCCTGTGGAGCCCGAGGTGTAGAGCACGTACGCGGGATGCGCGCCGGTGACCGGGGTCCGCACGGTGACCGGTTCGGCTTCCGTGGCCAGGAGTTCGGGTGTCGCGACCACGGCGGCGCCGGAATCCTCGATGAGGAACCGGATCCGCTGTTCGGGCAGTCCCGGGTCGACCGCCAGGAACGCGGCGCCGAGCCGGTGGACGGCGTACACGGCCGCGATCAGCTCGGCCGACCGCGGCAGGACGAGGGCGACCAGGTCGCCCGGCGCCACTCCGTGCGCGGCGAGTGCCCCGGCGTACCGCGCGACCAGACCGTCCAGGTCGGCGAACGTCCAGCGCGCGTCCTCCGCGATGACCGCGAGCGCGTCCGGCGTCCGGCGCACCCGCTCCGCGAACTGCTCGGGCAGCGTCCCGGCGGGCACGGCGTGCCCGGTGTCGTTCCAGTCGCGCACCACGGTCGCCACGACGTCGGCGGGCAGCAGCGGCAGGCGGCCGACGGGCCGGTCGGCGTCGTCGGCGAACCCCAGCAGGGTGGTCACGAGGCCGCGCAGCAACACTTCGGCCCGGGCCGCGGGCACGACGTCGGCACGGTGCGCGAGCCCGAGCGTCAGCCGGGGGCCGGGGACCACGGTGAGGGTCACCGGGTAGTGCGCGGCGTCGGTGGTGGCGACGGACCGGACGTCCAGCCCGGCTTCCCGCTGACCGCGGGCCAGCGCCTCTTCGTCGACCGGGTAGCTCTCGAACACCAGCAGGCTGTCGAAGAGATCCCGGCCGCCCGCGAGCTGCTGGATCTCGGTCAGGCCGAGGTGCTGGTGCTCCAGGAGATCCGCCTGCCCGGACTGCACCCGGCTCAGGAAGTCGCGGGCGCTCTCGGCGGGGTTCGTGGTGATCCGGGCGGGCACGGTGTTGATGAACAGGCCCACCATCTCGTGCGCGCCCGGCAGGTCGGCGGGACGGCCGTGCACGGTGACGCCGAAGACGACGTCCGCGCGGCCGGTGGCCCGGCCGAGGACGAGACCCCATCCGGCCTGCACGAGGGTGTTGAGCGTGATCCCGCGCGCCCGGGCGAACGCCACCAGCCGTTCGGTGTCCTCTGTGGACAGAGAATGGTCGAGCTGTTCCGGTACGACGGAACCCGAGGTGTTCGGCGCGAGCAGGGTCGGACCGTCCACATCGGACAGCGCGGCTCGCCAGGCCGCGCGGGCGGCGGCCTTGTCCTGGGCGTTGAGCCAGGCCAGGTAGTCGCGGTAGGGGCGCACCCTCGGCAGCACCGCGGGGTCGCCCGCGGCGGCGTAGAGGGCGAACAGGTCGCGGCCCAGCAGCGGTCCCGACCAGCCGTCCATCAGCAGGTGGTGATGCGTCAGCAGCAGGTGGTGCTCGTCCTCGCCCACGTGCACCAGGGTGAAGCGGATCAGCGGCGGGGTCTCGAGGTCGAACCGCGCCGCGCGGTCGGCTTCGGCGATCCGGCCCGCCTCGGCGCGGTCGGCCGCGTCGACCTCGGTGAAGGGCACCTCGACGCGGCGCAGCACCAGTTGCACCGGGCGTTCCACACCGGTCGCGGTGAAGGCCACGCGAAGGTTCGCGTGGCGGTCCAGCAGGGCTTGCGCCGCCGCCCGCAGCGCGGCGGCGTCCACCGCCCCGCCCAGCTCGAAACGCAGCTGGACGGTGTAGACGTCCTGCTCCTCCCGGTCGAGGGAGGACAGGAAGAACAAGCCTTCCTGCAGCGGTGTGAGCGGGAGAACGTCCTCGAGTCCCCCGTGCGTCATGCTTTGCCCCATTTCGCTTCGAGCAGGTCGATCTGCTGCTGGCTCAGCGAGACCAGGCCGAAGTCGGACGAGGTGTGCCCGCCCGTCCCCGGTCCCGCGGTGTGGTCGGTGAGCGCGGCCAGCGCGTCGCACCACGCGTCGGCCAGCGCGAGGACGTCGGTCTCGGCGACCGCGCCCGGTGCGTACGTCCAGTCGGCGGTCAGCTCGGGCCGTCCGCCGTGGTCGGTGACGACGACGGTGATCTCCAGCGCGTGCGCCATCGGCAGCGTGGGCTCGGTGGCCCCGTTCACCCCGGTGCCGCCGGGTGCCGTCTCCCACGGCTTCTCGGCTTCGGGGACGGCGAACCGGCCCAGGTAGTTGAAGCCGATCCGCGGTGTTTCGAGCGCGGCGAGGCCGTCCCGCGCGGCCGGGTCGAGGTACCGCAGCACCCCGAACCCGAGGCCCTGTTCCCCCGGCACGGCGTGCAGTTGTTCCTTGACCGCCTTCAGCGCCTTGCCCGACGCGCCGCCGCCGCGCAGGGCGTCGGAGACGTCGACGCCGTCGAGCCTCAACCGCACCGGGTACGCGCTGGTGAACCAGCCGACGGTGCCGGAAAGATCGGCGCCGTCGAGGAGTTCGGTGCGGCCGTGGCCTTCCAGCTGGACCAGGAGGTCCCGCGGTCCCCGTTTCGCCGCCGCGAGGGCGAGCGCGGTGAGCAGGACGTCCTGGATCCCGGCGCCGTAGGCGGCCGGAACCGTGGTCAGCAACGGCTCGGTCTTGTCCGTCGTCAGGATCCTGCGGACCCGCTTGGCCGCGCCGACCCGGTCGCGTTCCGGTTCGGTCGTGCCGAGTCCGGGCTGGACCGGCGCGTCGGCCAGGGTTGCCCGCCAGTGCGGCAGTTCGTCCGCGAACTCGCCTTCGGCACCGGCTTCGACGAGCCGGTGCGCCCAGGCGCGGAAGGACGTCCCCGGCGTGGTTTGCTCACCGGCGAGGGTGGCGGGCAGGATGCGCCAGCTGACACCGTCAACCGCGAGGTGATGGATCAGCACCAGCAACCGGCCCGGCGCGGCGCCGTTGTCCTGCCAGACGAACCGCACCTGCCTGCCCGCTTCGGGGGCGAGGGTTTCGGCGGCCGCCTTGACGTCCGGAGCGCCGAGCGAGAGGACGTCGGCGGCCTGGACCGCGCCGGGCGGGAGTACGTCCAGCGTCCAGTCGTCGTTCAGCTTGGCGCGCAGCATGTCGTGCCGGTCGAGGACGGTCTGGATCCGCTCGGTGAGGTCCTCCAGGGTGAGCCCCGGCGGCGTCACCAGCGTCTGCGCCTGGCTGAACCGGGCGATCGGGCCGTCCAGTTCGCGCAGCCAGTGCATCACCGGGGTGATCGGCGTCGGCCCGGTGGCCGCGATCTGTTCGGTGGCCACGGCTTCGGCCGGGGCGCGGGTGGCGGCCAGCGCGGCGAGGTTCGCCACCGTCTTGCGGTCGAAGATGTCCCGCGGCCGGATCTCCAGCCCCGCCGCGCGGGCCCGGCCGGACACCTGGATGGACAGGATGCTGTCCCCGCCGAGGGTGAAGTAGTCGTCGTCCAGCCCGACCGACGGCAGGCCGAGGACGCCCGCGACGATCCCGGCGAGCAGCCGTTCGGCGTCGGTGGCGCCGGTCAGGTCCCCGGTCGCGGCCGGTTCGGGCGGGGCGGGCAGCGCACGGCGGTCGAGTTTCCCTTGCGACGTCAGCGGAAGCTCCGGCAACGACACGAAGACCGCCGGCACCATGTGGTCCGGGAGCTTCGTCAGCGCCGCCGTCCGGACCTCGTCGAAGTCCGGGTCACCCACGACGTAGGCGACGAGCCGGTTGGCGCCGCGGGCGTCCGGCAGCGCCAGGACCGCGACCCCGGCCACGCCGGGACAGCCGGACAGCACGGCTTCGACCTCGGCCAGTTCGATCCGGAATCCGCGTACCTTGACCTGGTGGTCGGCACGGCCGGCGTAGACCAGCGCGCCGTCGGCACGGCGGCGGGCGAGGTCCCCGGTGCGGTAGAGCCGTCCGGGGCCGAACGGGTTCGCGACGAACCGCGACGCCGTCAGCCCGGACTCGCCGAGGTACCCGCGCGCCAGCCCGGTCCCGGCCGCGTAGATCTCGCCGACGATGCCGGGCGGGACCGGCCGCAGCCGCCGGTCGAGCAGGTAGACGGCGGTGTTGTGCACCGGGCCGCCGATCGGCACCGCGCCCCGGTCCGGCTCGGGCCCGCATTCCCACAGCGTGATGTCCACCGTGGTCTCGGTCGGGCCGTAGGAGTTGAACAGCCGCCGGTGCGCGGCCCAGTCCGCGGCGAGCGCGGGCGGGCACGCCTCCCCCGCCACGATCACGACGAGGTCGGCGGGCACCTGTCCGGGCCGGATCGACGCGAGCGCCGCGGGCGGAAGCGTCGCGTGTGTGATGTCCTTTTTGGACAGGAAGGTGGCCAGCGGATCGCCCGCGCGTTCGTCGTCGGGGACGATCACCAGGGTCGCGCCGGTGAGCACGCCCATGCACAGCTCCCACACCGACGTGTCGAAGCTGACCGACGCGAACTGAAGGACCCGGCTGCCCGGCCCGACGCCGAACGCTTCGACCATGGTGTGCGCCAGGCTGGCGACACCGGCGTGGCTCACCATCGTCCCTTTTGGACGGCCGGTCGAGCCGGAGGTGTAGATGATGTACGCCCCCGAGGCGGTCGAAACCGGCTCCGCAAGCGCATGCGTCCCGGCCGGGAGGGCGATTCCGTCCAGGATGAGCACCGGCTCGGAGTCGGCGATCATGGCGTCGATCCGCTCGGCCGGGTAGTTCGGGTCGAGCGGCAGGTAGACGCCGCCCGCCTTCTGGATCGCCAGCAGCGCCACGATCAGCTCGGCGGACCGCGGCAGGCGGACACCCACCACCGACTCCGGGCCGACACCGCGTCCGGCCAGCGAACGCGCCAGCTCCGTCGAGCGGCGGTCCAGTTCGGCGTAGGTCAGCGAGGTGTCCCCGTCGACGACGGCCTCGTGATCCGGACCGGCCGCGGCGACGCGCGCGAACAACCCGGCGATGGTCAGGTCCGCGACCTCGTGCGCGGTGTCGTTGGCGGTCACCAGCAGTTCGTGCCGCTCGGCGCCGGAAAGGACGTCGATGTCACCGACGGGCGCCCCGGGATCGGCGGCGAGTGCCCGGCAGATCCGGGTGAACCGCTCGGCGAGACGCTCGATCTCACCCGGTTCGAACGCGTTCTCCGCGTACTTCCACGTGACGCGCAGCCTGTCGCCGGGCTCGACGACGAGGGCGAGCGGGTAGTGCGTGTCGTCCGACGCCGTGACCGAACGAAGATCCAGTTCGCCCGAGGCGGCGCGCACGGATTCGCCGTCCAGCGGGTAGTTCTGGACCACCAGCAGGGTGTCGAACAGCTCGCCGGTGCCCGCGAACCGCTGGATCTCGCCGAGTCCCGCGTACTGATGACCCAGCAGGGCGGCTTGCTCGGCCTGGACCCGGCCGAGCAGGTCCAGCAGCGGTTCGCCGTACCCGGTCCGGACGCGGACCGGGATCGTGTTGGCGAACAGGCCGATGCTGCCGTCCGCGCCGTCGACCTCGGCCGGGCGGCCGGAGACGACGGTGCCGAACACGACGTCCTCGCGGTCGGTGAGCCTGCCCAGCAGCAATCCCCAGACGGCCTGGACCAGACTCGTCATGGTCAGCCCCGCGGCACGCAGGACGGCGACGAGTTCGCTCGTCAGCGCTTCCGGCAAGGCGGACTCGTAGTGCCGCGAAATCCGGTCTCCGACGGCCGCGGGTGCGAGCAGCGCCGGTTCGTCGAAGCCGTCGAGTGCGGTGCGCCAAGCCTTTTCGGTGGCCGTGGTGTCCCTGGTGGACAGCCAGGCGAGGTGGTCGCGGAACGGCCGTGAAACCCGCGCCGGTGCCGCGTCCCTGGTGTAGGCGTCGAGCAGGTCGCCGACGAGCAGCGGACCCGACCAGCCGTCGTAGAGCAGGTGGTGCGCGGTCAGCAGGAGAACCGCGCCCCCGCCGGGACGGCGGATCAGGGTGAGCCGCAGCAGTGGTGGCTCACCGGGATCGAATCGGTCCGCCAGGTCCGCCTCGGCCAGCGCGTCGACGTCACCGCTTTCGTGCTCGGCCCAGCGGGGCTCGAGCGCGGCCGGGACGAACTGGATCGGCACGCCCGCTTCCGTGTGACGGAAACCCGCGCGCAGGGCGGGATGCCGGGCGAGCAGCGCGGCGGCGGCCCGGCGCAGCCGCGGCCCGTCCACCTCGCCGTCGAAGTCCAGCCGGAGCTGCATCAGGTACGGATCCGGGCCGGTGGCCTCGAAATCGGTCAGGAACAGCAGTCCGGTCTGCAGCGGGGTGAGCGGCAGGACGTCCTCGACCGCGAGCAGAGCGTCCACTGTGTCCACATCGGACTGGGTCAGCTCGGCGAGCGGGAAGTCCGACGGCGTGTGGAACGGCTCCCGCACCGCTTCGACCAGTGCCGCGACGGCCTCCTGCCAGCGAGCGGCCAAGGCCCGGACCTCGGTCTCGCCGAGGATGTCCGGGACGAAGGCCCACGACGCGCGGACGACGTCCCCGTCAACGGCGGCGTTGATCTCCAGCGCCGCGGCGACCGCGGTGCCCGGATCGGCGTGGCCGCCCATCGGCTCGGCGGGCGTCCAGTCACCGTCGCCGCCGGTGAACCGGCCGAGGTAGTTGAAGCCCACCTCGGGTTCGGGCAGCCCCGGCACACGGTCGAGGTAGCGCAGCTTGCCGTACTGGAGACCGGCGAGGTCGCCGCCCGGCAGGCCGCGCAGCGCGGACTTGACGCCCTTGAGGGTGGCGACGGGATCGCCGCCCTCTTCGAGCGGCACGGGGTATCGCGAGGTGAACCAGCCGACCGTGCGCGAGATGTCCGGGCCGAGGTCCGCCCGGCCGTGGCCCTCCACGGCCACCAGCAGCGGTTGCCGCGCGGCCGTCACGAGCGCGGCCAGGAGGACGTCCTGCACGGTCCCGTGCGCGTGGACCGCCACGTCGGGAAGCCCCGCCCACGGCAGTTCGACCTCGAACTTCGCCGCCGTGGCGACAAGATCCGTCCCGGGATCGACGGGACGGCGACCGAGGCCCGGGAAGGGACGGTCCAGGAACGACCGCCAGGCCGCGGGGTCGGCGTCGATCCGGGTGGCTTCCCGCGCCCAGCGGGCGAAACTGCCACCGGTGGCGGCGGGGGCGCCCGCCAGGTCCTCCATGAGGATCCGCCAGGACACACCGTCGACCACGAGGTGGTTGGCCACCAGCAGGAGCCGCCGCCGGGAGGGGCTCCAGACCGTGCGCAGCAGGACACCGGCCACGGTGTCCAATTCGGACAGTGCGCGTTCGCGTTCTCCGGCCAGGTCTTCGACGACGCGGACGGCGGGAGCACCGGTGGCGCCGGGCACGAGACGTCCGTCTTCGGCGAGCCGGCTCCCCAGCTCCGGGTGCCGGGTGAAGAGGTCTTCGAGCTTGCGCTGGAGGCTCGCGGCGTCGAGGTCCTCCGGCGTGGTCAGGAGCAGCCATTGCGCGAAGCGGTCGAGGTCGCCACCGCGTTCGGCCGCCCACGCCATGATCGGCGTGCGGGCGATCTCGGCCGGTTCCGGTTCGGCCTGCCCGGATTCGACGAGGGCGCCGACGCGTTCGGCGAGTGCCAGCGGCGTGCCGAGTTCGACGACGTCCCGTGCGCGGACCGCCAGTCCGGCGGCCCTGGCCCGGCCCACCACGCGCAGGGACAGGATGCTGTCCCCGCCGAGACCGAAGAAGTGGTCCTGCTCGCCCACCGCCGGCAGGTCGAGAACCTCGGCGAAGATGTCCGCGAACAGCGCCGCGGTGGCGTTCCCGCTCGTGGACGCCGTGACCTCGGCTCGCGCGCCGGGTTCCGGCAGCGCCGCACGATCGAGCTTTCCGCTGGGGGTCAAGGGGAACTCGCCGAGCGGCACGATCACGTCCGGCACCATGTACGAAGGCAGGTGGTCCCGGCAGTGCGCCAGCACCCGCTCGACGTCCACGGTGGACGATGCGGTGACGTAGCCGGTCAGCCCGCCCGGGCGGGCGGCCACGGCGGCACCGGTGATCCCGGGGACGGCGCCGAGGACGTGTTCGATCTCGCCGAGTTCGATGCGGAATCCCCGCACCTTGACCTGGTGGTCGGCGCGGCCGAGGTAGTCGATCTGCCCGTCTTCGGTCCAGCGGGCGAGGTCGCCGGTGCGGTACATCCGGCCGCTGTGAAACGGGTTCGCCACGAACCGTTCCGCCGTCAGGCCGGGGCGGCCGAGGTAGCCGCGGGCCAGCCCGCCCGCCAGGTACAGCTCACCCGTGACGCCGGGCGGGACCGGGTTGAGATCGCGGTCCAGGACGTAGCACCGGCATCCGGCGAGCGGCGCGCCGATCAGCACGCGTTCGCCGTCGGCCACCGGCCAGCTGGTCGCGTACACCGTGGCCTCGGTCGGACCGTAGATGTTGAGCAGGCGCGCGTCCGGGAGCGCGGTCCGGATGGAGCGCACCAGATCCGCGGACAGGGCCTCGCCCGCGAGGGCGAAGGTGCCGACCTCGAGACCGGACAGGTTCTGTTCGAAGACGCCCGCGATCGCCGACGGCACTCCGCAGACCAGGCTCAGCCGGTCGCCGTCCGTCGCGTCGGCCAGCGAAAGGACGTCGGGGACGACGTCGATCCGCCCGCCGCTGAGCAGTGGGGCGAAGATCTCGAAGACGGACACGTCGAAGGTGACCGGAGTCGCCGCGAGGACCCGCGACAGCCCTTCTTCGCCGAAGGTGGCGCGACCCCAATCGATCAGTCCGACGACGCTCTCGTGTTCGACGACCACGCCCTTGGGACGGCCGGTCGAACCCGACGTGTAGATCACGTATGCCGCGTTTCCGGGCCGCACGGCGACGTCGGCGTCACCCGACGGCTCGAAGCCGTCCAGTGACAGGTGCTCGAAGCCGTCGTAGAACGTGTCCGTGGTCAGCACGAGGGCGGGCCGCGCCTCGGCGAGGACGCCCGTCACGCGTTCGGCCGGGTAGCCGAGGTCGATCGGCAGGTAGGCGCCGCCCGCCTTGTGCACGGCGAGCATCGCGACGATCAGGTTCGCCGACCGCGGCAACGCCAGTGCGACGACGGATTCCGCGCCGACACCGCGATCGGTGAGCGCCCGGGCGAGACCGCGGGCGGCCGCGTCGAGCTCGGCATAGGTCAGGCTCGTGTGCTCGTCGGTGACGGCGATCGCGTCCGGCGTGCGACGGGCCTGCGCCCGGAACTCGCCGGCGAGAGTCCGTCCACCGTGGACCTCGCCGGTCTCGTTGAACGCGTGGACGACGAGGTCCCGCTCGGCGGTGTCGGCGATGCCGAGGCTGCCGACCGGAGCGGTCCCGTCGGCCACGACGTCGAGCAGGACCCGGACGAACCGGTCCAGCAGCACGGCCGCGGCCTTCTCGCCGAAACCGGGCTGGAACTTCAGCCCGACGTACAGCCGTTCCTCGGGTGCGACGATCAAGGTGACCGGGTAGTGCGTGGCGTCCACCGGCGGCCCGCCGGTCACGCGGAGATCCCGGCCGGCGTCCCAGCTCGACGCCGCCGGGTAGTTCTCGACCACGAGCAGGGTGTCGAACAGCTCGCCGATCCCCGCCTCGCGCTGGATCTCGGCGAGTCCGATCTGGTGGTGGTCCAGCAGTTCCGCCTGCTCGTGCCGCACCCGCGAGAGCAGGGCGTCCACCGTTTCGCCCGGACGCGGTGAGATCCGCACCGGCAGGGTGTTGATGAACAGCCCGGCCATCTCGGTGCTGCCCGCCAGCTCCGCCGGGCGGCCGGAGACCGTGGTGCCGAACACGACGTCGGCGCGGCCGGTGAGCCTGCCCAGCAGGATCGCCCAGGCGACCTGGACCAGGGTGTTCACCGTGCAGCCGAGGACGCGGGCGCGCTCCGCCACCGACGCGGTCACGTCGGCGTCGAGTTCACGGTGGAGGTGTTCCGGCCAGCGCGGCTCACCGGAGCCGGGGGCGAGCAGCGTCGGCTCGTCCAGCCCGGCCAGTGCGGCGGCCCAAGCGGCGCGATCCGCATCCTTGTCCACTGTGGACAGCCAGGTCAGCTGCTCGCGGTGCGGGCGCCGCACCGGCGCCTCGGCCCCGCCGTACGTGGCGAGCAGTTCCCGGGCCAGCGACAGGGAGGACCAGCCGTCCAGCAGGACGTGATGGTGGCAGATGAGCAGGCGATGATGCCCCGGCCCGCCCCGCAACAGGGCGAACCGGATCAGCGGAGCCCGGTTCAGGTCGAACCGCTCGCGGCGGAACCGCTCGACGGCCTCCTCGGTGAGCGGTCCTTCTTCCCACGCCAGCGCGGGTTCGGGCAGGACCACCTGGACGGGATCACCGTCGGCCCGCAGCCGGAATTCCACACGCAGCGCGGAGTTCCGCCGCACCAGCTGCTCGGCGCACGCGCGCAGCCTGGCGGTGTCGAGCTCCCCGGCGAGGTCGAAGGACAGGAGCACGGTGTAGACGTCGGTCTCGGCGTCCTGGGCCAGCAGGCCGGCCTGCAGCGGGGTGATCGGCAGGATGTCCTCGACGTCGCCGAATCCGTCCACTTCGGACTGCGTGAGCGTGACCAGCGGGAAGTCGGACGGTGTATGGCCGCCGCCTTCGGTCAGCGCGGTGATCGCGCGGTGCCAGGCGTCCAGCAGGGCGTCGATGGGCTCGCTGGACGACCAGCGCGCCTTGAGCACGCCGTCTTCGACCAAAGTGGACACTTCGACCGGATGCGACGCGGCCAGCTCCGGATCGGCGCCGCCCGCCAGGAAACCGAGACCGTCCACCGGGGTGAAGTCCCGGTCGTCCCGGACGGCCCGGCCGAGGTGGTTGACCAGGAACGGCCGCGGCGCGCCGGGGACGCGGTCGCGCAGCGGACCGTAACCCGTGCCGCCGTCCGGGACCGCGGCGAGGGTTTCCTTGACCCGCTTGAGGATCTGTTCGGGAGTGCCGTCGAGGGACACCCGGACCGGGTACAGGCTGGTGAACCAGCCGACGGCGGAATCGGCGGCGCGCAGGCCGTCCCGGCCGTGCCCTTCGAGATCCGCCCGGAGTTCGCGCTCGCCCCAGACCTCGCGGGCGGCCAGCCCCAGCGCGGCGAGGAGGACTTCACGCGTTCCGGTGTGGAACGCGCGCGGGATGTCGGTGACGACGGCCCGGGAAAGGTCTGCGGGCAGTTCGGTCACGACATGCCGGAGGTCACCGACGGTGCCCGTGCTCAGTTCGACGCTCGTCCCGGCCGCCATGTCGGTCCAGAACGCGGTCTGTGTCTCGTCCGCGGTCAGCGACGCCGCCCAGTCACGGGCCACGAAGTCACCCGGACGCGGCGGCTCCCCCGCCCAGCCCGCGGCGAACTCGGCGCCGATGACCGGCCACGAAACGGCGTCGACCACGAGGTGGTGCGCCACCACCAGCAGCCGATCCGGCAGGAAGTGGACGCCACGCAGCACGACACCGGCGTGGGGGTCGAGCGCGGCGATCTCCCGCTCCAGCTCGGCTCTCGGGTCGGCCTCGGCGAGCACCGCGCGCAACGAGACCCTGGCCTCGTGGGGAGACCGGATCTCCAGCGTGTCGCCGGTCAGCCGCGCCCGCAGGAAGTCGTGCCGGGCGACGAGCCTGGTGAACAGCCGCGCCAGGTCACGGGTCTTCACCCCGGCCGGGACCCGGAGCAGGGTCGCCTGGCTGTACCGGTCGATCGGGCCGCCGCGCTCCAGCAGCCAGCGCAGCATCGGGGTCGGCGCCACCGGCCCGAGCCGTTCGGCCGCCGTGGCGGGGACGGCGCGGTCGTCGATCTCCCGGACCCGGGTGGCCAGTTCGGCCACGGTGCCCGCCTCGACGACGTCGCGCGGGGTGACGAGCAGCCCGGCCCGGCGCAGCGCCGCGACCAGGTGGATCGCGCTGATGCTGTCCCCGCCCGCGGTGAAGAACCCGGTGTCGGCACCGATTTCGCTCCGCCGCAGCACTTCCGCGAACGCGTCGGCGACGGCGGCTTCCCGCGCGTCGCGCGGTGCGACCGTGGCCACCGTGTTCTCCCCCGGCGGCTCCGGCAGCGCCGCGCGGTCCAGCTTTCCGTTGCGGTTCACCGGGAACGCGGCCAGCGGGACCAGCACCGACGGCACCATCGCCGTGGGCAGCGCGGCGGCCAGTCCGGCGAGCACCGGAGCGGGATCCACGGTCGCGGGCACGCAGTAGGCGACGAGCCTGCCGTCACGGACCACGACCACCGCGCCGTCGACGCCGGGCCGGGCGACCAGCCGTGCCTCGATCTCGCCCGGTTCGATGCGCTGGCCGCGGATCTTGACCTGATGGTCGGTGCGGCCGAGGTAGACGAGCGCGCCGTCCGGGCGCCGCCGCACGAGGTCGCCGGTCCGGTACATGCGGCCGCCGGACGGGCAGGCCACGAAGCGTTCGGCGGTGAGGCCCGGCCGGTCGCGGTAACCGCGCGCCAGCTGGACACCCGCGAGATACAGCTCGCCAGGCACCCCGGCCGGGACCGGGTTCAGCCTCGCGTCGAGCACGAGCACACCGGTGTTCCAGACCGGGACGCCGATGGGCACCGGCGCCTCGCCGTCGGCGGTGTCCCACTCGGTGACGTCCACCGCGGCCTCGGTCGGGCCGTAAAGGTTGTGCAGCGGCGCGCGGAAGACCGCCCCGGCCTTGGTGACCAGATCGGCGGGCAGCTCCTCGCCGCTGCACACCACGCGGCGCACCGAACCCAGATCGTGCGGCACCCGGGCCGCCACGAACGCCGCCAGCATCGACGGGACGAAGTGGACGGTCGTCACCCGCTGGGCCTCGATCAGCGCGGCCAGACGGTCCGGATCGCGGTGGTCGCCCGGTTCCGCGACGACCAGCGCCGCCCCGGTGATCAGCGGCAGGAAGAACTCCCACACCGAGACGTCGAAGGTCGCCGGGGTCTTCTGCAGCACTCTGTCGCTTGTGTCGAAGCCGTAGCGGTCGGCCATCCACAGCAGCCGGTTGACGATGGCGCGGTGCTCCACCAGGACGCCCTTGGGCCTGCCGGTGGAGCCGGAGGTGTAGATCAGGTAGGCGGCGTTGCCCTGGCCGATGTCGGCGGGCGCGAACCCGTCGCCGTCGGGCAGGTCGTCCGCCGAGACGACGGCGTCCGGTGACGCGTCGGCGAGCAGTTCGCGGACGCGCTCCTCCGGCAGTTCCGGATCGACCGGCAGGTAGGCCGCCCCGGCACGCAGGATGCCGACGAGGGCGACGACCAGGTCGACCGAACGTGGCAGGACCACCGCGACGATCGATTCGGGGCCCACCCCGCGGTCTCGCAACCCGGCGGCGAGCCGCGCGCTGCGCTCGTCCAGCTCCCGGTAGGCCAGCCGGCTTTCCCGGAACACCAGCGCTTCGCGGCCGGCATGATCGGTGAAGGCCCGTTCCAGCAGCGCCGTCAGCGTGACCGGCGGGACGTCGTGCGCGGTGTCCGGCCGGGTCAGCTCCGCGGGCAGCAGGACCGGCACGTCCGCGACGGGCTCGTCGGCCGAGGCGACCAGGTCGCCGAGGACCTGGACGAACCGGCCGGTGAAGAGGGCCGCCTCGTCGGCGTCGAACAGATCTTGTGCGAACTCGAGGAATCCGCTGAGCCCGTCACCGGTCTCGGTGACGTTGAGGGTGAGGTCGAATTTGGCCGTACCGGTGGGGATCAGGTCCATTTCGGCGTCGAGCCCGGCGAACCCGCCGTCGCCGTCCGGCGTGTTCCGGTAGGCGAACAGCACCTGGAAGAGTGGATGCCTGCCCGGTGCGCGCGGCGGCGCCACCCGGTCGACGACCTGGTCGAACGGCACGCCGTCATGGGCGAGCGCGGCCAGACCGGTCCGGCGGACCCGGGCCAGCAACTCGCGGAACGTCGGCCGCCCGGACAGATCCGTGCGCAGCACCACCGTGTTCACGAAGAACCCGACCAGCGGGTCCAGCGTTTCGGCGGACCTGCCCGCCACCGGGACACCGATCGGGACGTCCGTACCGGCGCCGCAGCGCGAAAGCACGGCCGCCAGCGCCGCGTGGAGGACCATGAACACACTGGTGCCGGTCTCGGCCGCGAGTTCCCGGATCCGTTCGTGCAGGCCGTCCGCCAGATCCAGGTCCAGCACCAGGCCGAGGCCGCCCGGGTTGCCCGGCCGCGTCCGTCCACTGGGGACGGGAAGGTCTTCGGGCAGGCCGTCCAGCTCCGCCGCCCAGAAGTCCAGCTCGGCCGAGACGGGAAGTCCTTGGTGCCACAGGGTGTAGTCCGCGTACTGCACCGCCAGCGGAGTCCACTGTGGAGCGTGCCCGGCCGAACGAGCGGCGTACGCGGTTTCGAGGTCGGCGAGCAGCGGTCGCAGCGACCATTCGTCGGTGGCGATGTGGTGCGTGGTCAGCACGAGCACGTGGTCCTCGGCCCCGAGGACGAGCAGCGCCGCGCGGACCGGCGGCTCGGCGTCGAGGGTGAACGGGCGACGGCTGTGCTCGGCGATCACCGACGGCAGTTCGTCCACGGTGCTTTCCAGCACCTCGCAGACGGCCGACGACGGCGGCAAGACCTGTTGCCACGGCTCGGTTCCGTCGTCGTGGTAGACGGTGCGCAGCGGTTCGTGCCTGGCGATCACGTCGTCGAGGGCCGCGACCAGCGCCCGGCGATCGAGCGGACCGCGCAGGCGCAGGCTCAGCGGCAGGTTGTAGGCGGCGCTGGAGGGTCCGGCGAGGGCCTGCAGCAGCCACATCCGGCGCTGCCCCGCGGAAAGCGGCAGCCGTTCGGGCCGGATCGCGACCGGGACGTCCGGCCGCGCCGGGGCGAGGTCGTCGAGACCGCGGATCAGCGCGGCGGGGGTCGGGGCGTCGAACACCGCGGCGATGGGGACGTCCACGCCGAATTCCGCGCCGAGACGGGCGCTCAACCGCATGGCGAGCAGGGAATGCCCGCCGAACCGGAAGAAGTCGTCTCCGGGGCCGAAGCCCGGGACGCCGAGGACGTCGGCGAAGGCGCCGCAAAGCCGGGCGAGGCGGGGGTCGGTGACAGCCTCGCCGGATCCGGTGTGGGTCCGGTTCGCCAGCGCCAGGCGGTCGACCTTTCCGTTGGGGGTCAACGGAAGCACGTCCACCGGCACGAGCAGGCCCGGCACCATGTAGTCCGGGAGCCGCCGCGCCAGTTCCGCGCGCAGGTCCCCGGTGTCGCCGGTGGGCACGTAGTACCCGGCGAGCCCCGCGCCCGCCGCCACGACAGCGCAGTGCCCGACGCCGGGAGCCTGCCCGAGAACGGCTTCGACCTCGCCGAGTTCGACCCGGAAACCGCGGACCTTCACCTGGTGGTCGGTCCGGCCCAGGCAGTCGAGTTCACCGGTTTCGGTCCAGCGCGCGAGGTCGCCCGTGCGGTACATCCGGCCGCCGCCGAAAGGGTTCGCGACGAACCTCGAGGCGGTCAGCCCGGGTCTGCCCAGGTAGCCCAGCGTGACCCCGGAGCCCGCCAGATAGAGCTCGCCCGTCGCGCCGGGCGGGACCGGCCGGAGCGCGGCGTCGAGGACGTAGGCGTGGGTGTTGTGCAGGGGGCGCCCGATCAGCGGCCGGTCGGCACCGGCGAGGTCGATTTCGTGCGCGGTGGACCAGATCGTCGTCTCGGTCGGTCCGTAGACGTTGGTCACGCCCGCTGTCGTCGCGCTCAGGGTACGGGCCAGCGACGGCGGCAGCGCCTCGCCGCCGACCAGCGCGCGGACGCCGCGCAGGGCGAGCGGCGCGGATTCGGCGAGTGCCTGCCACAACGACGGCGTCGCCTGCATCGCGGTGATCCGTTCCCGGCCGAGCAACGCGCTCAACCGGGCCGGATCCCGGGTGTCCTCACGGCCCGCGAGCACGATCGTCGCGCCGTCGAGCAGGGGCAGGAACAGCTCCAGGGCGGCGATGTCGAAACTGACCGTCGTGACGGCCAGGAACCGGTCGGTGGCACGGAACGCGAACCGTTCGCGCAAGGAGGCGAGGAGGTTCGCCAGATTGCGCCGGGTGACGACGACACCTTTGGGACGTCCGGTCGAGCCGGACGTGTAGAGCACGTAGGCGGGCGCGTCGAGCGGCGGCTCCGGAAGCGGCACCGGATCGGCGGGCAGGCCACCGGCGAGCCACGCGGGGTCGACCACCAGCGCCGGAGCGGCGTCCGCGAGCATGAATTCCACGCGTTCGGCGGGGAAATCGGGATCCAGCGGGAGATAGGCGGCACCGGCCTCGAGCACCGCCAGCAGGGTCACGACGAGATCGACACCGCGCGGCAGCGCGACGGCGACCAGGTCCCCCGGCCGGACGCCCTCCGCGAGGAGCCGGGCGGCGAGTCTCCCGGACCGGTCGTGGACGTCGTCGTACGACAGCCGCGATCCCGCGTCCTGGAGGGCGATCCCGTCACCACCGGGTATCGCGCTCAAGACGTCGGACTCGTCGTGCGCTGTCGGCTCCGAGCGGCCGAGTGCGAGGACCCGGGATCGCTCCCCGGCGCCCGTCACGTCGAACCGGCCCGACGGCAGGTCCGGCGCGGCCGAGGCCAAGGCCTCCAGCACACCGACGAAGCGCCGGGCGTGGTCCTTCACTTCGTCCGCGCTGTAGGCGGCCGGATTGGCGTCGACGTCCAGCTCGATCCCGCCGGCACCCGGCAGGCCCTGCACGGTGAAGGTCAGGTCGTCGACCGGACCGGCCGCCAGGTAGTGCGTGGTGGCGGGCAAGCCGCCGAAGGAGAGGCCGGTGGCGAAGGGTTTGATGTTGATCCACGGCCCGACCAGCCGCCGCGAGCCGAGCCTGCCGAGGTCGCGGCGCAGATCCTCACCGCGGTACCGGTGGTGCGGGCGGGTCAGCTTCAGTTCGGCGGTCACGGTCCTGACCAGGTCTTCCACCGTGGTCGACGCGGTGACCGAGATCCGCAGCGGTACCACGTTGACCGTGGTCGCCGGGATCCGCGCCGCCGGGCCGAGACGGCCCATCACCGGCAGGCCGAGCACGATCTCGGGGGCGCCGGTGACGCGGTGCAGGTAGAGCCCGGTCGCCGCGATGACCAGTTCGGTCCAGCCGGTGCCGAGCCTTTCGGCCAGCGCGGAAAGCGCCTCGAAACCGGCCGCGTCCAGTCGCGTGCTCTCGCGCCGGAAATGGTGCGAGGCCGGGACCGGTGCCGCCGGGGAGACGACCTCGGGCAGATCCGCCAGCCTGTCCAGCCAGAACGCGCGGTCACGCTCGAACTTTTCGGACTCCCGGTACGCCTTCTCGTCGGCGAGGAGATCCGACACCGGTTTGAACGGGCTGTCACCGACGGGTCCGCCCGCGACGAGGGCGGTGTAGATCGCCGCCACGCGCCGCTGGATCAGCCCGAAACCGTAGCCGTCGAGCAGAATGTGATGGCAGGCGAAGAACCAGAGGAAGTGGTCCTTCGCCCGCCGGTAGAGGATCTGTGTCACCAGCGGGCCCGTCGCGGGATCCCGCGCGATGGCGAGTTCCGCGCGCATCGAGGGAACCGGATCGCCGTCGGCGTCCACGATCCGCAGCTCCGGCGTGGCACCCGGCGTCCGCCAGGGCCCGGATCCGTCGTGTCCGAAAAGGACGGACAGACCGTCGGCCTCGGCGAGCGTCCGGTGTACCGCCTCCTGGAAGGCGGGGACGTCGAGTTCGCCCCGGATCTCCAGGTACTCGCCGGTGTTGTACGCCGGGCTGGACTGATCGAGACGCTGCCCGAACCAGACGCCCTGCTGCGCCGCGGTCAGCGGGCTGCGGACGTCCTCGTGCGCCGATGACACAGTTGTTCCTTCCTCTGCCTGAAATCAGTGACCGTGTCCGCCGCCGGCCGTCGGTGGCAGCTCGTGGGCCATCGACTTCGCGATCGCGATGACCTCCTTGGGCTGCACCAGGAACGGCCGCATCATGCTCATGTCCTCGTGTTCGAGCATGTGGCAGTGGTAGACGAACTTGCCGGTCACGTCGGCGAACTTGGCGACGACGTCGACCGACTCGCCCGCGGCCACGTTGACGACGTCCTTCCAGCCCGCCTGGTCGGGGGCCACCGGTTCGCTTCGCTCCCAGAAGACCGGCGTCGTGGTGCCACCGCCGATGCCACCGCCGGGAAGGTCGATGAACTGGAACCCGTCGATGTTGTAGAAGCCGCGCTTCACCGGCTGGAAGGCACAGACGTGGATGTGCATCGGATGCGGCCAGCCGGACCAGTCGAGGTTGACGAACCGCCAGCGCTCCCACGAACCCGCCTTGACGGTGTACTGCGTGGGATCGGTCCACTGGTAGGCCATGCGCTTCCAGGTGGTGACCGAGCCGTCCTGTTCCTTCAGCTGCACGATGCCGTCGATCGGGAACGGTCCCGGCGGCGCCTCGATCTTCTGCATCTCCCACAGCCGGGCGTGCGAGACGCCGACCGGGGTCAGCATGACCATGCGCTCGGCCTCGACGGGCTGCTTCTCGGTGACGCGGGTGAACGACCTCGCCAGCGTCCTGGGCAGACGGAAGCCACTCTGCCTGCCGCGCTGCGCGACCCGGAACTGCAGGAAGTCCGGCCACGGCCCGGGGTCGTAGTCGATGTTGCGCAGCAGCACCTTCTTGCCCGCGAGCGCGCGGAAGTCGATCAGGACGTCGGCCCGTTCGGACGCCGCCAGGCTGAAGCCGCCCGCGACGTCCACCGGCGCGCCGAGCAGTCCCGCGTCGGAGCCGATCACGAAGATCGTGTTGGGCGGTAAGGGTTTCCCGTCTTCCGTCACCGCCTGCACCACGTACGGCCGGGTGTTGGACGCGTTGGCCATGCGGAAGCGGTACCAGTCCGGCTCCACGTCCTTGAACGGCCAGATCGCCCCGTTCACCAGCGTGTACGGCCCGGCGAACGAGCGCACCTGCCGCAGCGGGTCCGTGCTCATCACCGTGGTCTTGTGCAGCATCGTGCCGGTGAGGCGGTTCTTGTCGTCGGTGTCGAAGTTCCGGTCGCAGATCAGCAGCGGCACTTCGCGGTCCCCGGACGGCAGGCGCAGCGACGCCTCTTCGTCGTCACGGAGGATGTACATCCCGAGCAGGCCGGACATCACGTTCCAGCGCGTGATGTGCATGGCGTGGTCGTGGTACCAGAGCGTGGTCGCGGGCTGGTCGTTGCGGTACTCCACCAGCTGGCTGCGCCCGGCGAGGACCGCGTCCTCCGCCCAGCCGTCGCTTCCGCCGTCACTGAAGTGGCCGTGCAGGTGGACCGACGTCCAGCCGGGCAGCGCGGCGACGTCGGCCCGCGGCGCGACCCCTTCACGGCCGGGAACGTCCCACTGGTAAGGATCGGCGTTCTCGTCGAACAGGATCTCCACCACCGGCAACGGATACGGACCGGTGAGCTCGTTGGTCCAGGTGACCCGCAACGGTTTCCCGCGCCGGGCTTCGATGATCGGGCCGGGGAACCGGCCGTCGAAGCCCCAGATCTTCGTGGGCGGGAGCTGCGAGTGCAGCCGGACGAAATTGGGCCGCATGCGGATCGTCAGGTTGTCGACGCCGCCGAACCGGTCGCCCCTCGCCGTCGCCATGGTGGGCAGCGGATCCCGGAACGGCGTCAACTGGGTGACCGTGCCCCGGAACGGCGTCCCCGGCCGCGGCGTCGTGGCGGCCACCGGGCGCACCTGACCGGCCTGGCCGACCGGATCGCCCTGAGCCCGGGGCCGGGCGTAGGTGCGGGGATCGATCGTGACCGGGCCGCGTTCACGGCCGGGCATGGACTGGATCGTCGCCGACCCGATCCCCAGCGCCAGAGCGCCCGCGAAACCCGCCTTGAGCAGAAACCCGCGGCGGTCGACGCCTTCGCCGTCGCTCACGTCCTGTCGGCCTCTGCGGCCGCCATGGCCTCGATGAGGCTCTTGGGCCTCAGGTCGGTCCACGTCGCCTCTACGTAGTCCAAGCACTCCTGTCTGGAGGCCTCGGCCTTCGCCACCGTCCAGCCGTCGGGCACCTCGGCGAACGAGGGCCAGAGCGAGTGCTGGTTCTCGTCGTTGACCAGCACCAGAAAGCGGCCGTCTTCGTTGTCGAACGGATTCGTCATCACACAGCTCCCTCAGCAAACTTAGGGAAGGCTAGCCTAATGATTTACCCATGGCCATAGGCCGAAAACGTGACGGTGGCGGCATTTCCGCTCAGGCACGGCCACGGCGCATCTCCCCCACCAGCAACCAGCCGAGATACAGCCCGCCGAGTACCAGGGTGGTCACCCCGACCGGCAGCTGGGAACCCGGAATGAGCCGCTGGGCGACCAAATCCGCGAAGGCCAGCAAGAAACCACCGGACAACGCGGAGATGGACAAGGAGGGACCGACGGAGCGGGCGAGCCGTTTCGCGACCTGCGGCGCCGCGAGCGCGACGAACGAGATCGGGCCCGCGCAGACGATCGCCACCGCGCTCAGCAACACCGAAACGGTGATCGCCCGGCGGCGCACCGCCCCCACCGGCAACCCGAGCGAAGTGGCCGAATCCGGGCCCAGTTCCAGGGTCAGCAACGGCTTGCTCAGCAGGAAAGCGCACGGCAGCACCACGACCAGCACCGCCAGCAGGATCCACGCGTGCTCCCACGACCGCCCGTTGAGACTGCCGACCAGCCAGATCTGCGCGTTGAGCATCTCGTTCAGGTTGGCCCGGCTGAGCAGGTACGCGATTCCCGCGCTCAGCAGCGCGCTCACGCCGACCCCGACCAGGATCAGCCGGTACCCGCGCACACCGCCGCGATAGGACAGCAGATAGATCAGCACCGCCACCACCCCGCCGCCGGCGACCGCGCCGATACCGGTGGCCGCCAGGCTGGAATCCTTCAGCAGGAGGATGCACACCAGCGCGCCCGCGGCGGCCCCGTTGTTGAAGCCGACGATGTCCGGGCTGCCCAGCGGGTTGGCCGAAAGGCTCTGGAAGAGTGCCCCGCTCACCGCCAGCGCGGCCCCGACGAGCAGGGCGACCAGCACCCGCGGCAGGCGTACGTCGTTCACGAAGTACCGCTGCTGCAACGTCCCGTGCCCGCCGAGGGCGCGGAAGACGTCGGACATGCCGATCGGGTAGTTGCCGGACAGCAGGCTGGCCAGTACCACCGCGAAGCAGAGGACCACCAGCACGACCGCGACCCAGACGGTCCGGCGGTGCAGGCGCACCGAGATCCGGCCGCTCCGGCTGCGGACCGTCCACTGAGGACTCGACGTGACGGTCACAGTTCCCCCAGCCGTTTCCGGCGGACCAGGTAGATGAACACCGGCGCGCCGATCACCGCGGTGACGACCCCCGCCTCCAGTTCCCCGGTCGGCAGCACGACCCGGCCGAGGACGTCCGCCCCGAGGACCAGCAGCGGCGCCGAGACCATCGAATACGGGACGACCCAGCGATAGTCGGGGCCGACCACCGCGCGGACCGCGTGCGGGATCGCGAGGCCGACGAAGCCGATCGGTCCCGCGGCCGCCGTCGCCCCGCCGCACAGCAGCACGATCGCGATCACGCTCAACAGCCGCGTGCGGCCGAGGTGCGCGCCCAGCGCGCGGCCGACCTGATCGCCCAGTGCCAGCGCGTTCAGCGAGCGGGTGAGCAGGAGGCTGATCACCGCGCCCACGACCAGGAACGGCAGGACGTCGAACAGCACGTCGTAGCCGCGGTTGATCAGCGACCCGATCGTCCAGAACCGCATCGACTGCGTCGTCCGCGCGTTCATCGTGGTGAACGCCGAGATGATCCCGGTCAGCACGGCGGTGACCACGGTGCCCGCCAAGGCGAGCCGGACCGGATTCGCCCGGCCGCGGCCGGTGGAACCGAGCAGGTACACGACCACGCTCGCGACGGCGGCGCCGACGAGGGCGAACCACACGTAGCCGCTGAGCGAGGTGACCCCGAAGACGGCGATGGCGACCACGACGGCCGCGGAGGCGCCGGATTCGATGCCCAGCAGCCCGGGGTCGGCCAGCGGGTTCCGGGTGACCGCCTGCATCAGCGCGCCGGCCGTGCCCAGTGCGGCGCCGACGACGACGCCGAGCAGCGTGCGCGGGATCCGCTGGTCCCAGACCAGGTTCGCGTCGTAGGAACCGTCGAAGTGGAACAACGCGTCCCACACCACGCCGATCGGGAGGTCCTTGGCGCCGACCGCGACGCTGACGATCACGGCCACGCCGATCAGTCCCAGGCCGAGGAGAAGTCCCGCGCCACGGGCGATGGCGACCTTGGGCCGGACGGCCGGTTCCGGCCGGGGCGGGGAGACGACGGCCATCAGCCCCCCACCTTCACGCGGCCCGCGTCCAGCCGGACGGCGCGCGGGAGCCGGTCGATCGTGGACTGCCGGTGCGCGATGATGATCAGCGACCGGTCCGCGTGCAGCCGGTCGAGCGCGCGTTCGATCCGGTCACCGGTCTCCGGGTCGACGTCGGCGGTGGCCTCGTCGAGGATCAGCACGGCCGGGTCCACCAGCGCGGCGCGGACCAGGCCGATCAGCTGACGTTCCCCCGCCGACAGCGTGTCCGCGGCGGCGCTGACCCGCGTGTCCAGTCCTTCCGGCAGCCGGGCCACCCACTCCCGCAGTCCGAGCCGCTCCAGCGCCCAGTCGATCCGCTCGTCCGGCGGCGGCTCCGGCACCAGGCGGAAGTTCTCCCGCAGGGTGCCGGTGACGACGTGGACGCGTTGCGGGACCAGCATGATTCGGCTGCGCAGCTCGTCGGGGGCGATCTCGTCGAGCGGGATCCCGCTGTAGCGCACGGTTCCGCCGTCCGTGGGATACAGCCCGGCGAGGATCTTGGCCAGCGTGGTCTTCCCGGATCCGGTCGGCCCCACCAGGCCCGTGCGCGCCCCCGGCGGGAACGTGCACGACACGTCGGTGAGCACGGAAACCCCGTCCACGTAGGAGAACCGCAGTCCGGAGGCCTCCAGTGTCCCGCGTTCGGGGAGCACCGTGCCGTTGCCGGTCCGCGGCGGGCGCTCGGTGGTGTCGAGCAGGTTCAGCAGCCGCGCGAGGCCGACCCTGGAGGTCTGCAGCTGGCCGATCAGGTTGGTCAGCTGGTTGGTGGAGTCGAACAGTTGCCGCATCGCCACGACGAACACCGCGACCGTGCTCAGCGGCATGCCCCACGCGAGGACGAGACCGCCGCCCACGACCAGGATCGTGGCGTCCGCGATGGCCTGCGCCAAGGTCACGCCACCGGTGCGCAGCACGACGAACTCGGACCGCAAAGTGGTGCGCCGCAACGTTTCCTTGTCGCGGTCGAACCGGTCGCGCCACTCCTGCTCGGCACCGCGGGAGGTGAGCAGCTCGCGGGCCTGGATGCCCTCGCGGTAGGTCGCCGCGACGGCCCCCTGCGCCGCCGCCTCCGCCGCGAAGGCCGTCGTGGCCCCGCGCTGGAACCACCGCATGATCAGCACCGACAGCGGGAGGAACACCAGCACCACGACCAGGGTGAGCTGCCACGAGTAGAGCAGCAGCAGGACCGTGGTGAAGATCAGATAGCCGGTGACCGAGAGCAGGTCCGGGAGATCCGCGCGGACGAAGGAGGCTAGATCGGCGATCTCCGCGGTGCTGCGGCGGAGCAGATCACCGGATCGCTGCGTTTCGAGGAACCTCAGCGGCGCCGTCGCGAGCCGGGACACGACGAGGTCGCGCAACGACGCCACGACGCGTTCCCCGGCTTTCGCGAGCCAGATTTCCCCGGTGCGCAGGAGAATCAGCCTGGCCAGCACGAGCACGGCGAAGACACCCGCCGCCGTGTACAGGCCCGCGAGGTCCTTTTGCGCCACCCGCTCGACGGCCCAGCCGACCACCGACGGGATCAGCGTCAGCGCCAGCGTCGCGGCGGTGCCGAGACCGATCGCGAGGGAAAGGATCGCGCGGTGCGGTTTCAAGAACGGCCGGGCACGCCGGAGCACGCCTTTCTGTTCGGGCCGTTCGCTCAGGACGATGGCTTCAGGCACTCGGAGCCGCCTCCCGCACCGGCAGGGCGACGACGCGGTCCGCGGCGTCCACCACCGCGGCCCGGTGGCTGGCGAAAACGATCGTCCGCACGTGTCCCGCCTCGTCGAGCCAGTCCCTCAGTCCTTTGAGGACACTCTGTTCGGTTCCGGCGTCGACCGCCGAGGTGATGTCGTCGAGCAGCAGGACGTCGGCGCCGTGCAGCAGGGCCTGCGCCAGGGCGAGGCGCTGCAACTGCCCGCCGGACAGGGTCGCCCCGCCTTCGCCCGTCTCGGTGTCGTAACCGCCGGGCAGCCCGGCGACGTGCTCGTCGATGGCCGCCGCGGCGCACGCCGCCCGCATGTCTTCCTCCGTCAGGTCCGGACGGCCCAGCAGCAGGTTCTCGCGGATGGTCCCGGAGATCAGGTCGGGCCGCTGCGGCACGAACACCAGCCGCCTGCGGACCTCCCGCAGCGCGGCCTGGCGCAGATCGACGTCGCCGTAGCGGACCGTGCCCGCGTCGGGATCGTCGCGGCGCGCGAGCAACCGCAGCAGCGTCGACTTGCCCGAGCCCAACGGCCCGGTCACGGCGAGGAACTCACCCGGGCGGGCGGTCAGATCGAGCGGGCCGACCACGCGACCGTGTTCGGAGTGCACCTCGACCCCGGTGGCCACCAGGTCGGCGGGAGTGCGGAGCGGCACGCCCGCGTCCGGGTCCGCGACACCGGGGACGGTCTCGAGCACCTCGCTGATCCGCTTCGCCGCCGTCAGCGCTTCGCCGAGCTGGGTGAACCGGTGCGTGACCACGCCGATCCAGGTGCCCAGCATCGCCATCCAGGTCGTGAAGGCCACCAGCCCGCCCACGGTCAGCGAGCCGTCGATCACCGCGCCACCGCCGACGAGCAGGCCGATCGCCGTCGCCACGCCTGGCACGAACGGACCGGTCGCGGCCCAGCTGGCGGCCACCTTGGCGGTCGACATGGTCTCGACGGTGACCGTCCTGCTGTGCTCGGCGTGCCGCTCCAGCAGCGGCCCGTCGCCGCCGATCCCGCGGATAGCGACGCTGGCCGTGAGCAGTTCCTCGACGGTGTCCGCGCGGGCACCGTGCGCGGCGGCGAGCCGGTCGTTGGCGGCCGCGAAGCGTTTGGGCAGCACGATGTTCAGCACGACGAGCGCCGGGACCGTGGCCAGTCCGACCACGGCGAGCGACGGGTCGAGCCTGCCGATGAGGACGAGGATGACGGCGAACCCGGCGATACCGGTCACCATCGAGGCGGAACCCGCCAGCCAGTTGTGCACGAAGTCGACGTCGCGCGTTCCCCGGATCGCGAGATCGCCGCGACCGAAGCGGGCGCGATCCCGCCGGTCGAGCAGCAAGGCCTGGTCGAGCAGCCTGCCGCGCAGTTCGTTCGACGCCGACACCGCGGCGAGGGTGATCTGCCACTGCATCAGCGCGAGCCCGGCGACCAGCAGGACCGCCGCGCCCACGACGGCCAGCGCCCAGCCGAGGGTCGCCGACTGGTTCCCGACGTTGATGCCGTCGTCGATGGCGTACTCGACGCACAGCGGGAACACCACCGTCGCCAACTGGAAGAGCGTCCCCCCGGCGACCGCCGCCAGCACCCGGCCCCGGTTGCGGCCCAGTGCGCCCGCCAGCAGCCGGACGGCGGCCCGGCGTTCGCCGCGCACCTTCATTCCCTGCCCCATCTTCAGTTCCGCAAAGGCGCCGTGGTCAGTCTTCCTGCTCCGCGTCGTACGGGGCGTCTTCGGACTTCCCCTTGCGCCAGTACCCGCAGAAGTCGATGCGCTTGCGGTCGACACCGCGATCACGGACGAGATGCCTGCGCAGTTCCTTCACCACCCCGGCCTCACCGGCCAGCCAGGCGTAACCGGGGCCCTCGGGCAGTTCCGCGGCGCGCACGGCGTCCAGCAGCGGCGCGCCCCCGCCGTCCGGCGTCAGCCAGGTGACCTCGACCTCGCCGTCGGTCCGCCACTGCTGGCGGTCGCCGTCGACCGGCACCTGCACGAAGACCTGGGCGCGCTCCCCCGCGGCGAGCCCTTCGACGATGCCGCCGATCGCCGGGAGCGCCGTCTCGTCACCGGCGATCAGCTTCCAGGCGGACCCGGGACGCGGGAGGTAGTCCGCCCCGCGGCGCGTCGGATCCGTTTCCTCGTGGGGGAAGCGGGCGTTCGGACCGTAGATGACGACCTCGTCGCCGGGCTCGGCGGCGCCCGCCCACCGGGACGCCGGGCCGACGTCACCGTGCCGCACGAAGTCGACGTCGATCTCGCCGGGCCGGAGCGCGCGGATCGTGTACGTGCGCATCGCGGGCCGGCCGTCTTCGGGCATTTCGCGGTAGCGGGCGTACCAGTCCTCGCCGGTCGGCACCCGCGGGCTCGCGCCGGGCGCGGACGGCAGGAAGACCTTGATGCGCTGATCCGGTCCGCAGGTGGTGATGTCCCGCAGCCCCGGTCCGCCGAAGGTCACCCGGATCAAACTCTCCCCGACCGGCGCCGTCGCCAGCACCACGGCGTCGAAGTGGAGGAACGGCTCGCTCCGGAGCAGGTCGGTCTTGCCGGCGGTCATGCGGAACCCATCCCTCTTGTGCGCCCTTGGCCTGGATACGAAGGTTAGCCTAACCATATGGGCGAGTGGAGGGGAGCGCTAGCTCCGAACGGATCATCGGGGCGGGCGTTTTGGTGCGCTGCGCCACACCGGCTCTGGGGGCAGCGTGAAGAGGGCTCCTATCGCACGGAACGTGCCGATTGCGCCTCTGACCTGTACGAACTCAACTGAGGCGCCCTTCGCGGCACGCGTTGGGTACGTGCTGGCTCGTCCGACGAAAGCCACGTCGGGTGCGTTGACGGCTTGTGGCCCACGTACGGCTGAATGACCTTCGGGTTGGCGTATTTCGCCGTCGGGTGATCAGTCCCCCGTCCGAACGCAGCAACTCACACGCCGACAAGGTGGACCATGTCCGGCAACAGGTCCCGTACGTCCTCGTTCGTCACGTTCACTCCTCATCCAAGCCGTCGAGCATGATGCTCTGCCGCTCAGGGGTGATCGTCCACCGCCACGCCGACAACGGGGGTTGGCCGCGTCGCTGCCACCACCGGTAGGCCGCTTCCGCCTCGTCCCACAACCGGCGCGGTCCGTACTGCCTGACCGCGTACCGCTCGCCTCCAGCCGGGACGACGCTCGCCCACGACCCGGACAGGACATGACACAGCCACGCAACGCCGTGCGGCCGGTCGTCGGTGCGTTCCCACACGTCGTAGCGGCAATCGGACAGCGCTACCGCGATCGGCCATCGGTGATCGTCGGCGAGCAACGGCACCCACGGCGCTAGATCCGTGGCTGTCAGGTCCGCCGCCGGATCATCCCACCGCAACACCCCGAGATCGGCGGCCGGTACACGATGGGTACGCATATCCATGAAGCCGACCTGTAGCCACGGCACCGCGTGACCGGTCGCCGTGCCGTCCTCGTTCGCGACGAATCGCACGAGTGGACCGGACGCCATGTCCGCACGCATCGGCGCGACGACGACACCGCCAGGCTTCACCGCCTCAACCCACGCATACGGCAACTGTCCAACGTGGACACCCACCGTCGCGATGATCCGATCGAACCGGCCACCGCCACCGACGCTGATGGCGGCGTCAGCGACCACGGTTTCCACAGTGCCGTAACCGGCCGCGTCGAGGTTCCGACGAGCCTGCTCGGCCACAGTCGGATCGATTTCGACCGAGGACACACGGCCGTTCTCACCAACGATTTCCGCTAGAAGTGCGGCATTCCAGCCGGTTCCAGTGCCAATCTCCAAGACTGAGTGCCCCATGTGGACGTCAAGCGCTTTGAGCATTCCGGCTACCACGGACGGCATCGACGCCGAACTTGTCGGCCGATGGCCGATGTTCGGCCAAACGGTCTCGCCGTCGTCGAACTGTGTAACCAAGGCACGGTTAGAGTACACAATGGACATCCAGCGGTCCGGATCGTCGACACGGTCCACCGCTACATCTTTCGCATCGTTTTCTTCCTTGTACCAAAACCGTGCGGGCGCGAACCATTCCCGCGCGGCAGCAAGAAAAGCGGGACGGTGCTCGGCGGACATGGCGTCCGCCGAGATCAGTCCGTCCGCGAGGTCAGCGGCCGCGTAAGCGTCACTCACTACTTATTTCCCTCGCCGTACTTCTCCGGGTCGATATCGTCGGCCGTCTTGCCGGTCTGGCCGTCCCGCGTCACGTCATGCCGACCGCCGTCCGTGTTGTCGTTGTCCTTGTCATTCTTGTCCTTGGCCATCTGCAACCCTCCCGATCAATCATCACCCTATGTATCCATGTGGGGCGCGTGGAACCCCTATCACCCACGCGCCGTAACATGCCTGGCCGACGCGCCGAATCAGCCGGGTGAAACCTCGCCGGATCTGACCGGCTGCTGTGAAGGCCCCCTTCACTCGCTAGACGCCAGGGTCTCGACAAAGTGCGCTTCGCGCGGTTTCGCGCAGAGGGTCGCGAGCGATAAAGAGTGCTATTTGGGGAGAAGGGCAAACGTGTCGTGTTCGCGGGCGGGCCATGCCGGGGCGACGGCTCCCTTCGCCGCGTCCGATGCGGTGAAGGAAGCCTTCGGCGTCTGGGATCTGGGGTCGTGAGTGGCAATGCGCGTTCTAACGCTCTTTATCACTCACGACCCCCTCGCGAACCTCCTTCACGGACTTGCGGGCGGCGGGGCCACAGCCGGTAGCGGCAGACCTCGCTACCGCTCCTTGCCGCTCACGAGCGTCTTGCCGTCCGTGAACGAGGGGATCACGCCGAACGACGCCTTCCGCGAAGCCCGCCGCAGAGTCGCGAGCACGGCGGGCCCGAGTACCAGGATCGCCACGGTGTTGGTGATCGCGCGTCCCGTGTCCCAGCCCGCCGTCGACGTCAGCAGCGTGAAGACGGCGAACCGGTGCAGGTTCTCCAGCAGCGGAGCGCCGGGCACGTACGAGATGTGGCCGTCGTGGTACGGCACTTCGGCGTCGGTGATGAACGGCCAGAACCACAGGTTCATCAGGAATCCGAACACGTACGCGACGAAGATCCCATAGCCGACCAGCATCGCGATCTCGGCCTTGCCGGTGACGCGGCGCGGCAGCAGTCCCGCGCCCATCCCGATCCACGCCGAGCACATCATCTGGAACGGCAGCCACGGTCCCACCCCGGCGGTCAGCAGCGCCGACGCGAACAGCGACGTACAGCCCAGCACGAAACCGAAACCCGGCCCGAGCACCCGCCCGGCCAGCACCAGCAGGAAGAACACGGTCTCGATGCCCGCGGTCCCCGCTCCCAGCGGCCGCAGGGCCGCGTTCACCGCCGAAAGGACGCCGAGCATCGCGAGGGCCTTGGAATCCATGCCCCCTTCGGACATTTCGGCCAGCACGATGACGATCAGGATCGGCAGGATCCCGATGAACACGAACGGCGCGTCCGGGCCGTGCTGCATCGACTGCGGTTCGACGCGGACGAGGAGCGGCCAGACGAACATCATCAGACCCGCGAGCGACGCGAGCCCGAGCACCGTCGCCGAGCGCGGGCCCAGCCGGACCGCGGCGGTCGTGGTCACCGGACCTCCTGCGGAAGGGCCGCGCGGACGTCGTCGACGGTGAGCCATGGTTCGCCGAGGATCTTGGCGACCTGCGTGGCGAAGGCCGGGGAGCCGCCGAGCACCTCGCCGGTCGGGCCGTCCGAGACGACCTCGCCTTCCGCCATCACGAGGACGCGGTGCGCGATGGTCGCGACGAATTCGACGTCGTGGGTGGCGACGACGACAGCTTTGCCCTCGGCCGTCAGCGACGCGATCATCTGCGCCAGCGCGGCCTTCGCGGTGTAGTCGAGACCGCGGGTCGGTTCGTCCAGCAGCATGATCCGCGGCGCGGCCGACAACTGCACCGCGAGCACGAGCGCGAGACGCTGGCCTTCGGACAGGTCACGCGGATGCGAGGCCGGGTCGATCCCCGGGGCGAGCCTGTCGAGCAAGCCGCGGCAGTAGCCCGGTTCCGCGCCCGATTCCGCGTCGGCCGCCTCGCATTCGGCGGCGACGGTCTGCAGGTACAGCAGATCGCTCGCGGTCTGCGGCACCATGCCGACGAGCGCGCGGGCCGCGGCGCTGTTCAGCGTCTTCGGATCCTTGCCTTCGACGGTGACCTTGCCACCCTGCCGGGGGCCGGAGCCCTGCACCGCCCACAGCAGCGACGACTTGCCGGAACCGTTGCGGCCCATCATCGCCAGCACCTCACCGGCGCGCAGGCTGAGGTCGACCTCGCGCACCGCGACCTTCGGCCCGTACCGGACGACGACCCCGGACGCGGCCAGCAGTTCCTCGCCCGCGGTCGTGGTCCGCGCCGGCGGAGTCCCCAGCGTCAGCGAAGAAGCGCGACGACGGGCGTCGCGGACCGACATCGGCAGCGGGTCCCACGACGCCAACCGTCCCAAGTGGACGATCGGTGGCGCGATGGGCATGTCCTTCAGCACCTCGGGCGGTGTCCCGTCGACCACTCCCCCGGTACCGGGGACGTAGATCATCCGGTCCGCGAACGGGATCACGCGTTCCATGCGATGCTCGGCCATCAGCACCGTCGTGCCGAGGTCCTCCACCAGCCTGGCCAGCGTCGCCAGCACCTCCTCGGCCGCGGTCGGGTCCAGCGCCGACGTCGGTTCGTCCAGGACGAGCACCTTCGGATGGGTGGTCAGCACCGAGCCGATCGCCACCCGCTGCTGCTGCCCGCCGGACAGCGTCCGCAGCGCGCGGCGGCGCAGTTCCGCGATGCCGAGCAGATCGAGGGTCTCTTCCACCCGGCGGCGCATCACCTGCGGGCTCAGGCCGAGTTGTTCCATGCCGTAGGCGAGTTCGTCCTCGACGGTGTCGGTGACGAATCCCGCCAGCGGGTCCTGCCCGACGACGCCGACCAGATGCGCGAACTCGCGCGGTGGCCGGGATCTCGTCGTGACGCCGTCGACGGAGACCGTCCCGTCGAGGTGGCCGCCGGTGAAATGCGGGACGAGACCGTTGATCGTGCCGAGCAGCGTCGACTTGCCCGCGCCCGTCTGGCCCGCGAACAGCACGAGCTCGCCCTCACCGATGGACAGCGTCACGTCGGACAGCACCGGCTCGGAGCGGCCGTGGTAGGTGAAGGAGACCTGATTCAGTTCGATCATGCGTGCGCTTCTTTTTCGTGCGCTTCTTCTTCGAGCGCGGCGTACGGGGCTTCGGGGACCGGGGTCAGGAACGCGGGCAGGACACCGATCAGCACTCCGAGCAGCGGCCCCCACGACAGGAGCGGCCAGGACAGGTCGATCAGCGACGGGTTCATGTTCATCGGGTTCACGCTGGACGTCGTGAACAGGACGGCCGCGACGGCGATCCCGCTCGTGGCGACGACGATCTCCGGCAGCTGCCAGCGGTCGGGCCGGTAGCGGGTGCGCTGGACCCGTTTGCCCGCCGACCAGAACCCGATCAGCCCGATCACGACCCCCACGGAAAGCACCGGCGCGGCGAGATACCGGGGCGTCGAACCGTCCAAAGTGGCGTAGACGCCGACGCAGACCCCGATCAGGCCGACGATCATCAGCGTTCCCGTGATCAGCCGCGCCCGCGCCTCGACCAGTCCCGCGCGGCCGTAACCGCGGGAGTCCATGGACGCCGCGAGTTGCAGCGACCGCGAAAGCGCGTCCTCCAGCACCGGGATGAGGACGGTGTGCAGGGCTTTCACCTTCTTCTTGCCCGAACCGCCCCGCAGTTTGCGGGCGCGCCGGACGCGCAGCACGCTCTCGGCGAGCTGCGGGAACACCGACAGCGCGACGATCACCGCCGTCCCCACCTCGTACAACGCCGGCGGCATCGCCTTGAGCAGCCGTTTCGGGTTCGCGAGCGCGTTGGCCGCGCCGAGGCAGATCACCATCGTCGCCAGCCGCATCCCGTCGTAAAGCCCGCCCAGCAACGATTCAGCGGAAACGTCGCCGAAGAGACGGATGCCCGCCGCCCATTCGGGCAGCGGGATTTCGGGCAGCCGCAGGATGATCGTCGAACCCTCGGCGCCGCCGAAGACGATGCGGAAGAACACGCGGATCGCGACGATGAACGCGCCGAGGTACAGATAGAGCTGGAACGCCAGCGCCCACGGAGCCTCACTGCGCCGGGCCACCACGACGTACCCCGCGACGGCCACGATCGTCAGCAGCAGCCAAGGGTTCGTCGTCCGGGTCGCCGCGACGGCGAGCCCCAGCGCCCACACCCACCAGGCGGCCGGGTGCAGGTCGCGTGGCAGGAAGTAGGACGTCATCAAGCTCCCTGCGCGCGTTTGCGTCTGCGTGCCAGGAAGAAGCCGGCGACGCACAACGCCAGGACGGCGCCACCGGCCGCCCACGGTGCCCAGTCGCTCGCACCGGACTCACGCTGGATCACGGCGTTGACGTCCTCGGCGTTCTCGCCGCCGGTGAACGCGACGTTCATCGACGGGTCCTTCGCCTGCGGCCGTGCCGAAGCGCTCGGACGCGGCTTGGGCGGCGGCAGCGCGCCGGAACTCGGGCCCGCGGCCGTGGTTTCCCCTGGCACCGCGCCTGCTTCCGCGGTCGGCTGCGGGCCGTCTCCCGGCTGCTGCTGCCCGCCCTGCGGTTGCTGCTGCCGCTCGTTGGGGTCGTTGGTGGCCGGCTTGGCCTCCTCGCGCGGCACGCACGGCTGGCCCTCGGTACCCGGCCGCACTGCGGAAACCCGCGGGACCGGATTCGTCTGGGCGGTGGCGTTCAGCGAGAACGACCAGCCTTCGAAACCGCCGGGGATGAAGTCACGGTTCTTGACACCCCACTGGCTGTAGTCCCAGGCGCAGTTGTTCGAGGCGTGCCAGTAAGACCAGTAGGCCTGCGCCGGAGGTGTGTCGATGCACAGCTCACGGTACTTCTCGCGGCCCGCGATCGGGACGTTCTCCGCGGCCGACGGGCGGTTCTCGACCCGGCAGATGAACGCCTCGCCCCACCGCTGCACCCCGGCGATCTGGAAACCGGCGCCCTTGAGCGCGTCCAGTCCGGTGCCGCGCGTGGTCTGGGGGTTGCAGCGCACGATGGTCGTGCCGCCGAGTCCCTGGAAGTCCACGACCACGGTGACCCCGCCGGCGTCCTTGCAGAAACCCGGATAGCCCTTGCCCTGGTCGACGGCGTGCGCGGACGGCGCGATGGCGGCGATCAGGAAGATCGCCGCCACCATCCCGAAGACCCTCCTCATTGGACGGTCAGGGTCGCGCTCGAGTACACCGTCACCCCGTTACCCGTCGCCGCGATCGTGTAGACGTAGGTGCCCGCGGCGGTCGGCGTGATGTTCTGCGTGCCGCCGGGTGCCGCCAGCGAGCCCGACCAGGCGCCGCCACCGCTCGCCGGGGTCACCGTACCCGCGGCGACACTCGTGGCGTTCGTCGTCGTCCAGGTCAGCGAGGTGCTCTGGCCGAGGGTGATCTTGCGGTCGACATCGTTGACGGACAAGGCGACCGTCGGGTTGTTCGCGTTCACGGCCGGGTTGGTCGGGGTGACCCCGGGAGGCGGGTTGGTCGTCGCCGACTTGTTCAGCGAGAACGACCAGCCCTCGAAACCGCCGGGCACCACGTTGCGGTTGAGCGCGCCGTAGCTGCTGTAGGTCCAGGTCGAACCGGAACCGGCGGCGTGCCAGTAACCCCAGTACGCGCCGGCGGGCGGCGTGTTGACGCACGGTTCCTTGTAGTTCGGGTTGCTGGACAGCGGCAGGGTCTCCGTCGCGGACGGGCGGACCTCCAGGCGGCAGACGAAACCGAGCCCCCACCGGGCGGTGCCCGCGACGGCGATCCCGGCGTCCTGCAGCGCCTTGATGCCCGTGCGGTCGGTGCCCGGGTTCGCGTTGGGCGAGCAGCGGGTGATCGTCGGCGCGGCGGTCCCGCCGTTGCCGTCCAGTTCCTGGAAGTCGACCACGACGGTGACGCCGCTGAGGGCGTCGTTGCCGGTGCAGATCCCGTTGTAGCCCTTGGCCGGATCGACCGCCTGCGCGGGCGCGGCGGACAGCCCGATCAGTCCGATGAGGACGGACGTGACGGCGAGCAGTCTTCTCATGGTGTTGCCCCCTTTGTCTTGATGAAGCGGCGAAGCAGGAAGATGAGCACGATCGCGGCGGCCAGCAGGAGCACGGCGAGACCGACGAGCCCCCAGGTCGTCCACGGCGGCTGAGTCGTCTGGGCGGCGGCCTGCAGCTGAGTACCGGACACGGCGTTCTCGGCGCTGACGTCCGAGAGCGGCAGCCGCACGGCGGGTGACAGCGGCGAATCCGCGGCGGTGAGCCAGGATCGGCCCGCGACACCCTGCGCGGCGGCCAGGCTCGTCGGGAAATCGGTCTTCCCGTCGCTCGCCGCCACGGATCCCTTGGCGAACCCGCCGTCGGCCTGGACCAGTTTGCCCAGCGACCGCGCGGTTCCGCTCGCGTCGAGCCCGGCGATCTGCCGCGCGGCGGCGACGGTGGCGCTCAGCGCGACGTCCGGCTCGCCCGCCTCGCCGGTCACCATGCCCTCACCGGTCGGCCGGACGCCGAGCGCGCTCACCGCGGAGACGAACGCCGACACGCGCCGCTCGGTCCAGCCGTCCGGCCGTTTGGCCGACGGCGCGGCGTCGGTGTGCGGACGGGCGGCCAGCGCGGTGACCGCGGCGGCAGTCGCGCCGAGGTCACCGGAGCCGCATTCGGCGGTGTCGAGGTGCTTCGGGAAGGTTCCGTCGGCGCACTGGCGCGAAAGCAGCAGCTCGACCGCGGGGCCGGGGTCGGCGGTGGTGGCGAGCAGTGCCCACGCGTGCCGCTCGACGGTCTCGTCGGCGTCGGCGAAGGACCCGGTGTCGGTGAACTTGCCGTCCGCGCCGCGCAGCTTCACCAGATCCGCGCGCAACTGGCCGACGTCCGCCTTCGCGAATTCGCCGACGAGCACGAGCTTCGCGAGCGGTTCGGCGTAGGAGGCCCCGCTCTGTTCGTACGGCGCGCCGTGGGCGTAGGCCTGCACGGCTTCCGGCGTGAGCAGGAACTTCGACGCGCGGGCGACGGTGTCCGGCTGCTCGTCCAGCGCCCGCAGCGCGAGCACCAGCTCGGCGGTGGCGTCGTAGTCGACGTAGGTCTTGCCGTCCTCGGTGACCTCGACGTGGTCACCGCCGACGAGCCGGTTCGTCAGATACGCGCCGAGCCGGGAGGCCGGTGTCGCCGTGCCGGGGATGGCGACCGGGGTCGCGATCGCCGTCGGCGGCGCGACCCGGGCGCCGGTGGACGCCCGCGGGGTGACGGCCTTCTTGGGTTTCGGCGTCGTGGTCTTCGGCGCGGGCTTGGTCTCCTGCGGCTTGGCCGCGGGCGGGGTGTTCGTGACGGTGACCGTGCTCGGCGCGGGCGGGCTGGTCGCCGGGGACGAGGACGTGCCCGGCGTCGGCGTCACCGACGTCGTGGTGGTCTTGGTCGTCGTGGTGGTGGTGGTCGTCGTCGTAGTGGTCGTGGTCGTCGTGGTGCTGGTCGGCTCCGGCTCGCTCGTGGTCGAGGTCGGGGTGCCGGTGGAGGAACTCGTTTCGGACGGCGTCGAGGTCGGCGTCTCCGACACGCTGCTGCTCGTCGGCGGCCCGCCGCCCTTCGCGAGGTCGGAGAAGCCGACCTGGGACAACCCGAGCGAGGCCTGGGCGCCCGCGCGGATCCAGGTGTCGAGACCGCCGATCCCGTTGGCGCGCGCGGCCACGTAAGACTCCGGGTTGTAGGCGATCGCGCCGATGTCACCGGCGAGCCTGTTGCCGGAGTCCGCCGCGGCGGTCGCCTGCGCGGCTTTGAGGAACCGCACGCCCTTGTCCACCGCCGCGTCCGCGCCGCCGACGTCGGCGAGCGCCTGAAGGATCAGCCCGGTGCTGTTGGTGTTCGGGGCTTCGGTACCGACGCCGCCGCCCCAGCCGCCGCCGGGATCCTGATTCGCGAGGAGCCACGAGACGGTCTTCGCGATCGGGCCGTCGAGTCCCGCGGCGCCCGCCTTCCGCGCGGCCAGCATCGCCGACAGGGCGAAACCGGTGGCGTCGCCGTCCTTGGCGGACAGGTCGAACGGCTTGCCCTCGTCGCAGGTCGAGACCTTGTGGCCGTCGGCGGTGACGTGGTCACCGGTCTCGGTCGTCTTGATGTAGGCGAAGAAGATCCGGAAGTAGCCCTCGGAGCATTGCTGGGTCACCAGCTTGTCGATGGCGAGCTGGTCGTTCTCGCCGACCGCGGCGAGACCGATCACGCCGAGGGACTGGCCGAACATGTTCGCGTTGTTGCTCACCGAATCGGCGAGTCTGGGATCTTTCGAGTAGTCGCTGACCCGGCCGATGTCGGGACCCTTGCGCATGATCGCGGCCTTGGTCTCGGCGACCATGTCGTAGCCGTCGAAGTTCCGGGGATTCCGGCCCGCGACCTCGGCGGCGACCAGGGTCTTGGCCGCGGCACCGCCGACGATGATGTCGGAGAAGTCGAACTCACCGCCGTCGGGAATGAGCCCGTCCCAGGTGAAGTAGTCGGTCGCGTGGCCCTGCTCGTCGAGGTACTTCACGATCGGCTCGGCCTTCGCGCCCTCGCCCGAGGCGTACATCGCGAACAGCGCGTCGATCATCAGCCCGTGGTCGGGCAGATCGCCGCCGTTGGGGTTCTCGAGCGTGCCGTCCGGCTTCAGCTTCGTCGCGAGCCAGCCGGAGTTCGACTTCGCCGCTCCGGGGTCGTTGGCGGCTGTCGCCGTCCCGGTGAGCAGCGCGGCGACCACGCCGACGCTGACGGCGAACGCCGATGCGGCCAGGTACCCGCGGCGCATGGCTCCTCCTTGCGGCATGACGGAGGACAGGCGCGGGACGCCGCAGTCACCCCTGTTTATCGCGACAGTGGTTCGGACTTCTTGATCGTGCATCCACTCGTGCGGTACCCCGGCTCGCCCTGGTGAGGGGCCCACGGTTGCGCGACAGCGCCGGATTTCGACCGGCTTCCCCGTCACGGGCGGCGGTGTTCAGTTGTCGAGCCCGCCGAGGTTAACACCCGATTACCTGCGACAGGCACCGCTGACCAGGTCGGTTGCCAGGATCACATCGCGACTCGCGCCTGGCGGTACCCCGGCGCTTGACCGGGATGAGACTCTTCGGATCGTCAATTCAGCGCGGTCGTGGGGGAAGTCCGGTGAGAGTCCGGCGCTGTCCCGCAACGGTATGCCCTCCGGGCGAGCCCGGTCACCCACGTCGCGCGGTGTCACCACCGACTCCTGTCGTGGAAATGCGGGAAGGGTTCTCATGAGACGTTTGGTCCTCGCTGTCGCCATGCTGTGCGGCATCGGACTGGTCGCCGCTCCGGCGGCGACCGCGGCCACCCACAACAAGGCGGACGCCGCCGCGGGCTGGCTCGCCAGGCAGATGGCCGACGGGGAAAGGTTCGAGGCCGACTTCGGCGGCCAGAAGTACCCCGACCAGGGCTTGACGATCGACGCGATCTTCGCGTTCGCCGCGGCCGGGGTGTCGGACACCAACGCGGGCAAGGCGATCACGTGGCTGGCGAAGCCGGAGATCACCACCGGTTACGTCGGCAGCGGTACCGAGGCCTACGCGGGCGCGCACGCCAAACTGCTGCTGGCCGCGCAGATCCGGGGCAAGAACCCGGCGGCGTTCGGCGGCGTCGACCTGAAGGCGGGACTGCTCTCGCTGCTCACGCCGTCCGGCCGGTTCTCCGACCGGTCCGAGTTCGGCGACTACTCCAACGCCTTCTCGCAGTCGCTCGCCCTGCTGGCGCTGGACCGCACCCCCGCCGGCGCCCCCGCGTCGGCCGTGACGTTCCTCGCGGGCACCCAGTGCGCGGACGGCGGCTTCCCGCTGAACTTCGGCGAAGCGACCTGCGCGAGCGACGTCGACTCGACCGCGATGGTCGTGCAGGCCCTGCGCGCCACCGGTGACCCGGTGAACGCCGGCGAAGGCACCTCCTGGCTGGTCACCAAGCAGCACGCGAACGGCGGCTTCGGCGTCGGCACGAACGCGCCGAACGCCAACAGCACCGGCCTCGCCGCCGAGGCGCTGGCCGGGCACCGTCCCGCCGCCGCGGTCAAGGCGCGGGAGTTCCTGCGGTCGCTGCAGACCGGCTGCACCGGCGCCGTGGCGGACCGCGGCGCGATCGCCTACGACGCCACCGGCCTGAACCCGGCGACCGCCCCGCGCGCGACCGCGCAGGCGATCCTCGGCCTGGCGCGGGTCCCGCTGAGCGACCTGCACGGCGGTGGCCGTCCGCAGGCGCCGGTGCTCGCCTGCTCCTGACGTCACCTCGTGAGTGGCAAGGACGGTTCCAACCGTCCTTGCCACTCACGAGCCTTTAGCCTGTGCCGGTGGCTGAGTATCGAGTGGGCGAACTCGCGAACCTGGCGGGGACGTCGGTGCGGAACGTGCGCGCCTATCAGGACAGAGGACTGCTTCCCGCGCCGACGCGACGCGGGCGCGTGGCGATGTACGACGACGCGCATCTCGCCCGGCTGCGGTTGATCGTCCAGCTGCTCGAGCGCGGGTACACCCTCGCCCAGATCGAGGAAATGATCGAGACCTGGCAGCAGGGGCGGGATCTGGGCGATCTGATGGGCCTGGAGGACGCGCTCTCCCAGCCGTGGTCGGAGGAGACCCCCGAGCGGATCACCGTGACGCAGGCGCGGAAGGAGTTCGGGCGGCTGATCACCCCCGCCAACGTCAAACGCGTGCTGGCGATGGGGGTGGCCACCCGGCGGGGCGCGCATTTCGAGGTCTTCAGCCCGCAACTGCTGCAGGCTGGCCGCGAACTGCTGGCGGCGGGAGTGCCGCCGGAACAGGTCCTCGGCCTCGCCGAGACGCTGATCGAGCACACCGACGCCATCGCGACGCTGTTCCTCGACACCATCCGCCACGACGTCGTCGGCCCGCGCGGAGCGGACTGGGTGCCGGACGCGACCGAGATCTCCGACCTCACCGAACTGGTGAAACGGCTGCGGCCGCTGGCGCAGTCGGCGGTGACCGCGAGCCTGGCGCTGTCGATGAGCCGCGCCTTCCCCGAGTTCCTCGAAGAACTGGCCCAGCACCTCCGGGAGCACCAGGAGTCTTGAACATTTACATCGACCACTGTAACTTTCCATCGCGGGATGCAATCCGCGAATGAGGGAGTGGCGATGACGGCACGGACCCGGCCCCTGCGCGACCGAGAGACCGGTGCGCAGCGCTTGCTGCAGGCGAGCGCGAAGCTGTCGTACGACCCCGAAGTCGACGTGGACTGGGAAGCCCCGCTGACCGAAGGCGCGTTCTTCATCCCCGAGCGGACGGTGTCGTTGTACGGCACCGAATTGTGGGACCGGATGAGTCACGAGCAGCGCGTGGAGCTGTCCCGGCAGGAGCTGATCAACTCGGTCAGCGTCGGGATCTGGTTCGAGATCATCCTGATGCAGATGCTGCTGCGGATGTCCTACCGCGCGGATCCGACCACCGCGCACGCGCGGTACGCGCTGACCGAGGTCGCCGACGAATGCCGTCACTCGACGATGTTCGCGATGCTGATCGACAAGGTCGACGGCCGTCCGTACCGGAACAACCGCCTGCTGCACTTCACCGCGCACGCGCTGCCGCTGATCCTGCGGGGCCCGTCGATGTGGGTGGCGACGCTGATCGGCGAGGAGGTCTTCGACGCCATCCAGCGGGAGCACCTGCAGGACGAGTCGATCCAGCCGCTCGTGCGCGCTGTCATGCGGATCCACGTCACCGAAGAGGCCCGGCACGTGCGCTACGCGCGCGACGACCTGACCAGGCTGATGGCCCGCGCGTCCTGGCCGGTCAAGACGTTCACGCGGATCGTCGTGGCGATCGGCTCGATGCTGCTGTCCCGGCTGCTCTCCAGGCCCGCGCAGTACGCGCGCGCCGGTCTGGAGAACCCCCGCCGGGCGGCCGCGCTGGCCAGGCGCAGCCCGCACCGCCGGGAGGTCTTGGCCCAGGGTGCCGCGAAAATGGTGCGGTACCTGCGGGAAGTCGACCTCGTCGGCGGTCCGGGCCTGCTGCTGTGGCGGCGTTCCGGCCTGTTATGAGGCGCGCAGCGGCTCGATGGTCTTCGCCAGCTCGCCGAGGAGCTCCAAGGTCTCGGCTTCGGGCAGCGTCGGCAGGAGGAGGGAGACTTCGTCGACGCCCGCGCCTTCGAGGCGCCGCAGCAACTCGGGATCGGCCGGGGCGCCGAACACGCTGATCCGGACGTCTTCGCGGCCCTGGTCGGCGAGCCAGGACCGGACCCGGCGCAGTTCCTCCGGCGGTGTCACGAAATGCGGCAGCCAGCCGTCCGCGTGCTCGGCGAGCCGTTTGAGCCCGGCCGGTCCCTGACCGGCGACGTAGATCGGCGGATGCGGTTTCCGCACCGGCTTCGGCCAGGCGAAAACCGGGTCGAAGTCGACGTGCTCGCCGTGGAATTCGGCCTCGTCCTTGGTCCAGATCTCCTTGAGCGCCTGGAGTTGTTCGGTCAGCAGCGCGCCCCGCGTGCGCGGGTCGACGCCGTGGTTGCGCATCTCCTCGATGTTCCAGCCCGCCCCGACGCCGAAGATCACCCGCCCCTCGGAGAGCAGGTCCAGGCTGGCGACCTCCTTGGCCGTGTAGAGCACGTCGCGCTGGATCATCAGGGCGACCGCGGTGCCGAGCCGGAGGTTCGACGTGACCGTCGCGGCGGCGGCCAGCGCCACGAACGGGTCGAAGTTGCGCAGGGCCCCGCGCGGCAGCTCACCGCCGGGGTAAGGAGACTCCCTGCTGACCGGTATATGGGAGTGTTCGGGGAGATAGAGGGAGTCGAATCCCTTCTCCTCCAGAGCCGCCCCCAGCACGTGGGGCCGGATTCCTTCGTCGGTCACTGCCGTCGCGATCCCGAAGTCCATACTTCGCTACGACTCGCGTGGCGGACCCGGTATTCCCTCCAGACCGCAACTAGAGGACTAAATGCGCGAAGGGGCAAACCTCATTCCCCGGCGGCCACTCGGCGCGCGAGTTCCACGCGCGACCGGACACCCAGGGCCGTGAAGATGTTCCGCAGGTGGTGATCCACGGTCCGGTGGCTGATCACCAGCCGCCGCGCGATCTCCTTGTTCGTCTCCCCCGCCGCCACGAGCCGCGTGATGGCGTCCTGCTGCGGAGTGAGCCCGGCGAGCGAGCGGTGCGGCGCGGCGACGGTCTCGCCGGTCGCCCGCAGCCCGGCTCGGGCGCGCTCGGCGAACCGGGTCGCGCCGACGTTTTCGAAGCCGCGCAAGGCATCGCGGAACTGGTCTCGGGCGTCCCGGCTCCGCCGGTGCCGTCGCAGCAGGGTGGCGTAGGCGAACCGGGTCCTGGCGAGTTCCACCGCGCCACCCGCGCGCCGGTGCGCCTCGACGGCCAGCCGGAAGTGCCGTTCCGCCGCCTCCGGATCCGGCGCGGTCAGCGCGTGACACCGGTGGCTCAGCGCGAGCCAGCAGGGTTCCGCGCCGGCCAGGGTCCAGCGGTCGAACACCTCCAGTGCGGTCCGCGCGCGCTCGGGCCTCCCGGAAAGCACCGCCGCTTCGACGAGTTGCGGGGTGGCGAGCACGCGGATCACCGGCTGGTCGCCGGAAACGCCGGAAGCGAGATCTTCGAGCCTGCTCAAGGCGTCGTCCGGCCGGTCTTCGGCCAGGTCCAGGCAGGCGTGCGCCCACGCGGCGACGGCGGCGGGCCTGCCGAGACCGCGTTCGGCGATGCCGTCGGTCGCCTCGTCCAGTTCCGGGACGCGGTCGCCGAGCAGCGCGGCGGCCAGCCCCAGCAGCGTCAGATGTTCCATCCGCAGGTTGTGGGGCGCGTGCAGACCTTCACGGGACGCCGCCCGCGCACACGGGATCCGGTCGAGCGCGATGGCCGAGAGCGACAGGTAGATCAACGCCCACGGCAGTTCCGCGTGCCGCCTGCCGAGCCGCGCGCGGCTCACGGCGGCGGCCGAGTACTCGTGCGCCCTTTCGGCGTGCCCGCGGGCGAAAGCGGCTTCGGCGGCCCAAACGGCTCCGGCGACGTCGGTGCCGGACATCCCCCTGCGGACGGCGTCCTCCAGCGGCAGGTCGGCGTCGTCGTGACGTCCGGCGTACACCGAGGTCAGACCGCGGAAGTGCGCGAAGACCAGGCCGTCCCCGGCGGGGACGGTCCGCGCCAGCGCCCGGTAACCGCTCAGATCGCCGCCGAGCCTGCGTGCCTCACCGGCCAGCAGGAGCGCGGCCGCGGGATCGGCCAGCAGCTCCGCCGCCGTGCCGAGTTCGTGGGTGGCGACCGCGGGATCGCCGTCGCGCAGTTCGATTTCGCCGTGCAGCAACGCCGCCGCGCCCGGCCGGGCGTCCACCCTGGACAGCAGCAGCCGTGCCCACCCCGGCCTGCCCGCCTGCCAGGCCGCGTCCGCCGCGGCCAGCAGCCGGGTCGCCCGCGTGGCCGGATCGGCGGTCAGCGCGGCGGCGCGTTCGAGGTGCCGCGCCGAGGCCGCGTGATCCACCGCGGGGGCGGCGGCGAGCGCGTCGGCGAGCGGCGCGGACGGCCCGGCTGTCGCCATCGCCCGGTGCCAGAGAGCGTCCGGGCCCTCCTCGGCGGAGGCCAGCCGCGCGTGCGCCGCCCGGCGGTCCGCCGGTGACGCCGCCGCGTACCACGTCGCCTTCCTCGCGGAAATGTCCATACAGGTGACGAGAAACCGGACTCGCTCGTCGAACCGCATCGCGTCGAGCTCGGCCGCGTAGCGGGGCAAACGCTCCTGGAGAACCGGCGACACCGGCTCCCGCCCGGCCGCCTGCGCGGGCGTCAGCGAGGCCGCCAGCGCGACCAGATCGGCCGGGTTCCCCCCGCCCAGTTCGACCAGCTGCGGACGCACCCCGGCGGGCACGCCGCGATCGCGCAACAGCTGGCAGGCGGCGGCGTCGGTCAACGGCGTCAGCTCGACGGAGTCGAACTCGTCGGATCCGGATCGCGAAGCGAGCACCATCCCGACCAGGAACCCGTCCAGCCGCCGGGCCGCGAAACCCAACGCCGCCAGGGATTCCGGGTCGATCCAGTGCGCGTCGTCGACCCAGCAGATCGCCGGTGACGGAAGGGTGGTGAGCCGATCACGCGCCTCCGCACCACTGGAAACGGGAGCGCCGAACATCCGATGCAGCGCGCCGTAGGGCAACGAACGTTCGGCCCGCAGGCCCCGCACGCCGACGAGGCGGACACCGAGGGTGGCCCGCAGCGCGGTGAGCAGCGCCGACTTGCCGAGCCCCTCCGTCCCGCGGACCAGGACGGCGCGCCCGGCGATCGAGCGCAGCCCGCCGAAGAGGTCGTCCCTGCCCCGCAGCGGGTACACGACGTCCCGGACAGGCATCGGCGCCTCCTCGAAAATCCCTTTCGATGAAACACCAGGCGCAAGTGTTTCACAAGGTCCTGCTCGGCACCCGTCCTTCCACGAGTGCTCCGAGCAGCGTCGAAGCCGCGTCGAGATCCGGCGTCCGTGACGCGAGGACGTCCGAGTACAGGAACGCCTCCCCCAGCCGGACGATCGCGTAACAGAGGCTGTCGAGGCCGACAGCGGGCGCGAACCCACCGTCGTCGACATCGCGGCGCAGAAGCTCGACGTGCGCCGCGATCACCCTCGGCTGGACGCGGCCGTCCGGGTCGGTGAGCAGCCGGATCGCCAGCACGGGCTCGTCGTCGAGGAACCGGCGGAACCCGGCGCTCGCCGCGAGCACGGATCGGTACTCGCGCATGATCGCGAGACAGCGCAGTTCACCGGCCGCGTTGCGCACCACGTCGCCCTCATCGCGCTCCCAGGTGCGCATGGCGGCCGTCAGGGTGCGCTCGGACAGGTAGTAGAGGGCATCACCGAGCAGGTCCTCCCGGTTGCCGACGCGGCGGAACAGGGTGCTGCGGGAAATGCCCAGTTCCTGGGCGAAGGCTGAGGTGTCGACGCGGACGCCGCGATCGATCCACCGCGCCGCGGTGCGGACTATGTCCTCGGCTGAGGGATTCACGATCGCCGATCGTACGGGCGTCCATGACCGGGAGCGCCGCCGCGGACGAAGACTGGCGATTTCACCGATGCAGTGCGTCGCGACCGTTTGCCACAGTCCATCACCACGGACTGTGTTCACCGGCGAACGGAGACGGCACCATGCGTAGTACGACCCGGATCCTTTGTGGACTGGCGACCGTCGCGGCACTCGCTGCCGCGCCGACGGCCTACGCCGCCGAAAACCCCTACGAACGAGGACCGGCCCCGACGGAAAGCAGCATCGAAGCCTCGCGCGGCTCGTTCGCGGTCTCGGAGACGTCGGTGTCGCGCGTGTCCGTCACCGGTTTCGGCGGCGGCACCATCTACTACCCCACCAGCACCGCGCAGGGCACCTTCGGCGCTGTCGCCGTCTCGCCGGGCTACACCGCGACGCAGTCGAGCATCGCGTGGATCGGCCCGCGGCTGGCGTCGCAGGGCTTCGTGGTGTTCACCATCGACACGAACACGATCTACGACCAGCCCGGCAGCCGCGGTGACCAGCTGCTCGCCGCGCTCGACTATCTCACCCAGCGCAGCAGCGTCCGGTCCCGCATCGACACCTCCCGGCTCGCGGTGGCCGGGCACTCGATGGGCGGTGGCGGTTCGCTCGAGGCGGCGCAGGACCGGCCGTCGCTGCAGGCCGCCGTCCCGCTCGCGCCGTGGAACACGCAGAAGTCGTGGTCCTCGCTGCGGGTGCCGACGTTCGTCATCGGCGGCGAATCCGACTCGGTCGCGCCGGTGGCCTCGCACTCGATCCCGTTCTACACCAGCATTCCCGCCTCCGCGGAGAAGGCGTACATGGAACTGGACAACGCGAGCCACTTCTTCCCGAACACGGCGAACACGACCATGGCCAAGTACACGATCTCGTGGCTGAAGCGGTTCGTGGACAACGACACCCGCTACGAGCAGTTCCTGTGCCCCGCCCCGGACGACCGCGCGATCAGCGACTACCGGGACACCTGCCCGCACGCCTGAGTCCTCCAGGTCCCGGCGCACCCGCGCCGGGACCCCTTTTCCCCGTTGGGAGTTCCCGCGTGACCCTGTCCACCTTCGAGATGTCCGGCGTGTCGGTGACCTTCGGCGGTCTCGTCGCGCTGTCCGACGTCTCCCTGACCGTCGCACCGAGCCGGGTGCTCGGGGTGATCGGCCCGAACGGGGCGGGCAAGACCACGCTCTTCAACGTCGCGTGCGGTTTCGTCCGCCCCGACACCGGCACGCTGACCTGGCGCGACACCGAACTGCGACGGCTGCGCCCGCATCACCTCGCGGGCCTCGGGATCGCCCGCAGCCTGCAGGAACTCGGCCTCTTCGGCCGGATGACCGTGCTGGACAACGTCCTCGTCGGCGCGGGCAAGCACGCGAAGGCCGGCTTCTGGTCCTCGATGCTGGGCCGCACACAGGACGAGAAGGCGCTGACAGAGCGGGCGATGGCGTACCTCGAAGACTTCGACATCGCCGACGTCGCCCACCGCTATCCCGCGAGTCTCCCCTATCCGGTCCGCAAACGGGTCGCGCTCGCGCGGGCGCTGGTCGGCGAACCGGAACTGCTGCTGCTCGACGAACCGGCGGGTGGGCTGTCGGCGGCCGAGATCGCCGACGTCGGCACGCTGGTGCGCGGCTTGACCGAGCGCATGTCGGTGATGCTCGTGGAGCACCACATGGATCTGGTGATGGGAGTGTGCGACGAGATCGTCGTACTGGACTTCGGCAAGGTGATCGCCCGCGGCACCCCGGACGAGATCCGCGCGGACCCGGCGGTGCGGGCGGCCTACCTCGGCGAGGAGGTGGCCGGTGCTGACCGTTGAGAACCTTTCGGCGGCCTACGGCCCCGTCCGGGCGCTCGATTCCGTGAGCCTGTCCGCCTCCCCCGGCGAGATCACCGCGGTACTCGGCGCGAACGGTGCGGGCAAGACCACCTTGCTGCGCACCATTTCCGGCCTCGTCCGGCCGACGGGCGGCCGCGTCACGCTCGCGGGCCGCGACCTGAGCAGAGTGTCCACAGAGGACCTTCCGGCCCTCGGTCTCGCGCAGGTGCCCGAGGGCCGCGGCGTGCTGGCCGAGCTGACCGTCGAGGAGAACCTGCGGCTCGGCGCGCTCGGATCGGGAAGCCGCGCGACGGCCTCCCAGCTCCGGCGGATCTACGAGCTCTTCCCCGTACTCGCCGATCGCAAGAACGGGCTAGCGCATGTCCTTTCCGGCGGGGAAAGGCAGATGCTGGTGATCGGCCGCGCGCTGCTGTCCCGGCCGACGGTACTGCTGCTCGACGAGCCGTCGCTCGGGCTCGCGCCGCGGATCGTGGCGCAGATCTTCGCCCTGCTGCGCGGTCTCGTCCGCGACGAGGGACTCGCCGTCGTGCTGGTCGAGCAGAACGCGCGCAGCGCGCTGTCCATCGCCGACCACGGCGTCGTGCTCAACCTCGGCGAAGTCGTCGTCCGGCGGGACGCGGCCGAACTGGTCGAGGACGACGACCTCCGGCACGCCTACCTCGGATTCTGAAAGGGAGCCTCGTGCAGCAACTGCTGACCACCGCGCTCACCGGGCTGACCCTCGGCGCGGTCTATGCCGCGTTCGCCCTGGCGCTGGTGCTGATCTGGCGGGCGACGCGGATCGTGAACTTCGCGCAGGCGCCGATGGCGATGATCACCACGTACCTCGCGCTGGTGCTGATCGACGCGGGCTGGTCGTACTGGCTCGGTTTCGCCGTCGCCCTGTTTTCGGGACTGCTGCTCGGCGCGCTGGTGGAACGCTTCGTGGTCCGGTTCGTCTCCGGCAAACCCGAGATCAACGCCGTGATCCTCACCCTCGGGTTGTTCATCGTGCTGCACGCGCTGGCGGCGCTGGTGTTCGGCTCGCGGTACCGGTCGTTCCCGGCGCCGTTCGGGCTCACCGGCTTCGAGGTCGGTGGCACGACGATCGCGCTGACCGGGTTCGGCGTGTTCACCATCGCCGCCGTCGGCGTGGCGCTGATCGGGCTCGTGCTCCTGTTCCGCGGCACCGATCTGGGCCTGCGGATGCGGGCGGCGGCCTTCGACCGGGAAGTGGCGCGCCTGCTGGGGGTGCGGGTCGGGCGGATGCTGACGCTCGGCTGGGCGCTCGCCGCCCTCGCCGGTTCGCTGTCGGGACTGCTGATCGCCGGCGGCGGGCTGGTCCATCCGTCCTATATGGACGGTGTGGTGGTGTACGGCTTCGTCGCGGCGGTGCTCGGCGGCCTGGACAGCCCGGTCGGCGCGGTCGTCGGCGGCGTCGCGCTCGGCCTGTCCTTGAGCCTGGTCAGCGGCTACGTCGGCGCCGAACTGGTCCCGCTCGCCGCGCTGGCCATCCTCATGGTGGTCCTGCTGCTCAAACCCGGCGGTCTGTTCGCGAGCGTCCGCGAACGGAGGGTCTGACATGCCGCGCAAACCTCTGCTGCTCGCCCTCGCCGGACTGGTCGTCGTCGTGCTCGTCCTGGAGAACACCGGCCCGTTCCTCACCGCGCAGTTCACCACGATGGCGTACTTCGCGATCGCCGCGGGCGGCTTGACCGTCCTCACGGGACTGAACGGGCAACTGTCACTCGGCCACGGGGCGCTCATGGCGGTCGGCGCGTATTCGGCCGCGCTCCTGCTGAAATCACCCGAGTCCGCCTTGCCGCTCCCGGTGATCCTCCTGGTGGCGATGGTGATCACGCTGGCCGTCGGAGTGCTCGTGGGCGTCGCGGCCGCGCGGCTGCACGGTCCGTACCTCGCGGGCGCGACGCTCGCGCTCGCCGTCGCCGTGCCGGGGATCCCGTTGTTCTTCGGCGAAGCGCTCGGCGGCGAACAGGGGTTGACCGTCCGGATGCCGGAGATCCCCGGCTGGCTGGCGGACGCCGCGTACTTCGTCACCGGCCAGGACCTCACGCGGATCCGTTACCTCGCTTACCTTTCCTGGCTCGCCGTGATCGTCGTGTTCGTCCTGCTGGCGAACCTGTCCCGAAGCCGCGTCGGCCGCGACTGGCAAGCGGTCCGCGACGAGGACGTGGCCGCCGGACTGGCCGGGATCGACCTCGGCCGCACGAGGGTGCTGGCTTTCGTGGTCAGCGCGGGCTGCGCGGGGCTCGCCGGGGCGCTGATGGCGTTGTCGGCACGGCTGGCGGCGCCGAGCGGGTTCGCGCTGACGTTGTCGCTGCTGCTGGTTTCCGCGGTGGTGCTCGGCGGTCTGGGAAGTCTCACCGGCGCGCTCGCGGGAGCCGCGCTCCTGACGTTCCTGCCGCCGCTGGTGACCGGCGCGGGAACGGATCTCGGCCTGTCCGACGTCCAGGCCGCGCATCTGGCGCCGTTGATCTACGGCCTGGTCACCGTCCTGATCGTGCTGCTCGCACCGGCCGGCCTGGCCGGCGGGCTGCGGAAACTCACTCACCGGAGGCGAAATTCATGAAACGCTGGACCAAGGCCGTGGCCCTCTTCCTGGCCGTCACGGTCACCACCGCCTGCGGTGCGGGAGGCAGACCCGAGGGCGAAGAAAAGGGGGCGACCGTCGGCGTCACCGACACCACCGTCAAGATCGGGGCGCACTTCCCGCTGACCGGCGTGGCCGCGCCGGGCTACAGCGAAATCCCGAGCGGTCATCAGGCCTACTACGACTACGTGAACGCGAACGGCGGGATCAACGGCCGCAAGATCGAGTTCGTGGCGAAGGACGACGGCTACAACCCGACGAACACCAGCGCGGTCACCAACGAACTGGTGCTCAAGGAAGAGATCTTCGCGATGGTCGGCGGCCTCGGCACGCCGACGCACAGCGCCGTCGTCGATTTCCTCAACAGCTCGAAGGTCCCGGATCTGTTCGTGTCTTCAGGATCGCTGCGCTGGGGCGACGATCCGAAGAAGGCGCCCTTCACCTTCGGCTGGCAGCCGGACTACGAGATCGAGGGCAAGATCATCGGCGACTGGGTGCGGAAGAACCTGCCCGGCGCCAAGGTGGGCCTGTTCGTCCAGGACGACGACTTCGGCCGCGACGGCGAGAAGGGCGCGCGCCGGTATCTGGACAAGCAGATCGTGGAGGTCGCGAAGTACTCGCCGGGCAACACCGACATCGCGCCGCAGATCGCGAAACTCAAGGCCGCGGGCGCGGATCTGGTGCTGGGCTTCACCGTCCCGTCCTACACCGCGCTGTCCCAGCTGGCGTCGCTGAAGATCGGCTTCAAGCCGAAATGGTTCTACAGCAACGTCGGTTCCGATCCGGCCCTGGTCGGCTCGCTGCTCGCGCGGTTCTCCGAGGGCAAGGTGACCAACGGCGCGTCCCTCATCGACGGCGTCGTCACCACCGAGTACCTGCCGGGCGTCGACGCTCCGGACAACGCGTGGACGAAGCTGTGGCGGAAGATCTGGAGCGAGCACGGCAAGGGCGGCGACCTGACCAACTACCGCATCTACGGGATGGCGCAGGCGTACACCTTCGTCCAGGCGTTGCAGGCGGCCGGGCGGGACCTGACCCGCGAGCGTGTCGTCGAAGTGCTCCAGCAGAAGGGGAAGACGTTCGCAGGGCCGGGCCTCGCGCCGTTCCGCTACACCGGTGACAGCCACCTGGGCATCTCCGGGATGTCGGTGGTCGAACTCCACGGCGGCGCAGGCAAGGATCTGACACCGGTCCTGGTGACCGACATCGGCGAAGCCCCCATCGAGGCGGACGACTCGGCGGCCAACGACGCGCCACCGGCGAACGGGATCCCGGAGGCGAAGGCGGGCAACTGAGCGGGTCTCAGCCGGAGAAGATCTCGTCGAGGACTCGACGTGCTTCCTCGTCGGCCCGGGTACAGGCGATCAATGTCTTCCACAGAGCCCAACCGCGCCCGCGTGCCCAGGCCGCGTCGTCGACGGACAGGCGCTCACGGAACACCTTGCGGCCGTCGGCGGTCAGCATCGTCCAGGCGATGGCCAGGTCGCAGGACGGGTCGCCGACACCGCAGGTCCCGAAGTCGATGACGGCCGCGAGTTCCCCGCCGTCGAGCAGGAGGTTCCCCGGTGCGACGTCACCGTGGAACCAGACGTCCACTCCGTCCCAAGGGGCGTCCAGCGCGGTCTCCCAGTCGGCGGCATCGACGCCGCGCAACGCGGCCAGGTCGAGGGCGAAGCGGACAGGGTCGGAAATCCCGCCCGCGCTCGCGGGTTCCCCGGGGAGCCATCGGTAGATCGACCACGAGAAGGGATAGCCGTCGTCAGGGCGCCCCTTCGCCAGCGGGGCGGGGATGGGCAGCGGCAGCCGGGCAGCGAGCGCCGGAAGCCACCGCTGTTCCTTGTCGACGGCCAAGGCGTACTCGGCCGCGCTCGGCAGGCGCACCACCATCGTGTCGCCGAGGCGGAAGGTGACGTTGTCCCAGCCGCTCTCGTCCACGGGCCGGACCGGAAGGGCGCTCCACTGAGGAAACTGGTCGTCGACCAGCCGTCGCACCTGGTCGACGCCGACGGTGACGCGCTGGGGCATGGGACCGAGATCCGGAGTGCCGCTCAAGGGAATCCCTCCTTCCCGGCTCAAACCTGAAATTTTCTTCACGTACACCCTCCGGCTGGCGCCAAGTCACCGATGATCACCTCAGACGTCCTACCTTTGCCCCCGTTGGTACTGGTGGAACCGAATGTGGGTGTTCTGATGGATCGCAGGTCGTTCATGCTGGCCACGGGTGGCGCGGTGGCCGCGACCACCGTGCTGGGCACCCCGGCGGAGGCCACCCCTTCCCGGGACCCCTTCGGCCCGGCCGTGCGATTCAACATCATCAGCGACATCCAGGGCGACCTCGTTGATTTCGGCAAGGCCCTGGACGACATCAACGCCACCAACCCGCGCGGCGCCGGTCTCGGCGTGGCGGGCGACATCACCCCGCGCGGCTACGACTTCGAGTACGCCCAGGTGCGGGCGATGCTGAACAAGCACCCGCACCCGAGGAACGTCGCCTGGGCCATCGGCAACCACGAGTTCTACGTGCCGAAGTGGCGGGACCCGGACACCCTCGCGCAGGAAACCTGGCCCAACGGCACCACCGAGGAATCGCTGTTCCGCAGCTTCTACAAGTTCGCCGGGCGCAACACGGCCTACTCGGAGACCTCGTTCGGCGGCGTGCCGGTGCTGTGCCTGGGCACCGAGCGCTACGCCAAGTACCACGACCCGAAGCTGTGGGACGAGGTGTGGCTCAGCGACCAGCAGTTCACCTGGCTGGAACAGCGGCTGGCGTACTGGGACCGGTGGCGCAAGCCGGTGATGGTGCTGACCCACCACCCGCTGCCGAACACCGTGTCCGGCACCCGCAACAAGCTCTACCTCAACGACTACCTCCAGGCCGACCGCCTGCTCGGCGTGCTCGGCAAGTACCGCGACGTGTTCCTGTTCTCCGGGCACACCCACTGGGACCTCACCCTGTCCGACTGGGTGACCCGCCGGGTCGTCCCCGGCAGCGGCAACCTCGAAGGCTTCACCGTGGTCAACACCGGCGCCGTGCAGACCGGCTGGGTGGACGACGGCAAGGGCGGCGAGGTCTCGCTCGGCGGCAGCTTCAACCAGGGCCTCCAGATCGAGGTGTACCACCGCGCCGTGGTGATCAAAGCGCGCGACTTCACCAGCGGAACCTGGCTCAAGCAGATCACCGTGCCGCTGCGCGACAGCCTCTGAAGGACGGATATTCGCAGGACAACGGTGTCCGGGGTTGCGACACTGACCGAATGCGGACACTTGCCTGGGTCGGGGGAACCCTGTACGACGTCGCCGCCGGCTGGCGGACCATCCCGGTGGACGGGTCGTCCGGCGGCCGGAGGTCCGGCGACTACGGGCAGCGGTTCGACGCGGTGAAGGTGTCGCCGCGTGGCGATGTCGTCGCCCTGCTGGCGAGCACCGGCACGGACGGCCTGTTGCTGACCGCTGACGGAGAAGTCATCCGCGAGATCGGGCGCAGCGACTACCAAGCCGACGCGTACCGGTATCCCTTGGAGTTGTTCACGTTGCCGGACAGCCGTACCGGACTCGTGCACTGTCCGGACGAGTACAACAGGCTTGAGATCGAAGACGCCGTCACCGGTGTGCGCTGGGGCGCCGGCGACGGCCGAGAGCCCTCGGATTTCTTCCACTCGCGGCTGGCCGTCTCGTCCAGCGGCCGCTATCTGCTCAGTGCCGGGTGGGTCTGGCACCCTGTCGACTGCGTGATGACCTTCGACCTGCACCGCGCGTTGACCGATCCGGGCGTTCTCGACTCGACGGACGACGATCACCCGGCGACAAGACTGATTCTTCCCGACATCAGCGGGGCGTGCTTCATCGGAGACGACGTCGCGATCAGCACCTCCTCGGATCTCGAGCAGCCCACCGAGCCGGACGAACTCGCGGGCACCATGCTCGCCCGCTGGTCGATGACCACGAAGGAATTCTTGTGGCGCAAGCAACTCGACCACCCCGCGGGTGATCTGGTCTGCGTGGCCGGAGACATCATGGCCCTCTACGGACACCCGCGCCTGTACGACGGGACCAGCGGCGAGCTGCTCGCGGAGTGGCCCGAGCTCGCCACAGGCCACGCGGAGAGCTCGATCGTCTGGGGAAAGTCCTTCTCCGGTCCCGCGCGAATCGCCGTCGACAACGCCAACCGGCGGTTCGCCGTCACCGACGGCGAAGACGTCGCGATCGTCCACCTCGGCTGACCGGGCTAGGCGTCCGCCGCCGCGGCGTTCTTGGTCTTGCGGAACCGCGCGATGATCCCGGGAAGCAGCAGGAGCAGAAGCATGTAGTACCCCGCGTGCGGCACCAGCGCGGCCACGACGAACGCGGCCGCCAGCAAAGCCGTGTTGACGGCCGTGTCGAACAGCGGCGCCCGGGCCAGTTCGCTGTCCTCGTCCCGCAGTGCCGGGTCGCGCCGGATGATCAGCACCATGAGCAGTTGGAACAGAGACGCGGCCAGGATCGTGCCGATGTAGAGCGACGAGGTGAACCGGTCGTTGCCGTACGAGGCGGCCACCTCGGTCGGGAACGGCAGCACCACGATCGTCAGTACCCAGCCGAAGTTCGCCACCATCAACGGCTTGCTGTACGCCTTCACTTGCTCGAACACGTGGTGGTGCACGATCCAGAGCCGGGCGATCACCGCGAAACTGAGCAGGAAGCTGTAGATCTTCCACTGGTTCTCGCCGATCAGGGCGGCCGGGTCGAGGTGCTGCGAGACGGCGTCCGAAACGGCCTCCACAAGCGGCAGGACCAGCAGGGTGATCGCGATCGCGACGACGGCGTCGGTGAAGAACACCAGCCGTTCGGGAGACCTGTTCTGGGGCATTCGGGGAGCGTAAGCGGTTCGGCTCCGTCCGGCGACGAGAGAACCGGCCCGTCCCGTCATCTGCCGAGCAGTTGTTCGAGCCCGTCCTTGATCTGCTCCGGCGTCATGCTTTGCCTTTGGTGGACGTATTGCGCGGCCGCCAGTGGTGCGAGAAGCGCATCGGCCCTGAAGTGCGCGTCGATGTCCGGCTCGATCTCGCGGATCAACGCGACCAGGTGACTTTGGTGAAGCCGGTAAGCGCCGGTGACGAACCTCGCCATCGGGGTTTCGGTCTCGGCGACCATCAGCAGCCGTCCGTGCGTTTCGAGCCTGTCCACGTACGCGCTCAGGAACGCTTTGAGCCTTTGGTGCGCCGGCGCACCGGGACCGAGCGGCGGCGGCCCGCTGATGAACGCCTCCTGGAACTCGCGCTCGTTCTCGTCCAGGAGCGCCTGCGCCAACGCGCCCTTGTCCGGGAACCGCCGGTACACGGTGCCGATCCCGACACCCGCCTCCACCGCGACCTCGTCCAGCGCGAGTCCTTCGATCCCCTTGGCCGCGACGAGTTTGGCCGCGGCCCGGACGATCTTCTGCCGGTTGCGAGCCGCGTCCGCCCGCTCTACCGGCCCGGATCCTGCGATGGGAAGCACCCGCCGAGCTTAACCGGTGGACAAGTGGAACTTTCTCCAGTTAACTAAGTGGAGGAATTTCCACTTAAGGAGACGCGAATGTCCGTCGAACACTTCACCAGCTCCGGCGCTTCGACCTGGTTCCAGCGGCTTGACCAGCAGATCTTCCTCGCCGATGTCGTCGACCAGAACAGCGGCGCGGCGATGTCCGTCGGATTCGGGCGCTACCGGAGAGGCGAGAAGAACCCGTGGAAGGTGACCTACGACGAGGCACTGGTCATCACTTCCGGCGCTTTCACCGTCGAGGGTCCGTCGGGCTCGGTGACGGCGCGGGCGGGCGAGGTCATCTACCTGTGGGCCGACACCGAGGTCGTCTACGTGGCCGATGAGGACACCGAACTGGTCTACGTCACGTATCCGCACTGGCTCGCCACCACGGAAGCCTCGGCGGAAGCGCACCGGCTGGACGACTTCCACGAAGCCGAGTGAAAGGGGCCGCCTCGATGGCGGCCCCTTTTCATCGGGTCATCTCTTCCAGGAATTCCTGGGTCTCGGGATCTTCGTGGTCCCGCGCATTCCGCGGGTGAGCAAGACCTTGTGGTGTTCTTGACCAGCACCGCGAAACGCAGCTCATCCGCCTTCTCTACCTCGGTGTCCTTGGAGTTCGCGCGCACGGCCTGCCACGTGCCGTCCCGGCGGACGAGCGCCTTGCCACACATCACGCCCGGCCAGTCGTATTCGAAACCCTGGGTGGTAGATGCATCCCTGGCCGAACCCGCGTTCGTCCGTCGCTCCGAGGAACATGTTCCGGAACCGCCGCGCCCGTACCATTGCTTCGTCGGCCTAAGAGTTGTCCCGTAAGTGATCTTCGGGTCGCTTGGGACGCAGTCGCGCACTGCGTGGCTTGCGGACCTGTTTGTGCGAGCGGTTGTGTTCCTCCTTCCAGGCAGGGAGGTCGTGCTGACCACGTTCGCGACGATGCGGGATGATCAGGCCGGTACCCCGGTAGCCTCCGTCTGCGATCACCGTGGTGTTGCCGACCAGCACGACGAGCAGGGTGTCGGCGTCGATGACGACCTGGTGGTTGGTGGAGTACCGGTAGTTCTTCGACTGCTCGGCGATCGTCTCACCGAGGTGTTGCGGAATCACCGGCCGCCCGCCGATGGCCAGGCCACATGTCGTCGTACGCCGCATCGAAGAACTGCGCCCAGCTGACGCGGGCACGTCGCTCACCCGTCGGCCCGGGCTATACCGCAATATCCTGAGGACATGGCCGGTGATGGGTATGTCTGTCCCATTTGCGGCCACCCGTCGAGCAGGCCGTGCGCCGGCAAAGACCGTGGGCGTGTTCGTGCCCCTGTGGCGTCCCGGCCCGTGCAAGAACCCTGAGTGCCAGGCGTACGAGGCGGAAGAGGCCGAGTCGGAGCCCGTCCTCACGACGGAGCGCGGACCGGCGGTCGACAGGGCCAAGCAGCGGGACTCCGGACGCTCTATCCCTCGAGCCTGGAAAACTTCCGCGAGCGTGTAGAGAAGCGCGGGCCGGCTCCGACATCCCCTGTGAGAGCCGCCCACCAAGGGTGGCCCGAGCCGAAGGAGTGGACTCATGAAGTACCTGGTGATGGTGCAGGGCACGCAGGCGGACTACGAGGCCCAGGTGGGCAAGCCCGCCGCCGGTCTCCCGGCCTGGAGCGACAAGGATATGCAGGCGATGTTCCAGCACATGGGGGCGATCAACAACGACCTCGCCGAGACAGGCGAGTTCATCGATGCCCAGGGGCTGGCCGAGCCCGCCAGGACCCGCCTCGTCAGCGCCGGCGCGAACGGCAAGCCCGTGATCACCGACGGGCCGTACGGCGAGACCAAAGAAGTGATCGCCGGTTACTGGCTCCTGGAGTGCGAGAGCCTGGAGCGGGTCACGGAGATCGCCGCGCGGGTCACCCAGTGCCCCGTTCCCGAGGGCACGAACACGTACCCCGTCGTCATCCGGCCGCTCGGCGAAGTGTGAGCAGGGGAGACGTTTGAGACGTACGAGCGAGGTCGAGGACCTGCTGCGCCTGCATGCGCCGCAGGTCCTCGGCGCGCTCGTGCGCCGGTACGGGCACTTCGACGCCGCCGAGGACGCCGTACAGGAGGCGCTGCTGGCAGCGGCCGGGCAGTGGCCCGAGTCGGGGGTTCCGGACAATCCGCGGGGCTGGCTGATCAGGGTCGCCTCGCGGCGGCTCACGGACGCCCTGCGCAGTGATCAGGCGCGGCGGCTGCGTGAGGAGAAGGCAGCGGCGCTCACACCGCGCGACGCCTTCACCGCGCCGCCGCCCGGGCCCGATCGTGCGCCCTCTGAGGACGACACACTGACGCTGCTCTTCCTCTGTTGCCATCCGGATCTGCCCCCTCCCGCTCAGATCGCGCTGACGCTGCGGGCCGTCGGCGGTCTGACGACGGCCGAGATCGCCCGCGCGCATCTGGTGCCGGAGGCGACGATGGCCCAGCGGATCAGCCGGGCCAAGCAGCGGGTGAAGGGCACGCGTTTCGGCCGCCCCGATCACTGGGAGGAGCGGCTGCCCGCCGTCCTCCACACGCTCTACCTGATCTTCAACGAGGGCTACACGGCCACCTCCGGAGCCTCCCTCCAGCGGGCCGAACTCGCGGGCGAGGCCATCCGGCTGGCCCGTACGGTGCACCGCCTGCTGCCCGGCGACTGTGAGGTCACCGGCCTGCTCGCCCTGATGCTCCTCACCGACGCCCGCCGCGCCGCGCGGACCGGGGCGGGCGGCGAACTGATCCCCCTCGACGAGCAGGACCGCGGGCTGTGGGACAAGGCGGCGATCGAGGAGGGCGTGGCCCTGGTGACCTGGGCTCTGTCCCAACGCCGCCCCGGCCCCTACCAGTTGAGGGCGGCGATCGCCGCCGTCCACGACGAGGCGGACTCGTCCGACAGCACCGACTGGCCCGAGATCCTCGGCCTCTACGACGTCCTCGTCCACCTTGTCCCCAGCCCTGTCGAACGCCTCAACCGTGCCGTGGCCATCGCCATGGTCCACGGACCGAAGGCTGGTCTGGCCGAACTGGACGCGCTCGCACCGGAGTTGACCACAGGCCACCGCCTGGACTCGGTCCGCGCCCACCTCCTGGAATGCGCCAGCGACCCCGAGGCCGCCCGAGCCGCCTATGAGTCAGCCGCCGCCAAGACCCTGAGTCTCCCCGAACAGCGCTACCTCCGGGCCCGTGCGGTCCGCCTCGGCGACATCACTTAAACGTGTCGCTCGTGCCCGAGCTGACGCACATCACCGAACGCTCTCGCAACACCGGGTTCGTCACTGTGTGAGAGGCCGAGCACGCGCGGACCGCTCCTGCCACGGCGATCGCGGGACAACTCTCAGGAGGAGGAAGTCGTTGGATCTCACGGATCGGCCGGCAACAGTCACGACGCTTTTCGAGGCCCACAACAAGGCGCCGCTCCCGAGCCGGGGGCGAAGTGCCGACGTGGCAGGTTTCGACATGGTGATGCTCGATGCAGACCCAGCCGGTTGTGTCTCCGTCTGGCTGAAACGGCGAGGTCTCCTGGATGACTGGAGAAGGAACGTCCTCGCCGAAGACGAACAGCGACTCATTCGGGTTATCCCTGAGCTGGACGCCTACGGTCGCGAGTACTACTAAAGACTTCTGGACATGACGGTATTGATACTGGGGGCGGACTGCCATCGCAGCAGCACTGGTAGGCCATCGCCATCGCTTGGAGACACAGGACCCATTCGCATGCCCGCTCATGGCGCATAGCGTGCGTTCGGCTCTCTTGACGCCCGCTCCTGCCGAGATGCGGACGTCGGTCAATTGGCAGCTGGTGGGCGCGTTACTGGCCGTAGTCGGTTTTGTCGTGCTCGTGGAGCAGGAGTTGGAGGTTGAGGGCGGCCAGGGCTGTAGGGGTGAGTCCGAACATGCCGCGGAAGGTGCCGGTGAGATGCGATGGTGAGGCGAATCCCGCGTCGGCGGCAGCGCGGGTGAGATCGTGGCCGTGGGCGAAGGCCTCGGCCACGCGAAGTATCCGTGCCCACTGCACATAGCGTCGGAAGCTGGTGCCAGTCTGGTCGGAGAACTTCCGCAGGAAGTATGACCTGGACAGGCCCGCCTCGCGCGCGGCGGCCTCGGCACGCTGCGGGCGCGCCGGGTCGGCCCGGATGCGGGCCGCCGCGCTGGCGATCCGCGCATCGCCGGTGCCGACCACGGGGATGCTGGCCGCTGTCAGTACTTGCTCAAAGTCCACCTCGTCGCGGGTGGCCAGGTCGATCAGGTCCGCCTCGTGGCGGTGGCCGGTGCAAAATGCGTCGGTGGCACGCCGCATACCGCCCAGGCATCGGGACATCCGCGCCGAGGTCGGATCGAAGTAGCAGAACAGCATCCTGCCTGCGCCGTCGCGGATCTCGTGCCGGACCCTGGCGCGGAACAGGAAGCTGCGGACGGTCAGGTCCGGCACCCCGTCGGCCCGGACGGTGAAGGGCGCGTCGAGGCCGACGCCCAGACAGGCGATCGCCGAGGAGTGGGGGCCGAGGCGCAGCAGGGGGCCAATGTAGACGGCGTGCCCGAGCCGAAGCCACAGCTGTACGGCAGCGCACGTTTGTGGAAGTGCGGGAGCGGTCATGTGATCAAGAATAAGCGTCGTGCGACGGAGCAACCGCCGCTTTCGTGGAGGACAGCATGGCTGACGACGTAGCCCTGCATCGACGAGATCCGCCCGGTGGCGACCGTGATGGCCGGCCCTGGCCACAACTTCGCACGTACTCCGGCAAGTCGAGTAGTGACTGCCTATGGCGGAATGAGGCCGTCGCCGACGCGGCATGGCTCCGGCTCATCGCATCTCTCGTCGCATCACAATAATTCTTGCGACTTCTCGAACACCATTCCTGACAACCAAGATCAGCCCGCACGGAAGAGACATCCACATGCAAGAGTCCGAACAGTTCGTCGCAAACTTCATCGACTTCTGGAACGACCCATCTCCCCAGCGGATACCAGAGATCTTGCACCCGGACGTCGTGTTGACCCAGCCGTTGGCCGCACCGATACGGGGGATAGCGGCCGCACAGGAAGAGTTCCGGCGGATCTGGTGCTTTTTGCCCGACCTGCGCGCACAGGTGGACCGGTGGCGCGGCGACGCGGATCTGCTGTTCATCGAACTCCGGCTGCGCGCTCACGTCGGGCGTGACCTAATCGAATGGCCGAACATCGACCGGTTCATATTGCGCGGCGGCAAGGCGATCGAGCGGATGAACTACTTCGACCCTTTGCCGCTACTGCCGACGATACTCAAACACCCCTCACTATGGCAACGCTGGTGGACATCCGGAGCGGCGCGGCCGTGGCTCACCGGGCATCGAATCGCCGACTACAGCGGCCGGGTCAACGCGATCGAGGACTGAACTTCAAACTTTTGGACCACTCCGGCGTCGAATCGTCCGCACAAACGACCGCCGGTTCTGGATACGCCGACACACATGGCCCGGCAACCATCCTCTTCTGCCGCAGAGCGGGTGTTCAGTCTTGCCGTTGCCCCGGTCGAACCGGGAGATCGAAGGCGCCGGAAATCGCCCGTGTCGGGGCGGAGAAACCGCTGAATGCGTCAGGCGCGATCAGCATCCACCATCGTTACCGCCGGGTGATCGTGGACCACGGCTGACTCGGTCACATCAACGAAGTGTCAGCATTGGCTCACTGGATAAGGCTCACCTTCGAAGAAAATCTGTGTGATGGCGGCATTGATGTGGCAATCGTGTAGGTACGGGCGTTGCTGCATGTACGCCACAGCGGCGGCGGTGAGGGTTACCGCCGCCTTGCCTTCACGGGTAATGCCCGATGGCTCGTCCAGGCTGAGTAGCCATTCGGCGTAGTGCTCGCCCACATGGGCCACGTAGGTCCGCGGATCATTTCGGGCCAGGTAGGCAGCGTTCCTGGAACGTTCCGGCCCGCGCATGCGTCCTCCTGCAGATCGTTCACGAACCCATCGCCTTGCGGGTGGGACGGCTAGCTGCGACCCGGACCCTGATGGCCAGCGTCCCACAATGAGCGGCTACCGGGCCAACTTTTCGGGAACGCTCCCTCATTCCGCATGTCGCGCGCTCATGCCGATGAGCGCACCTTCGGTGTGACCGGTATCCGGTCGTACCGCTGGTCGGTTCGCGCGGGATGTCGGCGTGCCCGCGGCTGAGCACGCTGTTACCGAGGCAGTCCCATGGTGTCGGCCCACTGTGTAACGGCTCGGTGGTAGTCGGGTGCGTTGGGTGCGTAGTTGATCGAATGGCCGAAGCCGGGCAGTACATAGGTCCGCAGCCGTGCCGACGCGGAGTAGTACGGCGCCTCGGATCGGAGCAGACCGGCGGAGGAGGTGCAGTCGGTCGCGAGCGGACCGCAGAGGCCGCCGTCCCCGTCGCCGAGTACGACCAGCGCCGGCACGGTGATCCGCCTGGTGTACGGGAGCACGGTGGCGAGGGCGGCGGCGTCGAGCAGCTCGCCGGGAGCGACGACGTCCTTGGTGGCCTCGTCGTAGGCGGTCATCCCGGGGACGTCGGGTCCGGGTGCGTGGAATGCCGCGTATCTGGTGCCTGGCCGGGTGGTCAGGTAGGTGGGATCGAGCCCCCGCAGCGACATCACCGGGTCGAGCGCGACGGGGATGAACGAGCCGAGGACGATCAGCGCGCCGGGGGGATTGATGCGGTGTGCCAGCCCGGTGATCAGCACGCCGTCCACGTCGTGGTAGGTGCCTGCTTCGAGCACGGTGATGGCGGAGCCGAGCGAGTGTCCGCCGAGAATCACCTTGTCGAACCGTGAGCCGAGGTCGCCGTGCCGGATCGCCTGGATCACCTGGTGTACCACGTCGGCTTCGGTGAACGCGGTCAGCAGTGCGCTGGGCGGTTTGGAGCTGGCGCCGGTACCGAGCCGGTCGATGGCAAAGGTGGCGTAGCCGGCCTTGTTCATCGCGAGCCGGAAAGAATGCGTTTCCGGGGTGCGTGCGGAGTCCCAGTACGCACTGTTGTAGGTGGCGCCGGGGACCAGCACCTGAACGGTTCGCGCGCCCTGCGGCGGTTCGCACAGCCTGCCGTGCACGGTCTGGGGAAGCAGCCCGGCCAGCCGCACCGGGATGGCCACGTCCCGGCAGGACGCCGAATCGGCCTGCGCCTGCGCGGGCGTCAGCAGTGACCCGGCCAGCAGGATGGCGGAAAACGCCGCGCCGGCCCGGCGCTTCACTCTGCCATGACGCCAATGCATGAAAACGAACCTCCACTGGAATAGCGTGTTTCGACGATTATCGGAAGCGCGGGACGACCGTCATCGGCAGCCGGTTCGGGTACGCGGTGGTCGTGTACTTCACCCGGACCGGCTTGCCCGGGACGGGAACCAGCCGCCATCGCGCGGCGATCGTGGCCACGACGATCGCGATCTCGGTCATGGCGAAGGAATTCCCGATGCATTGGTGGGCACCCGCGCTGAACGGGAGGTAGGCCCCGCGGGGCAGGTCCTTGGCTCGCTCCCCCGCCCAGCGGTCCGGGTCGAAACGAGCGGGGTGGTCGTGGAACCTCGGATCGAAATGCATGGCGTGCGGGCTGATGATCACCTCGGTGCCCGGAGACAGGCGCACACCGCCGAGATCGACTTCCGTGGTGACCCGGCGCATGAGGATCCACAGTGGATACATCCGCAGGACCTCGTTGACGACCTGCCGCGTGTAGACCAGCCGTGGCACGTCCTCGGCGGTGGCCTGCCTGCCGCCGAGCACCTCGTCGATCTCGTTGTGGAGCTTCTGCTCGACCTCGGGGTGGCGGGCGATTTCGTGGAACAGCCAGGAAAGCGCCAGCGCACTGGTCTCGATCCCCGCGGTGAGCAGGGTGATGACCTCGTCGCGCACCTGCTCGTCGGTCATCCCCTCGCCCGTGTCGGCGTCCCTGGCCAGCAGCAGCATGGTCAGCAGGTCGCTCCGGTCGGCCTGCTCGGCACGCCGGTTGTCGATGAGCTCCTCCACGATCGCGCGCATGCGGTCGACGGCCCTGTCGAACCGCCGGTTGGCCGGAACGGGGAGCTTCTCCACGAACGCGGGCGAGAGCAGACGGATCATGCCGTACTTGAGGATGATCGGGATCGACCTGCGGGCCTCCTCGGTCGCGGCTTCGCCCATTTCGGCGGAGAACAGCGCCTCGCCGACGGTGGTGACCGCGAGTGCCTGCATGTCGTGGTCCACCCTGCGCACCTCGCCCGGCTTCCACGGTCTGATCAGATCGGCGGCCGCTCTCGTCATGATCTCGGCGTACCCCGCGATGGCGGTGTGGTGGAAAGCAGGTTGCATCAACCGGCGCTGCCGCAGGTGAAGAACACCGTCGGAGAGAGCGAGCCCGTTGCCGACGAACGGGCGGAACTTCTCGAACATCGCGCCCTTGCGGAAATTGCTCCCGTCGGTGACCAGCACCTGGTGCGTCAATTCCGGACTGGTCAGGAAATACGTTTCCATCGGGCCGAGGTAGACCCGCACCACGTCTCCGTGCGCGTACAACGACGACGTGAATCCGAAGCGACGCCGCAACATCGCAGGAGTGTGTCCGATCAACGGCCATCGACCGGGCGCAACCGGTACGGGCATCCGGACTCCATCGCCGACGCGGAAGGGGAAAGAACACGCTAGCGCCATTCGGCGGCAGCTCACAGCACTCAATCGGGTGACTACGCGGCCGCGAACCGATCACATGCCGGGCTGAGTAAGCTCGACGGCTCTCCAAGGAAAAGCGATGGGATCGAGGTGTTGACACTGACGCGACTTCCGGACTGGGTCCCACCGGGCACCGACGAAACAGTGCCCAGTGCCGCCCGGATGTACGACTACATGCTGGGCGGCGGCCACAACTTCGCCGTCGACCGCGAAGCCGCCACGCGGGCCGAGCAAGTCGTGCCCTACGCCCGGGGTGTGGCGAGACTCAACCGCGCGTTCCTCCGACGGGCTGTCCGGTTCATGATCGACCAGGGCGTCCGCCAGTTCCTCGACATCGGTTCGGGCGTGCCGACCGTCGGCAACGTGCACGAAATCGCACAGGACGCCGACCCGGAATGCCGGGTGGTGTATGTGGACCACGATCCCGTCGCGGTCGCGCACAGCCAACTGATCCTCGCCGGGAACGACCACGCCACCGCACTCAAGGCCGACGCCCGTGACCCCTCACGGATCCTCAGCGATCCTCAGCTGCGTCGGCAGCTGAATCTCGACGAGCCGATCGGCATGCTGTTCCTGTGCATGCTGCACTGGATCCCGGACGAATCCGACCCGGGTGGCCTCATGCGCCACTACATCGACGCGATGGCTTCCGAAAGCTACCTGGCGATCACCCACATCACCGAGGACTACCTGCCTTACCAGGTCCGGGAAGCACTCAGGATCGCGACAAAGGGCGGCGACCAGGTCACGCCACGCCCCTACGATGAGGTGCTCACCATGTTCGGCGACCTCGAACTGCTCGAACCCGGTCTGGTCGGATGCGGCACCTGGCGCCCCGCCGGGCCCGGCGACATCGCCGAGGACCCGACACTGAACCAGGTTCTCTACGCCGGAATGGCACGCAAATCCTGAAGCGGGACTCCGGCCGCCGAGACAACTGTCCATTAAGGACATTGAGGCTCACCGGCCCTGAAGCGGACCGGCCCGTCCACCGCCGATGAGGGATCCGATGTCGGTCGCCGGTCCCTCGTCGCCGGTGAACAGCGGGCCCATTCCCAGCTCGGCTCCCGCTCGCTGCCACCATCGTGCCTGCGCGCTGGTTTCGAGATCACCGGCGAGTACGGTGATCCCGGCCTGACGAACCAGCGCGATCATGGTCTTCGCCCCAGCGAGGACCATCGATTCCTTGTCGACGGCTTGCCACATGAGACGAGAGTCGAGGCGTATGGCGTGTACCGGAAGGTCTTCCAGTAACGCCAGCTCGCCTGGCGTCACGCCGAAGTTGTGCAGTACCACTGCGATCCCCAGGTCGGCGAGCAAGCGCGTGTTGTCGACGATCTCGTGCCCGGCCACGAGCAGTGCCCCGGCCGGCAGGCCGAGCCACAACCGGTCGGGGGCCGGCGCGACACTGTCGAGAATTCCCCGGATCGTCCCGGCCAGTCGAGGATCGGCCAGCTGGTTCGGTGTGAGCGGTACCAGCAGCGGCATGCCCGCGCCGCCGCCCGCGACCTTGTCGGTCCAGCCACGCTTGACCAGCCACGCGCCGAGCGCACCGATCAGCGCGGTTCGCTCGGCGAGTTCGAGATACCGTTCCTTCGGCAGTAGTCCCAGTTCCGGATGTTCCCACCTCAGCCGCGCCTCGGCCCCGACGATCTCGCCGTCGGCCAGACGTACCAGCGGCTCGTAACCGATGCCCAGCTCGCCGTTCTCCCAGGCGCCGGGCATGGCGGCCACCAGGCCGATGGACTCCCTGGTTCGGTTGTCCCATACCGGGTCGTAGCGCTCCCACCGGCCAGGTCCCTTGCTCTTGGCCCGCCGCATCGCCAGATCCGCCGAACGCAACAACTCGGCTGGTTCGACGTTGCGGGGAAGGTCTTCGACCACGCCGAAACTCGCCGTCACCGCCAGGCCCTTCCCGTCGATGTAGACCGGCTCCGACAGCGTCTCGTTGATCCGCTCGATCATCGTGACGATGTCCGGCGTGCTCGCCGACTTCTCGATCAGAATGCCGAACTTGCCGCTCTCGAACCGCGCGACCATCGCGTTCTCCCCCGCCACCACGGACCTGAGCCGGTCCGCGGCGGTCCGCAGCAGGCTGTCTCCCGCCTTCCTGCCGAGACCATCGGTGACCAACGACAACCCGTCGAGATCCACGTGGTACAGCGTCGCCGGATTCGGCAGGTGCAGCACGTGCTCGAGGTGCGTGCTGAAGAACTGCCGGTTCGGCAGACCGGTGAGCATGTCATGCAACAACTGGTGTCGCAGCTGGTTCTGCAGGAGCGCCAGCTCCGCGTCGTCGGTCACGATCGTCACGTAGCCGTGCGAATCGCGCAGGAGCGAAGCGATCAGCGTGGCCTGAAACGGGTCGCCGTCCTTGGTGACGAAGCGCGGGCGTGATCGCAGCCGGTCGATCTTTCCGTCCCGGAGATCGCGGTAGCCGTCCTTCAGGAGCTGCCGATCCGCCTCTTGCACGAAGTCGAACAGGGTGCCGCCGTCGACCTCGCTCGACGCCCGGTCCAGAATCCGGTGCAGAGCAAGATTTGTGCGGATGAGTTGGCCCTCGAGCCCGGTGACCGCGATCCCACTCGGCGAACCGAGGAAGATCTCGTCCAGCTGGGCTTCACTGGCCCGCCACTCACGCTGCGACTCCCGGACCGCGTTGAGCAAAGCCTGGTCACTCGTGTCCCGCTGCTCGACGGCCGCGGAACGGATCGCTTCCACGTAACCGGACGCCAGCGCACCGAGCAACCTGGCGACGCGCTCCGGTAGCCGATCGGCGGAGCCTGAATCCGCCGGCGCCAGCAAGGCGGCGGCGAGCACATCCACCGTGCACTGCAGGCTCGTCTTGCCGACACAGTGCAGCCGAACGAGCTCAGCGCCGACCTCCGCCGCGCTCTCGGTCGCGGGCCGGTCCCCGGCCACCGCCTCGAGCAGCCGATCGAGCAGGCCGAGCAACTCTCGTTCGATCTGGTCGTGCGACAAGGGGAGATAAGTGGTGCTACTGACGAGATAGGCCCATTTCCGCGCGACCTTGACGCGTTCCCGCCGCGACGCGAGAGGCTGCGTTCCGGCAGGCCGCTCCTGCCCGCCGGAAGGTAGTGGCCTGGTCATGACGATCGACCCCTTGATCTCCGTGTCCTCGACCGGCCGTTCGCGCCGATTCGGCTTTTCGCCCGAAACCGGTCAGGGTACGGCAAGCCCACCATAGGGTGATGCTCTAGCGGATCTTCCTGGCGACGCCACCGTATATATGCGAATCGATTTCGGAATTTCCCGAAATATCGCCTGCTCGGCCTGCTCCGCGGCGTCCCGATCAACTTGGAAATGTGCGCGCCCCCGGTGGATAGTCGCGTTTTCGGGCGTCATCCGGCCTCGTCATGCCGATTTCCCGGAGGAACCCCGTCCTGGTTCTTCATGGCGCCGTCACCACGTGGCTCGTTCGCCGTGAGGCGAAAAGCCTACTCGCTACCGCCGAGTCGCGGCTGGTCCATCGGTGTGACGGCGCATCAACCGATAGGGTGCTGGAGATATTTCCCGACGGGCCCGAAGTTGGTGAATCGCGTCCTCGCCCCCAGGGAACCGACCTCGAAAGTCATCATCTTCGACAGAAACCGAACGCCCATCGTTGTCAGCGTCGGAAATCGCGTTTCCGAAAGATTCTTCAATGACGTCGAAAGCCGCTGTCAATTCACGGTCGAAACCCTCGCATGCCGCGAAGCGCTAGGTACGGCTTCGTTCTTGGCGCGCCGGCACCGCGTCCAGCACCAGCTCCACGGCGGCAAGGAAACTCTCACGGGTGAAGCCGACGGGTTCGATGCGGCGACCGTAGCGGGCCAGCGCGGGAAAGTCCGCCGGGTCTGCGCCCAGGGTGGTCACGCGGAAGGTTTCCAGTCTCCGCTTCCGTTCGGCAGGGCCGCTGGATCGGCCGGCCGCGTGCGCGGAGATCAGGGACACGGACAAGGTCACCAGGCGGTGATACCACTCCGGGACGAGTTCCTCGGGAACCCCGGCGTCGTCGAGGGCCTGCAGGGTCTCCTCGATCACCAGCCGGCTGCCGGGTCCGCTGCCCGGGTAGTGGCTGGCGTCCTTCGCGAGCTGCGGCAGCGCGGCGTAGGCGTCCCATGAGCGCAGGATCAGGTCGACGAGCCGGGCACGCCAGGTTCCCTGCCGCTGGTAACCGTGCATGGCCTGGACCAGCACGTGGTCCACGACCGCGAGCATCAGTTCGGTGCGGTTGCGGAAGTGGCGGTACAGGCTGGAGGAGTCGGTCCCCAGCTCGGCGGCCAGTTTGCGCATGCTGAACACGTCGTCCCCCGCGGAGCGGGAGATCAGCTCCACGGCGGCATCCAGGATGGTCTGTTCGCTCCACCGCTGACGCATGGCAGCAGCTTAGACCAGCGGAGCGAGCACTCCGCAGCTGACGAGAGCGGCGTTGCACGCAACGTTGCACGCGGTGCGTGCAACGTGGTTCGATGAGGCCATGACCGAACTGCACGAGCTGGCCGCCCTGCGGAACGGGTTCGACATCGACCCGGGCGTGCGGAGCCGACGCGACGACGGCGAGGTGTACCGGGTGCGGTCGCCGTTGGGACACGAGGCCACCCTCTTCAGCCGCTATGCCGATGTCCGGGCAGTGCACGGCGACGCGGAACGCCTGCGGCTCGACGCGATCGGCCCGTCGCCCGGTCTGGCCGCGGCGGGCGTGGACGACGAGCAGATGAAGCGACGTCGCGCGGGGCGGCTGCTGATGCTGGATCCGCCCGAGCACACCCGCCTGCGACGGCTGCTGACCGCGACGTTCACGGCCCGGCGTGCACAGGCGATGGCTCCGCGGATCCAGGCGATCGTCGACGCGTGCCTCGACGCGATGGAGGCCGCCGGTCCGGCCGCGGATCTGGTTTCCGTGTTCGCGCTTCCCGTGCCTTCACTGGTGATCTGCGAACTGCTCGGGGTGCCCTACGCCGACCGGGCCGAGTTCGGCGCGCGCAGCAACCGGCTCTTCGACACGACCATGGACCCGCGGGAACGGCTGCGGCTGGACGCCGAAGCTGCCGCCTACATGCGCACGCTGGTCGCGCGGCACCGGGAGAATCCGGGAGACGACCTGCTGAGCCTGTTGCTCCGCGAGAACGGCGCGGGCGCGCTTTCCGATGACGAGCTGGTGGGCCTGGCGGATCTGCTGCTGATCGCCGGCCACGAGACCACGGCGAACGTGATTTCGCTCGGAACGCTCGCGTTGCTGCGCCACCCCGGTCAGCTCGCGCTCGTCCGCGACGATCCGAGCGCGGTCGAAGACGCTGTCGAGGAGCTGCTGCGCTTTACCTCGGTCCTGCACGCCGGCTTCGTCCGGGTGGCCGTCGAGGACACCACGATCGGCGGGCATCCGGTGCGGCGTGGCGAACACGTGGTGACCTCGCTGCCCGCGGCCAACCGTGATCCGGCGTTGCTGGCTGACGGGGACACCCTCGACGTCACTCGCGCCCGCTGCCCGCATGTCGCCTTCGGTCACGGTATCCACCACTGTCTCGGCGCGACGTTGGCCCGTCTCGAACTACAGCTGGCACTTCCGGCGTTGCTGCGGCGGTTCCCCGGCTTGCGCCTCGCCGATCCCGCCGCGGCACCCGATTTCAAGGACCGCGCGCTGATCCACGGCCTGCGTTCACTGCACGTGACCTGGTGATCATTCCGAAAGGAACGACGTTGACCATCGACGGACAGCCGTCCGCCTTTCCCGACCACCGGCAAGTGGTGCAACGGTTCGGCGACCTCGCACCGGACGGCACGACGAGCACGGTGGCACTGGCGCGCCTGTTCGAGTATCCCCGGGTCCTTCTTCGCTTCTCCCGCTTCGAAAAGCTCGTGGCAGACGGCGGGTTCGGGCCCTTCCACATCCTGTTCGTCGGCCAGCGGGTCGAACGGCGAGCGGCGTTCGGCGCGACCGGCGCGACCGTCCGGATCGGCACCGGGATCCGGACGATCGGCCGGACCTCCTACACCTACGGTCAGGGCATGTTCGCCGACGGACAGCTCGTCGCCACGGCCGACGCCACCATCGTGCTCGCCGACAGGTCCGGGCCGCTTGCCTTACCGGACGCTCTGCTCGCCGATCTCGAGGAGCTGAGGCTGCCGGAATCAGGTGCGGCGGCCGCGGCGAAACCCGATCCACGCCGCCGCGAACGGGACCACTACCCCGCCACGTCCGCTGTCCGCGCCCGCGTCGGGGACGTCGATCTCAACCGGCACGTCAACTACATCGCCCAGCTCGGGTTTTACGACGAGGCGATCGCGTCCCACGCACAGGGTCTCCTGGGAGACAGCGCCGTCAAGAAGCTCCCTCGGTATCTCCCCTGGCGATACGAGGCGAACTACCTCGGCGAGGTCCTTTACCCCGGCAACTACGACATCGGGATCGCCGTCAGCGGACACGACGAGCACACCGTGCACTACGAACTGGGGCTGTTCGACGGGGGCCGATGCCTGGGGACGGCGGACGCCGCCGCACCGCGCGGGGCGCTTTCCCCGGCAGGACGACCGCCGGGGTAGGTGAATCCGGCCTTGGCGCATGGCAGCCCTGGTCCACCGGCAGTAGGTTGCTTCAGATGGTGATCAAGGAACTGCCGCAGCCTGAGACGGGCCCCCTGACGTTGGAGTACCGGGAGGGCCGCCCGGTCCTGATCGTGTCGGGCGGTACCGCCATCCCGGAAAGGATCGAGGTGGAGGACTCCGACGGCCGCCCGGTCGGGGCCTACACGGCCGGCGAGCCCGCCAGCGCACCGCGAATCGCTCCGAATTACCTGACGAACGTGGTGCATCCGTTGTTCACCCGCCCCGAATAGCGGGCGGGTTCAGCCGGCGAGGGCTTGGGCGATCTGGCGGGTCGTCTGTGCGGCGACGCGCGGATTGACTGCGGCGTAACAAATGTAGGCGTTCAACCCGGTGGCCAGGGCCCATCCGCGACCGCGGGTCCAGGTGGCGTCGTCCACGTCGAGCGTGGTGCGGAAGGTGGCTCGCGTTTCGGCCGACATGAGGGTGAAGGCGATGATCAGGTCGCGGGCCGGATCGCCCATTCCGAGTTCGCCGAAGTCGATGACAGCGCTGAGGCGGCCCTGGGTCGTCAGCAGGTTGCCGGTGTGGAAGTCGCCGTGGAACCATACCGGTGGACGGTCCCGGTCAGGGGCGGCGAGCGCCGCTTCCCACAACTCGCCCATCGCCGCGGTGTCGAAGGCGTCACCGGCTTTCGTGATGGCGGATCGGGTCGCCGTGTCCCGTGTGGACAGTGGCTGACCGGTGAGGTCCTCGGTCGTTTCGGCGTCGAACCGGTGGAGTGCGGTCAGGAACTCGGCCAGTGCGACGGCGGCCTCGTGCGAACCGGAGAGAGCATCGACGGTCGCCACCTCGCCGTCCAACCAGCGCGATACCGCCCACTGCCACGGATAGCCGAAGTCCGGCTCTCCCACCTCCACCGGTACGGGGACCGCCAAGGGCAGGTGCGGGGCGAGCCGCGGCAACCACTCGGCTTCCTTCCTCGCCTGCGTGATCGCACCTGCATGGCGAGGGATCCGGACGGACAGTTCCTCGCCCAGCCGGTAGATCACGTGGTCCGATCCGGCCGGGGTGAACGGAAACAGCGGCAACTCGGCCCACTGAGGGAACTGCGTATCGACCAGACGCCTCGCCAGCGCGGCGTCGATCGCCGGGGTCGTCTCGAGGGTCAAGAACAGCTCCTTGGGTAGGCCTTAACTGTCGGCAGAGTGTCACGGCCTCGCAAGGTGATCAACCAGGTTTCACTTCAGACCGCGTACCTCGGTCAGGATCGCTCCCCGGAAATCGGTTCGCACGAGTTTCGCGTTGGTGAAATCGGCGTTGGTGAGGTCGGCCTGGTCGAGGCTGGCGTCGGTGAGGTCGGCGTGGGAGAGATCGGTGGTGTCCAGGCTCGCGCGGGGAAGTCGTGCCTGGACGAGGGCGGCCATGTGGAGTGTCGCGCCGTCGAGCCGGACGCCGCGGAGGTTCGCGCCGCTCAGGTTCGCGCGCACGAGCGCCGCTTCGGCGAGGTTGGCGCCCGAGAGGTGGGCGGACGCGAGCGCGCTCTCCTCGAGGTCGGCCTTGGCCAGGCAGGTGCGCGCCAGGTTCAGGACATCGATGTCGTGGTCGACGGTGCGACGGCCGATGACGGTGATGGCGGCTTGGATATCGGTCGGCGGTTGATAGTCAGGAGTCGGTTCGGGACAAGAGGTACTGGGGGCGTGACCGCGGATGAAGCCGGTGAGGACTTCCATGATGGTGGGGTGATCGCGGCGTGAATCGCGGGCAAGCCGTTCGAGGGCGTAAATCCCGCCCAGCCTCACGTCGAGTTTGTCCGACCCGATTTGCTCGACGGCTTTGCCGAATCGGTCGGTGAGCTGACCTTGTTCGGAAAGCGCGACCTGATTCTGAGTGGTCCGCAGGGATTGAGCGGTGAACCACAGGGCCGCGACGGCGGCGACAGCCGTGAGCAGTGAACCCAGTTTGAGCCAGCCATCCCAGCCCAGCAGCCTGGAGAAGCCACGTGCCGGGCGTCGCCGGGATCGCGGTCGTCGAATTCCGGCGATCCTGTGTGGAGATCGATGCTTCGAAGTGAGCGGCACTCGTTCGATTCTGCCGAAGTCCTTGCCGGATGTGGACGATGGGGCCGGGTGGCACTCGATCGGATGTCGCCGGTTCAGAGGAGCTACAGGCCGGTCGACGGGACTGGATACCAGACTCCGAACCACTGCTCGGCGCCATATTCCTCGAATCGCTCCACTTCGGCGAAACCCAGTTTCTCCGCGACACGCACCGAACGGTCGTTGGCGGTCTGGGTGCAGAGCACCACCGGCTCACCGGGAACCGCGTCGGCGAACCAGCCGAGCGCCGCCGCGCAGGCCTCGGCGGCGTATCCGTGTCCCCACGCCTGCGGCAGGAAGAGGTAGCCGAGCTCCGACTCCCCCGCGTCCGGGCGGACGTGCCCGGGGCGCTCCGCGGCACGCTGATCGAGCGTGATCATGCCGATCATCGCACCGTCGAGTTCGACCACGAACAAGCCGGGACGCCGTCCTGGAATCTCAGGTCGCGTGCGCTCGAGCTCCTCACGCGATTGAGGACCACCGATGTAAGTGCCCACTTCGGGCGAGGCGAACAAGTCGATGAACACCGCACGATCCCGCGCCTCGGACTCGCGGAGCACGAGCCGCTCGGTCTCGATCGGAGCCGGTGGCCAGGCGACAGAGCCGAGATCGGTCATGGCAGGCAACCTAGCGCACGCTAGCTCGGCGGCTGCTGAACCGGAGGGGTGGGCTGCGGCTGGCCGGGCTGAGCGTAACCGGGTTGCGGAGCAGGGAACCCCGGCTGTGCGCCCATCGGATATCCGGAAGGGCCGGACTGCGGTGCGGCGGGGCGCAGGTGCTGACGGCCGTGCTTGACGACCGCGATCGCGACCAGGAGCCAGGAAAGCAGCGAGGCGAGTTCGAGTGGGATGCCGACGCCCATGAAGACCAGGCGGATCTCGTCGGCGGTGAGTTCGCCGGCCCAGGACGAGAGGTTCGCCACCACGAACTGCCACACGATGCTCGCGACCGTCGTGAGGAGCAAGACCGCGAAGGCGCCCACCATCAGGCCGGAGACACCCCTGGAGCGTCCTTTGATCGAAAAGATCAGGCCAAGCAGCCCGACCACGAGCAGCAACACTCGCGGGATGGCTTCGATGCTCGTGTACGCCAAGGGGGACATGCGCGCCTTCCATAACTCTCGCCGGGGATCGAGACGTCTGGCCGGACAGATCCTATGAGGTGACAACGCTCCGCGTGTCATGTTCGGCGAAGAAAATCGGGAGTGCGTACCGTCCAGGGAGCTTAGAGTCGGGCGGATGGACAGAGCTTCGACGCGTATGGCGCTCTCGGTGGCGATGGCGGCTCAACGTCACGGGTACCTGGCGTCGGGACAGTGGCCGGACGTCGCGGTCGCCCTGTTGTTGGAAGGCAATGAAGATCCCGAGATCGCCGAGCTGGCTGGGTTGAACGGCCAGTCGACCGGGTGGGACACCGCGCCGCTGGTGGCCGCCGTATGCGAGCGGCTCGGTGTCTCTTCCCCCGGCGCGGGTGAGTCCGCGGATCTCGTGGCCCGGCTGATGGCGGACGAACTCCGTGCCCGGCCGGCATCGGTCACCGCGCCGATGATCCGGCTGCTCGCCCGGCTCGCACCCCTGGACTTCGAGTCCGATCTGGCAAACCGCTGCTATGGCGCGGCGGAATACCTGGACTGCGGCTGTGCCCGGGTCGACTCCGATCTCGAAGCGGAATCGCGGCTGCTGCCGACACTGTCGCTCCCCGCCTCCGTCGTCCAGGTCCTCGCGTGGCCGCTGCGCTCGACTCTCCCGACGGTCCAACCCCCTCTCGGGCATTAGACCGTGTCCAAACACCCTGAGCCGCCAGACGCTGGCCATCGCCGGAGCCGAGGACCAGGCGATCACCGTCTACCAGCCGGAACCCGGGAGTGCTTCCGCCGCGCCTCTGGCGAGGTTGCTCCAGCCCATTGTCGACTCTTCTCGCGGACGCCATCGCCGACCTTCGCTACTAGCGCCTTCGTCGAGTCTGTTTGAACCGGTGCGTTTCCGGACATCCAGTACACCGACCGTGAGGTGGCGATCGGATGGAAACGAACTTCGGAGAAGCGGCCCTGCAGGGCCTCCAGCGGTATGTGCGCCTGGTGAACGAGGAGCTGGGCCTGCAAGGCGAAGCGTTCTACACGCAGGCCGAACCGACGGCGAGCGCGTACATCGCCTTGGAACGGCGGCTTCCCGACCGGCCGGACCGCGATGTGGCGCTGCTCTGGACGGAACGACACGGATGGGCATTGACCATCGAGACGCACGCCGGCGAGGAGCTCGTCGTCGCCGGTTACCTCACCGCCGAGCCACTCCCCGCTCCCCGGGTCGTGGCCGAGTTCGCCCAGGGGCTGCTCTCGGGCGAACGCTCGCCGCGCCCCGAGCCGCCGCCCCTGTTCGACGGCGGGGCGGATCTGGCGCACCGGCTGGCGGCCTACCCGAAGCCCGCCTTTCCTCGGGGTGGGTGATCGTCTCGTTCCGCGCTGCGGCCCCAGGTTCCGGTGGGTGATGATGAGGCCGGAGTCGGCGGAACGGAGGTGGCGACGGTGGACGGTCGGCGCCGGGAGCGGTTGTGGCGGCTCGTCATCGACCACGGGGCGGATCGCGCTCCGGACACCGGATGGGTCGGCGTGGTCTGCGCGGTCGCCGTCGAGGAGCTCGACGTCGACGGGGCGGCGGTCTCCCTGCGATTGCGGGATCACGACCAAGAGCTGGTCGCCGCGAACGGACCTTGGGCCACGTCTCTGGAGGAGTTGCAGTACACGGTCGGCGAAGGCCCCGGGGTCGAAGCCTTCACCGTCGGCGATCCCGTACTGGTCGACGAACTAGCCGTCGACGAGCAGCGCTGGCCCGGATTCGCCGACGGCGCCGCGGCGAGTGGGGTCGGCGCGGCGTTCGCCTTCCCGCTGGGGGTCGGCGCGCTCCGGCTCGGCACCCTGGATCTCTACCGCCGCGAACCCGGGACGCTGAGCCGGGAGGGCTTGGGCGACGCGCTCGCGCTGGCCACCATCGCCACCACCGCGCTGCTGACCGACAGCAACGGCGGGGAAGCCGCGCACGCGCGCTGGGCGCGGCCCGACGTCGCGGGTCACTACGACGACGTGAACGTCGCGACCGGAATGCTGGCCACCGAGCTCCGGATCAGCCTCGAAGACGCCTTGGTTCGGTTGCGTGCCCACGCCTTCAGCCACCGGATTCCGGTGACCGAAGTCGCGCGAGCGGTGCTCAACCGGCAGTTGCGCCTCGAGTCGCCCCAGGAGTGAGCGACCCGGTCACTTCGCGGGCAGCACGCGGCCCCGCACCTCGCCGAACCCGATCCGCGCGCCGTCCGCGCCGGGTGCGGTCCCGGTGATCACGACCTCGTCACCGTCGAGCAGGAACGTGCGCTCCTCCCCCTTGACCGTGAGCGGTTCCTTTCCGCCCCAAGACAATTCGAGGAAAGCGCCGCGCTGGTGCTTCTCCGGTCCGGAGATCGTCCCGGATCCGTAGAGGTCTCCAGTGCGCGACGAAGCGCCGTTGACCGTCAGGTGCGCGAGCATCTGGGCGGGCGACCAGTACATCTCGCGGAAGGGCGGACGGCTGACCTCCTCGCCGTTCCATTCGATGACCAGGTCGATGTCGAGGCCCCACGGTTTCCGCTCCTGCAAATAGGGCAGCGGCAAGGGATCCGTCTGGCCCGGCAGCGGGATCCGCGCGGCCTCCAGCGCCAGGATCGGGACCACCCAAGGGGAGATCGAGGTCGCGAAGCTCTTGCCGAGGTGCGGGCCCAGCGGGACGTATTCCCACGCCTGGATGTCGCGGGCAGACCAGTCGTTGAGCAGGACCGCGCCGAAAACGTGGCGGGAGAAGGAATCCGGGGAGATCGGGGTGTTCAGCGGGGTTCCGGTGCCGACGACGAAACCCATCTCCGCTTCGATGTCCAGCCGCGTGCTCGGCCCGAACACCGGCGCGACGTCGGCCGGGGTCTTGCGCTGGCCGCTCGGGCGCACGACGTCCGTGCCGGAGACCAGGACCGTGCCGGAGCGTCCGTGGTAGCCGACCGGGAGGTGCTTCCAGTTGGGCAGCAACGGTTCCGCGTCGGGGCGGAACAGCCTGCCGACGTTCGAAGCGTGGTGTTCGGAGGCGTAGAAGTCGACGTAGTCCGCGACCTCGATCGGCAGGTGCAGGGTCACCCGCGCGACGGGATGGACCGCGCCGTCGGGGATCTCGCCGGTGATCAGCTCGCGGATCCGCTCCCGGACGGCCACCCAGCGGTCGTATCCCTGTGCCATGAACGGGTTCAGCGTCGGCGCGGCGAAGACGTCGTCACCGAGCGCCGCGGCCAGGTCGAGGACCGAGTCGCCGACTCGTACGCCGACGCGGGGGGAATCGCCGTCGACGGAGAACACGCCGTAGGGCAGGTTGCCGATCCCGAACAGGGAATCCGCGGGGATGTCGATCGTGGTCATGCCTCTCCTCGGGGCGTCGCGAGCAGGCCGAGTCCGGCCAGTTCGGTCAGGGGGTCGGTGATGCTGCAGGTGCCGAACGACGTGAAGCCCGCGCGGGCGGCGGCGACTCGGTCCGCGGCCAGCGCCCGGAGGCGGTCGGCGACGACGGCGCCGTCCCGCTCGGCGAGCAGGGCTTCGGGGTCGCCGTCGGCGTGGAGGACGGCGTCGGTGGCCAGCAGCAGGTTCAGGAATCCGTGCTGTTCGAAGCCGGTTTCCGGATCGGTGTTGCGGAGCGCGTGGTGCAGCCCGGCGGTGGCCTTGAACGGGACGCCGGCCCCGGCGGCCGCCCGGACGGCGGCGGCGAGTTCGGCTTCGCCGGGGTACAGCTCGGCACGGACACCGCCGGTGCGGAACTTCGCGCGGTGGCCGGTGCCGGAAAGGGCGGTCAGCAACGGGAGTCGCCGGTCGTCACGCGGGATCTCGACGTAGACCGGCGCGGTGGCACCGGAAATCGCGGCGAGCAGCTCGTCCGGCCCCATCCCGTCCGGGACGGCGATTTCGAGCGCGTCGAGACGCACCGGCAGCGCGTCGACGGCCTTGAGCACGCCGTCGAGCTGCGCGGGGCCACCAGGCAGCGTCACCGCGATCGGAAGCGGGGTGACCCGCTCACGCAGGACCTCGGCGAGGTCGTCGAGCGCGGTGGCGGCGACCACCAGCGGTCCGACGAGGCCGGAGTACCAGGCGGAGACGTGCTCGTCGTGCGCCACGACGGCGTCCGGCAGCGGGGCCAGGCCCGGCGGGAACACCGCGGCGTCGTCGCACAACCCGGCGAAGAGCGGGGGAATCCGCCCGACGTCCACCATGGTCTCCTCCTCGCCGATTTAGTTCACACTTTTACTACTCTTCGGGCAGCGTAGTCCGGTCTTCCGGGTGACGGGAAGGGCCGATGGAGCTGAAGGGGACTTTCCCCGCATCCGACGCGGCGAAGGGCGCTTTCCCCGCATGGCACGCGGTGAAAGCGTCCTTCAGCCCCTAGTTGCGGCTCCGGGCGCCGAACTCCTCGCGGCTCGTGATCAGTTTCCCCAGCAGCATCACGAGGATGCGCTGTTCGGTCTCGGTCAGCGCGTTCGTCCAGCCGAACTCGCGCTCGTTGTGCTCGCGGAAGACCGAGACCATCTCCTCTTGCCCGGCCTCGGTCAGCGACAGCTGCACCGAACGGCCGTCCCGCTCGTCGGGGGCCCGGTGGAGCATCCCCTCCGCGACCAGTGTCTTGACCAGGTTCGACACCGCCGCCCGGCTCATCCCGGTCAGCCGGGCGGCGCTCGTCGGTTCGAGCGGCCCGGCGAGCCAGACCACGAACAGCAGCCGGAACGCCGACCAGGACCGGCCACGCGGCCGGTGCACCGCGGCTTCGAGGTCGTAGGTCACCAGGTCCGAGGCACGGTTGAGGGTCAGCAGCACCTCGGTCGCCAGCTGATGCCGGAAGCCGTACTCCTGCGCGAGCCGCCGGTTCGCCAGTGCCACGAACGACCAGAAGTCCCGCCCGGCCGCGTCCACGTCTTCCATCGCCGAACACTAACCCCGGACCTCGAAAATGGTCAAAGTCGAAAGCAGTTCCGACCTTGGAGATTCGTCCATCGATCAAGCGTGATCATGGACATTCCTCCATGGCGGGCGCACCGCGATCACCTGTTGGCTGAAGACATGAGCAGAACGGAAGTGCCCCCGGGGACCGCCAAGGCCGTCCGGGTGACCGCGGGAGACCTGGTGCGGGTGATCGACGTCGACGGAGGCCAGGTCGGCGACGTGTTCGCGTTCACCGGCAGCGGGAACGAGCACCACAGCGCGGCGCACACCCGCGCCGCGAACGACAGGCTGTTCCCCGCCGTCGGCGAGCCCTTCGTGACCGACCGGCGCCGCCCGATCCTGACCCTGGTCGAGGACACCTCCCCCGGTGAGCACGACATGCTCATCCCGGCCTGCGACCCGGCCCGCTACGCCGCGCTGGGAGCCCCCGGTCACCGGTCCTGCGCGACGAACCTGCTCGAAGCGCTGCAGGAAACCGGCCTGGGCTTCACCGGTCCGACTCCTCAGCCGATCAACGTCTTCATGCGCATCCCGGTCGGCGAGGCAGGACGGCTCAGCTGGCTGACCGCCTCTTCGCGGCCAGGCGACGCGGTGACCCTGCGGGCCGAAATGGACTGCGTCGTCGTGGTCTCCGCCTGCCCGCAGGATCTCGTGCGAATCAGCGACGCCGGACTTTCCCCGCTCGCCATCGAAATCGTCCACAATGGAGGAAACCCGTCATGACCACCACCGTCGGCCACGCCCACCCCGCGCTGGCCCCGATCACTCTCGGCGGTCTCGCGCTGCGCAACCGCTACGCCGTCGCCCCGATGACCCGCGTCTCGGCGCGGCCCGACGGCACCCCGACCGGCGAAATGGCCGACTACTACGCCGAGTTCGCCCGCGGCGGGTTCGGCCTGGTGTTCAGCGAGGGCACCTACCCCGACACGGCGGCCAGCCAGGGCTATCTCAACCAGCCTGGTCTCGCGAGTGACGAGCACGTCGCGGGCTGGCGCGTCGTCACCGCCGGAGTGCGCGCGGCGGGCGGGCGGATGATCGCCCAGCTCATGCACGCCGGGGCGCTCTCCCAGGGAAATCCGCACCAGGACCACACCGTCGGCCCGTCGGCCGTCCAGCCGCTCCGGGAGATGATGCCCGCGTACGGCGGTTCCGGGCCGTGGCCGGTACCCCGGGAGCTGACCGTCGCCGAGATCGACGACCTCGTCGAGGGGTTCGCCGCCGCGGCCGTGCGTGCCCGCCTGGCCGGGTTCGACGGCGTCGAGGTGCACGCCGCCAACGGTTATCTGCTGGACCAGTTCCTCACCGACTACACCAATCAGCGCACCGACGAGTACGGCGGCCCGGTCGCGCATCGGATCCGGCTGACCGCTCGCGTCGTGACCGCCGTCGCCGAAGCCGTGCCCGATCTGCTGACCGGGGTGCGGCTGTCCCAGACGAAGGTCAACGACTTCACCTATCGCTGGCCAGGCGGCCGCGAAGACGCCGAGGTGATCTTCGCCGCTGTCGCCGAGGCGGGCGCGAACTTCCTCCACATCGCCAGCGAGGGCCGGAACTGGCTGGAGACGGCGAAGCTGCCCGACGGCGGCACCATCACCGCCCTCGCCCGGCGGGTCACCGGTCTGCCGGTGATCGCCAACGGCGGGATGCACGACCTCGAGCAGGCACGCGAGGTGCTGGCCGGCGGGCACGCAGACCTGCTCTCACTCGGGCACGGCGCGCTCGCCAACCCCGATCTGCCCGCCCGTGTCGCCGCGGCGGAACCGCTGGAAGAATTCGACCGGGCGATGGTCTCCCCGACCGTCACGGTGGCGAACTCGCGCCGCTGGCGGGAGAGTCGGCAAGCGTGACGGAACCAAGCTGGCACGGCGGCGCGGCCGCGGTGGCGACCCTGACCTTCGACGTGGACGCGGAATCCCCGATCCTCGCGCGAGGGCGGGGCTACGCGGATCACCTGTCGACCATGTCCCATCAGGCGTACGGGCCCCGGGTCGGGGTGCCGCGCATCCTCGGCCTGCTCGACGAACTGGCCGTACCGGCGACGTTCTTCGTCCCGGGCTGGGTCGCCGAACAGCGGCCCGGCCTGGCCGCCGAGATCGTCGAGCGGGGGCACGAGGTGGCGCACCACTCCTACAGCCACCGGCCGCCGACGACGATGACCGCCGCCGAGCAGCGAGCCGATTTCGAGCGGGGCATGGCGGTCTTCGCGAGCCAGGGCATCGAGATCAGCGGGCACCGGGCGGCGGGCTGGGAGTCCACTTGGGACACTCCAGGGCTGGTGGCCGAGCACGGGCTGAGCTACGACTCGTCGCTGATGGCCGACGACCGGCCCTACCTGATCGAAACCGGCGCGGGCCGGATCGCCGAGCTTCCCGTGCACTGGTCACTCGACGACTGGGAGCAGTACGCGTTCCTTCCCGCGCCTCAGATCGGATCGGTGATCACCTCTCCGGTGCGGGTGCTGGAGATGTGGCGCGCGGAACTGGACGCGATGCGCCGCTACCGCTGCCTGTTCAACCTGTGCCTGCACCCGTTCCTGTCGGGCAGGCCGGGACGGCTGGCCGCCGTGCGCGAGCTCGTCGAGTTCGGGCTCGGCCTCGGTGACGTCCGGTTCGCCCGGTGCCGGGACGTGGCGGCCGCGGCGCTCGCCGACCCGGCCTTGCCTTCGGAACCCTTGCGGCGCCTCGAAGTCGATCCTGCGGTCTATCCGGACTGACCAGCTTCCAAAGCCAGGAACAGGTCGACCCGGTCCGCGGTCCGCCCGACGTCGCGGCCGGTCAGCTCGGTGACCTTCGCCAGCCGGTTGCGCAAGGTGTTGACGTGCACGAACAGGGCCGCGGCGGTGGCCGCCCATTGGCCGTCGTGGTCGAGGAACGCCCGCAGGGTCGTCTCCAGGTCGCCGTCGCGGGCTCTGTCGTGCTCGCGCAGCGGGCCGAGCAAGGCGTCGGCGAAAGTGTGCCGCCACTGCTCGTCGTGCGACTCCAGCAGCAGCCGGTAGCTGCCCAGCTCGGCGAAACTCGCGGCCACCGGTCCGCCACGCCTGCCGCGGAGCACGCGACAAGCCTCGCGGCTGCGCGACAACGGTGCGCGCAGTTCGGCCGCGCCGGACACGGGATCGGCCAGCCCGACGACCACGCGCGCGCCGGAGAACCGATGCGACACCGCGGCCGCCAGCCGGGGCGCGAGCGCGGCGGGCGCATGCGTTCCCGACCGCCAGGGCAGGACCGCCACGACGTCCCGGCTGCCCGCCGCCACGACCGCGGGCAAGCCGTCCGCCAGCAGGAAGTCCGTCACGGCCTCCGCCATCCCCGGCAGGGTCGCGGTGGCGTCGTCGCCCGCGAACGCCAGCGCGAGCACCGCCAGCGGCCCGTCCGGGTCGACGCCGAAGGCCCGCAACCTGCCGGGCACCTCCGCGGCGCGCTGCGCACCGGAGAGCACCATGTCCAGCAGCTCGACGGCGAACCGCATCTCGATGGCCTGCACCGCCTGGTGCCGGGCGACCTCCAGGCTGAGGTAGCGGGCGGTCTGCTCCAGCGCGTCCCGCTCCCCCTGCGTCAGCTCGGCCGCGGGACGCAGGCAGAGCAGCACGGCGTCCGCGTCGCCGATCGCGCCGACCGGGAACAGCGCCGCCCGCGTCCCCGCTCCGAGGTCCGCTTCCAGTGGCGGCGGACGCCTGGCCAGGGCCTCCGCCGCTGCACGCGACTGGCCGGCGTCCAGCTCGGCACCGGCGGCCGCCAGCTCCCGGCCCATCCGGTCGACGACCGCCAGCGGCAGCTCGTGTTCGCGGCGGAGGACCTCGAGTACCCCGGAAGCTCCGGCGCCCCTCGACAGCGCCGAGGTCAGCTCGTCTCCTCGGCGCACCAACGACATCAGCGCGTTCTGCCTGCCCCTGGCCTGGATCGCCGCCGCCGCGCGGGTGACCGCCGTGAACGGCACCGCCACCGAGATCTCCAGCAGGGGCAGTCCGGCTTCCCGGCACGCCTCGGCGAGCTCCGGCGGAGTGTCACGCTGCTCGACGCGAAGGCCGAAGATGATCCCCGCCGCTCCCGCGCGGACCACCCGCGCGACGAAGTCCGCCGGGCCGGTGCGGTCCAGCCACAGGCCGTTGGTCAGCACGACCTCGTGTTCCCGCACGTACGGCGCGGGATCGGGCAGCTCGGTGTTGTGCACCCACAGCACCTGCTCGGCCAGTGCCCCGTCGCGGCCGGGGACGACCACCCGCAGTTCGAGATCGGGGTCCTCGACCAGCGCCGCCAAGCTCAGCATGACTGTGAATATATCCAGTGAAGCTGGGTCGCTATGGATGATCCGCCATTTCATCGGTTTTTCATGATCGCTGATTAGCGTGCCTCGGAGACCCTTCAGGATTCGAGGAGACCCACTGTGACGGCAGTTTCACGAACGATCGCCGAGCGCTACACCCTGCTCGAGAAGCTGGGCGGCGACGGGGCGGCCGTGCTGTGGCGTGGGGAAGACGGCACCGACGGCCGTCAGGTCGCGATCAAGGAACTGGTTCTTCCCCCACTGGACGAGGCCGCCCGCGCGGTCGTCGTGGAACGGCTTCAGCGTGAGGCCGGTGTCGCGGTGGATCACCCGTCGGTGGTGCCCGTGCTCGACGTCGTCGTGACGGACGGGGTGCCGTACCTCGTGATGGACCTCGTCGAAGCGCGGACTCTGGAAGACGTGGCGTCCTCCGGCCCGCTGCCGCCGCGATTCGTCGCCGACATCGGCAGGCAGGCGCTCGGCGCGCTCGCCGCCGCGCATACGGCGGGCGTCGTGCACGGCGACGTCCGGCCCGCGAACATCCTGGTGTGCCCCGACGGCACGGTGAAGCTGACCGGCTTCGGGATCGCCGGCGCCCTCGACCCGTCCGGTTCACCCGCCTTCCTCGCCCCCGAACGGATCGCGGGCCACGAAGGCACTCCCCACTCGGATCTCTGGTCGCTCGGCGTGACGCTGCTCAGCGCGAGCGAAGGCGTGAATCCTTTCCACCGGGTGAACATCGCGGCCACGCTGTACGCCGTCGTCAACGAACAGCCGCCGTTCCACCGGACGCACGGGCCGCTGGCGGACGTCATCCGCGGGCTGGTGGCGAAAGCGCCGCAAGCGCGCATGCTGCCGGACCACGCGCTCCCGCTCCTGGCACAAGCCGCGAGCGGTGTCGAAAACCCCGCGCCGCGTCCGCCTTCCCCCGGAATCGCCATGCCTTCGGTGTTCGCGGTCCTGGCGGGGGTGGCGGGCATGGTGCTCGGCTTCGCCCTGCTCACGAACGCGATGCTGATGCACCAGGCGTACTACTTCTTCGAGTTCTCGGAGCTGTCGATCATGGTGGGAGACTTCAGCCTGGTCCTTGCCGGAGTGGCCGCGGTGGCAGGTGGCGCGAGCCTGCTCGCCAGGGTCCGGGCGGGGCAGATCATGCTCAGTGTCTCCGCGCTGCTGACGCTGATCTCGACCTGTCTGCTGACCTTCGTCGGCGACGATCGGATCCACCTCGGCCTTCCGGTCCAGCCCGGTTTCACCGTCGATCTCCTCATCCTCGTCTTCGCCGTCGTCCTGACGATCGCCGTATGGTTCGTGCCGGTCCGGCGATCCACAGTGGACCGCCCTGCTGTGGGCTGATCCGCTCACAGCAGAGAAACCGGCGGACGACGGGTCCCCGGCGGCATGGTCGGGGCATGACCGACCACGAGAAGCAACCACTCTTCGACCAACGACTCCGGGAACGGTTCTTCAGCCAGCGTGTCCTGGTCCTCGACGGCCCGCTCGACGACGACAACGGGACGGTGCTCACCACCCAGCTGCTGTCGCTGGCGAGCGAGGATCCCCGCAAGGACATCGCGTTGTGGATCCACTCGCCGGGTGGCTCGGTCCCTTCGATGCTGGCCATCCGCGACGTCATGCGCCTCGTGCCGTGCGATGTCGCCACCCTCGCGCTGGGCCTGGCGTGCAGCGCGGGGCAGTTCCTGCTCTCCGCGGGCACCCCGGGCAAACGGTTCGCCCTGCCGCACGCGCGGATCCTGATGCACCAGGGTTCGGCGGGCATCGGCGGCTCGGCCGTCGAAGTGGAGGTGCAGGCGGACGATCTGCGCTACACGCGCGACACCGTGCTCGGCCTCATCGCCGAAGACACCGGGCAGCCCATCGACCGGATCTTCGCCGATTCCCTGCACGACCGCTGGTTCACCACCGGGCAGGCCCGCGAATACGGCTTCATCGACCACGTCGTCGAGAGCCTCGACCAGGTCGTTCCCGTGCGCACCCACAGACTCGGCCTCGGCTCGGAAAGGGGTGCCGGCGCATGAGCACCTACACCATCCCCAACGTCATCTCCCGCAGTCCCGCGGGCGAGCGGATCATGGACGTCTACTCGCATCTGCTGTCCGAGCGGATCATCTACCTCGGGACCGCGATCGACTCCGGCGTGGCGAACGCGCTGATCACGCAGCTGCTCTACCTGGAGGCGGACAACCCCGAGCAGGAGATCAACCTCTACATCAACACCGAGGGCGGCGATCCGTCGGCGATGCTCGCGTTGTACGACACCATGCGCTTCATCAAGGCGCCGGTGGCGACGACCTGCGTCGGGCAGGCCGTGGCCGCGGGCGCCATCCTGCTGGCCGCGGGCGAGGCCGGGCACCGGTTCGTGCTGCCCCACACCCGCGTGGTGCTGCACCAGCCGGCCGCGCAGGGTCGCGGCACCATCCCGGACCTCATCCTCCAGGCCGACGAGGTCGTGCGCGTGCGGACGCAGCTGGAGGAGATCCTTTCCGCGCACACCGGCCGCGCCGTCTCGGATCTCCGGCACGACACCGACCGGGACCGCGTGTTCGACGCGGCGGGCGCCGTCGCCTACGGGCTCGCGGACCAGGTCCTCGACAGCCGGGCCTGAGCCGTGTTCTAGGCGGCCATCAGCACGGGTCCCGACGGACGGCGGCCGACCGCGAGGCCCGTGCCGCCGCCCCGCCGGACCGTGCCCGCGATACCGAAGAGGAGATCCGCCAGGTCGATCCCGAGCGCGCCGGTGACCGCGGCGATCATTTCGCTGGAAGGCTCTTTGCGGCCGCGCTCGATCTCCGAGAGGTACTGCGGCGAGATGCCGGCGCGTTCCGCGACGTCGATGAGACGGCCGCCCTGTTCTTCCCTCGCCGCGCGCAGGCTCCGGCCCAGCACGTCACGCCACAGCGGTTCCGGCTCGCTGTCCGCGGTGGAGGCGCGCTTCGGGTGGAAAGGGAGGATGTCCGCCATACGGTCATCGTGACATTCGGGCCGGGGCCCGTGCGCGCTGTTCCGCTCAAGGCGAAACCGGGCCCCGGAACGCGCGCCGGTACGCGCCCGGTGTCGTACCGACCTGGTCGCGGAAACGGCGGCGGAGGTTGACGGCCGACGTCAGGCCGACGCGGGCCGCGATCGCCTCCACCGGAAGTCCGGTCTCCTCCAGCAGGGTGCGCGCCTCGGTCACCCTGCGCGCCAGCAGCCAGGCGCCCGGCGTGGTGCCGAGCCGATCGGCGAACCGGCGGGCCAGGGTGCGGGGCGAGACATTGACGTGCGCGGCCAGCTCGCCCACCGACAACGATGTCCCGAGACGCGCGCCCGCCCACTCGAGGAGGCCGTCCAGCTCGTCGTCGGGCGGCGGGGACGGGACGAACTGCGCCTGACCGCCGTCCCGATGCGGCGGCATCACCATGTGCCGTGCGACGAGCGCGGCGTGCGCGGCCCCGTGGTCTCGCCGGACGAGGTGCAGGCAGAGGTCGATCCCCGCGCCCGCCCCGGCGCTCGTGGCGACGTCGCCGTGGTCCACGTAGAGCACGTCCGGTTCCACGCGCACCTCGGGGAACTCCTCCTGCAGCCGGGCGGCGCGCGCCCAGTGCGTGGTCGCCGCCCTGCCGTCCAGCAACCCGGTGCGGGCCAGCGCGAAAACGCCGGAACAGATCGTGACGAGCCGCGCGCCCCTGGCATGCGCGCGAAGAAGCGCCCGGCGCACGGCGTCCGGCAACGGTGCCTCCACCGGAGTCCAGCCCGGGATGAGCACGGTGTCCGCCTCCGCCAGCGCGGAAAGGCCGCGTGTCACGGACATCGCGTACCCGGCGGTGGTCGGCACCGGGCCGGGTTTCTCCGTGCAGACGTCGAATTCGTAGTACCGCGGCACCCCGGCCCGTTCCGTGCCGAAGACCTCGGCGGCGATACCGAGTTCGAACGTCGACTGCACCGGCCGCACCAGTGCCCTCACGCGATGCATGGCAGAAAAGTACCCCATGGTGTCTTATCGGACACTGTCCGACGGCCCGCCGATCGCGGAACCTGGGGTTCATGCACCCCGAAATCCTCGCCCAAGAGGGCTACACTTCCGTCTCCGTCAAGGAATCCCCCGTCCGCGAGCTCTTCCCCGGAATCCGTATTCGTCCTTTGTGGACAGGCGCGAACGGGGCGCAGGCCAACGTGCTGGAAATGGACCCCGGCACCTCGTGGCCGCGTCGCGACGTCCACGAACCGGGACCCGAGGAGGTCTACGTCGTCTCCGGCACGTTCAACGACGGCGCGCGCGACTATCCGGCGGGAACCTTCCTGCACGCTCCGGCCGGTTCGTGGCACGTGCCCGCGTCGGCGACGGGATGCACGCTCTTCGTCTTCTATCCCGAGGGGTGAACCGCGTCAGCCGATGACCGACAAGCCGCTCTCGGCCGCGAGGATCCCCGCGATCGAGACGGCTTGTTCACTGGTGATCTTCGCTCCGCTCAGGGTGAGCAGCCCCCGCACGCCGGACAAGCGCGAGCCGCGGAGATCGCAGCCCGCCGCGCCGGTCGCGGCGAATTCCGTGTCGGTGAACTGACAGTCCACAAAGGTCAATCGGGACAGGTCGCCGGAGAACACCGTTTCCCGGAAAGAACATCCGGAGAACACGGCGGCGCCCTTCACCCGCTCGACCACCACCGAGGCGTAGTCGAACTGCGCGTTCTCGACGTACAGATCGGTGGCGGACGTGATCGACACACCCAGCCCGATCGCCCGGCTGCGAAGGATCTCGACGCGGCGCGCGGTCAGTTCGCGGATCGCGGCGTTGGACAGGTCGACGCCTTCGAGGATCACGTCGGACAGCGTCAGCCTGCCGAGCCGGGCGTTCGCCAGGTTCACCTCCGAGACGAGGCAGTGCGCGATCTCCCCGGCCCCGCGGACCCCGTCCTGCTCACCGCCGTCGAGGTGGACGGTGTCGAAATCGAAGTCGCCGTCGAACACTGCCCGCTCGCTCGCGAGCTCGTCCCGCTCGACCGACGGCCGCCGGACCCTGACACCGTCGAAATCCCGGAACTCCATGAGCCGGACCGTACCGCAGGGGCCGGCCGAGGCAGCCCGGCGAGTGTGGGAGCTGCGGTGACCGGGTGGGTCGGGTGGGTCGTGAGTGGCGATTCGGGTTAGAGCGGACCGGTATCTGCCTACCTACGCGTGACCAGGGCGAAGGTGAGGTGCGGTAGTCGAGGGGGTCGCTCTGGTCTCGGGGCTCGATGACACCGGAATCTCGCCGCGGCAGGGTTCGAGTGTGGAGGATTCGGGACGCTCAACGTCCTAAATCCTCCACACTCGGTTCACAACGACCACCTGACCACTACGGGGTGGCGGCTCACGCGCGTGCCAGGTGTCGACGATGAAGGAATCGGGACGTTGAGTGTCCCGATTCCTTCATCGTCGAGGCGGGGGTTCCGGTCTCGGAGCTTGATCAACGGAGGATCGGGGACACTCAACGTCCCCGATCCTCCGTTGATCAAGACCGTGCCACCCCACCACCCCGCGGACGGCAGCCGAGTGGGGAAGATTTGAGACGTTCAACGTCCCAGATCTTCCCCACTCACCCACATCACCATCCAGAACAAGCTCTACAAGCCCCACCGAGACGACGTCAGGATCCCGTGGGTAGACAAATATGGGTCCACTAGAACCCGAATCGCCACTCACGACCCACCCGACCGAGGCAGCCCCGCGCACGAAAAAGGGGCCCACCCGAAGGCAGGCCCCTTTTCAGTCGCGAAGTCAGTCCTTGACGCCCTTCACGGCGTCCTTGAGCTTCTCGCCGGCCTGCTTGACGTTGGCCTTGCCCTGCTCGGCCTTGCCTTCGGCCTGCCACTGCTCGTTGTCCGTCGCGTTCCCGACGGCTTCCTTAGCCTTGCCCTTGAGTTCGTCGACCTTGTTTTCGGCCTTGTCGTTCATCGGGCCTCCATTCGTTGTCGTCCGCTGCTTCCGGATACCCGTCGGACCGGGCTCGAAACGACCGGTTCGCGTGGCGCCGGACACGTTTGACTTCGTCAGGACCGGGTCAGCTCGGCCCACACGGTCTTGCCGTCTTCGCGGTGCTCCTGGCCCCACAGGGTGGTGCAGGCGTCGATGAGGGCGAGGCCGCGGCCCCCGGTGTCCGAAGGCGGACGCGGGGTGGCGGGCGCCTTGCCCGAGTCGTCGACCTCGATGCGCAGGCGGCCAGGCAGTCGCAGCAGCCGCACCTGACGCGGCGGATTCCCGTGCCGCACCGCGTTGGACACCAGTTCGTCCAGCACCAGGATCGTGTCCGTGAGGTCCTCTTCGGTGACGTCACGCAGTTCCGCGCGCGCCCAAGCCCGCACCCTGGCCAGCTCGCTCAGGTCGCCGCTCACGTCCAGGGTCAGTACTTCGACCTTGGCGCCGGCGGAGGATGCCTGATCGGTGGACACGGGGACCTCCAAGTTCTTTGCTACCCGTGGGGGACTCGCGAGGACCTAGTACCCCGAATGCCGCGAACTTTAACGATCATCGCGTCATCGCTCGCCACCCGTGTGACCACACGGGTAGACCGTGCCCGCGGCCAGGGCTTCGCACGACGGGCAGTTGTTCACCGGCCGCTCACGACGGCCCCAGAAGGGGTGGGTGGCCCCGCAGAGCGCGGTGACCTGGTCGCCGCGGCCGGGATCCGGAGTGCACACGGGGCAGTAGGCGTGCGCCGCCCGCTCGATTTCGGTGGTCATCTCGCTCCTTCGGGGAGGCTCGTCCAGGTCATGGTCACCGTGGTGCCGTCGCCCCGGTATTCGCACTCGGCGTGGTCGGCCAGGCGGTCGATCAGCAACAGGCCGCGGCCGCGGATCGTGTCGGCCGGGTCCGCGGGCTTCCAGGCCCCGTAGTCGGTGACGACGATCCTGATCTCGTCACTGACGGCGGTGGCGTGGATGTCGATGACGCCGTCCGCGCCGCCCCGGTAGGCGTGTTCGGCGGAGTTGGCCAGTGCTTCGTTGCTCGCCAGGACGATGTCCTCCTGCCGTTCCCCGTCGACGCCGAGGCCGGCGAGCCATCCCGTGAGCTGCTTACGGAGCCCGACGAGCCGTCCCGGTTCGGCGGGCACCCGATCGCGGAACTCCCGCGGGACCGGGGCAGGTACGTGCTTCATTCTTCGCCGCCTGTCGTGTGCTGGACGTGGATCACGGCGATGTCGTCGTCGTGGCGATTGTGGGTGATCTCCTCGATGAGGTCGTCCCAGGCGGCCGCGTCGCCGAGCCGGTCGCCGTACGCGGCGAACGCGCCGAGCAGCCGTTCGATGCCCAGCGTGATGTCCCTCGCGGGGCTCTCCACCAGGCCGTCGGTGTACAGCAGCAGATCCGCGCCCGGCGGGAAATCGGTCCGCTCCTCGGCGAAGGCGGAGCCGACACCCAGCGGCGGTGCGAGCGCCTCGCCGACCTGGTCGATCCGGCCGTCCGGATGTCTCAGCACGGCGGGCAGATGCCCGGCGTTGGCGTAGGTCAGCGAGTGGTCCTCAGGGTCGTGGACCGCGTAGAAACAGGTGACGAAACCGGGCTCCGTCAGCTGGGAGACCCGGAGCAGCAGTTCCGACGGCCGCAGTTCCAGCAGGGCGTAGGCGCGGATGGCCGTCCGGGTCTGGCCCATCACGGTCGCCGCAGGCACCCCGTGCCCGACGACGTCGCCGATCACGAACGCCGTGCGCCCGGACGGCAGCCGGATGACGTCGAACCAGTCGCCGCCGACGTTGATCCCGGTGGCGGCGGGCAGGTAGCGGGTGATGATCCGCAGGCCGGGGATCCTGGGCACCTCCGGCAGCATGCTGCGGGACAGTTCGGCGACGAGGGTGCGCTCCCGCTCGTACAGCCGGGCGTTGTCCAGCGCGATCGCGGAATAACCCGCGATGCCTTCGGCGAGGTACTCGTGCCGTTCGGTGAAGCGGCCGGGTTCGGCGTGGCCGAAGAAGAACCCGCCGAGGACCTTCCCGCTGGTCGGGCTCAGCACCGGCACCGCGAGATAGCTGCGGACCGGGAGGTGCCCTTCCGGCATGCCGCGATAGGGCGGGTTCTTGCCGAAGCAGGGATCCCCGGTGATGTCGTCGCTGCGGACCGTGCGGACGCCGTCGAAGGTGGGCGCGAAGATCTCGGTGTTGCGGGGCATCGGGAACCGGGAGAAGGCCTCGCGGGGGACCCCGGACAGCGTGTACAGGGTGTAGGACTCGCCGAACTGGTCGACGAGGTTGTAGAAGAACGCGCCGAACGCCGCCCCGGTCGCCTTCGTGGCGGAGTCCGTCGCGTCCTGCACGATCCGGTCGATGTCGAGCTGCGAAGTCAGCCGCCTGCCGACCGAGTGCAGCCCGTCGAGCAACGCGGCCTCGGCACGCAGGCGATCGACGAGTTCCACGAGCGGGGAAACGGCCTCTCGGTCACCGGCGGCGATCCGGCGGACGACCTCCGCGACCACGTCGGTACCGGGCTCCATCAGGCCTCCAGCGCCGCTGTCCTCGTCGGATAGACCGCCAGCTCGTCGGTCAAACAGGTCAGCTCCAGCGGCCGCAGCACGACCCGGTTGCCCGCCACGACCCGGACCTGGGTGACACCCGCGCACAGCCGGTCCGCCCGGACCAGCTCCGCCATCCCCGCCGACGCCAGGAACTCCACCGCCGTCAGATCGACGACCATGACCGCGGGCCGCAGCCGGAAGGCCCGTTCGACCATCAGCCGCAGCCGGGGCGCGAGGGCGAGGTCGAGCGCGCCGGACACCTCCAGCACGGCCGTTTCGTCAGTGCCCTCGAGCGCGACACCGCCGCTCCCGGCCCTCCCCGATTCCGTCACCGGTTCATTTTGCCGGGGGACGCGGCGGGCCGCCATCCGGACACGTCGGCCGAAGCGCGCCGGTATAGGTCGTTATACATACCTTCGGCCCTGTCCGGCGCCCGGTGATACTTCTTCCACGTTTTCCGGTTCGCCCGGCCCCGAATCCGTGCGCCACACCGGCACCCCGTTCCGCGAATTCGCACAGGAACTCATTTCGATCGCCCGACCGAACGGAATAATCGAATTTCTCGGGACACTTACCTCGCCATTACCTGCACATTTACTTGCTGGTCTTTTCGAGTGATCAACACCCATGATCACCTTCGCGGAAAGACAATGGACGGCCGATACCGCTAGCATCGCACTCGTTCCCCGGACAGACTCGGCACGTCCTGTTCGCGCTGTCTGCCTCATTCACGACTTTAGTCGGGAGGTCGCGAGCGTGCGCTCGCCACGAAAAGTCAACGGAAACGGCTCCGAAAACCACCACGACGAAGGTGCGGCGACCACCGCCCTGCTCCGCCTGGGCCGTTATCTGACCCGCGCGGAGAGTTCCGCGGATCTGCACTCCGTACACCTGACCGGCGGCCGGGAAGCCGATGCTTTCTACCGTGACCGCTGGAGCCACGACAAGGTGGTCCCGTCCACGCACGGCGTGAACTGCACGGGTTCCTGCCGCTGGAACGTGTACGTGTCCGACGGGATCATCACGTGGGAGAGCCAGGATCCGGATTATCCCTCCGTCGGCCCCGACAAACCGGAGTACGAACCGCGCGGCTGCCCTCGCGGCGCCTCCTTTTCGTGGTATTCCTATTCTCCGACCCGGGTACGTTTTCCGTACGCGCGAGGCGTACTGGTGGAAATGTACCGAGAGGCGCTGAAACAGCACGGAGACCCGGTCGTCGCTTGGGCTTCGGTGATGGACGACCCGATGAAACGACTGTCCTATCAGCGTGCCAGGGGAAAGGGCGGACTGGTCCGGGTCGGCTGGGACGAAGCGGCGGAAATCGCGGCCGCCGCGCATGTGCACGCCATTTCGCGCTACGGGCCGGACCGGGTCGCCGGCTTTTCGCCGATTCCGGCGATGTCCATGGTCTCGCACGCGATCGGGTCGCGGTTCATGGCGCTGATCGGCGCCCCGATGCTCTCCTTCTACGACTGGTACGCCGATCTGCCGGTGGCCTCGCCGCAGGTGTTCGGCGATCAGACCGACGTGCCGGAGTCCGCGGACTGGTGGGACGCCGCGTACCTGATGATGTGGGGCTCGAACGTCCCGGTGACCAGGACACCGGACGCCCATTGGATGGCCGAGGCCCGTTATCGCGGCCAGAAGGTCGTCGTGGTCTCCCCCGACTACGCCGACAACACCAAGTTCGCCGACGAGTGGCTGGCCCCGCACCCCGGCACCGACGCCGCACTGGCGATGGCCATGGGGCACGTCATCCTCACCGAGTTCTTCGCCGAACGGCGGGTTCCGTACTTCACCGACTACGTCAGCCGCTTCACCGACCTTCCCTTCCTGGTCACGCTGACCGAACGGGACGGCGCGTACGTACCGTCGAAGTTCCTCACCGCCGCGGATCTCGGAGCCGAGACGGCCGAGCCGCGGTGGAAGACCGTGCTGGTCGACGACCGCACCGGGGAACCGGTCGTCCCCAACGGCTCGGTCGGCTTCCGCTGGAACGAACACGACCAGGGCAGCTGGAACCTCGACCTCGGCGATGTCGTTCCGCGCCTGAGCTTGCTCGCCGATCCCGGTCACGAGGGCGTCGAGGTGCTGCTCCCGCGGTTCGACACCGACGGCGTCCTGCGGCGCGGAGTACCGGCCGTGGAGCACGGCGGACGGCTGGTCACCACGGTGTTCGACCTGCTGATGGCGCAGTACGGCGTGCGGCGCGGCGATCTCCCCGGCCGGTGGCCGTCCGGCTACGACGATCCGGCTGAACCGTGCACCCCGGCGTGGCAGCAGGAGATCACCTCGGTCCCGGCCGAGCGGGTCGCCCGGATCGCCAGGGAGTTCGCCGAGACCGCCGAGGCGTCCCGCGGCCGGTGCATGATCCTGATGGGCGCGGGCACCAACCACTGGTTCCACTCCGACACCATCTACCGGTCCTTCCTGGCGCTGCTGACGATGACCGGCTGCCAGGGCCGCAACGGCGGCGGCTGGGCGCATTACGTCGGCCAGGAGAAGGTGCGGCCGCTGACCGGACACCAGACCCTCGCGGGCGCGATGGACTGGATGCGGCCCGCCCGGCAGATGATCGGGACGGCCTATTGGTACCTGCACACCGGCCAATGGCGTTACGACGCGCTGCGCAACGACGAGCTGACTTCCCCACTGGCGACCGGGAAACTCGCCGGGACCAGTGCCGCGGACACGCTCGCGCAGTCGGCGCGGCTGGGCTGGATGCCGTCGTTCCCCACTTTCGACCGCAACCCGCTCGACCTGGTCGACGAGGCCGAGGAAGCCGGGCTCGACCCGGTCCGCCACGTCACCGACAAGCTCCGCGAAGGCACGCTGGGATTCGCGGCCGAGGATCCGGACGATCCGGAGAACTGGCCCCGGGTGCTCACGGTGTGGCGGTCCAACCTGCTCGGTTCCTCCGCCAAGGGCCACGAGTACTTCCTGCGCCACCTGCTCGGCACCGACGCGAACCTGCGCGGCGAGGAGGCGCCGCCGGACGCGCGGCCGAAATCCGTGAAATGGCACGAAACCGCCCCGGTCGGCAAGTTGGATCTCATGCTGGCAATCGATTACCGGATGACCAGCACCACGTTGTTCGCGGATCTCGTGCTGCCGGCGGCGACCTGGTACGAAAAGCACGATCTCTCGTCGACGGACATGCATCCCTTCGTGCATTCGTTCAACGCCGCCGTCGATCCGCCGTGGCAGACCCGCACCGACTTCGAGGCCTTCCACACGATCGCGAAGCGGTTCAGCGAACTCGCCGAACGGCATCTCGGCGTGCGCAAGGACCTCGTCGCCACCCCGATGACGCACGACACCCCGAGCGAAACGGCGCAGCCGGGCGGAGTCGTGCGTGACTGGCGTGACGGCGACGTCGAGCCGATCCCGGGCGTCACCATGCCGCGGCTGACCGTCGTCGAACGCGACTATCCGGCGGTGGCGGCGAAACTGGCCACGCTCGGCCCGCTGCTGGAGAAACTGGGCGCCACCAGCAAGGGCCTCACCTACGACGTCGGCGAGGAGGTGAACTGGCTGCGCGCGAAGAACGGCGTCGCGATGACCGGGGCCGCTCAGGGCCAAGCACTGATAGACACCGACATCAAGGCCGCGGACGCCGTGCTCGCCCTGTCGGGCACCACCAACGGGCGGCTGGCCACCCAGGGTTTCCGCGATCTCGAGAAACGGGTCGGCACCGAGCTGGCGCATCTTTCCGCCGAGCACGAAGGCAAGAAGATCACCTTCGCCGACACCCGGTCCCGTCCGGCGGCGGTGATCACCAGCCCGGAATGGTCCGGCAGCGAGAGCGGCGGACGGCGCTACTCGGCGTTCGTGATCAACGTCGAACACGGGAAACCCTGGCATACCCTCACCGGCCGTCAGCATTTCTTCCTCGACCACGACTGGATGCACGAACTCGGCGAGGCGCTCCCGGTCTACCGGCCGCCGCTGGGCTCGCAGCATCTCTCCGGCGGGACGGGGGACGCCGCGGAGGTCACCGTGCGCTATCTGACCCCGCACAGCAAATGGTCGATCCACTCGACTTACCAGGACAACCTGCACATGCTCACCCTGTCCCGCGGCGGGCAGGGGATCTGGATGAGCCCGGCCGACGCCGAGGCCATCGGCGCGAAGGACAACGACTGGATCGAGGCGGTCAACCGCAACGGCGTCGTGGTGGCCCGCGCGATCGTCTCCCACCGGATGCCCGCGGGCACCGTTTTCCTTTACCACGCCCAGGATCGGGCGGTAAACGTGCCGCGCAGCGAGGCCACCGGCAAACGCGGCGGCACGCACAACTCGCTGACCCGGCTGCTGCTCAAACCCACCCATCTCATCGGCGGCTACGCCCAGCTCTCCTTCGGTTTCAACTACCTGGGCCCCACCGGCAATCAGCGCGACGAGGTCACCGTGATCCGCCGCCGTTCCCAGGAGGTGCGTTACTGATGCGGGTCATGGCACAGCTGGCCATGGTGATGAACCTCGACAAGTGCATCGGCTGCCACACCTGTTCGGTGACCTGCAAGCAGGCCTGGACCAACCGGGCGGGCACCGAGTACGCCTGGTTCAACAACGTGGAAACCCGCCCGGGGCAGGGATATCCGCGTCGCTACGAGGATCAGGAGCGCTGGAAGGGCGGCTGGGAGCGGACGGCGAAGGGCAGGCTCCGGCTGCGAGCGGGCGGACGGCTGAGCAAGCTCGCGAAGTTGTTCGCCAACCCGGATCTGCCGGAGATCTCCGACTACTACGAGCCGTGGACCTACGACTACGCCACCCTGATCGAGGCGCCGCTCGGTGACGACGTGCCCACCGCCGCGCCGCGGTCGGCCATCACCGGCGAACCCCTCCAGCCCACCTGGGGACCGAACTGGGACGACGATCTCGGCGGCTCCACCGAGCACGGCGTCAAGGACCCGATCGCCGAGAAGCTCCGCGACGAACTCGGCATCCAGATCAAGTTCGAGTTCGAGCAGAGCTTCATGTTCTACCTGCCGCGGATCTGCGAGCACTGCCTCAACCCGTCCTGTGTGGCCAGTTGCCCGTCCGGCGCGATGTACAAACGCGAAGAGGACGGGATCGTGCTGGTCGACCAGGACCAGTGCCGCGGCTGGCGGATGTGCGTCACCGGCTGTCCGTACAAGAAGGTCTACTTCAACCACAAGACCGGCAAGGCCGAAAAGTGCACCTTCTGCTATCCGCGGGTGGAAGCCGGGCAGCCGACGGTGTGCGCGGAAACCTGCGTCGGGCGGCTGCGCTACATCGGTGTCCTGCTCTACGACGCCGACAAGGTCACCGAGGCCGCGTCCGTCGCCGACGAGCACGACCTCTACCCCGCGCAGCTCGACCTGCTGCTCGATCCGCACGACCCCGCCGTGATCCGGGCGGCCGAGGCGGCCGGTGTCCCGCACGACTGGCTCACCGCGGCGCGGCGTTCCCCGGTGTACCAGCTGATCCACGACTACCGGCTGGCGCTGCCGCTGCATCCGGAATACCGCACGATGCCGATGGTCTGGTACATCCCGCCCCTGTCGCCGGTGGTCGACGCCGTCAGCGGCAGCGGTCACGACGGCGAGCACCGCGACAACCTGTTCGGCGCCATCGACGCCCTGCGCATCCCGATCGAGTACCTGGCCGAACTGTTCACCGCCGGCGACACCGGGCCGGTCCGGCGGTCCCTGCGGCGGCTGGCGGCGATGCGGTCCTACATGCGCGCGGTGAACCTCGGCCAGGAGACGGACGAGGACATCCCCGCCTCCGTCGGGCTCACCGGGGAGCAGATCTTCGGCATGCACCGGCTGCTCGCGCTGGCCAAGTACGACGAACGCTATGTCATCCCCACCGCGGGTGTCGGGCAGGCCCACGATCTGGAGGGCATCGCCACCCGGTGCAGCCTCGACGTCGACGGCGGTCCCGGCATGGGCGGCGGCGAGTCCACAGTGGACCTGGTCAGCTGGGACGACGGCGCCCGCCCGGACGCGTTGTTCCCGACCCTGCGGGGGCGAAACCGGTGAAACTCCTCCGTCCCAAGGCTTCCCGGGATCACGCGGCACTGCGCCAGATCGCCGGATGGTGCCTGCAGTATCCCGACGAAGCCGTCCTCGGCAAGCTCGGCCTGCTGCGCGCCTGCCTCGACGAGACCATCGGCCCCGGCCACGACGAACTCTCCCGCACGGTGGCGTATCTCGGACAAGGTGAACCCGGCGAGCTGGCCTCGCACTACATCGAGGTCTTCGACAGGAAACCCCGCCGGACCCTGCATCTGAGCTGGTTCCTCGACGGCGACACCCGCCGCCGCGGGGAGACGCTGGCCGCGGTACGCCGGTTCTACCGCACCCACGGGTTCGCCCCCGCCGAGAACGAACTGCCGGACTTCCTGCCCGTGATCCTGGAGTTCGCCGCCGCCGCGGAACCGGACGCGGCCGGGCAGGTGCTCGCCCGCTTCCATCCCGCACTGGAACTCCTGCACCGCAACCTGTCCACTATGGACACCCCGTATCGCGACGCGGTCGCCGCGGTGCTGGCCACCCTGCCCGCCGTCCCCGCGCCGCTGCCCGCCGAGCCGCCCGCCGAACTGGTCGGCCTCGACCCGTTCCCCACCGGCGCCGGAGGTGGCCGATGAGTTCCGGATTCGACCTGCTGTTGTGGGGCGCCGCGCCCTACGCGGCGATCGCCCTGCTGGTGTTCGGCACGATCTGGCGGTATCGCCACGACAAGTTCGGCTGGACGAGCCGGTCGAGCCAGCTCCACGAATCCCGGCTCCTGCGGGTGGCCAGCCCGGTGTTCCACATCGGACTGCTGATGGTCATCGGCGGGCACGTGCTCGGCCTGCTCGTGCCGAAGGGTGTCACCGAGTTCGCCGGACTCGACGAGCACGGTTACCACCTGATCTCGCTCGGGATGGGCAGTATCGCCGGGCTGGTCGCGATCGGCGGGCTCGGTCTCCTGCTGTGGCGGCGGATCCGGGTGCCCGCGGTCCGCGGCGCCACCTCGGTCAGCGACAAGTACATGTACGTGGTGCTCGTGCTGGTGATGCTCGCCGGGCTGGCGACCACGCTGGTCGACAACGGTGTCCGCGGCGGATACGACTACCGGGAGACCGTCGCGCCCTGGTTCCGCGGCATCCTGCTCCTCGATCCCCAGCCGGAGCTGATGGCGTCGGCGCCGCTGGACTACCGGCTGCACACCGCGCTGGGCATGCTGTTGTTCGCGCTGTGGCCGTTTTCCCGCCTGGTGCACGCTTTCAGCGCCCCGGTGCGGTACCTGCTCCGCCCGTACGTGGTCTACCGGCGACGCGCCCCCGGCAGCGTCGGTACCCGGAACCCACGCCGTGGCTGGGAATGACCAGGATCCGCCGCACCGCCTACGTCGCGCTGAGTTCCTTCGGCTGCATCGTGTTCATCGGCCTCTGCGCGATCCTTTCGGGCGCTCCCCTGCTGTTCCCTTCGCTCGGGCCCACCGCGTTCCTGGTGTTCGCGAGTCCGCGGGCGCCGGGCGCGAGCCCGCGCAACACGGTGCTCGGTCACCTGGCCGGTGTCCTCGCGGGACTCACCGGCCTCGCCGTCACCGGGCTGCTGACCGCCGCCCCGGACCTGACCCATCCTTCCTGGGCCAGGATCGGGGCGGCGGCGATCGCGCTGGGCCTCACCTGCGCCGCGATGGCCGCGCTGGAGATTCCCCATCCACCCGCCGGGGCGACCACCCTGATCATCGCGCTCGGTCTCCTGCACACCGCTCCGCAGGTCGTCGCGGTCCTGGTGGGCGTCGCCCTCATCGCGCTGCTCGCCGTGCTGGTCAACAAGCTGTTCGGGATTCCTTATCCCTGGTGGCGCTCGCCCCGGACCGCTGAAGCGCCTCCTCATCCGCTCCCGACCGAATCGTCCGCAAGGGGTTGACGAGGACGAACACCGCGCCGCAGCAGATGATCCCGGCTGACAGCACCAACCCGGGCACGGTGCCGAAGACCGTGCCGACGAAGCCAGCGGCCAGGCCGCCGAGCGTCCCGGTGCCGAAGACCACCGAGAGCGCGGTCCCGTTGACCCTGCCCATCATTTCCGGCGGCGTGATGCGCTGGACCAGGCTGAGCACGTGGATGTTGAACACCGAGTCGGCGAAACCGATGAGGAACTGACTCACGATCAACATGGCGAGCGCGGCCCCCTGCCCGCCTGCGGGCAGCAGCAGGAAACCCAGGCCGGTCATCAGGATCGAGGTCGCCAGCGTCCGGCCGAGAGTAAGCCTGCGGGCGATCGCGCCGGAGGAGACCGCGCCCAGGATGAGGCCCACCGTGCCGATCGCGAACGCGAGGCCGACGGCGCCAGGACTCAGCTTCCCGTCGTCGTAGGCGAAAACCAGCACGAGAGCGGTCGCCGTCGCCACGCCGAGGTTCACCGTCGTGCTCGCGGACATGAGGTTGCGCAGCCGAGAGTCGGACAGCAACACCGCCAGCCCTTCCTTGGCCTCCGCCAGCGCCGATCGCGGCTTCTGCGGCTTGACGGCTGGCTGCTCGCGGTGACGCATCAGCAACAATGACACCAGCGAAGCGAGGAAGGACAAGGCGTCGGCCAGGATCGCGAGCGCGGTCCCGAGGACCTGCATCAGCCCGCCCGCGGCGGCCGCGCCACCGACCTCGGCGACCGCGCGGGAGGTCTGCAACCGTTCGTTGCCCGCCACGATCCCGTCCGGTCCGGCCAGCACCGGCAGATACGACTGCGCGGCGACTTCGAAGAAGACCGTCAGCACTCCGACCACCCCCGCGACCACGAACAACTGGCCGAGAGTGAGCACGCCGAACAGATACGCGGCCGGGATCGACCCCATCGCCACCAGCCTGCCGGCGTCGGCCCAGATCATCGTCCCGCGGCGCGGGAACCGGTCGACCCACACACCGGCCACCGAACCGATCAGCACGAACGGCACGAACCGCAACGCGGCCAGCAGTCCGACGTCCCAGGCGGTCCCGCCGAGCCCGAGCAGCGCGACCGTCGGCAACGTCACCCGTGAGACCTTGTCTCCGAACGCGCTGATCGTCTGACCGATCCACAGGCGCCGGAAGTCGCCGGGGAAAGCGAAAGGTGAAGTCATCGAGATCCGATCACGAGAAGGAAAAACGAGCCTAAGATCCAATACACGTCAGCGCCGGGTCGGCTATTCGAACTCGAGGAGAGCGGAAATGCGTCAGCGGCTGGTCGGTTCCGCAGGAATCGCAGGGATGACCCAGTTACACCAGGCGGCGCCCCTGATCGAACGGCAGCACGCGATCATCGAACTGCTGCGGGTGCGGGCGCCGCGCCGGGTGACGGGCATGAGTCTCGCGGAGTCGACCGGGGTGAGCCTGCGGACCGTGGAACGCGACATCACGCGCCTGCGCGAAGCGGGTGTTCCCATCGCCATCCACCGAGGGCCACGCGGCGGCTACGGCATCGACGCGCGGTCCGTGCTGCCGCCGGTCTCGCTGACCCCGGGCGAGGCCTCGGCGCTCATCGCCTCACTGGTCGCCGTCGGCCCGTACACCTCGGCGGTGGCGCAATCCGCACTGGGCAAGATCCTCGACGCGCTCACCGAATAACGATCCGGGCAGGCACGCAACGCGCGACAGGGAATCGACGACTGCCAGGCAGGTAATTCTCTGGATGCGAGGCGCGCCATGTCCCTCAACGACAGTTCCGAATTCGAGGAGCCGAACGCGCATGAACGGCGCTGGGGTGGATCCGCCGAGTGGAAACCACGGGGCAAGCGGGACCGTGTCGACGCCTACAACCCCCGCCTGACCGTCCTCGACCAGTGCCTCGCGATGATCCGCTACGGCACGAAGAGCGGCTTGTCCCTCCCCGCCGACGCGGTCGACATCGTGGACGTGGCACGGAGAGAAGCCGATCCCCAGTTCGACGACACGCTCTACACCCCGCTACCACTCAGCAAACTGACCGAAGCCCACAAACAACTCGTCGCCGCCGTGGCACCGGCGAACCCGAACACGATCGAGCTGCTCGCCGACGAAGAAGCCCACGGAGTCCGCCGTTACTTCGGCGCCACCAGATACGCGCGCTCCCTCGCCTTCCTCGCGATGGCGCTGTTCACCACCTTCGTGGTCCTCCAGATCTGGCGGACGAGTTCCGGGGCCCCGCTCTGGCTGGACATCCTCGTCACCGCGCTCGCCTCGGTCATCGGCGGGATCTTCTACGTCATGTTCGCCCTGAGCCGTCAGCTCTCCCGCGGCTCCTTCGAACGAGGCCTGGAAGGCAGGTACACCAACCTGATCATCCTCGGCGGCCTCGCCGGGACGGCGCTGGCGTTCCTCATCGTGGAGCCCGTGGCGACCACCGCGAACGCTCCCGCCTCCACGAGCGTCAGCGTGCTCCTGACCCGTCCGCTGCTCGCGCTCCTCGGCGGGTTCTCGGCCCGGGCGGTGTACCGCATCCTGGAACGTCTGGTCAGCACCGTCGAAGCGCTGATCAAAGGCTCCGGTGACGAACTCGTCGCGGCGCAGGAACTCGCCGCCAAGGCGCGGGCGACCGCCGAGATCTTCGACCACAAGACGGAAACGGTGACGGACCTGCTGCGGGTCACCCGGGGCATCGCCGCCGGTTCCACCACCGACCAGATCCGGTCCGAACTCGAAGTCCTCGTCGCGAAGATCATCAAGGGCCTTCCCCCTTCCGCGCAGCCGCCGCAATCCGAGTGAGCGCCCGTCCCCCGATCGTGGTTCGCCGGGGCCCTGAATGGCCGATGTGTCCCTCCGGAGTCGGTTCTATCGTTCGGTCGCATGGCAAGCGACTTGCAACGGCGCAAGATCTCCGGTGTCTTCGCCGCGATGGACGTCGACGGCGACGGTTTCCTTCAGGAGCGGGACTTCCAGGCCCTGGCCGACCGCTGGGCGCGACAGCGCGGCCCCGGCGACGGGCCGCGCCTGACCGGCATCATGCTGAGCTGGTGGACGACCTTGCTGGCGGCCTCGGACCTCGACCGCGACGACAAGGTCTCCCTCGACGAAGTCCTGCTGGTGGTGGACAAGCTGCCGGACACGCCCGAGGCCGTGATCGCGACCGCCGACGCGATGTTCGAAGCGATCGACGAGAACCGCGACGACCTGATCTCCGCGGCGGAGTACCGCCGGCTGATCGAGGTCTGGAACGGCCGCCCGACCGATACCGACGCCACGTTCCCGCTGCTGGACTCCGACGGCGACGGGATGCTGTCCCGGAACGAGTTCGCCGCGCTGTGGCTGGAGTTCTGGGCGGGCGACGACGCCAGGGCGCCGGGCACGCTCGTCTTCGGCCCGCTCGCGGCCTGACCTCCGCGCTGCCCTTTCGGTCAGTGCCTCCGGCCGTGCGGTCCGAAAGACGCCGCGCCGGGGCCGGACCACGTTAGCTTCGAGGAAGCGGCGCGCATCCGGTCGCGGCTTTCGGGCGGATCCGCCGTCCATACGGGCCAGAACCCGCCGGACGTCCACGTCACGGCCGCCGGGTCGGCTCAGGATGGCGGACGTGGACGAGGTGACCGAGCAGATCCTGGAGCGTGTCACCGGCACGGGCGCCCCCTGCGTATGGGTGACCGGACCGGCGGGCGCCGGCCGGACCACGCTGCTCGCCCGGTTGCGCGAGCGGCTTTCCGAGTCAGGGCAAGGGGTTTCGAGCGCACGCTTCACACAGACGGGTGACCTGGCTCCCGGCGGCTTTCCCTGGCCCGCCCCGGCGACGGGCGCGGCCGACGACCCCGCGGTGGCCGGGCGTGCGGCGCGGGCGGTGGCCGTGCCGATCCTCGGCGGTGGCGGGCACGTGCTGATGCTCGACGACACCCAGTGGATGGGCCGCGACTCGCTGGCCGTCCTGGAGGCATTGATCCGGCGGCTGGACGGTACTTCCGCGCGGTTGATCTGCGCTACTCGCACCCCGGTCCGTGAGGTGGCCGAAGGACTCGCCCTCGTGCGGCGGCTGCGGGCCGACGGCCTGGTGCATCCCGTGCGGCTGCTGCCGTTGAAGGCGGAGGAGATCACGCGGCCGGTCGTCGAGGCGCTGGGCGCCGTTCCGAGCGCTTCGCTGCGGGATCGCCTGCACGAACTCAGCCGGGGTGTCCCCGCCGCGCTGCGCCAGGCCTTGGACCTGCTGCGCGCGCAAGGCGCGATCCGGATCGTCGACCGGCGCGCGTATCTCGTCCCCGGGACCGCGGTGCCGTTGCGGTCCGTGCCGCTGGATCCCGAGCGGCTCGCGGTCGCGAAGGCCGCCGCCGTCCTGCATCCGCTCGGCGAGGCGATGCCGTCGCTGATCAGCGGGGTGCTGGCACAGGATCCCGCGGAAACCCTGGCGATCCTCGAAGTCCTGCGCGCCGACGGGGTGCTGCACCGCGGCCGCGGATGGCGGTTCACCGTGCCGGTGGTGGCCTACGCGCTGATCGCCGAACTCGGCCCCTTCGAGCGGCGGCGGTTCTCCGCGGCCGCCGTCACCGCGTTGTGGAACGGGACCGCGCACACGTCCGACCCGTACTATCTCGCCGACCGGATCGCCGAAGCGGGCAAGCTGATCGATCCGCGGCGCGCGCTCGCGGAACTGCTCGACAACGCGGCCTTCCTGCCCGACGACCAGACCACCCGCGGCGCGCGGTGGCTGCGCGCCGCCGTCGAACTGACCGAGGACCGGCCACAACGCGCGAGGGTGACCCTTCTCCACACCATGTGGTGCCACCTCAACGGCGATCACGACCAGAGTCTCGCGGGCACGCGGCGGTTGCTGGAGGAATTCCCCGACCGGCTTTCCGCCGACGCCGCACAGGAAGCGCAGTCGATCGCCGTCTGCGCGCTGCACAACTCCGGCAACACGGCCGAGCTGGCGAGGATCGCCACGAACCCGCCGGAATGGTCGGTGGCGTCGAGCGCGATCGCGCTGAGCCTGCTGGACCGGTGGGCCGAAGCCGCCGAACTGCTGGCGGAGAACGATTCGTGGCGCACCGAGTCGACGGTTTCCGCGATGCTGGGCGAACTTTTCGGCGGCCTGGCCGAACTCTGGGCAGGCCGCTCCGCACGGTTCGGCGCGAATCTGACCGAGCGCGAGCGGTGGCCGTTGAGGACGGCGAGGCGGCCGCGGAACGACCAGATCACGTCGTACGTCACCGCGCTGCTGGTGCTGGGCGAACGGGCGCGGGCGGAAAAGCTGCTCGCCGACGAGGTCTTCCCGGAAACCGGTCTGCGCGACAGCGAACGTTCACTGCTCGCGGCCATGCGCGGCGATTCCGCCCGCGCGGTCGACTTCGCCCACCGCAGCGTGGCCGACCGTTCGCGGCGCGGCTATGACACCGGCTCGGCCGCGATGCACCTGTCGACCGTGTCGGTCCTGCTGTCGCAGGGACGGTTCAGCGCGGCACGAGAGCTGCTGACCGCCGCCCGCGCCACCGCGCCGATGCTGGCGCATCTGCTCGACATCGCCGAAGCGCGGGTCGACATCGCGCTGGGCGAAACCGACCGCGCCGCCAAACGCCTGCACGCGGCCACCTGCGGACTCGCCGTCGGGACGGACATCGCCTGGGCCGATCTCGCCGAACTGGCATTGCGCAACAACGACCGCGCGGGGGCGAAGAAGGCACTCGACGCGCTGGAGGACCTCGCTTCCGCGATGCCGACCGGGCGGGTGCTGCTGCACCGCCATCTGGTCCGGGCCTGCCTCGGCCGCGAGCCCGCCGGCGAATGTCTCTGGCTGGCCCGCGAACGCGCGCAACCGCTCGAACTGGCCGTCGCGGCCGAACGGCTGGTCCGGCACGGCGCGACGGATCCGAAGGTGCTCACCGAGGTGTACGAGGTGCTCGGGTCGCTGGACGCGCTGCTGTACCGCGCGCGGCTGCGGAACCTGATGCGGGAGAACGGGATCGAGATTCCCGGCGGCCAGGAGACGGTCGCCGAGAACGAGCACCTGCTGGCACTGCTGGCGGGCGAAGGGCTGACGAACGAACAACTGGCGACGGCGCTGCAGACGAGCCAGAAAAGCGTCGAGGGACGGTTGAGCCTGCTCTTCAGCCGGACCGGCTACCGTTCCCGGATCGAACTGGCCACGGCGCTGCTGAACGGCCGATACGCCTCGTGAGCGGGCCGGACCTCCGGGTGGCCGTCCACACGGCCGACCCGCTGACCCTGGCGGGGCTGGTCGGCATGCTGTCGCAGGCCGAGGAGCTCGAAGTCGTCCCGGCCGGTACCCGGGGCGCGGACGTGCTGGTGGCCGCCGAGGATCCGGTCGACCACGACCTCCCGGTTCTCCGGCGCGCGGTGTCCGAACAGGGCGGCCTGCCCGGCGTCCTGATCACCGGGCCGCTGCCGCCCGAGGGCTATCGCTCGGCCGCGGCCGCCGGGGTGCGCCGCGCGCTGCCGCATCAGGCGGCTGGGACGGAACTGCTGATCGCGGAGGTCCTGGCCGCGCGGACGGCGGTCACGACCACCGCCGCGAGGCTGGCCGCCGGGTATGACGCCATGGTGGGCGGCCCCGACGAAACTTCGCGGTTCCACGAACGCGAGATCCGTGTGCTGCGGATGATCGCCGACGGCAAGGACACCGGCGAGATCGGCGCGGCGATGGGCTACTCGCAGCGGACCATCAAGAACATCCTGCACCAGGCCCAGCACCGGCTGGCGCTGCGGAACCGGGCGGAGGCGGTGGCCGCCGCCATCCGGGCCGGGCTGATCTGAGGACGTGAGCTGAAGGGGACTTTCCCCGCATCCGACGCGACGAAAGCGCCCTTCGCCGCGTGACATGCGGCCATGGGCCCCTTCAGCCCGTTCTAGATGACCCCGGCCCGCACCGCGTAGGCGACGGCGTGCGGCCGGTTCTTCAGCTTCAGTCGTCCGGTGATGCCCTGGATGATGTGCTTCACGCTGCGCTCCGAGTAGCAGAGCTCGCCCGCGATCTCGACGGTGTCCTTGCCGTCGGCCATCAGGCGCAGGACGTCGATCTCCCGCGTGGTGAGCCCGGCGGTGTTGACGCCCATCGGGTCGAGCACCTCGCGTTGCAGCCGTTCGACGTGCTTGAGCAGTTCGCCGAGCAGGCTCGGCGGGAGCACCCCGCCGCCGGACGCCGCCGCGCGGACGGCGTGCGCGAGCCGCTCACCGGTCGTCGCCGAACGCGGCAGGACCGCCACCACCCGGCATTCGATCGCGGGGACCAGTTCCGCCTCGCTGATCTGGCTCACCACGAGCACCACCGGCTTGCCGTCCTCGGAGGCGAGCCGTCGCAGCCACAGCACGATCTCGGGGGTGAGCCATTCGGCGGCGAACACCAGTACGTCGGTGTCGGCGCGCTGCTCCCAGTCCCGGATGTCGATCCCCTGCTGCGTGCCCAGCTGACTGGCCAGGCCCGCCGTGGTGATCGGATCGGGCGCGTGCACCGCCACGGTGATCTGTCGGGTTTCCGTGTCCACTCTGTCCCCTCCGCTTGATCCGCGGCCCCAGTCGGATGGGACACAGTCTGCGAAGGAGCTCTTCACGAACTCTCCACGAGTTCTCAACGAGGCGTGAAGAACTTCGTGGCCAGCTGAAACGCCTCCACGTACTTGGGAAGTTCGTCGAGGATCTCGCGGAGCCTGTCCTCGGGTCCGGTGTAGTCCGGGTCGGCGAGCAGGGCGTACCCGTAGGCCAGCGTCCGCCGGAGCTCGGCGACGCGCGCTTCGGCTTCGTCGGCGTCGAGCATCAGCCTGCCGTCGTGGGCGAGGCTGAGCAGGACATCTCCGGCGAATCGCTCCTGATCCTGGCTCACCGACACAGCATGCACAGCCACGCATGCCAGGGACCAGGGCCGGACGACAGTCTGCCCCCGAGAACGTCCGGCTTTGCCCAGTCGCCCCTCGGCTGTCCACATCCTGAAAACCACATGAACGGGCACCGACCTCGGACCCGTTCACGGTGGTGAACCCCCTGAACCGGACCGCCCTGGCAAAACGCGAGAATGTCTCATGACCAGCGGACGAAACCCACACGCTGAGTGTCCGATTGATTGCGAAACCCACAACGGCCCTACTAGGATTTTCCCCGGGCGCGATGCTCTTTCCGGAAGTCGGACGCACAGGCGGCAGGTCATGGACGAGGTTCCCTCGCTGACGGTGCGGCTACTGGGCGGCGCCCCAGCCCGGCACGGCTCCGGCGAGATCGCCCTGGGTCCCGCTCAGCGGCAAGCGGTGTTCGCCGCGCTCGCCCTGCACGCCGGCCAGTTCGTCTCCCGCAAGGACATCATCGACGCCGTGTGGGGTGAGCGGCCCCCGGACAGCGCCACCGGCATCGTCTACACCTACGTCTCCGCACTGCGCCGCGCGCTGGAGCCCGTGGGCGAGCCGCTCGTCGCCACCCGCGCCGGTTACAGCCTCGACCTGCCGAGACAGCAGGTCGACGTCCACGTCTTCGAAGCCGAATTGGAACGGGCCCGCACCTACCGGCTCGCGGGCGAGCACCACCGGGAGCTGGAGTCGCTGCGCTCCGCGCTCGCTCAGTGGCGGGGCTCCGCGCTGACCGGGATCCCCGGTCCCTTCGCCGAAACCCAGCGCGCCCGGCTGAACGAACTGCGCATGGGCGCGCTCGAACGCCAGGCCGAGGTCGCGTTGCACCTGGGCGGCTATCGCGAGCTCGTGGGCGAGCTGGCCGTGCTGGTCGAGCGCCATCCGTTGCACGAAGGCCTGCACCGCATGCTGGTCACCGCGTTGTTCCGGTCCGGCAGGCAGGCCGAAGCACTGGCCGCGTTCGACAGCGCCCGCGAGACGATCATCGAGCAGTCCGGTCTCGAACCCGGTCCGGAGCTGCTGGCGCTGCGACAGCGGGTCCTGGACGGCGACCCGTCGCTGCACCACCAGGACCAGCCGGAACGCCACCGGCCGACGCGGGCGCTGCCCGAACGGCCGTCCGCCTTCGTCGGCCGCGAGTTCGAACTGGGCCGGTTGCGCCGTCACCTGTCCGCGTTGCTGGACGAAGGCCGCGGCGGGACGGTGTGGCTGGACGGCGAGGCGGGCAGCGGCAAGAGCGCGCTCCTTGCGGAGGCCCTCGCCGCGGCGGGAAACCGGACGCGCCGGGTCGAAGCCGACGAACTGACCAGCGCGGTCCCGCTGAGCCTCATCGCCGACTGCCTCGGCGGGGAGGCGCTCGACAATCTCACCAAGACGGTCACCGAACTGTGCGAGGACGGGCCGCGGGTACTCGTCTTCGAGGATCTGCACTGGGCCGACGAGGACAGCCTGCTCGCCTGGCAGCGCCTGCACCGGCTCACCGCGCACCTGCCGCTGCTGCTGATCGGCTCCGCGCGACCCCTCCCCCGGCGTCGCACGCTCGACGTCCTCCGCTCGCGGCTCGACGGCGAGATCGTCTCGCTGCCGCCGTTCGACGGCCCGGCCGTCGCCGCGCTCGCCGAGGAGACCCTGGCCAGGGATCCCGGTGAGGACTTCCTCGGGTTCGCCGCCGAGTACACCGCGGGCAACGCCGGTTACCTGTGCGAGCTGTTCACCGAATTCGCCGAAGGCCACGACCTGGCGGCCGCGCCGCACCGCCGGATCACCGCCGTGGTGGAAGATCATCTCGCCACGCTTTCCGTGGCGTGCAAGCGAACGCTGACCTCGGCCGCACTGCTCGGCTCGTCGTTCACGGTCGCCGACCTGACCGGTGTGACCGGCCGCGAGCTGCGGGCGCTGATCGAAGCGGTCGAGGAGGCGCTCGCCGCGCGTGTGCTGGAAACCGAAGGGGACCGCCTGCGGTTCCGCGTCCCCCTGGTGCGTTCGGTGTTCGCCGCGAACACCCCGCCCGCCATCCGCGCCGTGCTGCACCAGGAGATCGCCGCGACCATGGTGGGCTCCGGCGCGCCCGCGGACCGCGTCGCCGAGCAGCTGCTCCAGGTGGGCGACGAGCTGACGGCGCGGTGGATCCCGCAATGGCTGCTCGACAACGTAGGCCTGCTGTCCACCGGGCACGCGGTCGAACTGCTCCACCTGCTTTCGCACCAGCGGAACCTCACCGAGGAGCAGCACCAGGGCCTGGCAGGCGAACTCGCCGCGCTTTTGCTGCCCGAAACGGGCACGGAGACGTCCTGGCCCACCGCGCGCACGACGGGGGCCGCGCAGCCCTGGTGCGCGCCGCTGCACGCCCTCGCCCGCCCCGGTGTCCCGCCCCAGCGCGGCGTCGTCTGACCCACACCCGGGTGCGCAACCGAACCGCCGCGCGTACGTCCTAAACTGCGGGGACCACGGTAGTGATCCGGCCACTTTCGGTGAGAACGAGAAATGGAGCCGGCGTGACGAACGGGCTGCGCGTCGAGCTGCTCGGGCCGCCCCGTGCCTGGCTCGAAGACGTCGAGCTGAAGCTCGGGCCCGCCCGCCAGCGCGCGGTTTTCGCCACCCTCGCGGCGCGGTGCGGCCAGTCCGTCTCGCTCGGCGAACTGATCGCCGACGTCTGGGGCGGTTCGGCGCCCGCCAGCGCCACCGGCAGTGTCCACACCTACGTCTCCGGTCTGCGCGGGGCGATCCGCAAAGCGGGCGGCGACGCGCACGAAGTGCTGCATTCGTCCGGATCGAGCTACGTGCTGCGGCTGGACCGCGAGGCGCTCGACGTCCACCTGGCCGAACGGGACGCCGCCGACGCCAGGAAAATGCTGCTGGCCCACGCGGATCAGCGTGGCGCGGCCGCGCGGCTCACCACCGCGCTCGGCCGCTGGCGCGGCGAGGCCTATTCCGGCGTACCGGGCCCGTTCGCCGAAGCCGAGCGCGTCCGGCTCGCCGAACTCCAGCTGACCGCCACCGAACTGCGGGCCACCGCGCTGCTCGGCCTCGGCGACCACCGTGAACTGGTGGCCGAGCTGACCGCGCTGGTCCAGCGGCACCCGTTGCGCGAGTCACTGCACGAGACGCTCATGCGCGCGCTGCACGCCAGCGGGCGGCAAACCGAAGCGCTGACCGTCTACCGCGATGCCCGGCGCGTGCTCCGTGACGAACTCGGCGTCGAGCCCGGCGCCCCGCTGCGTGAACTCCATCAGCGCATCCTTGACGGCACCGAAAAACCTGTCACCGGATCGAAACCGGTTCCGGTGCGCGTCGTGCCGCCGCCGGTGGCCAAGGCGATCGAACGCGGCGGCCAGGGGTATCTGCCCGGCCGTGCCCGTCAGGTCGAACGACTGGACGGGTTCGTCACCGACCTGCTCGCCGGGCGCGGCCGTCCGGTCTGGCTCGAAGGCGAACCGGGGATCGGCAAGTCGGAGCTGCTGATCGCCGGGCTGGCGGGCGCGGCGGCACGCGGCTGCCAGCTCGCCTGGACCGCGGCCGACGAGCTCCAGCAACGGTTCCCGCTGCAGGTGATCATGGAATGCCTCGGGGTGCACCACGGCGCCGCGGATCCGGCCAAGGCCAAACTGGCCGGTGAGCTGCACGCCGAGCCCGCACACGGGAACTGGGGCCCCACCGACCCGATCCTGTCCACTGTGGACAAACTACTGGCACTGGTCGACGAGACCTGCGCGGCGGGCCCGCTGGTGCTGGTGATCGACGATCTCCATTGGGCCGACGAGGCCAGCGTGCTGCTGTGGCAGCGCCTCGCCGCCGCCACCCGTCAGCTGCCGCTGCTGCTGGTCGCCGCCACGCGCACCGGGCACGGCCGCCGGGACCTCGCCCAGCTGCGCCGCGGGATCGAGGCGAGGGACGGCGAGATCATGCCGGTCGAGGTGCTCACCGACGACGAGGTCACCGCGGTCTTCGAAGTGATCCTCGCGGCGAAACTGGGCCCGAGCCTGCGCCCGCTGGTCCGGCGCGCGGCCGGGAATCCGCTCTACGCCAGGGAAATCGCGCACGACCTGGTCCGCACCGGCTCGCTGCGGATCAAGGCGGGCGTGGCCGAGGTGACGCTCAACGGCAGCGAGAACGCGCCGCGATCGCTGCTGGCGGCGGTGGGCCGCACGCTGGAATGCCTCGACCCGGCCACGACCGACATCCTGCGCACCGCCTCGCTGCTGGGCGCGGAGTTCGCGGTCGAGGACCTCGCCGCGCTGGCGGGCAAGAGCCCGCTGGAGGTCCTGCGGGATCTCGAACCGGCCACCACCGCCGGGGTGATCGAGTACGCGGGCGACAAACTCGCCTTCCACCATCCGTTCCAGCGGCAGGCGCTCTACGGCGGCATCGCCGAACCGGTCCGCGCCGCGCTGCACCGGCGCGCCGCCGAGGCACTCGCCCGCGGTGGCGCGCCGATCAAACGGGTCGCCGAGCAACTGGCGGCCGAACCGGTGCCGGTCGACCCGTGGCTGGTCGGCTGGCTCACCGGCAACCACATCGCGGTGTCCAACCGCGCCCCGCACATCGCGGCCGATCTCCTCCGAGGCGCGCTCGACAGCACGGTGCCCACCCGCGAGCAACGGGAGACGCTGATCGCCGCGCTGGTCCGCGTGCTGTTCCGGCTCGAAAAAGACCCGGAGGCCGAGGCGGAGCAGGCGGTGAAGACGGTCGGCGACAAGGCGGATCTGGCGCAGATGCGGCACGTCCTCGCCGCGCTGCGCTACCGCCGGGGCGACACCCCCGGCGCGATCGAGGCGCTCGCCGACACCGCGGACGACCCGTCGATGCCGGAACTGTGGCGGACCAGCACCCGCACCCTGCTCGCCAACTTCCGGCGCGGCACGCTCGACGATCTCGGCGAAACCGAACGGATCGCGCGGGGCCTGCACGCCGAGGCCGTCGAGGCGGGCGAACGGTATCCCGCCGCGCACGCGCAGCAGACGTTGTGGCTCGTGCATTCGATCCGCCGCGAGCACGACCGGGCGCTGACCGCGATCGACGCCGCGCTCGAGACCACCGGGGACGAAGCCGACCTGGCGACACTGCGGTTCGACCTGCTCGACAACCGCCTCTTCACCCTGCAGAACCTCGACCGTCTCGACGAGGCCGACGCCACGCTGCACGCCGGGTACGAGACGGCGGCACGGCACGGCCTGCCGACCGGCCCGCAGGTCTCGGCGGCCGTGCACTACTACTGGACAGGCCGCTGGGACGAGGCGCTGGCCGAACTGGACTCGGTCACCGAGGACGGCCCGGCGATCACCTTCTACGGCGTGCGCGAGCCGGGGGCCGCCGCCCTGCTGCTGCACGGGGTCGCCGCCCTCATCGCGGGCCACCGGAACGAACGCGTCTCCGTCCGCGCGCATCTGGAAGCGGCCGAGGCGCACTCGCCGTCGAACTCCTCCGAGCGCGAAAGCTGCGACTTCTACCTCGCCGCCCAGGCGATGGCCGCCGAGCAGCGTGACCGGCTCGACGACGCGCTGCGGCTGTTCGCACCGGTGCTGCGCCCCGACTTCGCCCAGATGATGCTGCGCCACCAATGGCTTCCCGACGTCGTCCGGATCGCGCTCGCGGCCGGGAACGACGACCTCGCAAGGGAAGCGCTCGCCGTCTGCGCCGAGGAAGCGAGCCAGGAGACCGTGCCCGCCAGGGCCGCGGCGGCCGCCGCCCGGTGCCGCGCGCTGATCGACGGCGATCCCGAAGGCGTACTGGCCGCGGCCGATCACTATCGCGAGGTCCGCCGCCCGATCGAACTCGCGGCCTCGCTGGAGGACGCCGCCGAACTGCTCGGCCGCACCGGCTACCTCGAAGCGGCCACCCAGGCGCTCACCGAGGCGTGCGAGGTACTCGGGCAGGTCGGCGCGGGCTGGAACATCCGCCGGGCGGAAAACAGGCTGCGCCGCCACGGCGTGCTGAGCCGTGCCGAGCAGGGTCCCCGCCACGCCGGGGCGCTGTCGCCGCTGGAACTGCGGGTCGCGCGACTGGTGGCGGCGAAACTGTCCAATCCGGAGATCGCCGCGGAACTGAGCCTGCCGAGGCGGACGGTGCAGTCGCTGGTGTCCCGGGTGCTGACCAAACTGCACGCCGATTCCCGGCTGACCGTCGGCGATCAGTTGCCGAGACGGCTCGCGTGAGCCGTCTCTTCGGGCAACGCGGTTGTCCCAACGGACGGCACGCGCTGCCACCGCCCGATCACCACGACATAATTCGCCTGCAGTCCGTGAATCGCGCACGACCGAGGAGAGCCATGACCCGCCTGCTGGCCGGATTGGCGGCCTTCGCGCTGCTGCTCACCGGCTGTTCGGGAAAGCCGGCGGAATCCGGCGGACCGATCAAGCTGACCGTCGCCACCTTCGGCGAGTTCGGCTACGAGAAGCTCTTCGACGAGTACGAGAAGGCGCATCCGGGGATCACGGTCGAGGGCCGGGTCGCCGACTTCGAGACGCACCACCGTCAGCTCGCCACCGGCCTCGGCGCCGGACGCGGCAGCGCGGACGTGGTGGCGATCGAGGAGCAGTACCTCCCCAAGTTCCGCCAGTCCACGGACAAGTTCACCGACCTCTCCGAATTCGGCGCGCAGGACCTCCGCGCGAACTGGCCCGGCTGGAAATGGGACCAGGGCACCGCGAACGACGGGAAGTTCGTGATGGGCCTCGGCACCGACATGGGCAGCCTCGCCCTCTGCTACCGCCGCGACCTGTTCGCGAACGCCGGTCTGCCGACCGACCGCGACCAGGTGGCCGCGCTGTGGCCGACCTGGGAGAAGTTCGCCGAAACCGGGGAGAAGTTCAGTTCGAGGGCGCCGGACGTCAAGTTCGCCGACTCGGCCGGCACCATCTACACGGCGATGCTCAACCAGGCTCAGGAGAACTACTTCGCCAAGGACGACACGTTCGTCGGCGACACGAACCCGAACGTGCGCAAGGCCTTCGACCTGGCGGGCGGGATGGCGCTGAAGAAGGAGACGGCCGCCGTCACCACCTTCACCCAGCCTTGGACGGTGGCGATCAAGCAGAGCCGGTTCGCCGCCATCACCTGTCCCGCCTGGATGCTCACCCAGATCGAGGAGGCGGGCGGCCCGGAACTCGCGGGCAAATGGGACGTCACCTCGGTTCCCGGCAAGGCGGGCAACTGGGGCGGATCCTTCCTGACCGTCCCGAAACAGGGCGAGCACCGCAAAGAGGCCTACGACCTCGCCGTCTGGCTCACCGCGCCGGAACAGCAGAAGCGGATCTTCCTGGAAAGCGGCCTGCTGCCGAGCGCGCTGGGCGCCTACCAGGACGGCGCCGTGCTTTCCCACACCAGCAAGTACTTCAGCGACGCGCCGGTCGGCAAGATCTTCGCCGCGTCCGCCGAAGCCCTCCGCCCGAACTATCGCGGGCTGCGCGACGGTGAGGTGCGGCCGGTGTACGGGCACGCGCTCGGCCGGGTCGAAGAGGGAAGGCAAACGCTCGACCAGGCCTGGACCCAGGCCGCGACCGAAGGCCGCGCCGCGGCCGCCAAATGAGCGGGGACGGCGTGACACGCGGGTTTCCGGCCGGGTTCCGCTGGGGAACGGCCACGGCGGCGTACCAGATCGAGGGCTCGACGACCGCCGACGGCCGCGGACCGTCCATTTGGGACACCTTCACCGCGCGACCGGGCCTGGTGCTCGACGGCGCCACCGGCGACCCGGCGTGCGACCACTACCGGCGCTATCGCGAGGACGTCGGCCTGCTGAGCGAACTCGGCGTGCCGTACTACCGCTTCTCGGTCGCGTGGTCGCGGGTCATGCCGGACGGCCGCACGATCGAACCGCGCGGGCTCGCCTTCTACGATCGTCTTGTCGACACGTTGCTCGAGCACGGGATCACCCCGATGGTCACGCTCTACCACTGGGATCTGCCGCAGGCGTTGCAGGAGGAAGGCGGCTGGCCCAACCGCGATGTCGCGAGTCTCTTCTCCGACTACACCCTGACCGTCCACAAGGCACTCGGCGACCGCGTCCGGCAATGGACCACGATCAACGAGCCGTTTTGCGCCGCCTTCATCGGCTACGGCAACGGCGACCACGCGCCGGGCATCCGGGACGAGGGCGCCGCGCTGGTGGCGGGGCACAACCTGATGCTCGCGCACGGGCTGGCCGCGCAGGCGTTGCGCGCGGGTGGCGGCGAGCAGGAAGTGTCCATCGTGCTCAACTTCGCCCCGGTGCTGACCGACGTGGACGACGCCGAGCACCGTGAGGCCGCGCGCAAGTTCGACTTCCTGCACAACAGGTTCTTCCTCGACCCGCTGCTCGGCCGCGGCTACCCGCCCGAACTGCTGGCGGATCTGGAGCATCTCGGCACCCTCGAAGCGGCGATCGCGGACGGCGATCTGGAGATCGTCGCGCAGCCGCTCGACGTCCTGGGCGTCAACTACTACGCGCCCGCCCGCGCGGTCCCGCTCGCCGACCCCGAGGCCGACAGCAACTGCCCGCTGCCCGGCCTGCGCGGGATGGACGTCACGCCACCACGCGGTGACCTGACCTCGCTCGGCTGGGAGCAGCGGCCGGAGTCGTTCACCGATCTGCTGCTGTGGCTGCGTGACCACTGCCCCGGCCTGCCGCTCGTGATCGCCGAGAACGGGGCCGCCTTCGAGGACGAGGTCGTGGGCGGTCGCGTGCACGACGCGAAACGCGTGCGGTACTTCGCCGAACACCTCGCCGCCGTCCACGACGCGATCGAACGCGGTGCCGACATCCGCGGCTACATGGCCTGGTCGCTGCTGGACAACTTCGAATGGGCCATGGGGTACACGCAGCGGTTCGGCCTCGTGCACGTCGACTTCGGCACCCAGGAGCGGACGCTCAAGGACAGCGCCCGGTTCTACGCGGACGTGGTGGCGCGCAACGGTCTCGCAGGAGCGTGAGCGGCCCGGTCACGGGTCCCTGAAGTGCTATGAAAGGCCCGTTACTTGCAAATTTTGCAAGTAACGGGCCTTTCATAGCATCCCGGGGGTGGCACGCGACGGGACTTCAGCCCCGCAGCGCACCGCGCATGACGCCGTCGACCACCTTCCTGGCCAGCACGATGAACAGCACGATGACGGGCAGCACGCCGAGCGTGGCCGCGGTGAGCATCAGCGAGTAGTCGGTGAAGTAGCCGCTGGCCAGCCGCGACAGTGCCACCTGGACCGTCGGGTGCGCGTTGGGATCGAGCACGATCAAGGGCCAGAAGAAGTCGTTCCACGCGGTCATGAACGTCAGCATCGCGAGTACGGCGGCCTGGGGGCGGATGGCGGGCATGGCGACGCTCCAGAACAGCCGCGCCGTCGAGCAGCCGTCGACGCGGCCGGCGTCGAGCAGTTCGCCCGGGATCGCTTCTTCGCACGCCTGCCGCATCCAGAACACGCTGAAGGCGCCGACCAGCCCGGGCACGATCACCGCTTCCAGCCGCCCGTACCAGCCGAGTTCGCCGACCACCAGGTAGAGCGGGATGACGCCGAGCTGGGCGGGCACCATGGCCGTGCCGATGACGACCAGGAAGAGCGAGTCGCGGCCAGGGAACCGCAGGCGCGCGAAGGCGAATCCGGCCATGCTGGAGAGCAGCACGTTCGAGACGGTCACCGTTCCGGCGACGATCAGCGAGTTCTGCATCGCCAGCCAGAAGTCGACGGTCTCGAAGACCTTGCCCACGTTCTCGATCAGGTTGCCGCCGGGCAGCAGCGGCGGGGTGGTCTCGCCGAGGGCGGAATTGTCCTTGGAGGACACCACGAACGACCAGTACAGCGGGAAGATCGAGGCGATGCCGACGGCGAGCAGCAGCCCGTAGACGACGAAACCGGTCCGTTCCCTGGCCGCCACGCCTCACTCACCGCCCCGGATCCGGCGCACGAGCGAGAAGTTGACCAGCGCGAAGCCCGCCGAGAACAGGAAGAGCAGCCACGCGATGGCCGCCGCGTATCCGGCGTCGAACTCGCCGAACCCCTTCTCGTACAAGTACATGGCGAGGGTCTGGAACTGCCGGTCGGCGCCGCCGGTCCCGTTGGTGCCGGTGTCGTCGAACAGCTGCGGTTCGGCGAACAGCTGCAGCCCGCCGATGGTCGAGACGACGACGGTGAAGGCGATGGTCGGCCGGATCGCGGGCACGGTGATCGACCAGAACGTCCGCCAGCGCGAGGCGCCGTCGAGCATGGCGGCGTCGTAGCGCTCCTGCGGCACGGACTGCATGGCCGCGAGGTAGAGCAGCGCGTTGTAGCCGGTCCAGCGCCACATCACCATCACGCTCACCGCGACATGCGAGGCGAACCGGTCCGACCGCCAGTCCACCGGGTCGAGACCCACCAGGCCCAGCGCCCAGTTGACGACGCCGTAGTCCTCGGCGAAGAGCTGGCTGAACACCAGCGCCACCGCGACCACCGAGACGACGTTGGGCAACAGCACGCTGGCCCGCCACAGGGTCCGCGCGCGCAACGGGCGGTCGAGCAGCGCGGCGAGCCCGAGCGCGGCCAGCAGCTGGGGGACGGTGGAGAGGACGAAGATGCTGACCGTGTTGAAGAGAGCGTTGTAGAAGTTCGGATCCTGGAGCAGGACGGCGAAGTTGCCGAGCCCGGCGAACCCGGTGTCGCCGTTGATCAGATGCCAGTGGTGCAGCGCCACCCAGGCGGTGTAGAGCAGGGGAAAGAGGCCGAAAACGCCGAACAGGACGTAGAACGGCGCTGTCATCAGGTATCCGGCGAGCCGCTCGCCCGTTCGCCTCAAACGGTGATCACCTTGACGCCGGTCCGGGTGATCTCGTCGGCGATCCGGGGATCGACGCCGGCGTCGGTGATCAGGGTGTCGACGTCCCCGAGGTCACCGAACCGGGCGAAGTGGTCGTTGCCGATCTTGGTGTGATCGGCCAGCAGCACCGTCCGCCGCGCGGACGCGATGGCCGCGCGCTTGACCATCGCCTCGGCGGTGTCCGGCGTGGTGAGCCCGCGTTCGACGGAAAGGCCGTTGGCGCCGATGAAGGCGACGTCGACGTAGGTGTCCTTGAGGGTGTCGAGAGCCCAGCTGTCGACCGAGGCCATGGTATGGCCTCGGAGTCTTCCGCCGACCAGCATCAGCGTGATTCCTGGCCGGTTGGCGAGGGCGCAGGCGTTGGGCAGGGACGGGGTGACCACGGTCAGTTCACGATCGGCGGGGATGAGGCCCGCCAAGCGTCCTACGGTGGTGCCCGCGTCCAGCAGGATCGCGCCCTCGGCGGGGATCTCGTCCAGCGCGGCGGTGGCGATGCGGTCCTTTTCCGCCGTCATCACCGTGTCGCGGGCGTCGAGGCCGGGCTCGATCCCCAGCCGCTCGACCGGGATCGCGCCGCCGTGCACCCGGCGCAGCACCCCGCTGCGCTCCAACGCCGTCAGGTCACGACGGACGGTCTCGCTGGTGATCTCGAAAGCGGCCGCGAGTGTCGCCACGTCGACGCGGCCGTCCTGCCGGGCTTGCTTGAGGATGGCGCGTTGCCGCTCTTCGGCGTACAACGGTCACCTCCTGCCCTGGCGGATGAGCGGTCATGGCGACAATAGTTGCTTTCTCACCGGTCCGACAACGGAACCCCTCGGTAACCGGGAGCTTTCCGCGTCGCTCTGTCCATTGAGGACACTGCGCCAGGTGGACCTTGCCGCGGTATTGCCCGAATCGACGGCCGATTTGCCCGTTCGGACCGACCGAACGGCGGATTTACAACGTTGTATCAACGATGTAAATCTGGTCGCACCGGGCCAGGAAAGGGGAAACCCCATGTCAGTCCCCCGCCGCAACTTCCTCAAAGCCACCCTCGCGACAGGCCTCGTCGTCGGCGTCGGCACGCAGGCCACAGCCGAAGCCGCGGCCGCCGCGCCCTACGTGGCGAACCGCGCGCCGCTCCTGCCCGCTCCCCTGGTCCGGCTCCCGCCCGGCTCGGCGAAGGCCGGTGGCTGGCTGGCCACCCAGCTCCGCAAGCAGCTCGACGGCCTCAACGGCCGCTACCAGGAGGTCTCGCATTACCTCGCGTTCGACAACACCGGCTGGACGCGGCCCGAGCTGAGAGGCTGGGAGGAGGTGCCGTACTGGCTGCGCGGTTACGGCGACCTCGGCTACGTCACCGGCGACGCCCGCGTGCTGGCCGACACGCGCCGCTGGATCGACGCGATCCTCGCCACCCAGGCCCCGGACGGGTACTTCGGCCCGTCCGAGCTGCGCACCCGGCAGTCGGGCCACGCGGACCTCTGGCCGCACATGCCGATGCTGCACGCGCTGCGCTCGTACGAGGAGTACACAAAGGACGCCCGGGTCGTCCCGTTCCTCAGCCGCTACTTCCTTTTCATGGCGGCACAACCGGTGTCCGTGTACACCGACGGCTGGGGCAACACCCGCTGGGCCGACACGATCGACGTCGTCTACTGGCTCTACAACCGCACCGGCGAGCCGTTCCTGCTGGATCTGGTCCGCACCATCCACCGTCACTCGGCGAACTGGGTGGACGACCTGCCCACCGCGCACAACGTCAACATCACCCAGGGCTTCCGCGAACCGGGCCAGTTCTGGGTCCTCTCCGGCGATCCGGCGCATCGCGCGAGCGCCTACGCGAACTACGACCGGATCCAGGGCCGCTACGGCCAGTTCCCCGGCGGCGGCTTCGCCGGTGACGAGAACGTCCGGCCCGGCTACGACGATCCCCGGCAGGGCTTCGAAACCTGCGGGATCGTCGAGTACATGATGAGCCACGAGATCCTCGCCAGGACGACCGGCGATCCCGTCTGGGCCGACCGCGTCGAGGAACTCGCCTTCAATCTGCTTCCCGCCGCGCTGGATCCGGCGGGGCGGGGCGTGCACTACGTGACGTCGGCGAACGGGATCCAGCTCGACCGGCAGCCGAAGACGTTGAGCCAGTTCGACAACGACTTCACCATGCAGGCGTACGAACCGGGGATCGACAACTACCGGTGCTGCCCGCACAACTACGGGATGGGCTGGCCGTACTACGTCGAGGAGATGTGGCAGGCGACGGCGGGCGGAGGTCTCTGCGCGATGCTGTACGGCGCGTCCACGGTGACCGCGAAGGTCGCCGGCGGCACTCCGGTGACCATCACGCAGACGACCGGCTATCCGTTCTCCGACACCGTCACGTTCACCTTCTCGCTGCCGAAGCCGACGGATTTCCCTTTCCAGATCAGGATTCCCGGCTGGTGCCCGGCACCGGCGCTGTCGGTGAACGGTGGCACGGTCGCCGTGAGCGGCGGCCCGCGGTACGAAACCGTCCGCCGGGTCTGGCGGACCGGCGACCGCGTCACCCTGCGGCTGCCGATGACCACCCGCACGCGGGTCTGGGCGCGCAACCACGGCTCCGTCTCGGTCGACCGCGGGCCGCTGACGTTCTCCCTCGCGATCCAGGAGAACTGGAGCCGGGTCGCGGGCGACGACCAATGGCCCGTCCACGAGGTCCGGCCCGGCTCCGCGTGGAACTACGGCCTGGTGCCGCAGGCCGCGTTCACGGTCTCCACGACGGGCGGGAACCCGCTCGACCCGTTCACCCCGGCGAACAGCCCGGTCCGGCTCACCACCGACGCCCAGCGCATCGACGCGTGGCAGGCGAGCGAGCAGGACGTGATCGACGAACTCGCCGACAGCCCGGTCGCCGTGACCACACCGGTCCAGCGCGTCACCCTGATCCCGATGGGCGCCGCGCGACTGCGGGTGACGTCGTTCCCGCGGACCGGTGGATCACGGCCGTGGCGGACCGGCTGGACCCGGATCGAGAACCGCAACTCCGGCAAGCTCCTCGGCGTGGACCGGATGTCCACCGCGGACTCGGCGCAGGTCGTGCAGTTCCACGACAACGGCACCGCGGACCATCTGTGGCGCACCATCGACAACGGCGATGGCTGGTTCCGCGTCAAGAACCGCAACTCCGGCAAAGTCCTGGGGGTGGACCAGATGTCCACGGCGAACTCGGCGCGGGTCGTCCAATTCGACGACAACGGCACCGCGGACCACCTCTGGCGGTTCCTGGACAACGGGGACGGGTGGTTCCGCCTCCAGAACCGCAACTCGAGCAAGGTCCTCGGCGTGGACCTCATGTCCACGGCGGACTCGGCGATCGTCGTGCAGTTCGACGACAACGGGACCGCGGACCACCTGTGGCGCCTGCTGGACTAGTACTGCAACGGCACTTGGTGTGCGTGTGGTAGATCATCGTTGCGGTGGTCGATGTGGCGATGGGTGAGCCGGGCCGGGTGCATGAGCGGATCGCGGGTCGGTTATCTCCGTGCCGTCGTAACCGACCGGATGTGGTGCCCTTGCAACGGAGGAGCGTCCTATGTGGATCGATCGACGGGGCGGGTGACGAATTCGGCTTCGTCCCGGCCGAACGATGATACGGCTTTGCGGTGGCACTCGGCCGGATGCGACTCCCTTGGCGGCTCAGCGGCGAAACCGCCTCTCCGTGAACTCGCCGGAGAGGCGGTTTTCGCGATTGCGGAGCTAGCCGGGCTCGAGTTCGCCCTCTTCTCGCCGTGACTTGGCCCGGTAGTGGAGGCCGATGCCGAGGCCGGTGGTCAGCATGACGAGCCCAAGGCAGGTCATGACGATGACCGTGGGCCACTGGAGTTGCCGGGGCAGGTGCAGCGCCAGAAACCAGGATGGCGTGATCTGGCCGGTGATCAGCATGGTCGCGGGCACGATGCCCTGGGCGCCCAGGGGCACCCAGCACAGGATCAGGCTCGCGACGACGTAGAAACGCTTGCCTTGCGGAGCCAGGTGGAGGCCGAGTTTCTCCAGGTGCAGTTCAGGCTTGGGCAGGGAAGGCTTTTCCGGTTTCCAGGCCGGGGCCGGTCGCTTTCGCCGGGGCGAGACGCCGGTACGCAGATACAGGAGCAACTCCGGCGCGCTCGATTCGAGCTTGGCCGCGGCCCGACGTCCCAGTAGCCAGGCCAGCGAAGCGCCGCCGGCCAAGCCCACGACCGGCCCCGCCCAGACCGGCCCCAGCCGCGCCGCGAAATAGGCGGGGGCGGCGGTCGCCGCGCTGAGGATCAGCACCAACAGGACCTGCGCGAAGTCGGTACCGTTCTCCAGCAGGTTGCCGCCCCGGAGCTGCGGATCGGTCATGGGCACCGGCCTCAGCACCGACACCAGCACGGTCACGCCCGCACCGCCGCCCAGCAGCGCGGGTAGCAACGTGGCCAGCCAGTGCCCAAGGCCGTATTCGCCGGTGAAGACGACCATCGCGATGGTCAGGGTGAGTGCCGCCGGCGCGGTCACCAGTAACCAGGCGAGCTGGCGGCCGCGGACATCGTGGCGGGCGGAACCGGGGATCACCAGCTTGCCCCACAGCTCGGTGCCGTCCTCGCCGTAGAGGTTCGCGGAGATCGCCGCGACCCACAGCACGAACACCAGCCCGGTCCACGGCAGGAAGATCGACGCGCCGACGGCCAGCGGCAGCAGGCAGAACACCAGCGCGTAGCACAGGGCGAAAACCAGGTAATGAAAGCGAAGCAGGTCTCGGGACCAGGTGCGCAGCTCCCGGGCGACGACCGCCGTCACCGGACCACTGGCCCAGCCGCCGGAGGACACCCGGACCGGACGTCCGCTCGCGCGACGGGTGGCCAGCCGTCGCTTCAGCAGACCGGTCCAGCCGTACCCGCAGAGCAATCCGAGCGCCGCCAGCCCCGCCAGGGCGGCGGCCACGGTCGGCCAATTCCCCTGCGCGGCGGCCCGCACTGCCAGCAGTCCCCAGCCTGAGGGCAAGGCCGTCAATAACGCGGAAAACGAGTCCGGGAAGCCGGTGCGCAATGCGGTCTGTGCCAGCGGCGAGAGCACCCAGCTCGAATGCAGCCCGGCCAAGATCGCGGCGCTGACGAGAGCGGCGAGCGCCGCACCCACCTTGGAGCGCATGACCTGGCCGAGCGCCGCGGTGACCAAGCGGGAGGCCAGCACGCACACCGAAAGCTGGAGGACGACCGCGAGCACGCCGACCACCGTGGCCGCGGCACCAAGCCCTGTCTTGACCGACGCCACCACCAGCGCGGAAAAGGCGACGAGCGTGACCAGCGGGCCCACGCCGACGAACGACGCCGCCGCCAGTCCGGCCGCCAGACGACGTGGTGTCAACGGCAACAGCGAGAACTGTTCGGGACGCAACGTCTCGTCACCGCCGCCGAAAAGCGCCGGGCCCAGCAGCCACCCGGCCGTCCAGAGCGCGAATCCCGCTCCCAGTACATCGAAGCGCAGCGACGCGACCGGGTAGTCGCGTCCGGCGACCAAGATCAGGCCCGCCGCGAGCGCCAGCCCGGCCACGGCGCCCGTGACCAGACGGCCGGCGCGCTGGCCGTTCATGGAATTCCGCAGCACGGCCAGTTTCATCCGGATCAGGAGGACAGCCACGCCAGCTCCCCCATCTCGGGAGCCTGGCCGCCGACCAGGTCCACGAACCGCTCTTCCAGGTTTCGGCCCGATCGCACGGTCTCCAACAGGCCCGAGGCCACGACCCGGCCGGAGGCGATCACCGCCACGTGGTCGCACAACTGCTCGACGACGGTCATCACGTGGCTGGAGAACACCACGGAACCGCCATCGCGTACGAACCGCCGCAAGATGACCTTGATGGTGGCGGCCGAGACGGGATCGACGGCCTCCAGCGGTTCGTCCAGCACCAACAGCTTCGGCGCGTGCAGCAGCGCGGTGGCCAGGCCGATCTTCTTGCGCATGCCCGTCGAGTACTCCATCACGAGGGTGCGCCCGGTATCGGCCAGTGCCAAGATCTCCAGCAACTCGCCCGATCGCCGTTCGACCTCGGCCACCTCCATACCGCGCAGCAGACCGGTGAAACGCAGCAGTTCGCGGCCGGTCAGCCGCTCGGGCATGGACAGCCCGTCAGGCAGCACGCCGATGATTTCCTTGGCCCGCGCGGGGTCGGTCCAGACGTCGACGCCGAAGATCTCCGAGCGCCCGCTGTCGGGACGCAGCAGTCCCACCGCCATCGACAACGACGTCGTCTTACCGGCGCCGTTGGGGCCGATCAGGCCGAAGAAGGATCCCCGGGGCACTTCCAGATCGATGTGGTCGACCGCCGGCCTGCCGCCGAAGGTCTTGGTCAGCCCGGCGAGCCGAAGCGCCGGAGCCGTACCCGATGAATCCATGAAATCCTCCAGTTACGAAACGGCACGTGTCGTGCCGTTTCCGAAGGGAGCATGCTGGAGGCCTCCGGCAAAGTCAACACGGCACGTGCCGTTCCGCTATGCTGGCGAAATGGCCGACAAACGCAGCAGCCGTGTCGCCGACCGGACTGACGCCATCATGCGGACCACACTGGAGCTCGGGCAGGAGGTGGGGTACGCCAACCTCAGCATCGAGGCGGTCGCGGCACGCGCCGGAGCCGGCAAGCACACGATCTATCGCCGATGGCCGTCGAAGGGCGCTCTGTTCCTCGACTCCCTGCTGTCGCTGAACGAGCCCGGACTGAACTATCCGGACACCGGCGATATCGAAGCCGACCTGCGCCGGCAGATTTACGCGGCCGTCGACCTGCTGGCCAAACCGCCGCTCGGGCCGCTGTATCAGGCTTTGCTGGTCGAGGCCCAGCAAGATCCTCAAGTCGCGGAGGCGTTGAACGAACGTTTCATCGGCCCGCAAGAGGAGAAGACGATCGCTCGCTTGCGGAAGGCTCGCGACCAGGGGCAACTGGCCGGCGACTTCGACCTGAGCCTGGCGATGGCCCTCCTGTCCGGCCCGTTGTATTTCCAGGTGTTGATCACCCGGAAACCGCTGACGCGCGAATACGTCGACCGCGTGATCGAGGCGGTCTTCGCCGGGATGGGACCGAAGGCCCCGACGGCGACCTAGTACCGCAACGCACCTAACTGCCGTTGCAGTACTAGGCCTAGGTCTTCGGCAGGCTCCTGCTCGCCGCTTCCGCGATCTTCTGCACGATGAGCGGCTGGCCGTCCGGGGATTTCACCGTGGGATTGACCGAGTACGCCACCACCCTGGAAAGGTCCTGGGTGGCGAAGATCCCACTCGCGTAGCCGTACCGGCTGCCGGTCTTTCCCCAGACGGTGAGCCCGTTCAGGGTCAGCTTCATCAAGCCCTGGCTGTAACTCGCCCGGCCGTTGCCGTCGGCCATGGGCACGTCCGGCACGGCGAACAGGCGCGGCATCACCGAGGGACCGAGCAGCCGGCCACCGAACAGACCGGTGATGAACTTGTCGAGGTCCCCGGCCGTGGAGACGATCGCGCCGGCGGCGCCGGGGATGGACTGGTTCATCTCGGTGACGTCGACCAGTTCCCCGTCCACGTCGAGATAACCGCGCGCGGCCGGGTTCGGCAGACGCGGGTCGTCCTCCGGGTAAAAGGTCTCCCAAAGGCCGAGCGGCACGGTGATGCGATCGCGCAGATTGCGGGCGTAGGACTGTCCCGTCACCTTCTCGACGAGCATTCCCGCCGTGACGTAAGCGGTGTTCGTGTACTTCTGGGCCGTACCGGGCTGGAAGTCGATCGGATGGCGCAGCGCGGTGTCCACCACCTCGCGCGGGCTCCAGTGATCGTAGCGATGTGCGAGGATCCACTCCGGCTCGTAGAGACCGGGGATGTCCACCGACGGCAACCCGGAGGTGTGGTCGAGCAGGGTGCGCACCGGCACCGGCGGATAGCCCGCCGGAAGCACCCCGGGGAGATACCGCTGAACCGGCTGTTCGAGGTCGATCCGGTTCTCCTGCGCCAACTGGAGCACCATGACGGCGGTGTAGACCTTGGTGGTGCTGCCGATCCGGAAGAACCCGTCCGGCCGGACGGGGGCATGGGTGCGGACGTCGGACTCCCCGGAGGTGCCGGACCACGCGCCGGACAGGCCGGTGACCCGGACCAGCGCGCCCGTCGTGTCCTTGTCGGGCAGACCCGCGATCGCCGCCGACAACGCGGCGGGGTCGGGCTTTCCGAGGCAGGGTGTCGCGGCGGCCGGCACCGAGGTGAGGACCGCCGCGACGACGGCGACTGCTGTGACAACTGGAAGTTTCATGTCACAGATGATGTCCGTGTGAGACGCCGGGGACATCAGGGAGATACCCGATCTTCGAGGATCAGGGTCACTCCACGGTGACCGACTTCGCGAGGTTTCGCGGCTTGTCGATGTCGTGGCCGAGGATCAGCGCGGCGTGGTAGGCCAGCAACTGCAGCGGGATCGTGAGCAGGATCGGGTCGAGTTCCGGCTCCGAACGCGGGACGACGAACCGCGGCACGTCGAGGTCGCCGAAGTCGACGTCGTCGTGCGTGATCGCCAGGACCGGACCCTTGCGGGCCTTGATCTGCTGCATCGCGGCGAGGTTGCGGTCGGCGAGGTCGTCGAACGGCACGATCGCGACCGTGGGCAGCGACTCGTCGATCAGCGCGAGCGGGCCGTGCTTGAGTTCCGAGGTCTGGTAGGCCTCCGCGTGCCGGTACGAGATCTCCTTGAACTTCTGCGCGCCTTCCCGTGCCACCGGGAAACCCCGGACGCGGCCGATGAAGAACAGGCTCCGCGCGTCCGCGCAGGTCTTGGCGTGCTCGGCGATCTCGGACTCCGCCTCCACAATGGACGCGACCTGCTTCGGCAGGGCCCGGATGGCGGCCACGATGCGCTGTCCGTCCGCATTGGACAGATCGCGGACCCGGCCCAGCGCCAGCGCGATCATCGCGAACCCGACGGCCATGTTGGTGAGCGCCTTGGTCGAGGCGACGGCGATCTCGGGACCCGCGTGCAGGTACAGGCCACCCTCGCAGGCCCGCGCGATCGTCGAGCCGACGACGTTGACCAGACCGATCACCCGGCCGCCCTTGCGCTTGACCTCTTCGACGGCGAAGGCGGTGTCCGCGGTTTCGCCGGACTGGCTGACCGCGATGTAGAGGGTGTCGGCCTCGATGATGGGGTTGCGATAGCGGAACTCGGACGCGGCCTCCGCGTCGGCCGGGACCCGCGCCAGGTCCTCGATCATGGTCGCGCCGATCTGCCCGGCGTAGTACGCGGAGCCACAGCCGAGGATCTTCACCCTGGCGAAGCCGCGCAGGTCACGGGGAGTCAGGTTCAGACCGTCCAAACGGGACACTCCGAAGCGGTCGTCGAGGCGGCCGCGGATCATGCGCTCCAGGCATTCCGACTGCTCCTGGATCTCCTTGTACATGTAGTGCCGGTGACCCCCGAGGTCGAGATCGTCGGCCTTGATGTCGATCGCTGTCGCGGCCTTGCCGGTGTCGCTCTCGTCGACGGTGAAGGTGCGGTAGCCCGTGGCCGAGACGCTGGCGAACTCGCCGTCGTCGAGGTGCACCACCTGCGAGGTGTGCCGGACCAGCGCGGACAGGTCGCTGGCCACGAACATCTCCCGGTCGCCGACGCCGATGATCAGCGGCGAACCGTTCCGCGCGACCACGACGCGGTCGGGGTGCTCGGTGTCGGTCACGGCGATCGCGTAGGTACCGGTGACCCGGGAAACGGCCTCGACGACAGCGTCTTCGAGGGTCTTCGCGCCCGACCTCGCGATGAGGTGGGCGAGCACTTCGGTGTCGGTCTCGGAGGTCAGCGTCACCCCGGCCTGGCCGAGCTGCTCGCGCAGGCTGTCGGCGTTGTCGATGATCCCGTTGTGCACCACGGAGATCCGGCCGTCCTCGGAGACGTGCGGATGGGCGTTCGCCTCGGTCGCCGGGCCGTGCGTCGCCCACCTCGTGTGCCCGATGCCGACCTTGCCCGCGAGCCGCTTGGGCAGGGCCGCCGTCAGGTTCCGCACCCGCCCCACGATCCGGTGCACCTGCGCGCCTTTACCGCCCAGGACGGAGATCCCGGCCGAGTCGTAGCCGCGGTATTCCAGCCGCGTGAGCCCCTCGATCAGGATCGGGGCGGCGTTCTGACCGCCGATGTAGCCGACGATTCCGCACATGACGAGTCAACCTCACAAAGAAAACGGACGAATGGCACGCGAGACCGGGCGTGCTCCGTCAGCCGTAGACGATGCGGCGCAGTTGCCGCTCGGACAGTTCGGGAGGCGCGACGAGCCGCGCGCCCAGTTCCCCGGCGATGAGAGGGAAGATCTCGGGATTCTTCCTGCCTTCACCCTGCAACTGAGCGTGCCGCGACCGGACGTACTGCTCGACCGGCTGCCGGTAGAACGCCAGGACGTCCTCGACGACACGGGCGGCGATGGCCGTCGACAGACCCGTCGACAGGGCCACCTGCTCGACGATGTCCGCGTCCTCCACGCTCCCATCATGCACAGCGAGGTCTCGAAATGCCAGTTCTTGCCCGAAATCGGGCAAGAACTGGCATTTCAGCCTGCTTGACCTCGAAATCGCTCGTGAGTGGTGGGCAACCACATGGTCACCGGTCCCGGATCGCCGCCACGAGCCCGGTGACGAGGTTCGCCCGCTCCACCATCGACTCGACCAGCAGGTACTCGTGATCGGCGTGCGCGCCGCCGCCGACGGCGCCCAGCCCGTCGAGGGTCGGGACGCCGATCGCGGCCGTGAGGTTGCCGTCGCTCCCGCCGCCGACGGCGACCCCGGCGACGCCGGGCAGCAGCCGTTCCGCCACGGCGAAGAGCTCCGCGGCGGCCGACTCGGGCATCGGCGACCGGTGAATCCCGCCTCGGACCAGGATTTCCGCCCCGGCGAGACGCGGGGTCAGCGCGGCGAACCCCGCTTCGACGCGCTCCTTCTCCTCGGCGGACTCGACGCGGACGTCGACCACGACGGTCGCGGAAGCGGGAACGACGTTGCTCGCGGTTCCCGCCGAAGCGACGGTGGGGGTGACGCTCGTCCCGGCCGCCTGCCGGCCGAGCGCGGCGATGGCCAGCACCTGATGCGCGGCTTCGGTCAGCGCGTTCACCCCGGCTTCGGGTTCGAGACCGGCGTGCGACGCCCGGCCGGTGATGACGACCTCGAACGTGCCGCATCCCTTGCGCCCGATCTTGAGACCGCCGCCGTCGGCCGCCCCTTCGAACACGAGCACCGAACCGCACGCGCGGGCGCGTTCCTCGATGAGCGCGCGGGATTCGTGCGAGCCCGTTTCTTCGTCGGCCGTCACCAGGATCTCGACACCGGTCAGATCGTCGAGTGCCGCCAGGCCGTGGATCGCCTGCACCAGCCCGCCGAGCATGTCGAACACCCCGGGGCCGGTCACCCGGCCGCCGGTCACCGCGAACGGGCGGCGCGCCAGCGTGCCGATCGGGAACACGGTGTCGTGGTGCCCCAGGATCAGCACGCGGGGTTCACCACCGCCGGACCACCGGACGTGGGGCCCGGCCGCGCTCTCCGTCAGGGTCGCCGTACCGCCGAGGCGGCTCTCGAGGAGGGCTTTGACGGCCTCGGCCGAGGCCGTCAAAGCCTTGAGGTCGCCCGAAGGCGACTCGATTTCGACGAGGGTCCTGAGGTCTTCGATCATCGCGTCGGCAGTCATCCGAACACCTTCGCGCATGCTCACTCCTGCGCGACAGTGGCCCCGGCCAACGTCGCGTACCACGGGCCCGTGGTGAAACCGGGTCCGGTTTCCTCGCCCAGGTAGAGATCCACGTGCCGGTCACCGCCGAAGCCCGGGGTGAACTCGTCGACGACCACCCAGCGCGCTTCGAGCAGGCGTGCGCACACCGCGCCCGCCGGGAACCGGCCACAGTCCATCAGCCGGAACGCCGTCCCCCTGGCGAGCACTCCCGGATCCGCGGCCGCCGAGACGAACGGGCGCAACGCGTCACCGGCCGCGTCCCGGGGCTCGGAGTCCAGCCAGTAGCCGACGTTGTGGGACCAGTTGAGATACCCGCCCGCTTCGAGACGGCCGGTTCCTTCCTCACGCACCGCCGCGACGAAGCCCGCCGGATGCCGCCCCAGATCGGCGTCACCGAAAACACAGTCGCGGTCGGGACAGCCCCGGACGCCGACCGGCGGTTCGTGGTGGAACTCCTCGACGGCGGTGTAGTAGACGGTCGCCGTCCAGCCTGTCGATTCCTCCACCCCGCAACCGGCGAGCGAGCACGCCAAGAGCATCGCGGCGAGCAGGTGACCTCGCCGGGTCACGCCACTCCGGCGGAGACGGACTCGTCCTCGCTCAGCCGCTCGGTTTTGGTCCAGCTGTTGCGGCGGGCCAGCACGCGGAACAGCGCGCGCCAGGTGGCGATCACGCCGAGCACCAGGAATCCCGGATAGAGAAGGCCCGCGAGCAGACAGCGGTGGAACGGTTCCTCGCCGAGCCGCAGCCGGTGCACGACCGCCCACACCACACCGGGGACCAGCAACACGACCACGCCGATCAACGCCGCGCCCGGCAACGCCGACGGCGGCGCGATCAGCCCGCCCAAGGTGACGCCCGACCACGAAGCGACGAGCGTGCCCACGAACAACAGCGAAACCACCAAGGACAACGGCACCGTCAGCCAAGGCGTCACGAGATAGGCGAGGAAGTCCAAGAGACCAATACTGCCCACGTGACGCGAGCCCAGCAATTCCCGCAAATGCCTTGCGCACTGCAAATTGCCCTGTGCCCATCGAGTACGTTGCCGCAGCAACCTGCGCAGATCGACGAGTCCTTGCTGCGTGACCCACGCCGATTTCACGTACCGCATCCGAATACCGGCGACGTGCAGCCTCAGCCCTAGTTCGAGATCCTCCACCAGGCAGTCCGACCAGGGGGCCGGATCGAAACGGCGCAGCACGCCGAGTCTCGTGAATTGCCCGTTCCCGCCCATTCCGACACTGCCCGCGAGATCGCGCAGGCTTTGCGACGCGTCGGCGACCGCCCCGAACTCCAGATCCTGCAACAAGGCCAGAATGCTGCGCCGATTGTGAATACGCACCCGGCATTGCACGGCGCCGATTCCGCGGTCGCCGAACACGTCGGCCACCTCGCGCAGCATCCCCGGGCTGCCCCGGCCGTCCCCGTCGATGATGCCGACGATCGTCCGCGGCACGCTTCCCTCGGCCTCGCACAGCCGGCGGATGTAGCGGTAGCCGGCGTTCAGCGCCTCCCCCTTGCCCTGACGGGCCAGCGGGAGATCACGGCGCAGGACGTGCAGGCGCGGGTCGGTCACCTCGCGGAGGACGCCCGGCGTGCCGTCGTCCGAACCGTCGTCGATGACCAGGACGCGCACCGGATTCCGCGTCGTGCCAAGCGAAAGCGCGGTGCGGACGGTGTTCCCGACCACCCGCTCCTCGTTGAGCGCCGGGATCACGATCCAGAATTCCAGCCCCTCCCCGCGCGCGGCCACCGCCCGGCGCGGGCGGCCGGTGCGCCACGCGAACGCCGCGAGCAGGATGTTGTGCGTCGGCCACCACAGGAGCAACAGCATCATGGTCGCGGCGAAGGCGGGGTTCGTCATGGGCGGGTGGTTCAGTCCTTCAAGCGAAGGTGCAGCGAACGCGCCATGAGCAGCAGGGCGATCGCGCCGATCACCATGGCGAGCACGGTGCTCACCGTCGCCCCCGCCATCGTCGCGCCGATTCCGAGCGCGGAAACCTTGACCGGGCCCACCGGCACCATCGACATGTCTTTCCTCCGGACAGAGGGCGCCGCAAACATCTACTCACAGTTTTCACACCGTGAGCTTGGGGTCACCCTGGGAAGCGATATTAAGCCTTTCGGGTGGGTACAGTACCCCGTCTGTGTTAACGTTCGCGGGCGACGATCCCCCGTAAAGGTGACCATCAGTTAGTGATCCTCGCCTCACCTACCACTCCTTCGTGACTTCAACGACGAATTCACGCCGTACCAAGCGCGAACCCGGAAGAAGGACCAGGTGCGTAACGCACAGAACGAGACCGACGCCATGCCCGAAATCTGGCTGGTCGCGGGAACCCGCCCGGAAGCCGTGAAACTGGCCCCGGTGGCCAGGGCCTTAGCTTCCGAAGGCCGGATGCGGCCCGTGGTCGTGGCCACGGGCCAGCATCCCGAAATGGTCGACCAGGCCTTGGCGACCTTCGGATTGACGGCGGATGAACGGCTGACCCTGAATCGGCGAACGGGGTCCCAACCGGAACTCCTTTCCGGACTCCTCCTGGGTTTGGAGGAAATAGCCGGGCGACGTCCGCCCGCCGCCGTGGTCGTCCAGGGCGACACGACGACGACGTTGGCCGGGGCGCTGTCGGCGTTCTGGCGGCGTGTTCCCGTCGTGCACCTCGAGGCGGGCCTCCGCTCGTTCGACCTGGGAGCGCCGTTCCCCGAGGAGCTCAACCGGAAACTGGTGACCCAGGCGGCCGCGCTGCACCTCGCCCCCACTCCCGACGCCGCCGCGAACCTGCTGGCCGAAGGGGTGCCCGAGGAGAACGTGCTCGTCGCGGGCAACACCGTCGTCGACGCGATCCTCACGGTGACGGACAAATCCACCACGGTGCACGATCCCGAACTGGCGACGCTGCTCGAAAACGCGACCCGCGGCGCGGTCAAACTGATGCTGGTCACCCTGCACCGCCGGGAATCCTGGGGCGAGCCGATGCGCCGGGTCCTGCGCGCGGTGGCCGAGTTGATGGCCTCGGACCCGGAACTGCGGGTGGTACTTCCCGCACATCCGAACCCGCAGGTGCGTGCCCTGGTCCGCGAGGAACTGGCCGCGACGCCGGGTGTGCTGATCACCGGGTCGCTGCCCTATCCCGAACTGGCGGCGACCCTCGCGGCCAGCACGCTGGTGCTCTCCGATTCGGGCGGTATCCAGGAAGAGGCCCCGACTTTCGGCGTCCCGGTCCTGGTGCTCCGTGACGTCACCGAGCGCATGGAGGCCGTGAACGCCGGTTGCGCGCTGCTCGTCGGCACCGACGGCGAGAAGATCGTCTCGACCGCGACGCGACTGCTGAACGACCCGGCGGCGCGGACGCGGATGATGAGCAGCGGCAACCCGTTCGGCGACGGCGCCGCCTCCGAACGGACCGAGCAGGCACTCGCGCACCTGCTGGGGCTGGCCGCGGATCTGCCCGCTCCGTTCCGGCCCGCCTCCGCGAGCGATCTGGCCGAGGTCTGACCCGATGACGAAGGACAAGGGCACGCAGCGCTTTCGCCTGCCCGCTTGGTTCCGGCTCGCCGTCGTGGCGGTCGTCGCGGTCACCGTCGCCGTCGTCGTCCTGGTCCAGGTCACCAAGAAGACTCCGGTCACGGCGTCGCCGCCCGCCACGCCGGTGTCGCTCGCCGGTCGCGCTCCCGAGGCGGGCAAGGCGGGACTACCGGGCCCCGGCGGCGATCCGGACCGGCGGACCCTCGTGCTCTACGACGACGGGCGAAAGAAGGACGGAACCACTTCCCCGCCCGACGAGGTCAAAACGGCCGAGGCGTACGCGATGTTCACCGCGAACCTCGTTTCCCGTGGCACCGCTTGGAAACTGCAGCCCGCCGCCGACTACCGGCCGCGGCAGGCGGACGAGTTCCAGGCCATCGTGTACCTCGGCTCGATCTACGACGCGTCGCTGCCGAAGGCGTTCCTGACCGACGTCACGACGACCCGGATCCCCGTGGTCTGGATCGGCGCCAACATCTGGCAACTGCACGCCAGTTCCGGCAAGGCGGCCGGTGGTCCCGGCTGGCGCGCGGAAGGCTACCGCGACGACAACCCCACCACCGTCACCTACAAGGGCACTCCCCTGCGCCGCGATCCGCGTTCGGGCACCGGGGTCGTCGCGATCGACGTCCGCGATCGGACGAAGGTCCAGATCTTGGCCGAAGCGAGTGCTCCGGGCGGCACGCCGTCACCCTGGGCTGTCCATTCAGGACAGTTGACGTATCTGGCCGAAGTTCCTTACGCCTACGCCGAAGCGCAGGACCGCTATCTCGCCGCGGCCGACATCCTGCTGGGCGTCCTGTCGCCACAGGCGCCGGATCGGCACCGCGCGCTGGTCCGGCTCGAGGACGTCGGTCCGAGGACGAAGCCCGAGGAACTCCGGCGGATCACGGATTTCCTGATCCAGCAGCAGGTTCCGTTCTCCCTCGCGGTCTACCCGTACTACTCGGATCCGCAGGGCCGGGCCAACAACGGCGACCCGACCTCCGCGCGGCTGGTGGACTCGCCGGAGCTGGTCGGCGTGCTCAAGGACGCCGTCCAGGCGGGCGCGACGCTGATCATGCACGGCTACAGCCACCAGAGCGACAGCGGCCCGAACCCGTACGACGGGGTGAGCGCGAGCGATTTCGAGTTCTACAAGGCCAGTGTCGACGGCGAAGGCGTCGTGCACATGGACGGGCCGATGCCCGAGGACTCGGCTCAGTGGTTCGACCAGCGCATCGCGACCGGCCTCGGGGAATTCCGGCGGGTGGGCCTCCCGGAGCCGACGATGTTCGAGTTCCCGCACTACGGCGGTTCCGCCGTGGACTACCAGCAGACCACCGCGCTCTTCCAGGGACGCTACGACCGCGGCAGCTACTACGCGGGCTTCTGCCCCGGCGGCCGCTGCGGCTCGACGGCCACGGCGACCTCGGAACAGGTGTACGGCCAGTTCTTCCCGTATCCGGTGCGCGACGTCTACGGGGCGAACGTCGTCCCCGAGAACATCGGCAACGTGGCGCCCATCGCGTTCAACCAGCACGCCGCCCGCACCGCCGTCGACATGCTCGCCGACGCCCAGAGCGCGCTCGTCGTCCGTGACAACGTGGCGAGCTTCTTCTACCACCCGTTCCTCGGCGAGGGCGGCCTGCGGGATCTGGTGAACTCGTTGCGGGCGCTGGGGTACCGCTTCGTCACACCGGCGGAGATCCTCGACGGCTGAGCATAGGATCGGGCCATGCTCGAGAACCTGCTCACGCCGGAGACCAGGACCGATCCGTACCCGTTCTACCGTCAGGTCTTCGGCCGCGGACCGGTGTTCGAGGCCGCCGACCGGTTCTTCGTGGTGAGCGGGTTCGAGGAGGCCTCCGCGCTGCTGAAGAACCCCGCGTTCGGGCATTCGGAGCCGGAGGTGCTGCCGGATCCGCACGAAAACGAGCCGGTGGACGACGAGGGCCGCGTGATCCGGTCGTTCCTCGGGCTCGATCCGCCCGATCACACGCGGCTGCGGCGGCTGGTCTCCAAAGCCTTCACGCCGAGGATGGTCGAGCAACTCGCCCCGCGAGTCGAAGAACTGGCGAAGGAACTGGTCTCGAAAGCGCTCGAAATGGGCGAATTCGACCTGATGACCGAGATCGCGAAGCCGCTGCCGGTCGTCGTCATCAGCGAGATGCTCGGCGTGCCCCTCGCCGATCGCGACCGGTTCGAGGGCTGGTCGCACGCGATGGGGCGCGCGCTCGACCCGTCCTTCCTGATCGCGAAGGAGACCGTCGCCGCGGCGGTCGCCGCCCGCCGCGAGTTCGTCGCCTATTTCCGCGAACTGGCGAAGGACCGGCGGAAGCGGCCGACCGGCGACCTGTTCTCCGACCTGGTGTCGGTTTCCGACGAGGGCGACAGACTCAGCGAGGGCGAGCTGGTGATCACCGCGATGCTCCTGCTGGTCGCCGGGCACGAAACGACGACCAACCTGATCGGCAACGGGATCCTCGCGCTGCTGAACCACCCGGAGCAGCTCCGGAAACTGGCCGACGACCGGTCGAAGATCCCGAACGCGGTCGAGGAGATGCTCCGGTACGACTCCCCCGTCCAGCTGACCACCCGCATCGCCTTGCGGGACGCGACCGTCGGCGACCGGTTCGTCGGCGAAGGCGCCCAGACGGTCGTTCTGCTGGGAGCGGCCAACCGCGACCCTCGCGCGTACGAGGACCCGGACCGCTTCGACGTCGACCGGCCCTCACCGAGGCATCTCGCGCTGGGACAGGGCATCCACTTCTGCCTCGGCGCCCCGTTGGCACGGCTGGAAGGGCGGACCGTGTTCGAAGCGCTGCTCGGCGCGGGCCTCGCCTTCCACCGGACCTCCGAGCCGGCCTGGGTGAAGCAGGTGACGTTGCGCGGCCTCTCCGGCCTGCGGCTCGAGTTCGCCTGAGGGGGCGGAAAGTCCGGTTCTCGACCTTCGACGGTTGCCGTCCGCCACCGGACTGCAACATGCTGTGCGCCCGACCCGGTCCCGGTGGGGGTGCCCTATGTACCAGGAAACCAAGGAGCCCAGCGCACGGCGAGCGGTGCCGGACGCGGTCAGGTCCGGCCCCTTCCATCGCGCGCTTTCCGAGGCGGTGGATCACCGCGGCCTTTCCCTGTCCCGGATCCGGGCGCATCTGGCGGCACGCGGGGTTTCCGTGGCCGAATCGACCCTGAGCTACTGGCAGCGCGGACTCCGGCATCCGTCGACGCCGCGGTCGCTCGACATCGTCCGCGCGCTCGAAGCGGTGCTGGGCCTGCCCGCGGACAGCCTGGTCGTCCTGATCGGCCCGCAGCGGAGGTCTCCCGGCGAAGGCGACCGCAGGCCGTCGTTGCCGGAACTACGGCAGAGCTGGGCCGAAACCTGCTCGCTGCTGGACGAACTGAGCGAGTCACCCGGTGCGGCGGGAAACGCGAAGGTCGACGTCGTGACCGTCGTCGACGTGCTGACCATGACGGTGGAAGGCCGGATCGTGGAGATCACCTCGACGATGGTCGTCCGGGCGCGGGAAACCGGAGCGGACGGCTTCGTGGTGACCCACCAGGACGAACCCGGCACCGACATGGAGGCCACGTCCGTCGTCGCCGTCGACGGTTGTCGAAGAGGCAGAGTGCGAAGAAGTACCTCATCACCGGGAATGGTCTTTGAGCTCCTCTTCGACCGTGGCCTGGCCGAGGGCGAGACGCACACCTTCGCGTTCACGTTACACCTGGCCGAGTCCGTCCGTTCGACCTGTTTTCACCGGACAGTGCGCTCTCGCATGTCCGCCTACCTTCTCCGGATGCGGTTCGACGCCGGAGCGATCCCGGCCCGCTGCGTCAAAACCGTCCGCGAGCGCGAAGAACTTCCTCCCGTGGTCAGCGAACCGTTGTTCTGCGGGCCGGGAGCCACGGTCAGCGCGTATTTCGAAGACCTCGGCGTCGGGATCGCCGGAATCGACCTCATCTGGGAGTGAGCCGGCGCTTGCGCCAGACCAAGAACACCGCGAGGGCGAGCACGGCCACTCCCCCGGCGATCGATCCGGCCAGAATCGCGACGGGCACACCGCCGTCGACGGGCTGCGGGCCGGCCGGGGCGAAGCCGATTCCTTGATTGCGCTGATAGTCCGAGCCCGGCATCTTGTCGCCGTAACGGTCGTGCACCTTCCGCTGGTAGTCGGGAAGCGAGAGGGACTTTCCCACCTCCGACTGGGGAAGGCTCGCCCGCAGGAGTACGACGTCGTCCGCGCCGAGGTCGTACCAGCCGTCGATCTGAGGTTCGTTGAGCAGGACCGAACCGGGCCGGAGCCGGGCGCTGAAGGTCTCTTCGTCGTTCCCGGAGAACGCGCCGGCCGCGACCCACTTTCCCGGGCCGTCCGGCATCGCCTGCAGAGTCGCCTTCTGGCCGGAGTCGGCGGTGGCCGTCACGGCGACGGAACTCAAAGCACCGGCCGGGGCGCCGGCGGTGCCGCGGACGAAATCGGGATTGAGCGTGTAGACCGCCACACCGCGCTCGCTGACCGTGATCCGCTGCGGCTCGATGCGGTCGACCTGCCGGAAGTTCGATTTCGCGAGACCGATCGCGCCCGGCTCACCGGCGACGCGCACAGCGGCGGCGAGATCGTCGGCCGAGGGCGGGACGACTCCTTCGCTCGCCGCGGCGGGCGACGTGACCGGCAAGAGTGCCGCGACGGCCAGCACGAGACAACCGGAGAACTTCCGGCAGATCCTGTTCATGACCGCGTCTCAGCCCTTCCGGATGTTGACGATGGTGTCGTTCCAGGTGTGCTGGGCGTTGCGGCGGTACTGGTTGTAGTTCCAGGTCTTGTACCGCGGGGAAGACGCCCACGGGTCACCGACCATGATGGACTGGCTCGTGGTGTCGTAGCCGTAGATCACCTGGGCGTGGCCGCCGCCCGAAGTCCAGTAGATCCCCGTCAGGTTCAGGATCCCGGAGTCGACCTGGCTGACGACCGAGGTGAAACCGATGGGGCCACCGGCGTCCTGCGCGGAGAAGCCGGTACCGCGGAACCCGCGGATGATCTCGGAGATCTGTGCCGCCTGGTTCGGGCAGTACCCCGCCTGCGTTCCCTTGCCCGCCGCGCAGAACTGGGCCTGCGTGGCGCTTCCGCCCATCGAGCGTTCGATGCTCGAACCGTCCGCGGCCCAGCACCACTGGTTGTACTGCTGCACCTGCTGGGTGTAGTTCAACTGCTTGGAGGCCGCGGTCGAGGCGACCGTCATCGCCGTGCCCGCGACCGGGGCGATCTCGCGCACCTGGGTGTGGGTCTCGGTCTTGATCAGACCGCTGGGCCGGTCGCCGTCCCCGCCGGGCTGCGCGAGGGCGGCGGCGGGCACCATGCTCAACGCGAAGACCGCGGCACCGGTCGCCAGCACGGCCCGGGTCACCCGCCGACTCGATAAGCTCTTCACAGATGTCTCCTTTGACATGGGGATGGGGAGAGGCGCACCAAAGGTGGCCGCCGGCCGGACGAGGTGCTCCCGGCCGAGATCACCGTGCGCCGCGGCGCCCCCGGGGACAACGCCCTCGCGCGACGGTCAGGAAACGCTGTGATCGTTCACAGGAAGCGCGACGTCGGGACGGCAGGAAAGCGCGGGTCCACGGAGTCACGACGCGCGGACACGCGCAAGATTCACTGTCCGTTCACAAGAGCTGTGAATCCGCCACCAAAGGCTCAGGGACGCGGGGTCGCGAGCGTCGTGGGGCGGGTGCGACCTCGCAAGGTGACGTCCTCCGTCGCCTTCCACTGTGCGGCCTCGGCCTCGGCCGCCGACTCGATCGCCGTCCACGAAGCGAGCAACCGGGCTTCGACGTTCTTCGCCAGTTCCGTGAGCCGGGCGGCTTCGTTGACCGGGTCGCCGATCACCGTGTACTCGAACCGCCGCGGGTCGCCGACGTTCCCGGCGACCACCTCGCCCGTCGCCACGCCGATCCCGGCCGGGCATTCCGGCACCTCCGCCGCCAGCCTGCGCCCGATCGCGCGGGCCGCGGACAGCGCGAGCGTCGCGTGGTCGTCCAGCCGCACCGGCGCGCCGAAGATCGCGAGCGCGGCGTCACCGACGAACTTGTTGACCAGCCCGTGGTTGCGATCGACCTCGTCGACCACCACCGCGAAGAACCGGTTGAGCAGGCCGACGACCTCCTCGGGCGGACGGCTCGCGGCCAGCGCGGTCGAACCGATCAGGTCGACGAACAGCACCGACACCGTCCGCACCGTGCCGCCGAGTTCGGCGGACGTGCGCATCGCCTCGATCGCGACGTCCTCGCCGACGTGCCTGCCGAACAGATCCCGCAAACGTTCGCGTTCGGCGAGACCGACGGCCATCCCGTTGAAACCCGCCTGCAGCAGACCGAGTTCGGTGCCGTCGTAGACCGGGATCTCCACGGCGAAGTCCCCGGCCCGCACGCGGCCCAGCGCGTGCTGCACCGACCGGATCGGGTTCACCACGGCGCGAGCGGTGAACACCGTCACCAGCAGGCCGAAGCACAGCACCACCAGGCCGAGGGCGACGACCGAGACCGCGAGCTTCGTGGTCGACACGTCGCCGCGCACCCACGCCAGCACCGCCGTGACCACCAGCCCGGCGACCGGAACGCCGGTGCCGAGGCACCAGAACAGCAGCATCCGCAGGTTGACCCCACCGCTGAGGGGCCGCTCGGGCGAGGTGCCCGCCAAGGCAAGGGCCACGTACGGCCGGAGGATGAACTCCCCTGCCAGATAAGCGATCGCGCAGACGACCACGCCCGCGAACGCGACGACGAGCAGTTCGGTCAGCGCGACCCGCGGCTGCACCAGCGCGGCCAGCACGCCGAACACCACGGTCGCGATGCCCCACAACACCGCCTGGACCAAGGTCAGGCGCAACGGCACGCGGAGGCAGGCGGCGCGCTCCGCGTCGGTCGGCGTCCGGCCGTCCGCCGCCCAGCGCAACGTCCGCAGCGCGCCGCGGGTGCCCCACATCGCCCCCACGACGACGGCGGAGACCACGTAGACGGGGACAGCGATCGCGGTGACCCGGACGAGTTCGCCGGACATGCCGGGTGAGGGCATCAGCAGTGCCGCCAGGCCGACCACGACCAGCGCGCCGATGACGTTGGTCGCGATCAGCGTCCCGGTGAGCAGTCCCTGGACGCGACGGCGCAACACGGCCGCGTCCTGATCGAGCGGACCGAGCAGCCATGAGCCGAACGGCCCTTGCCCGCGGTCCCGAACAGAGGAGTCCTTGACTGGTCGCACCCCGTACCCGCCGTTCACCCGGTTTGAGTGAACGACTGTACACCGAAACCCGCCACCCCTCGCGTTTAGTCCTCTGAACGCGGGGTCAGCCGACGGTGCCGGAGCCGATCAGCGTGGTGACGTCGAGCTCGGTCACGCCCTCGTCGCGCAAGGAATCGAGATAACGCTCGCGTACCTGCTCGACGACAGCGGGTTCGAGATCGGAAAGAAGACCCCGGAAGCCGGAACCGATGATGACCAGCCACGCCACTTCCGGCGTCATGGTCAGCCGCAGTTCGTTGACCACGACGTCCACATCGGACAGACCACGCGCGGAAAGCCACTCGGCGTAGCTCCCGGCCTGGTTGATCCGGTCGATCAACCCGGGCTCGCGTTCCGGCGGCGGCGCGGAATCGGTCACCGCGGCCATCGCCCGGCCGACGTACCGGCCCGCCGTCACCATGGATCCGCCGCGCCAGATGGTGAACACGGCCCGCCCGCCGGGCCGGACCCGCCTGATCAGCCGCTCGGTGCCGTCCGCCATGTCGGGAAAGAAGAAAATGCCGAGCGCGGTCAACACCGCGTCGTACCCGTCGGTTTCCCACGCCGTCGCGTCGGCTTGGTGCGCGCGAAGCTGCGGCAGGTCCGCCGACAACCGGCGCAACTCGCCGATCATCGGACCGGAGAGGTCGAGCGCGTCCACCACCCCCTCGGGGCCGACCACCCGCGCCGCCGGGATCGCGGACGCGCCGGTCCCGCAACAGGCGTCGAGGACACGGGCTCCGCGGCCGAGTCCGGCGGCCGCCACCGTGGCCGCGCCGATCGGCTCCCAGAGATAGCGCCCCAACGCGGCGAAATCGGCCGCCGCTTCGTCGAAGGCACGCTGCGTGCCGACCTTGCGAGTAGACATGCCGCGACGATATCCGTTTTCGCACCCTCCGGGTCCTTGTTACCTACGACGGACGGAGGCCGCGAGAACGCCCATCCAGCGGGCGAACCGCGAACCACTCCCGCTCTACCGTGGTCGGCATGAGGAAAACACTGCTCGCGTTGCTCGGCGCGGCCGCCGTCCTGGGCACGATCGCCACCCCCGCTTCCGCGAGCACGCAGGAGACCAGGGAGTTCGTCGGGCACGGGTCGAGCGACTTCGGCCTCGAACTCGTCTACGCCCGGCACGACGCCAGGAACCAGGCGACCTGGGCCGGTTTCCCGGACTGCGAGGAGTACGACAAGATCCTCTTCCCGTACAACGCGACGGTCTTCTGGCGCTGCACCCGCTGAGATCCGGGACCAATCCGGCGCGCACCCGGCTCCGAAAGCCGGACATGGACCAAGGAGACCTCGCCCCGGACTTCACCCTGCCCGACGACACCGGCCAGGACCGCACACTGTCGGACTTCCTGTCCACCGGCCCGGTCGTGCTGTTCTTCTACCCCGCCGCGATGACCGGTGGCTGCACCGCCGAGAGCTGCCACTTCCGCGACCTCGCCGCGGAATTCGCCGACGTCGGCGCCCACCGCGTCGGGATCAGCCCGGACGGCGTCACCAAACAGCGCGAATTCTCCACCCTGCACGGTTTCGACTACCCGCTGCTGTCCGATGTGGATGGTGCCGTAGCCAAGCAGTTCGGCGTCTGGCGCAGGTTCAGCCCGCTGCACGCCAAACGGCGCACCTTCGTGATCGACACCGACCGCAAGGTCCTCGAGGTGATCAAGAGCGAGCTGAAGTTCGACGTCCACGCGGACAAGGCGCTCGCGGCCCTGCGCGAACGGAAGACCACGGCCTAGCCTGCCGTGGCGATGAGCGAAAGCGCGGCGGTGCCGTCGAAAAGCGCTCGCGAGCGGGCCGTGATCGCGGCCTCCCGGACGGCGAGCGCTGAGGCGACGTCCTCCAGCCTCCGGGATCGCCGCAACTCCGGCATGAGCGCGCGAAGGGGCGCGACGCGATACCCGGCGAGCCGCAGCTGGTGCACGATCCGCGCGTCCCGCACCTGGGACGGCGTGTACCGCCGCGTCCCGCGCTGATCGCGGCCGGGGACGACGAGCCGTTCCGCGTCCCAGTGCCGCAATGTCGACGGACGCAGACCGAGCGCCGACGCGAGTTCGGAGACACCCATCGAGTCCGAGCCGCGCACGTCTTCGATCGGTTCGCGGGAGATCACCCGGACGGCTTCCGTGGCCTCCCGCAGATCCGCGCGTTCGGCGTCGAGCCGGGCATGGGCCGCGTCGAGGAGCGCGAGCACCTCGGCGAGTGGGTCACGGTGCAGCGCGCGGACGATCTTCTTGGCCTCGACCGGCCCCACCCCGGCGGCGAGCGCGCGATAGGCCAGCGCGGACCGGAGATGGACCTCCCCGTAGCTCCGGTACCCCGAGGCCGTCCGCGTCGCCTCCGGGAGCACGCCGTCGCGTTCGAGGTTGCGCACCTGCTGGACGGAGTACCCCGCCCGCCGCGCGACCTCCGCGGTGCGCATCCCGGCCGATTTGAGACTTGACACCTTCACTCCGTCGGAAACGTGGTCGAACCCTCCATAAGCACTTTAATGTGACGCTTGAGCACATGACCATCGAAGAGATCATCAGCTTCGTGTCGGACCTCGACGGCGTCCTGGCCCTCACCCCCGCGCCCGGCGACGACTGGCCGGAGCTCAGCTGGGGCGACGCGTTCTTCTACTACTCACCCGACGGCGTCGTCCCCACGAACGTCCAGCCCTTCGCGACGGTCGTGACCAAGAACTACCCCGGCGACGAGACCTCGCGCCTGGACCGGCCGGACACGTTCCGCGTGAACATCCACGCCGGTAAGGAGGAGTTCGCCCGGCGGCTCGGCCGCGCACCCCGGGAAGCGGCCGGAACCGACGTCGACCCCGGCGTCACCGACACCGTGATCGCCCATCCCGTGTACGGAACCGCGGGCTGGCTGGCGGTGGTGAACCCGGCGTCCCGGACCGAAGAGGTCACTCGCGAACTGCTCGGCACGGCCTATCAGCGAGCGCGGGAGCGGTACGAGCGGCGAGCGGACTCCCCACGCGCTTAGAGGACCGAACGCGACCGCAACGACGCGTCCAGCGTCCGCAGCAACTCCCCTGCCCGGCGACCGCCGCCCGGGGCGTCCGGGTAGCGCTTCAGGACGTCCACCACGACAGGACCGGCGAGACCGGCAAACTTCTCGACGTACCCGGCGCCGACGGCGGGGTCATCACCGGCCTCGAGTTCGAAGGCGCGCGCCGCATTCGCGGCGGCTCCCAGGATGTGCAGGACCTGAGTCGCTTTCGCCAGCGGATGCAGATACGCGGACGCTCCCGCGTGGCCGGCGGCCCGGGCCGCTTCGAACGCGGCTTCACGACCGCTTTCCCTGGCGGCCCGAGCCGCCCGGTGCGCGTCCAACGAGGTCACCCGCAACGCCTTCGTCCGCTTGCCCCCGGCCGCGAACCGGCGTGCCTCGTCGAGCACGGCCCGCGGACGCGGATCCTCCGGGCACTCGCGCTCGAAGATCGCCAGGGCGGGCTCCGCGCAGGCCACGGAGAAGGCCGTGACCGCACGTAGTTCCGCCAGGTCGAGGTCGATCGTGAGGTTCTGTTCCGCCGCTGCCATTCACTCGACTGTATCGTTGAATCGCCGGTTGGCACTTCGCAGCGACGATGGCAGGACAGTGGGCCGAAACCTTCAAACCCGCGAACGGCTCAGGCCGGTCGATCTCGCGCGTAAGCACGGTCTGTCGACGCAGGCCGTCCGCAACTACGAGGCGGACGGCATCCTCCCGGCGGCCGAACGCGGTCCGCAGGGCTATCGCACCTATACCCCGCTGCACGCGCAAGCCCTGCGCGCGTTCCTCGCGCTCGTGCCGGGACACGGCCACGCGACGGCGACGTCGATCATGACCGAGGTCAACCGGGGCGCGGTCGAGGAGGCGCTCCGGCTCGTCGACGAGAGTCACGCCCAGCTGCTCGACGACCGCCGCACCCTCCAGGCCGTCGCGGCCGCGCTCCGCGAACTCGAGCCCGTGCCGCAGGAGCGGGGCGACCTGTTCGTCGGCCCGCTGGCGCGGAAACTGGGCGTCCGGCCCGCCACCCTCCGGAAATGGGAACGCGCCGGCCTTCTCCGGCCCGAACGCGACCCGCGGACGGGCTACCGCGTGTACAGCCCGGCCGATGTGCGCGACGCCAAGCTGACCCATCAGCTCAGGCGGGGCGGCTATCTCCTGGAGCGGATCGCGCCGCTGATCGAGCAGGTCCGCTCGGCCGGAGGCGTCGTGCCCCTCGAGTCGACACTGCACGACTGGCACACCCGGCTCTCGGCGAGGGGCCGTGCCTTGCTCTCCGGCGCCGCCGCGCTGGACACCTATCTCGGCGAGAACCCGAATCGCTGACACTTTTGCGCCATTGACACTTCCGCGCAATAGAATACGCAGGCAATTCACGTTTTCCGCATACGAAAGTAGTACCGGTTCAACGGAACCTACTTTCGGCGCTACGACACGATAGTCAGCCGCTCGTAATCTGCGTGACGTCGAGATGAACCGCCCGGTCCCTGCCTTTTAGAACATATTCCGGCGGTTCGTCGTTCCCTCCTTATCGAAGGAAATTCGCATGCGAATTCGCGGACCCGTCATGCTCACTCTGCTGAGCGTCTGCGCCGGAATAGGCGCGTTCGCCGTTCCGGCGACCGCCGCTCCGGTCACCGCTTACGACCAGACGATGCTCGAGACCCTCGCGGCCCAGCTCCAGGTCAGCCCGCTTCAGGCCGCGCAGAAACTCGACCACGAGAAGAACCTGATCTCGTCGCTGGAGAGCATCAGAACACGTGGCCTGCACACCGACGGCGCGTACTTCGACGACGCCGGCGCCCTCGTGGTGAACTCCGACGCCGGATCCGCCCAGGCACTCCGCGCGGCCGGTTTGACCGCGCGCACCGGCGCCCGCGGCGAGAAGGCGCTGGACGCCCTGACCGCCACCGTCGGCAGCGTGATCGGCAAGGACGTCGCCCAGGTGCAGTCCTGGGGTCCGGAACTCGCGGCCGACCAGGTCGTCGTCACCGTGCAGCAGGGCGCGGACCGCGCCCTCGTCCGCAGGCTTTCGGCGCTGCCCGGCGTGACCGTCCGGACCGGGGTCGCCAACGGCAACACCACGCAGGCCGACGTCATCCCCGGCCAGATCATGGACCTCGACCCCGGCACCAACTGCTCCCTCGGCTTCCCCGGCACCACCAGTGACGGCGACAACGTGCTGCTCACCGCCGGGCACTGCGTCGAAGGCAACCCGGACATCCTCAACCGCAACGGCGTCCACATCGGCCGGGGCGTCGCCACCGAGTTCCCGTCGGCCGACATGGGCCTGATGGACATCGACGACGAAGACACCGGCCGCGGCTACGTGGACACCCGCAAGGGCACCACGGTGCAGATCACCGGCAGCTCGAAGGCGCCGGTCGGCACCACGCTGTGCAAGGCGGGCAACACCACCGGCTGGACCTGCGGCAAGATCACCGCTTACAACCAGACCGTCCGCTACAACGGGGAAAGCGTCGCCACCAAGGGCCTGGCGAAGTCCACGGTCTGCACCGAAGGCGGCGACAGCGGCGGCGCCTACATCGCGGGCAACACCGCGCAGGGCATGACCTCCGGCGGCCCCGACGACGGGCACGACTGCGGGTACAACCAGGGCTCCAACGCCACCGGCTCGTACTCCTACTACCAGCCCGTCGTGGACGCGGCGAACACCTACGGGGTCACGCTGACCCGTTCCTGACCGACAAAGCCTCGTGAGTGGTAAGGACGGTTCTAACCGTCCTTACCACTCACGAGGCTCAGGGTTTACGGGCCACGCCCGCCAATCCGCGAGACCCCACCAAATCTTCCTCGTGCAGCGGTCCGCCTTCGGGACGCCATTCCGGCAACCACACCAGACCGGGCTCGACCGGCCGCAGTCCGGTGAAGAATGCGGCGATCTCCTCCCGCCCGCGAAGCGTGATGGCGCTGTTTGTCCGGCGGCGGTAGGAATCGACGACGTTCGCCGATTGTGCGTGCAGCACGGTGTCCTCGACCGGAACGTGGATATGCGAAAGTGCCATGAGACTGCCGGAAGGCAACTGCTCCAGATAGCGGCCGAGGGTGACGTGCGGGGCGGTTTCGTCGGGCATGAAATGCAGCAACGCCACCGCCAGCAGGCCGATCGGCTGGCCCGGATCGATCAACCCGGTGCCGAGCACCTTCTTCCACAGCCGGAGACCTTCGTGGAAGTCGCCGTCCAGCGCGGTGTGCCGGGCCGGGTCGGCCGTCTGCTCCAGCAGGATCTCCGCGTGCGCCTGCGCGATCGGCTCGTTGTCGATGTAGACGACCCGGCATTCGCCCGGCGCGACCTCTTCGGCGACCTCGTGCACGTTGCCCTGGGTCGGCAGCCCGGAACCGATGTCCACGAACTGCCGGATGCCCTGATCGACCATGTAGCGAACGGCACGGCCGAGGAAAGCCCGGTTGGCACGGGCGAAATCGCGCATCGACGGGACGAGCCGGAGCTGTTCCTCGGCGAATTGCTGATCGACGGCGTAGTTGTGCACCCCGCCGAGCAGATAGTCGTACACGCGGCCGACCGAGACCTTGTTCACCGAATCCGCCAGCCGCTGCGCCACGTCACGGGCGCTCGCATTCTCCCCCATGAGCAGAAGATAGCGGATCCCGCCGTGTAACGGTTCCCGGTTCGCCGACGACCTGCAGACACGTTTTCCCGATGAGGGGGGCGACCCCGGCTGTCCCGACGCCACGACCGGGAAACGCGTACCCCTCGTGATGACCGGCGGGGCCTTGCGGGACATTTCCGGGCTGGCCATGTGCACCGACGAAATCGGCACGTCGGTCTTCATCGGCAACGACACCAAGGACGTCTGGCTGGTTCAGCCCGCCCGTCCGGCGACGGTCCTGCAACACGGCGGCGTGCCGGCGATGGTGCAGATCTTCCGCGCGAGCCGATCACCGGGCGTCCTCGGCGGCACGACGCTGGAACCGGGCACGGCCGTCACCGTCGCGCTGCGGCCGGCGGAGGTCGGCCTGGCGATAGATTCCGTGCTCCAGAGCCAATGGTCGACGATGACCGTGATCGACCAGACCGCCACCGCCGCTCGCGAACAGCTGCCCGAGCTGATCCGGAACGAGCGGTACAAGAACGCGGTGACGAGCTGTCTCGAGGCCAGCACCCGGATCGTCGACTACGGCGCCGCCGCCAGGTACGACACGCAGACGCTGATCCAGTCGCTGGGCCTGACCACCGGGACGACGCGCTGCGCCGCCGATCTCACGATCGCCGAAAACGAGCGACAGACACTGGCCCGGCTGCAGAAACGACTGCCACCGCCCGAACTGAAGACCTCGACCTTCGCACAGAAAGCCGGCTCCCTCTCCTCGGAGCTGGACGATCTGCTCAAGGCGGCCGGGCGACTGTTCCCTCGCTGAGCCTGGTGGCCGCCGATAGCGCACTCGGCAGTCCGTGAAGGCCTCCTTCCCTACCTTCAGGGTAGGGAAGGAGGCCTTCACGGACCGGACGGCTACTTCAGGAACTTGACCAGCTCGGCGCTCACGAACTCCGGGTTCTCTTCCGCGAGCCAGTGCCCGGCCCGGGGCACCTCGACGGCGCGGGCGAGGTCGGCGACGCGGGGCGACAGGGTCGCCTTCTGCGGTTCGAGCAGCCCTTCGGCGGTCATCAGCAGGGTCGGAGTGGTGATGGGCTTCGCGCCGGTGTTGGCGGTCGCGTCCTGGCCGAGCGTGCGGTAGAGCTCGAAACCGCCGTGCAGGACCTCCGGCTTGCTGTAGGTACGGGCGTATTCGCCGATCTCGGCCTCGTCGAACGGCGACGGCGCCCCGGGCCCGCCGAAAGCCGTCCCCGAATAGGCGACCTGGGGATAGAAAAGGGAAAGATATTCGCGGACGTCGTCGCCGACGACGGCTTCCGGAACCGTTTTCTGCGAGTGGAAAGCGATATGCCAGCTCAGGTTCCGGTACGCCGTCGCATCGAGCGCGGGGCCCGGCAGCGGCAGGTCGAGATAGGCGAGCTTGGTGAGATCGCCGGGGAATTGCGCGGCGTACTGGAAGGCGACAGCGGCACCGAGGTCATGGCCGGCGATCCGGGCGTCGCGCAGGCCCAGCCGTCCGGCGACGAGGCCGTGCACGTAGCGGGCGAGGGTGGCCTTGTCGTAGCTGGGCGGCGCGCCGGTGCTGTCCCCGAGGCCGGGGAGGTCGAGCGCGTACACGGTGAAATGCTCGGCCAGCGCGGGCATGACGCGGTGCCAGCCGTACCAGGTCTGCGGCCAGCCGTGCAGCAGGACGAGCGGGGCACCCTTTCCGCCGGTGACGTAGTGCATCTTCACGCCGTCGACCTCGGCGAACTCGTGGCGGAACTGCTCCGCGAAACTCGCGTCGCCGCGGGTGATCTCTTCGTAGGGCGGGGCGGCCGGTGGCGAACCGCAGGCCGTCATCAGGACGAGGGCCGCGACGAACGCGGCGGCTCGGTGAAGCATGGAAGTCTCCGTTTCAGCGCCCGGTGGCGCCGTCGATCAGTTCGCGCAGGATGTCGGCGTGTCCCGCGTGGCGTGCGGTTTCCTCGATCAAATGGGTCAGCGTCCAGCGCCGTGATCCCCGGCGGGGGCCCGCTTCGGAGAGGTCGGTCCAGGACGCGACCTCGTCGTTCGCTTCGGCGATGACTTCCCGGTAAGCGGCGAGAAGTGACGCCGTCGTGTCCTCCGGGGACGAATGGAACGTCGCTTTCCAGTCGGTGACGTCGTGCCCGAGCACCCAGTGCCGTTCCACCTGGGTCAGGTGCTTGATCAGGCCGAGCAGGTTCGTGCCGGAGGGCACGCCCGGCACGCGGGCCCGCTCTTCAGGCACTCCGTCGGCTTTGGCCATGATCGCGGCGCGCAAGTAGCCGAGGAAACCGGCGAGCACGTCCTTCTCACCGGCTCCGGTCGACGGCGGCCCGGTGTCGCGTTTCCGGCTCATCGCTCCCCTCGCCTGAGCACCAGGATGTGGTCGACGACGGTCGCGGTCTGTCCCGACGGACCGGTGGCGTGCCGTTCCGAGGCCTCCGCGCGCTCGACCGACCACTCCACCGGATCGAGGGCCAGCTCAGCGGCCACTTCCAGTGGCGTGGGGTACTGAGCGTTCTGGTCCCAAGACCACGGCGCGGCCGAGCCGTGATCGACGACGACCAGCCGTCCGCCGGGGTTCACCGAGTTCGCGGCGGTCCGCAGCACGCGGGCCCGGTCCAGTTCGAACGGGGCGTGGAAGTACTGCGCGGACACCAGATCGAAGGAGCCGTAAGGGAACTCCTCGGCGAGATCGACGCGGAGGGCCGTGATCGGCCCACCGCGCTCCCGGAGCGAACGCACGGCCGCGCCGGAGATGTCGACCGCGGTCACCCGCCAGCCCCGGGCGGCCAGCCACAGCGCGTCTCCCCCGCCGCCGCAGCCGAGATCGAGCGCCGCGCCAGGGGCCAGCGGGCCGGCTATCTCGGCCAGTCTCGCGTTCACCTTCGGCGTTCCGGTGGAACGCCGTTCGTAGAGCCCGTCCCAGAATTTCGTCGCGTTCATGGTCGCCACTGTCGCCTCGGGCGACGCGAACTGGCACGAAAACTTGCCGACCTGGCAAGATCGACGGCATGGCGGACGAGACGGACGAGGTACTGGACGCGGTCGGCCCCCGGTTGCGCGCGCTGCGCAAACGCCGTGGCCTGACCCTGGCCGAGGTGTCGGCGACGACCGGGATCTCGGAAAGCACCTTGTCACGGCTGGAAAGCGGCGGGCGGCGGCCCACACTGGAACTGCTGCTACCACTCGCGCGCGTGCACGGCGTCCCGCTCGACGACCTCGTCGGCGCACCCCGGACCGGCGACCCGCGGATCCATTTACAGCCGATCCACCGGCACGGCATGACCTTCCTGCCGCTCACCCGCCGCGCCGGCGGCGTGCAGGCCTTCAAGATGCTCATTCCCAGTCGCCCCGAACCGGCGGAACCCACGCCGCAGACCCACGGCGGCTACGAGTGGGTGTATGTCCTCAATGGACGGCTCCGGCTGGTGGTCGGCGACCGCGACATGGTCCTGCCGCCCGGCGAGGCCGCCGAGTTCGACACCGCGCTGCCGCATTGGCTCGGCTCCGCCGACGGTCATGCCGTCGAGACCCTTGTCCTTTTCGGACCGCAGGGCGAACGCGCCCACATCCGGGCAGACTAAAGCCAGTCGTGCTCACGCGCGTATCTGGCGGCTTCGTGCCGGGTCTGCGTCTGGGTCTTCTGCATGGCGTTCGAGAGATAGTTGCGCACCGTGCCCTGCGCGAGGTGGAGCTGAGCGGCGATCTCGGCGACGGAATACCCCTCCCCGGTCACCCGCAGCACCTCGAGCTCCCGTTCGGTGAGGGGACAGTCGTCGACCACGGCGAGCGCGGAGACGTCCGGGTCGATCCAGCGTTTGCCCTGGTGCAGGGCGGCGATGACGAACGTGATGTGCGAGGGTTCGGCCGCCTTGCTGACGAATCCCTGCACCCCGAGTTTGAGGGCTTTGCGGAGCACACCGGGTTTCGCGTGCCTGGTCAGCATGAGGATGACCTGGTCCGGCCGGGTGCGGCGGATCTCCGCGACCGCGCCGAGCCCGTCCACACCGGGCATTTCGAGGTCGATGACGAGGACGTCGGGTTCGTGCCGCAAGGTGGCCTCGACGGCCTCCTCGCCGTTCTCCGCTTCGGCGAGGACGGTGATCTCGCCCTCGAGCGGGAGCAGCGCGGCCATCGCCTTGCGGAGCAGGGCTTCGTCGTCGGCGAGTACCACCGTGGTCATCGTTTCTCCGTTGCTTCGGAACGCCCGCCCGGGAAGGACGCGGCCGTGACGAACTGCCCGTCTTCCTGTTCCACCGTCAGCTCGCCGCCCTCCGCGACGACGCGTTGTCCGAGCGCGGCCAGCCCCCGGAGTTCGGGCAGTGGTGCGCGCTGGGCGCCGTCGTTGACGATGCCGATACTCCACTCCGTCAGGGTGATCCGCACCCGCGTCGCCTGGGCGTGGCGCAGGATGTTGGTCGTGGTCTCGCGGAGGACCTGGCCGAGCAGCCTGCCCGCCTCCGGATCGACGTCACCCTCCCGGTTGATCCGCACGCGGATCCCCGCGGCCTCGAAAAGGTTCCTCGCGTTCTCCAGTTCGGCGGAAAGGTTGAGCCTCCGCTGAGCATAGGCGAGTTCCTTCGTCTGGGTGATCGTGTCGCTGACGAGCGCGTGGATCTCCCTCAGCTCCTGTTTGGCCCGTTCGGCGTCGATGTCCACCAGTTTCGTGGCGAGCGCGGTCTTCAGCTTCACCACGTGGAGGGTGTGGCCCTGGATGTCGTGCAGATCGCTGGCGAAGCGGACGCGTTCGCGGATGACGGCCAGTTCAGCCTCCCGCTCGCGTGACTCCTCGAGTTCGTGGACGACGTCGTAGAACCGCTTGTTGGGGAACATGAGCCCGAGCACGATGGCGGTGACCGCGGCGGGGACGAAGACGAACCTGATCAGTTCTTCGGACATGTCCTCGTGGGAGACCAGCAGCCTCGACGCGCCCACCGCCGCGATGTACACGACGAGCGCGATCGCGGCCGCGACCCGGTGCCGGGGAAGCTGGGGAACGACGAAGGAACCCACGAGAAGGATCCCGAAGAACGCCGACCCGCCGCCGATCAGCAGCACGGAGAACGGCCACACGGCGGCCGTGACGACCAGGCACGGGATCGCGACCCGCATGAGCTCGCCCGAGGTCCACCGCACGAAGGCGACCATGGCCGCCAGCACGCTCAAGCTCAGGACGACCACATGCCACCAGGTCCGCGCGTCCGACGCCACCACGATCACCCCGCCGACGGTGAACAGCGGGAAGAACATGGTGAGATTGAGCTTGCGCAGTTTTCCCCGCGCCGGCTCGGTGTCCACATCAGACATGGGCCCAGTATCGGCCCTCCGCGACGGAGGGCACCAGTGACACCACGTCATGGTTCACCCCGAAGAATGTCATGGGCCGGTCATGACGTGGCCGCACTGGCCGTTCCGGGCCGGAGCGGTTGAGATCTAGGTATGACTTCGACACCAGTGATCGACGTAGACCGCCTGAACCTGAAGTACGGCGACTTCCACGCCGTGAAGGACCTGTCCTTCCAGGTCGGGCGAGGCGAGTTCTACGCCCTGCTGGGCACCAACGGGGCGGGGAAGACCTCGACCCTGGAAACCCTCGAAGGGCACCGGACCCCGACGTCGGGCACGGTCCGTGTCCTGGGAAAGAGCCCGCGTGACCGCGCCGCCGTGCGGCCCAAGATGGGCATCATGTTGCAGGAGAGCGGTTTCTCACCGGACCTGACGGTGAAGGAATCGATCCGCCTGATCGGGACGCTGACCCACCGCACGGACCGCCTCGAACGGGTGCTCGGCATCGTGGACCTCGCCCGCAAGGCGAACACGAAGGTGTCCCAGCTTTCCGGTGGCGAGAAGCGGCGGCTCGACTTCGCGACCGCGGTGTACGGCTCGCCGGAACTGGTGTTCCTGGACGAGCCGACGACCGGTCTGGACATCCAGTCGCGGGACGCGCTGTGGGACGCGGTCGACAAACTGCGCGAGGACGGCTCCACGATCGTGCTCACCACGCATTACCTCGAAGAGGCCCAGCAGCGCGCAGACCGCATCGGCCTGATGCACCGGGGGAAGTTCCACCAGGAGGGCACGGTCTCCGAACTGACGCGGACGCTGCCCGCCGTGATCCGCTTCGTCCTCCCCGCCCCGGCACCGGCGCTGCCGTTGCAGGGCAGGCGGGAGCACGACGGGAAGTTCGTCATCGAGACCTTCGGTCTGCAGAAGGACCTGCACACCCTGTTGCGGTGGGCGCAGGACCACGCGATCGAGCTGCGGGACCTCGAAGCGGGCCCGACCAGGCTCGACGACGTGTTCCGCGCCATCGACAACGACTAGCCACTCACTCCACAAAGGACTCCAGTCATGCTTTCGATCGCCCGCAGCGAGCTGATCCAGATCTTCCGGAACCGCTCGGTCCTCATCACCAGTTTCGTGATGCCCATCGCGATCTGCGCGTTCTTCGTCTACCAGCACGAAATCTTCGCCAAGATCGGCAGCCTCGGTTACATCGCGGCGATCGTGATGTTCACCGTGTGCGCGTTCGGTCTCTACGCCAGCTCGGTGACCACGCTCGCCTCCCGGCGGCAGAACCTGTTCCTCAAGCGGTTGCGCTCGACAGCGGCCGGTGACGCCTCCATCCTGATCGGGCTGGTGCTTCCGGTCACCGTCATCGCGCTCGTCCAGGTGGCCGTGATCATGACCGTGCTGGGCTTCGTGACCGGCAAACCCGCGAACATCGGCTTGCTGGTGCTGGCCGTCCTCGCCACCGTCGCCATGATGATCGGCCTCGGTCTGGCCACCGCGGGCCTGACCAACTCCCCCGAGCACGCCCAGGTCACCACGCTGCCGGTGAGCCTCGGGGTCATCGCGGTCGCTTCCTGGGTCGGCATCAGCGGCACCGACGACCTGACCCTGGTCAAGCGCCTGCTGCCGGGCGGTTCGGCCACCGAACTCGCGGTCAACGCCTGGAACGGCGGCGTCGCGGTCTCCGAATCGCTGCTCCTGCTCGCCCCGACCCTGGCGTGGGTCGTCGTCGCGGTGGTCCTGGCCTCGCGGCTCTTCCGCTGGGAACCGCGCCGGTGATCCGGCCCATCCGAGGAGGAAAACCCATGCGCAAAGCCATGATCCCCGTTCTCGCGGCCGCCTTGCTGACCGCGGCGACCCCGGCGGTCGCTTCCGCGGCGCCCCCGCCGAAGTGGGGGCCTTGCCCGGCGGAGGCGGCAGGCCTCGGCCTGGAGTGCGGCACCCTCGAGGTCCCGCTGGACTACCGTGACCCCGGCGGGAAGACCATCGAGATCGCGATCTCACGGCTGGCGAGCACCAAGCCTGAAAAGCGCCGCGGTGTGCTGCTGACGAACACCGGCGGCCCCGGCGGTGAAGGGCTGGCCTATCCGGACACCCTCAAGAAGCTGAACATCCCGCAGGACGTGCTGGACAGCTACGACGTGATCGGGATGGACCCGCGCGGTGTCCACAACAGCACGCCGGTGACCTGCGGGCTGACCGTCGCTGAGCATCCGTCCAACATCCCGAGGTACGCCCGGGACTCGGCCGACGTCACGTCCGAGGCACAGCGGGTCGCCGCCGTCGCCGCGAAATGCGGCTCCTCGCCCACCGCGCCGCTCCTGCCGTACATGACCACCGCCAACACCGCCCGTGACATGGACCGTGTCCGCGAGGCACTCGGCGAGCGGAAGGTGAACTACTTCGGCATCTCCTACGGCACCTACCTCGGTTCGGTGTACACCTCGTTGTTCCCCGAGCGCAGCGACCGGTTCCTGATCGACAGCGCGACCGGGCCCGGCGGCTGGGACGCGTCGTTCTCGCGGCTGTTCGGGCAAGGTGTCGAAGATCGTTTCCCGGACTTCGCGAAGTTCGCCGCTTCGAAACCCGAGTACGGCTTGGGCCGGACGCCGGCGGAGGTGACGGCGAAGTACTTCGAGCTCGCCGCGCGGCTGGACAAGACCCCGAGTCCGGATGGCTACAACGGCCAGGTGTTCCGCCAGATCACCTTCGCCTATCTCTACTACGACAAGAAGCTGCCGCAGCTGGCCGAGACCTGGCACGCGCTCGACACCGGGAAACCCGTGCCGACGCCTGCCGCCACCGGAACGTCCACCGGCACGGCGTATCCGGCCGACAACTACATCGCGAGCCAGCTGCACGTGATCTGCAACGACTCGGACTGGCCGGAGAACGTCGGGACGTACCGGCGCAACGTCGCGATCGACCGGTTCCGGCATCCGCTGTTCGGCGCGGCGGCCGCGAACATCACGCCGTGCGCGTTCTGGCCGTCCGAGCCGGTGGAACCGCCGGTGAAGATCACCGGGCGCGGCCCGTCGAACCTGCTGATCGTGCAGAACCTCCGCGACCCGGCCACGCCGCTGGCGGGCGCGCGGAAGCTGCGTGAAGCCTTCGGCGACCGCGCCAGGATGGTCACCGTCGACCAGGGCGGGCACCTGGCGTACCTGTTCAAGGACAACAAGTGCGCCAACGACCTCGCGACGGGGTTCCTGGTCACCGGTGCGCGACCGCGGCACGATCTCGCCTGCTGATCCGCGGTGGTCCGGTGGGTCGTGAGTGGCGATTCGGGTTAGAACCCGAATCGCCACTCACGACCAACCCGACCGACCACTCACGAGCGGCAGCTCCGGTCCGCAGGCAGCTCTCCGCTCAGCAGGTAGTCCCGCGCCGCCGCGTCGACGCACTTGTCGCCCTTCAGGAACACGGCGTGCCGGAACGCTCCTTCCACCGTCACCAGCCGCGAACCGCCGAGCGCCCGGTGCAGCGCGAGTTGCCCGGCGTACGGCGTCGCGGGGTCGCCGGTCGAGCCGAGGAGCAGCGCCGGCGAGGTGTTGTGGATCCGGGTGGCGGGTTCGGCGGGAGCCACGGGCCAGAACGCGCACGGCGTGATGTTGCGGGCCAGCGGCCCGAACAGCGGCTCGGCCGCCCGGTGTTCCTGGATGTCCCGGTAGTACGTCGCCGGGTCGCGGGAGGCCGCTCGATCCGCGCAGATGACCGGCGTCCCCGCCCGGTCGGTCGCGGAGCCGGAGCCGGTCGTCAGGCCGTCGAGGAGCGCGGCGAGTCCTTCCGAAGGAGTGACGGGACGGCCTGCCGCGGCGTCGCGGAGTGTCCGTACGGTCGCGGCGAACTCGGCCTGTGAAGCGGGACGGTCGTCGTAGAGGTTCGCGAAGAACAGGTACGGCACCATGTGACCGTCCACTGTGTACTTCCCGACCTCGAACGGCCGTCGCTCGGCCGACCGGGCGACGTCCCGCACGGTCGTCACCACCTCGTCCGCGGTCTCCCCCAGGCCTTGCCCCACGGCGCTCTTCGCCCAGTTCCGCAACGCGGCGTCGAGCGCCGGGGCGGTCGGGCGGAGCAGGCCCGGACCGTACGCCTCGGGATCCACCGACGAATCGAGCACGAACCGATCGGCCCGGGAACCGAACATCTGGAGATAGACCGCGCCGAGATAGGTCCCGTACGACGCGCCGAGGTAGGAGATCTTCCGTTCGCCGAGCGCGGCGCGCACGACGTCCATGTCCCTGGCGGTGTTGCGGGTCGAGGCGGCCCGCAACAACTCGTGGTCGTTGCCCGAGCAGCCGCGCGCCAGGTCCTTCGCGAGCGCCACGCTCTCGCGGAACGTCCTGAGGTCCGGCCCGGCCGACCGCGCGAACGTGTCGGTCTTCCAGGTGCACCTCAGCGGCGAACTGCGCCCGACGAACCGGGGGTCCATGCCGACGAGGTCGTAGCGGGCCGCGATCTCCGGCATGAGCGGCCCGGCCAGGACCAGTTCCATGGCCGGGCCTCCCGGACCGCCCGGATTGAGCATCAGCGTGCCGAGCCGGTGCGCGGGATCGGTGGCCTTCACCCTGGCCAGCGCGACGGTGAGCTTGCGCCCCCGCGGACGGCGATGGTCCACCGGCACGGCGATGTCCCCGCACTGCGCGCCCGCCTTGTCCAGCTCCGCGCCGAGGACGTCGCCGGGGCCGGTCGTGCAGCCGTGCCAGGTGATCGAAGGGACCGCGACGGCGGGCACCGACGGCAGCAACGCCCCGGCGACGAGCAGTGCCACCACGATGACTGTTTTCCTGAGCAACCCGAACTCCCTGATATCCAACGAAATTCCCGATATCAGGCTAGAAGCGCTACACCCGCGAAGGCGTCCGTCCCGGGGCGGAGACGTCTAGCCCGCTGGGGGGCTTTTTCGGGGTTTTGCGGCGCTCCAGCACCCAGTCGGTGAGCACCAGCAGGAGCAACGGGCTGAGCCAGGCCCCGATGCTCATCGCGCTGTACCGCATGAGCACTTCGCTGCCGCCGAAGGTCGTGCCGATCTCCGGTGTCAGCACGATCGTGGCCACGACGTTGATCACGCGGCTCAGCACGATCGACATCGCGAGCGCGAAACTGCGGGACATCCACCGTCGATGCTCGCCGAAGCGACGCTGCCTGGCCATCCGGATCCCGATGACCGTGACCGCGATCCACAGCACCGAGCCCACCAGGTTGGCCACCCGCACGGACGGGCCGACGCTGGTGTGCCAGCCGATGTACAGGCCGACGAACCCGGCGGGGAGCGCACCGGCGAAGACGTAGATCCGGCCGGTGATCCGGTGCCCGCGCCGGTAGCGGGCGCGGAACGCGGGCCAGATCTGGAAGCAGGCGGTCACCATCGCGACCGTGCCGAAAAGGACGTGCGCGACGAGCAGCGGGTAGTAGAGGCCGTTCCCCGGCGGCGCTTCCAGCCGCGACTCGGCCGGGTCGAAAGTCAGGTACGGCGGCACCGAAAAGGCCAGGAAAGCCGCCGCCACCAGCATCAGCGGCACGATCCAGGGGCGCCGCCACCAGCGGGGCGCGTTCGACGAGGTCATGGTGGTCCGTTCGGGAGAAGACGATCAGAAACTATGTACACCATACACATGAACGTACGTCATACAGAGTTTTAGGATGGTCATCGACGACACCGACGGGATGGCTGATGGCGACACGTGACAACAAGGGCCCGGATCTCCAGCGCAGCCTCGCGCTGCTGTGGGCGGGGCGGACCCCCGGCAGGCGCGGGCCGCGGGCCCAGCTCACCGTGGAGCGGATCGCGCTGGCCGCGATCCAGGTCGCGGACGCCGACGGCCTGGACGCGCTCTCCATGCAGCGGGTCGCCACCGAACTCGGTTACTCGACGATGTCGCTCTACAACCACATCCCCGGCAAGGACCTGCTGCTGGAAGTGATGGCCGACGTCGCGGCCGCGAAACCGCCCGAACTCGACAGCGCGAAGGACTACCGCGACGCTGTCCGGCAGTGGGCAAGCGCGCTCTGGTCCGCTTTCCGGACCCATCCCTGGCTGCTGCGCGTCCCGCTCGACCACTCGCCGATCGGCCCCAACCAGCTCGCCTGGCTGGACCGCCTGCTCCGGCCCCTGCTCGAAGCCGGACTCGCTCCCCGCGAGGCGCGGGCCGCGGCCCTGCACCTGACCGCCGTCGTCCGCGGCACCGCGCAGATCGGCCTGGACATGAACAGCGCGCACAAGACCGACGGCGGGCGGCCGCGCACGGAAACCGAGCTGGCGCGGGCGTTGTCCGAGCTCATCGACCCGGAGGGCTACCCCGCGCTGGCGGCCGTCCACGCGGCCGAGGCCAGTGTCGCGTCAGGACCCGAGCAGACCGGCGAGGGAACACTGCCCGCCGAGATCGGCTTCGGCGTGGACCGGTTCCTGGACGGCATCGACGCCTGGGTGGCGAAGTCGTGAGAAAACCAACGTCCCGGACCGGAGCGAGACGCTCCGGCCCGGGACGACCCCCGGTTCAGGTTCCGGCTCAGCGGTCGCGTTCCTTGGCGAACAAGGACTTCGACCACAGGTAGCCGACGATCGACAACACCGCGCACCAGCCGACAGCGAGCCAAGCGCTGCCACCGATCGGGGTGCCGAGCAGCAGTCCCCGGAGCGTCTCGATGACCGGCGTGAACGGCTGGTACTCGGCGAACCAGCGCAGCCAGGCGGGCATCGAGTCGGTGGGCACGAAACCGCTGCCGAGGAAGGGAAGCAGCATGAACACCATCGGGGTGTTGCTCGCCGTCTCGACGCTCTTGGCGGCCAGCCCCAGCGCCACCGACAGCCAGGTGAGCGCGATGGTCAGCAGCAACAGCACCCCGACCGCCGCGAACCATTCGCCGACGCCCGCCGTCGGCGAGAAACCGACGAGCAGCGCGACCCCGAACACGACGGCGAGCGCGAACGCGGTCTGGATGAACGCGCCGACGACGTGACCGGTCAGCACCGACGCCTTGCTGATCGCCATGGTGCGGAACCGGGCGATGATGCCCTCGGTCATGTCCGTCGCCACCGAGATGGCGGTGCCGAGGGCGGCGCTGCACACGGTGATGAGCAGGATGGCGGGCGTGACGTAGCCGACGTATTCGGCGCGGCCGCCCCCGCCGCCGAGACCGTTGCCGAGGGTGCCGCCGAAGACGTAGACGAACAGCAGCAGGAACACGATCGGCTGGCCGACGAGCATGATGGTGAGCGACGGATACCGTTGCATATGTCTGATGTTGCGGCGCAGCATCGTCGACGAGTCGCGCATCGAGAGGGTCAGGCTGGTCATCGGGCCAACTCCTTGGTCGCTTCGGTCCGGTGACCGGTGAGGCTGAGGAAGACGTCGTCGAGATCCGGGGTGTGCACGGTGAGGCTGTCGACAGCGACGGCTTCGGCATCGAGCCGGTCCAGCACCGCGCGGAGAGCGGCGACGGTGCCATCGGTCGGCACGCGCAGCGCCAGGCCCTCTTCGTCCGAAGTGGACACTTGCAGCGCGCGGGTCGCGTCGCGCAGCGAGCCCGCGTCGGAGAACTTCAGCTGCATGTGCCCGCCGGGCACGCGCCGCTTCAGTTCGTCGGGCGTGCCCAGTGCGACGACCCGGCCACCGTCGAGGACGGCGACGCGATCGGCGAGCTGATCGGCCTCCTCCAGGTACTGGGTGGTGAGGAAGATCGTCACGCCGTCGGCGACGAGGTCGCGGATGATCTGCCACATCGTGCGGCGGCTGCGCGGGTCGAGACCGGTGGTCGGCTCGTCGAGGAAGATGATCTGGGGATCACCGATCAGGGTCATCGCCAGGTCGAGCTTGCGGCGCATGCCGCCCGAGAAGGTGGCCGGGGTCTTCTTCGCGGCGTCGCTCAGTTCGAACCGTTCCAGCAGTTCGGCGGCACGCTTGCGGCCCGCACGGCGCGGCAGATGGTGAAGATCCGCCATGAGGAACAGGTTTTCCTCGCCGGTGAGCAGATTGTCGACCGCGGAGAACTGGCCGGTGAGGCCGATGGAGGCGCGGACGCCGTCCGGATCGGTGGCCAGGTCGGCTCCGGCGATGGTGGCGCCCCCGGCGTCGGGACTGACCAAAGTGGACAGGATGTTGACCGTGGTGGTCTTGCCCGCGCCGTTGGGGCCGAGCAACGAGAAGACGGTGCCGGTCGGGACGTGCAGGTCGACTCCGTCCAGGACGACCTTGTCACCGTAGGACTTGCGCAGTCCGGTCGCGGAGATGGCCGGGTGTTTCATGTGGATTCCCCTGGTGTGTAAAGGACCCGGAGGGTCAGGAACGGTGAACGAGGATGTCGCCGACGGACGTTCCGGCGTGGACTTCGAGCTTGTCGGTCGTGGCGTCGGGCGCGCCGGCGGCGGCCATGTCGTTGACGACGCGGCCGAAGCGGGTGTTCACGTCGAGCCAGGCCGCGCTGCCCCCGCGGATGCCGACCTCGATGTCCCCCATCGACGTGTCGAGGTCGAGCTTGCCCCTGGCGGCGTCGAGCACGCGGACCGAACCGTTGGCGGTCTTGGCTTCGACGTCGCCCTCGGCCCGCTCGACGGTGATGTCGCCGTTGGCCGAGCGGAGGCGGATCGAGTCGCCCGCCGCCCCGATCGTGGTGGTGCCGTTGGAGTTCTTCACCACCGCGGTGCCCGCGATCTCGCCGACGTGCACCCGGCCGGAGCTCGTGCTGATGTCGGCGTTGCCGTCGACGTGCTCGACGACGATGTTCCCGGACGCGGAGTGCACTTTCAGCTCACCGGTCCGGTCGAGCCGGATGTGCCCGGTCCCGGACTTGTAGCGGCAGGAACCGAGCCGCCCGGTCGCGGTGAGGTCGCCGAGACCAGTGCTCCCTTGCACCCGGGAGCCGGCGGGCAGCTCGATGGTCACGTCGATCGACCTGGTCTTGTTGGAGAAGTCGAGCAGGCGCATCTTCGGTGCGCGGACGGTCAGGGTGCCGCCGGAGAATTCGACGACGGTCCGCTTCGCGGCGTCGACGTCGGAGTCGTTGTTCTCGTCCACCGGAGTGACTTCGACGACCGTTTCCGGGCGGTCGCCGGCGACGATGCGGACGTAGCCGACGACCGGCTCGAGGTCCGCGAGAATGGGTTCCGGGGTGGCAAAAGAAGGCATGGTTGTCCCCTCAAAGGTGGTGTGATCGGTGTTTGTGCTGGTCGGACGGGGTCTAGCTGACCCAGCCGGTGTAGCGCTGCGCGGCGCGGTGGCCACTGGTCGCCGAGGTGGGCGGGGCGGGCGGTTCCGACGGCCTCAGCGCGGCTGACGCGGCCCGCACGAGCCACGCGTTGACCGAACGGCCTTGTGCGGCCGCCGCTTCTTCGACGCGCGCCTTGAGCGGTTCCGGCAGCCGGAAGTTGATCCGCGCCGTGGCCCCCTCTTCCTCCGGCAGCGGCGGAGGCGGGGGCATCGGCGGCTCCGGTACCGATGCCGCGACAGCGACGGCAGGTTCGGCTGCCGGAAGCGTGACGGCGAAGCTGGCTTCACCGGCCCGCAGCCGGACCTCGACCGAGCCGGGTGCGAGATCCCGGGTGATCTCGTCCGACGCGGCGGACAACGCGTCCAGCAGCGCGAGACGGATGGCCGACGCGAGCGGCGCGGTCAAGCGTTCGGCGAGGGCGCTCGCCTCCGCTCCGCCTGCCTCGGCGGCGACGGCGAGTTCCCGGCGAACGGTGTCCACAAAGGGCGTCAAGTCCATGGCACCATCATGGCACCGCGATGGCACCAGTGCAAGAACAACTTGGCGCCAAGTGGCGCCACAATGGCGTCTATGCAGGTCGGGGGCCTAAAATTGCTGAAGGGGGCACTCTGGCCGTGCTCTGTGGCCGACGCGCTGCACCGGGTCAGGCAGCGAAGCCGGTACTCCCGGACAGCGGCGGATACGCACGTGCCCATTCGGCCAGGTTCCGCTGGCGGGGCAACCAGGACCCGGCCGAATACGTTGCCGCGCCCCTGAGGCGAGGCGAGGATTGCCTTGAGCCACAAGAAAAAGGGAGCGACCCACCGTCAAGTGTGGGGGTCACCGAGGCGGGTCGCTTCCCGAACTCCACGGTACAAGAACTCCGCCCGCTCAGAGGGGCAAGGCTTTCTGTACCGGCGGCTCTTGACAAATCAGGATCCACAGTGGACACGGGCGTCCACGGCAGAAGAGGAACGCATGCGAGCAGTTCGGGTGAGCGTCTGCGCCCTGGACCCCATCACGACGGCCGGGATGGCCGACCTCCTCGGGACACGGGCGTCCGTGAGGGTGGTCGACGACCCGGCGCGGGACGGGATCGAGGTCGTCGTCGCCGCTTTCGAAAGGCTTTCGGCCGACGCGGTCACCGCGTTGCGTGAAGTCGCCCTCGAACTCGGCAAGCCGATCGTGCTGGTGACCGACCGGATCGAGGAAGGCGGTCTCGCGGTCGCGGTGGAGTGCCGGGTGGCCGCCATCCTGCCGAGGTCGGCGGCGACCGACTCACGGGTGGCCGACAGTGTCCGGCGTGCCGCTTCGGGTACCCCGAGCCCGCCGTCCACCCTGCTCGACAGGCTGACCGCACACGCCGAGCGGCTGCACCGGGAGACGCTCACGCCGGGCGAGCCCGCCGGGTCGGCGCTCTCCTCGCGTGAGATCGACGTCCTGCGCCTGATGGCCGACGGGCTCGACACCCAGGAGATCGCCACCGAACTGTCCTATTCGGAGCGGACGGTGAAGAACATCATCTACGCCGTCACCGACCGACTCCGGCTGCGGAACCGGTCGCACGCGGTGGCGTACGCGATCCGGGAAGGCGTCATCTGAAGATGCCTGTCAGATAAGGCCTTCGCGAAGCGCGTAGGCCACGACGTGCGTGCGGTTCCGTAGACCGAACCGGCTCAGCAGGCCGTGGAGGATGTTCTTCACGGTCCGGTCGGAGTAGGCCACCCGCCGGGCGATCTCGCCGGTGTCGAATCCTTCCGCGAGCAGCCGGAGCACCTCGGTCTCACGGGGCGAAAGCCCGCTTAGCGTGAGTTCGCGCGGCTCGAGGACTTCCTTGTGCAGTCGCGAAATCCCCCGCAGCAGGCTGCCGAGCTGGTCGGCGGGCAGATCGCCCCGGCCGGCGTGGGCGTCCGCGACCGCGCGCAGCAGCCGCCCGGGCGTCGCCTCGGAGCGCGCGACGACGACGGCGAGCCCGCGTTCCACCGCGGCCCACAGTTCGGCCTGATTGGGCTTGTCGGCGACGAGCACCAGCCGCGCGGGCCCGGCCGGGATCCGGTGCGGCTCGTTCCCCGCGACCGCGACGAGGACGTCGGCCGCGGCCGGATCGTCCCGCAAGGTGATGCCGGGGCCCGCGCCGAGCGCGCTGCGCAGGCCCGCAAGGACGAGCGGGTCGCCGGCGTGCACGGCGACCCGGATCTCCCGGCGCTCCTCGGCCCGGACGACCGGCCGCACGGGCGTCGTCATGATCGTGGACATGCTTCCAGGTAACCGGCCGCCGGGAAGGGCGGACAAGCAGAAGAAGGGGGCAGCTTTTCGCCACCGCAAGCCTGCCGGTTGAATGGACCGCGGTGAAACCGGTGGAAGCGAGTGAGAAGCGGTCGGTGTTCGGAAAGCTCCTGCTCGAACACCGGCGGGCCGCGGGCTGGACACAGGAGCGGCTGGCCGAGGCCTCGGGGCTGAGCGTCCGCGCCCTGCGCGAGCTGGAACACGGCCGCGCGCGGGCCGCCCAGCAGCGCTCGTCGGAAGTGCTCGCGGACGCGCTCGGCCTGACCGGCGGTGACCGGGAGTTCTTCCTGACCGTCGCGAAACAGGGCAGGCGCCGCAACCCGGCACTGGCCGCCCAGGTCGCGGCGACCTGCTCACTGCCCGCTCCCCTCGCGGATCTCTCCGGCCGGGAAAGCGAACTGGACCAGCTGTCCGCGAAGGTCGCCGAAGGTGGCGGCGTGGTCGCGATCGTCGGGCAGGCCGGGGTCGGGAAGACCGCGCTCGCGGTGACGGCGGCGGACCGGTGGCGCGGGGACTTCCCGGACGGGAGCTACGCCGTCGACCTGCGCGGGATGGACGAAGAACCGTTGAGCGCCCGGGCCGCGCTCGACCGGCTGCTGCGCGCGCTGGACGTCGCGCCGGGGCACGTGCCCGCCTCCGAAGCCGAACGGTCGGCGTTGCTGCGGATGCTGCTCGACGGCCGGAAGGTCCTGCTGCTGCTCGACAACGCCGCCGACGAGGCGCAGGTCCGGCCGCTGCTGGTCACCGGGCCCGGCTGTCTCACCCTGATCACCTGCCGCCGCACGCTCGCCGGGCTCGAAGGCGCGCGCTGGCTGGGGCTCGAGCCGCTTTCGGACGGCGGCGCGACCGGCCTGCTCACCAAGATCATCGGCGAGGAGCGCGTGCGCGCGGAGCCCGCCGCGGCACGGGAACTCGTCGAGCTGTGCGGTCATCTGCCGCTCGCGGTCCGGATCGCGGGCAACCGGCTGGCCACCCGGCCGCAGTGGTCGCTCGCCCAGCTGGCCGACCGGCTGCGCGACGAGAGCACCCGCCTGCGCGCGCTCGCGGCGGGCGATCTGCAGCTGCGATCGGCGTTCGACCTGTCCTATCGCGCGGTTTCGGCCGGGGCGCGACAGCTGTTCCGGCGGCTGGCGACCGTTCCCGGCGCGGACTTCGGTCCCGAACTCGCGGCCGTCGTGTCCGGCGCGACCGACGCCGACGTCCGTGACCACCTCGACGAACTCGTCGACGCCAGCCTCCTGCAGACCACGGCCGAGCCGGAACGCCACCAGTTCCACGATCTGATCCGCCTGTTCGCCGAAGAACGGTTCGAGGCGGAGGAGGACCCGTCCGCGCGGGACACCGTGCTCGCCCACCTGCTCGACAAGGCGGCCGAAGCGGCCCGGTTGTTCTACCCGAAAGCACCGGAGACCGGGCGGTTCGGCTCACGGGACGAGAGCGCCCGCTGGCTGGACGTCGAAGGCGGGAACTGGGTCGCCGCGCAGCGGGTGGCGGCGCGGAAGGGCTGGCACCGGGAGGTCAGCGATCTCGCCGTCGCGCTGCACTGGTACTCCGACGGACGGAGTGCCCAGCGGCCGTGGCTGGAGATCTTCTCGCTCGGCGCGGCCGCGGCGAGCGAGCTGGGCAACGCCAGGGACGAGGCGAAGCTGCTCAACTTCGTCGGCTGGGCCTGCAGTGTCTGTCTCGACGACGAAGAAGGCGCCGTGGCGGCACATCGCCGCGCGCTGGACATCGCCACCCGGGTCGGCGACCGCACCGAGCAGACCTGGGCGTCCATCTATCTCGGCCAGGTGCTGCGGTACATCGGCGAGACCGCGGAAGCGTTCGAATACGCGAAACGCGGGTACGAATCGGCGGACGAACTGCCGTTCTGGGACGGGCAAAGCTCGGCCCGGAACGTCTACGGGCACTCGCTGCGCGCGGCCGGGCGGTACTCCGAAGCGCTCGCCGTTTTCCGTGCCGTCCTCGCCGACGCCGAACGGCTGGCGGCCGACACCTACCCCGGACTCCACCGGATGCTGAAGGCACTGTGCCTGCGCGCCATCGGCGACGTGCTCGGGGATCTCGCCGAATGGCGGGAAGCGGCGGGCTACTACCGCACCAGCCGATGGCTCTCGTGGGAAGGCGGATTCGCCGCGATGGAGGCGATCTGCGCGCTCCGCGAGGGGCGTGCCTGGCGGGAAGCGGGCGCCTTCGAGGAGGCCAGGGAGTGCCTCACCCTGGCCGTCGAGCTCTCCCCCGGGCCGTCGTTCAAGGCCCGGAGGGAACAGGCGCTGGCCGAACTGGCGCTTCTGCCGGACGCCTAGCCGACCACGGCGCGGCTTCCTCCAGTTGCGAGGCCAGCCGGATGAGGACGTCTTCGCGATCCTGGGCCGCGACGAGCTGGACGCCGATCGGCAGGCCGTCGGCGTTCCAGTGCAGGGGCAAGGAGATCGCGGGCTGGCCGGTGATGTTGAACGGCGCCGTGAACGCCGCGCCCGTGGCGATACCGGCGGCCAGTTCCTCGGGCGACTTCGCGTCCGGGGCCAGTTCGCCGAGTGCGGCGGGCGGCGCGGGCGACGTCGGGGTGAGGAGGACGTCCAGTTCGTCCTCCCAGAGCGCCGCCACCCCGCGAGCCCATCGCTGCGACGAGAGCGACGCGGCGATCCACTGCACGGCGGTGACCGACCGGCCCGCTTCGGCGAGCATCGCGTTCATCGGCTCCAGGTCGGACGAAGACAGCCGCTCACCGAGCCGCTCCGACCAGGCCTCGAGTTCCCAGGTGACCACGGCCGCGAGCAGGGCGGGCATGGTGTCGAACATCCCGGGCGCGTCCAAGGCGGCCGCCGCGCTGGGAGCGACCTGATGGCCGAGGGATTCGAGCAGCCGCGCGGTCCGTTCGACCGCGCCGACGCAGTCGGCGTGCGCGGTTTCGCAGGTGCCCGGCGCGGTGATCCGGTACCCGATCCGCAGCCGTCCGGGATCCGCGCCGACCTCCGTCCGATATGGACGGTCGGGTGGCGGCGCGGAGTAAGGGTCACCCGGCGCGGCCCCCGCCGTGACGTCGAGGACCGCCGCCGTGTCCCGGACCGATCGGGTGAGGACGTGTTCGTGGGTGACCTGGCCCCAGTACTCGCCGAAGTCCGGCCCGAGGCTGGTCCGCGCGCGGCTCGGTTTCAGCCCGACCAGTCCGCAGGCGGCCGCGGGGATCCGGAGCGAACCCGCCATGTCGTTGCCGTGGGCGACGGGGACCATGCCCGCGGCCACCGCGGCGGCCGAACCGCCGCTCGACCCGCCCGGCGACCGCGCCGGGTCCCACGGATTCCTTGTCGCGCCATGGAGAAGCGGTTCGGTGGTGATGCTCGTCGCCAGTTCCGGCGTGTTCGTCCGGCCGCAGAACAGGAAACCCGCGGCCCGCAGGCGCGCGGCGAGGTACGAGTCCGACTGCGCGCGCCAATCCCGCTCCCACAGGGCGCGCATGCCGCCGTGCACCGGATCGCCCGCGGTGTGGCAGAGGAAATCCTTCAGCAGCATCGGCACGCCGCGGAACGGTCCCGGCCCTCGCGCCGTCACCGCCTCACGCCGCGCCTGCTCGAAGCGCGTACTGACCACGGCGTTGAGTTCACCGTCGAGCTTTTCGATCCGCGCGATCGCCGCGTCGAGCAGTTCCAGCGGTGACACCTGTCCCGTGCGGACCAGTTCCGCCTGAGCCGTCGCGTCCAGCCAGGTGAAGTCATCGCCAGCCATCCGGCACGTCCTCCTCCGCACATGAGATCAAGGAGTCCATTGTCGATCAGCGGCGACCGGGCACCCGGTGATTCCGGCGGATCAGAGCGGTTCGTGCAACCGATCATGCCCCTTCGATTCCTCATCGGCCGTAGCTGCAACTAAGCTGCGGGCTCGACGGAGCGGGAGGGCCGATGACGGACGCGGACGGGCAGAGCCCGCGGGAGCGCTACCGCGACCAGGTGCGCGCGGAGATCAAGCAGCGCGCGTGGGAGCAGATCGCCGCCGCCGGGGTCCCCGCGCTGTCGCTCAACGCGATCGCCAAACAGGTGGGCATGAGCGGCCCGGCACTCTACCGGTACTTCGCCAGCCGCGACGACCTCATCACCGCGCTCATCCGCGACGCCTACCGGAGCCTCGCCGACACCGTCCGGGCGGCGTTCGACTCCGGAGCCGACCTTGCCGGGCTCGCCGTCACCATCCGGGACTGGGCCCGGAGCGACCCGCAGCGCTACTTCCTCATCTACGGGACGCCCGTCCCCGGCTACCACGCGCCCGACGACACCACCGCCATCTCGCGAGAGGTCATGGCGGTCCTGCTCGAAGCGTGCCGCGCGATCACCGTGGACAAGCCGGACACCCCGTTCGACAAGCACCTGGAAGGTCACCGCGACTGGGCGGGCGACGACCCGGCCACGTCCGCGACCCTGCACCGCGCGCTCGCCTTCTGGACCCGCCTGCACGGCGTGCTCTCGCTCGAACTCGCCGGCCACTTCATCGGCATGAAGTTCGATCCCGACCTGCTGATCGCGGACGAACTGGACGACCTCACGACGCGGTGACCGGCTTTCGCCGAGACCGATCACGTTCGCACTGAACCTTTCACGGCCTTCGGGCGTCTTGCCCTGTGACGCTGCTGCCATCCGTGGGAAGCGTGGCTTCCGCGGTTGACATGCAACGTTGTAACGTTATAACTTCTAAGCAAAGTAATAACTACTCACCAGCGGATCGGCCGCCTTTCGCCACCCGACGGCCGACAGCCGTTCCGCTTGCCCGTTTCCGGGTTTCCGACGCTTCGGATGGGGACTTCGATCATGAATCGCGGAGGGAAGAGCACCAGGGGGACCGATCGCGTCAGAGTCGCCGTGCACGCCCCGGATCTCCTGGCCGGGCTCGGCACGACGAGCATTCTCGGCGCCGACGAGCGACTGAACGTACTGCCCGACACCGACTTCGGCCGGGCCGAGGTGATCGTGACGGTCGGGGATTCGATCGGCGACGGGGTTTTCACGTTCCTGCGCCAGGTCCGTGCCGCGTCGTCACTCATGTCACCGCCGAGGTGCGTGATCGTCACGGACCATTTCCCGGTCCAGGTCCTGATGACGGCGATCGAATGCGGAATGGCCGCACTGCTGCCGCGGCGCGACCTCGACAGCGAGCATCTGGTGCGGACGATCCTGGCGGTCAGCCAGGGCGCCGCCGCCCTGCCGCCCCGCTTGCAGGGCAGCCTGCTCTCCCAGCTCGAACGAATACAGGAAGACCTGCTGGTGCCCAACGGTCTCGCGCTGTCCGGTCTGTCCGATCGGGAGCGTGAAGTCCTCCGGCTGCTGGCCGACGGCCATGGCACGGAAGAGATCGCGGCCAAACTCGCCTACTCGGAGAGCACGGTGAAGAACGTCCTCCACCGGGTGATGGCGCGGTACGGGCTCCACAACCGCACGCACGCCGTCGCCTTCGCGCTGCGCACCGGCTCGATCTGAAGCGAACCTCGTGAGTGGTAAGGACGGTTAGAACCGTCCTTACCACTCACGAGGCCCCGGTCGTCAGCTCCCGGACACGACGGCCGGCTTCAGCACCTCCTCGCACCACTGCCGGAAGGTCGTCGGCGTGGTGGCCTCCGGCGTCCGCGGCTCGGCGTTGTCGAGGCCCGCTTCCTTGGCCGCCATCATTTCGACCATGCCCTGCGCGATCGCCTCGGACTGCCCGTGTTCGAGCTGCGTCGCGCGGAAGTCCTCCATGGGGACCCGCTGGTACCGGACCGGCCGCCCGAGGACGTCGGACATGATCTCCGCGAGGTCGTTCTGGGACAGGTCCTCCGGGCCGAGTACCGGGACGTCGGCCACGCCGTGCCACGACGGGTCGAGCAGCAGCTCGGCGGCGGTCGCGGCGATGTCGCGGATGGCGCAGGTCGGCGCCTTGCGATCGCCCGAAACCGGTCCGAAGAAGACGCCGTCCTTCCCGATCGGCCCAGCCTGCCACAGCAGGTTGTCCATGAACGAGGGCATCGTCAGCGCCCGGTAGCTCACGCCCGTTCCGGTGATCAGGGCGTCCATGGCGTGCGAGGCCGACACGTGCCCGGCGTTCTTCGTGACGCCACGGCCGAGAGCCGAGACACCGACCACCCGGGCGACGCCCTGCTTTTCGAAGGCTTCGCAGGCTGGCCGAGTGAAGTCCACGAAGGTGGCTTCGAGGCTCTCGGCGCGAGGGTCCGCGGCTACCAGCCAGAAAACGGTGTCGGCACCGGCGAATGCCTCGTTGACGACGCCGGGGTCGCCGTGTGAGCCCTTGACGATCTCGACGCGCTCGCGGACGTCATCGGCGAGGCGGGCGGGATCACGGACGATCACGCGGACCGGCTCACCGCTTTCGAGGAGGGTGCCGAGCACCCGGCTGCCGATCTGCCCGGTCGGCGTGGTGACGACGATCATGAAGACTCCGTGGTGCTAGGGGATTTTCGACATCCCCAGTCAAGGCGCGAAGGCCGCCGAGCTGAAGGACCGGCCCGGTCGCCATTGATACCCTGGGGATATGAGTGATCTGGAGACGCGGCAGCTCAGGTACTTCGTGGCGGTCGCGGAGGAGCTCCATTTCGGACGGGCGGCCGAGCGGCTCGCGATGGCGCAACCGCCGCTGTCCAGGGCGATCCGGGATCTGGAGCGACGGCTGGACGTCCGGCTGTTCGAACGCACCACCCGCCAGGTCACGCTGACGAACGCGGGCGAGGTGCTCCTGCGGGACGCCAGGACCGCGCTCGAGGCGGTCGCCGCGGCGGACCGGCGGGCGAGGCAGGCGGGCCGCCCCGATCCCCGGTTGCGGCTGGCGCTGAAGGCCGACCACGACGCCGGGTGCCTGCCGAAGATCATCGAGGCCTACGAGGCCGAGGAAGGCGCGCTGCCGATCGAACTGATCCTCGGCGGCCGGGGCGAGCAGCCGCGGCAGCTCCGCGACGGGCGGGCGGACGTGGCGCTCGTCCCCAGCCCGTTCGACGCGCGCCGCCTGGACTTCGAGCCGTTGCTGACCGAACCCCGGCTGGTCGCGCTGGCGGCGAACGACCCGCTGGCGGCCAGGTCACGGCTGACCCTCGCGGATCTGGCCGGCCGGATTCTGCCCGACGGCGCCCCCGCCGACGAGGGCCCCTCGACCGGTCCTCCCGCCTCCGTGGTGCCCCACGGTCCCGTCTCGGATCTGACGCAGATCCTCAAACTGGTCGAACTGGGCAGCATCGTCTGCTTCATGGCCGTTTCGGTGGCGGATCGCTACCGCAGGCCGGGCATCGCGTACCTGGCCGTCAACGATCTGGAGCCCACGACCCTCACGGTGATGTGGCCGCAGGACTCCCGTTCACCGGCCGTCGCCGCCTTCGTCCGCGCGGCCACCACGGTGGTGTCGACGACCTTCGCGCTCGGTCACCGGAGCTGAACGCGGCTCAGCACCCGGTCCACGACGTCGGGAAGCGGCTGATCGTCCGGGCCTTCCAGCCACAGCACGTTCCCGGTCCGCAGCGTGGCGAGGAACGTCGCCGCCGTGAGCCGGGCCAACTCCTGGTCGAGGCCGTGCCCCCTGGCGAGCAGCACCGCGATCAGGTCGCGTTCGAGGGCGATCTGGTCGCCCGCCTGCCGCGCGAGCAGTGACGGGTGCCGTCGCAGCAGCCGCAGCTGCGCCACCCATTCACGGTCCGGCACCGGGTGCGCCCGGTACAGCTCCCGGCACGCCGCGCGCAGCGCTGGCCACGGTTTCTCACCCGGCGGCCTGCCTTCGACCAGCGACACCAGCAGCCCGGTCCGCTCCCGGTCGGCGTGCAGGATCGCGTCTTCCTTGTTCGCGAAGTAGTTCGAGAACGTCCGCCGGGACACCCCCACCGCGTCGGCGATGTCCTCGACGGTCACCCCGTCGAGACCGTGCTCCATCGCCAGGCGCAGGGCGGCCTCGTGCAGCGAGTGCCGCGTCGCCGCCTTCTTGCGGGTGCGGAGCGTGTCGAGGGTGTCGAGGGTGTCCACCAGGACAGCGTAGCGAGGGGAATAAAGTTCCCACTGTGCAAGTTTGCACAGTGGGCAATAATTGCCTCGAACGCTCGAAGGGACGCCATGAAGACCGATGGAACGACGGTGGCGGCGCCGTCCGGCGCGATGGGGCACCGTCAGGTGCTCGAGTCGCTGTCCGGGCTGCTGCTCGCGCTGCTCGTGGCGATGATCAGCTCGACGGTCGTGTCGACCGCCCTGCCGTTGATCATCGGCTCGCTGAACGGCACGCAGACGCAGTACACGTGGGTGGTCACGGCCACCCTCCTGGCGGCGACGGCCACCACCCCGATCTGGGGCAAACTCGCCGACCTGTTCAACAAGAAGACGCTGGTGCAGATCGCGATCGTGATCTTCGTGATCGGCTCGATGATCAGCGGGTTCAGCCAGAACACCGGCCAGCTGATCGCCGCCCGCGCGTTCCAGGGCATCGGCGTCGGCGGCCTGCAGGCGCTGGTCCAGGTCGTGATCGCGGCGATCATCCCGCCGCGTGAACGCGGCCGCTACAACGGCTACCTCGGCGCGGTCATGGCGGTCGCCACGGTCGGCGGACCGCTCCTCGGCGGCCTGATCGTGGACGTGCCGTGGCTGGGCTGGCGCTGGTGCTTCTTCGTCGGCGTCCCGATCGCGGTGCTCGCGTTCGCCGTCCTGCAGCGGACCCTGAAGCTGGAAACCGTGCGCCGCGAGAACGTGCGCGTCGACTACCTCGGCGCCGCTCTCATCGCCGCGGGCGTGAGTGTCCTGCTGATCTGGGTCTCGTTCGTCGGCAACACCTTCGACTGGCTTTCGTGGCAGACGGCCCTCATGGTGGGCGGCGGTGTCGTACTCCTCGCGCTCGCGCTGATGGTGGAACGGAAGGTCAGCGAACCCGTCGTCCCGCTGCACATCATCACCCAGCGCACCCCCGCGCTGGCGATCGTCGCGAGCCTGGCGGTCGGCATGGCGATGTTCGGCGGCGCGGTGTTCCTCGGCCAGTACTTCCAGGTCGGCCGCGGCTACTCCCCCACCGAAGCCGGTCTGCTGACCATCCCGCTGATGGCGGGCGTGCTCGTGTCCTCGACCGTGTCCGGGCGCCTGATCAGCCGCACCGGGCGGATCAAGCCGTACATCGTGGCGGGCACGATCACCCTGGTGATCGGGTTCCTCGGGCTGGGCACCGTCGACCACGCCTCGCCGCTGTGGCTGGTCGGCGTCGCGATGGCGATCGTCGGCATCGGGGTCGGTATGACGATGCAGAACCTCGTCCTCGCCGTGCAGAACACCGTGCCGTTGCGGGATCTCGGCGCGGCGAGCGCCTCGGTCACGTTCTTCCGGTCGCTCGGCGGCACCATCGGGGTCTCGGTACTGGGCGCGGTCCTCGCGAACCGGGTCACCGCCGACCTGTCCACCGCGCTGCACGTGCCTGCGGGGCAGGCATCGACGGGAAGCGTCAGCGCGCTGAACCTCAAGGCGCTGCCGCCGGAGGTCCAGACGATCGTGCACACCGTGTACGGCGACGCGACCGCGCACATCTTCCTGATCTCCGCGGCGGTCGGCGTCGTGGGCGTGATCGCGGCGCTGCTGCTCAAGCCGCTCACCCTGCGCACCACCATCGACCTGGAGTCGAAGTCGGACTCCCCGGCGTCCGACCCGGTCGCGGGATGAGCACGCCCGGGGCTTTCGAGTCCACTGTGGAGCGTTTCGGCCCGCCCCGGAGGACTTCGGGGCGGGCCATCCTGGCCGGGGTCGACGGCTCCGACACGGCGATGCGGGCGGCCGCCTTCGCCTTCGGCATGGCCCGGCGCGAGGGCGGCAGGCTGCTCGTCGCCTTCGTCGTCAGCCGCACGGTGCTGACGAACCTCGGACCGGCTGTCGCGGCGACGGTGGAGCACGACACGACACTGCAGTTGTACGCCGAACTCCGCGAACAGATCCGCGAGGCCGCCGAAGAGCTGGAAGTGCCGGTCAGCTTCCTGAAGACCTACGGCGATCCGTACACCGCGCTCCGCGACACGGCCGACCGCGGCCAGGTCGACACGGTGGTGGTCGGCGCCTCACAGAAGGCGGGCCACCGGTTCGCGGGCTCCGTCGCGACGAAGCTCATCAAGACCGGGCACTGGCCGGTGCTCGTGGTCCCGTGAAGGCCGGCCGCCCAGGAACGAAACGGCGCCGACCACCACGACGACGAGCGCGCACCCCGCCAGCTGCAGCGGGGTCGGCCACTGGCCGAGCAGGGCGGCCCCGAAGAGGATCGCGGCGGCGGGTTGCAGCATGAGCACGGCGGACCCGCCGCTCGCCGGGAGCGCGGACAACGCCTTGCTGATCAGCAGCCAGCCGATCACCTGCCCGGTCAGGGCCAGCACGAGCAGCCACAGCAACGCCGAAGGCGGCGGCGTCACGTCGAGGTTTCCCGCCACCAGCCCCGAAAGGCCGCCCACACTCGCGGAGGCCGCGGTCGCCGTGGCGAGCATCGTCGTCCGGCCGCCGCTCTCGGTACCGGCGCGGCGCAGCAAGACGAGGTAACCGGCGTAGGCCACACCCGCCAGCAGCGCCATGACTGTGCCGTACCAGGGATCGCTGCCCGCGGCGCCGCCGTCCGCCAGTCCCCCGGCCAGTGCCGTGCCCGTCAGCATCAGCGGGATCGACAGCCAGAACAGCCGCGACGGCCGCTCGCCGAACCACAGCATCCCGGCCAGGGGAACGAGGACGACCTGGACGTTGACCAGCGCAGTCGCGACGCCGGCGCCGACGGAGAGGATCGCCTCGCTCCACAGCACCATGTCGATCCCGAGCAGGACACCGGCCAGCACGTGCCGTCGCCGCGCCGCCGGGGTGGGCCGGTGTCCCCGCTCTCGCGAGCGTGCCAGGAGCACGAGGATCGGCAACGCCAGCAGGCAACGGAAGAACGTCGCCGTCGTCGAACTCGCGCCGGACAGCGCGACGAGCGGGGCGGACAGGGCGATCGCGAGGGCACCGAGTACTCCTTGTGCGCGCGGATCGGCGAGAACTCTCTGGCGTGGCATGGATTCGATTCGACCGTACGACGCCGGGGAGGACCAGCGAGATCCTCTTACCGCGAGGGTTAAGCTCGGCTAATGAGTGGCGATCTGTCCAATGTGGAGCGGCTGCGGATGCTGCACGCGGTGTGGCGGCGGGGTTCACTCGCCGCGGCGGCCGAACTGCTGCACGTGACACCGTCGGCGATCTCCCAGCAGCTGACCAAACTGGAGCGGGAGGCGGGCACCCGGCTGCTCGTCCGGCACGGGCGCGGCGTCCGGCTCACCCCGGCGGGATTGCTGCTCGCGCAACGCTCGGACCGGGTCCTCGCCGAACTCCGGGCCGCCCGCGCCGATCTGGACTCGCTCACCGGCGAGATGACCGGCGTCGTCGAGATCGGCGCCATCCCCTCCGGGGTGCACACGTTCATCACGCCCGCGCTCACCGGCCTCGCCGTCCGCCATCCCGGTATCGAGGCCCGGCTGCACGAGGTCGAACCGGAGGTGGCCCTGCCCGCGCTCGCCGACGGCGTGTTCGACGTCGTGGTCGTCGAGAGCTGGGAGAACCTGCCGCTCACCCGGCCGCCGGACACGCGCTGGACCGTCCTGCGCGACGACTCGGCGATGATCGTGCTCCCGGCCGGGCATCCCCTGGCGGGCGCGGACTCGATTCCCGCCGAAGACCTCGCGGACGAGATCTGGGTCGCCTGGGCGCGCCCGACCCTGGCGAACACCTGGCTCCGCCAGACCTTGCGCGAGCGCGGCATCGAGCCGACGGTGCGGCACACGGTCAGCGGTTTCGGCACCCAGTTCGCCGTCGTCGCCGGGCTCGGCGCGGTCACGCTGGTGCCGAGCATGGCCACCACGATCGCGCCGCCGACCGTGGTGTGCACCGAACTCGAACCCGCGCTGCACCGGCAGCTCTACGCCGTGCAGCCCCAGGGCGAGACGCGACCGGCCGTCGCCGAATGCGTCACGGCTCTGGTCGACGCGGCCCGCGCCTGGGGCGGCTGAGGATCAGCCGCGACCGCAGAGGGCGTGGTCGATCACGGGATCCAGCGGATTCCCTTCCGGCAGTTCGGCACCGGGGTTGTAGGGCGTGAGGGTGTTGAGCGACACCATCACGCTGCGCTTGCCGTCCTCGGTCACGCCGTTGCCCGTCAGGTAGCCGGGCAGCGCGCCGCCGTGGCCCCAGTAGTCACCGCAAGAGCCGGTCAGCTTCATGAGCCCCAGCCCGTACGCGCCGAGCCCCGGCGCGGGCACGGTCTTCTTCATTTCGGCCAGCAACGCGGGTTCGAGCACCTCGCCGCCCAGCAGCGCCCGGAGGAACTTGTTGCCGTCCTCGGTGGTGCTGTTGATCGAACCGTCCGCTCCCCCGCCCGCCGACGGATTCATCAGCGTCACGTCCACCCGCCGTCCGAGCCGCGGCGGGTTCGAGCCCTCCTCGACGAACCGGTCGTAGCCACGGGCGTGCGGGGCGGGAAGGAACGGCGAGGTGTAGGGATGCGAGGTTTCCCGCAGGTCCAGCGGCCGGATGAGCCGGTCGGTGATCTCCTTCCGCCAATCCCTCCCGGTCACCTTCTCGGTCACCATCCCGGCGAGCACGTAGTTGGTGTTGGAGTACCCCCAGCCCGACCCGGGCGCGAACTCCGGCGGCTTGCCGACGGCGAGCTTCACCGCCTCGGAAGCGCTGAGCTTGTCGAACCGATGACGCAGGAAGCCTTCTTCGGTGAAGAGATCGAGCTCCGCCAGGTAGTCGTGCAGACCGCTGGTGTGCTGGAGCAGTTGCCGGACGGTGATGGCGCGGCCGTCGTTGCCGTTCCCGCTCACCACACCGGGCAGCCACCGATCGACTTTGTCCTCCAAGGAAAGCCGTCCCTCGCCGACGAGCTGCAGCATCGTCGCGGACAGGAACGTCTTGCTGAAACTGGCGATCCGGAAGTGCGCGTTCCACGGAACCGGCGTCTTGGCCCGCAGATCGCCATGGCCACTGCGCACCTTGACGCTGCCCTTGGCCGTGCTCACTTCCACCAGGGCACCCGGAGAACCGCCCGCCACGAGCGCGTCGGCGTCACGCTGCAGAGTCCGCTGCAACGGGTCTTTCGCTTGCGGCGTCGCGGACGCGACCGCCGGGGAAACGAGCGTAGCCGCGCAAAGTGCGGCGATCACCACTGAAGTTCGTTTCATACCGGTAAAACTACGAAGCATCGCCGCACCCGGCATCGGCTGCGAGGACGATGCCGCCTACCACCACGGTACTAACCCGGGGCAGGGTCGTCTCAGGGTTCAGCCGGAGACCAGGTCCATCCGGAGGAATTCGGTGACACGGAGCAACTTCGGCGGACGGCTCACCCCGGCGGGGAGCTCGTCCGCCCCGACGAGCCTCGGAGCGGCGAGTTCCACCTCCCGCCCGTCGATCCGCAGCCGTGCTCCCCGTGCCGCCATGGCGTTGCGCACCCAGTCCGAATCCGCGCCGTACACCAGGATGAACAGATAGCCGCCGTCGACCGGATGCGCGTCGAGCGGCGTGCGGTAGGTCTTTCCCGAGGTACGGCCGACGTGGATCAGCACCGGGTACTTCCCTCCGGCGATCGCGCGCGGGTTGAAGACCCGGTTGTTGACGCGTCCCCACCATCTCGGCAACGGCATCGGACTCTCCTTTCAATTGCCTTACGCCCGTAAGGTTGGCTTACACCTGTAAGGTTGTCAATGTGCCGCCTCGCCGATCGCTCACCAGGGAACGCGTACTGCGAGCCGCGATCGAGGTCGCGGACAGTGGCGGCGTGGAAGCGATGACGATGCGGCGGGTGGCGCAGCACTTGGGCGTGGAGGCCATGTCCCTGTACCACCACGTGCCGAACAAGGACGCGATCCTCGACGGCGTCATCGACACGGTCTTCGCGGCGATCGCACTGCCCGATGCCGGAAACGACGACTGGCGCGAGGCGATCCGCGCACGCGCGTCGTCCGCCCGCGAAGTTCTGTCACGGCACAGCTGGGCTCTGGGTCTCATGGACTCCCGCCGCAATCCCGGGAAAGCGACGCTACGCCACCACGACGCCGTCCTGGGGGTTTTGCGGCGAGCGGGATTCACGCTCCCGATGGCCGTGCACGCCGTCTCGCTCATCGACAGCTACATCGGGGGCTTCGTTCTCCAGGAGTCGAACCTGCCGGTGAGCGGCGACGTCGATCAGGTGGCGGGCGACCTTCTCGAACAGCTGCCGCCGGACGAGTTCCCTTATCTCACCGAGGTGGTAGTCGAGCACTCCCGGCGGCCGGAGTACGACCACACGGGCGAGTTCGCCTACGGTCTGGATCTCATCCTGGAAGGCCTCGAAGCTCGCCGGAAGTGACCGAGAGGGTCATGCCTGCCGGCGCCACGAGGGCCAGGCGCGCCACTGGTGGCAGCGGCACCTGTTCCGGCGCGGCCCGGAAAGCCTGAATCACCAGCGCCGCGAACCGCCGGGACGCCGCGACCTGCGCGGCGGGCGAAACGGCCTGGATCCCGTTGTTGGCCATGAGCATGAGGATCAGGTCGTCGAGGACGAAGTCGGGCCGCAGGTTCCCGGCGTCCTTGGCCCGGCCTGCCAGTTCGGCGATCGCCTTGAGCGCGTAGTCGCGGTCCGTGGTGAAGTCGATCGCCTTGGGGAAGGCCGAAACGAAGGCCGCGGTGAAACCCCTGTCGCGCGCGTGCAGCTCGCAGATCTTCTCGATCACGGAACAGAAGCCGTGCCACGGATCCGGGTCGGCGAGCCCCTCGTCGACGACGAGGTGACACAAGCGCATCTGGTCGGAGAAGGCCTCCGTCGCCAGGATCTCCTTGGTCGGAAAATGCCGATACAGCGTGGCGGGGCCGACATCGGCACGGCGTGCGACCTCCCGCAACGGCACGTTCAGCCCTTCGGTGGCGAACAGCGCGCGAGCCGCTTCGAGGATGCGGTCGCGGTTGTCCAGGGCGTCGGAGCGCGGGATCCGAGGCAAACGACTGGTCACCACTCTCACTTTAGCGAAAACGGACGGGGGCGTCCGTTAGCTTTCCGCCTGACCGAAGACGAAGGACGAGGAGACGAAATGCGAGCAGTCGAGATCCGGGCGTTCGGCGGCCCCGAAGGCCTGGCGGTCATCGACCTCCCCACCCCCGTTCCCGCCACGGGAGAAGTGCTGATCAGTGTCGAAGCGATCGGCGTCGGCGGCGTCGACACCGTGATCCGGAGCGGGGCTCTCTCCGGATTCGGCTTCCGGGAAGGGCACGTACCCGGCAACGAGGTGGCCGGGACCGTCACCTCGGCGGGCGACGACGTCGACCCGTCCTGGATCGGGCGGCGCGTCTGGGCGTTCACCGGCGAGGGCGGCGGCTACGTCGAGCACGCGGCCGTCCCCGTCGAGCGGATCGTGCCTCTCCCCGGGAACCTCGCCACCACCGACGCGGTCGCCCTCGGGACTTCCGGCGTGGTGGCCCATTTCGCACTCGCCCGCGCGCGGTTCGCCCCCGGCGAGTCGGTGCTGGTGCGCGGGGCGGCGGGCAGCATCGGGATCATGACGGTGCAACTCGCGGCGGCCGGGGGCGCGAGCGCCGTGGCGGTCACGACGTCGTCGGCCGAACGCGGCGAGCGTCTGCGCGAACTGGGCGCGACCCACGTCCTCGGCCGTTCCGGCGACGGGGACGGCCCCGCGGGGTACGACGTCATCATCGACATCGTGTCCGGTGTGGACATGCCTTCCTTCTTCGACCGGCTCGAACCGAACGGCCGCATGGTGGCGGTCGGCGTCGTCGCGGGCATGCCGCCTGCGGACTTCGGCACCAAGCTCATCGCGGCGTTCCGGAAGTCCCTGTCGTTCTCCGCCCTCAGCGCCGACACGGTGCCCCGTTCCGATCAGCGGGCGGTGGGAGCGGCCCAGTTCGACGCCGCGGCTCGCGGTGAACTGCGCCCGGTGGTGCACGAGCTGCTGCCGCTGGAGAAAGCCGTTCTGGCGCACCGGAAGATGGACGACGGCGAAGTGTTCGGCAGGATCGTGCTGACGCCGTAGCCCGTCCTTTGTGGAGTGCGGTCTCCGGATCCGATGAGGACACCCGCGTCACCCGGTCAGTGCAATTTTCGCCACCGCAAGCGTTCTTCGCACTAGGCTGCGCACTCGTGCCCGATCCGACACCCGAGGGACCCGGCTTCACGGCGGTCGACCTGCGTCCGCTCTCCGCCGGAGAGGGCACCGGCGCCTACTGCGTGAACGACGCCGGGATGATCGTGGGCGAGTCGGGCGCGCGGCCGGTGTCCTGGGACGGCGACGGACGTCCGTCGCCGTTGCCGATCCTCGACGGGTTTTCCGGCGGCCGCGCCGTCAGCGCCAACACCGCGGGCCTCGTCGCCGGCGCGCTCTACACCGGCGAGAACCTCCGGCCCGCGTGCTGGGAACCCGGCGGCCGGGTCCGGGTGCTCGAACTCCCCTCCGGCATGGTCTCCGGCACGGCGTGCCGGGTGAACGAACGCGGATCGATCTTGGGGAACGCGATGCGGCCGGGTTACCGGTGGCGGGCGCTGCGGTGGGAACCCGGCGGCGAGGCGGTGGAACTCGGCACCCTTCCCGGCGGCGGTGACACCCAGGCCCACGACCTGAACGGACTGGACGAAGTCGTCGGATCGGCCAAGGACGGCACGGGCGCCCGGACCGCAGTGCGCTGGACCCCGTCGGGCAAGATCGGGAAACTGCCGCCGCCCCGCCGCGCGACCGCCTGCGGCATCACCGATTCCGGCGCCATCCTCGGCGACGGGGTGGTGTGGAACCGCGACGGCGGGACCGTCCTGCTGACCGGAGAACCGGAGTTCACCGCGGGACAGGTCGTCCGGATCGCCGGGCCAGGCGTCGCGATCGGCTGGGGCGTGACACCGGACCGGCGCGGCACCTGCGCGCGCTGGGATCGCGACGGACGGCCCACCGTGCTCCGGCCCCTGCCCTCGGACGTCGCCAGCACGTGCTTCGACCTCGACGACGCGGGAACGGTCGTCGGCGAGTCCGTGAGCCAGGGAACGGTGCGGCCCGTCCGCTGGGACGCCGACGCGACACCCATCCCGCTCCCGTCGCCCCGCGAGCTCACGGCGATCGTGGCCCAGCACATCAACGCGGTGGGCGCCGTCATCATCGGCTACGGCTTCGCCGCGGACAGCTCCACTTATCGCGGGATCGCCTGGCGCCGCTCGTGAACCGGCGGCTCGTCAGGCCGTCGCGAGATCGATCGCCCGCCGCATCGCGTCGTCGAGTGGAATCCCCTCGCGCACGGCGGTTTGCCCGGCGGCGAAGACGGCACCGGTGACGGCGCCGACGATCGCCGCGGCGTCGATCTCGTCCAGTTCACCGTCGCAGGCCCGGCGCAGCGCGGCCGAAAGCCGCTGCTGAGCGTCGAACGCCCGCTGCAGCATCGTCGCGCGCAACGACGGCACCGACGTGATCAGGTCCAACCGGATCCGCTCCGGCTCGGCCGCCGGGTCGCGGATCCCGGTCCCCGCCTCGGCGAGCATCCGGTGCATCGCGCGCCGCAGAAGTCCCGCCGCCGTCTCGCCCGGCTCGCGCGCCGCGAGCACGTCCAACCCGGCACGCAGGATGTGCTCGCCGTCGTCGGTGAGGAGGAGGTCCTCCTTCGTCGCGAAGTGATTGAAGAACGTCGCGGTGGACACCTCGGCGGCCGCGGCGATCTCGGCGGTGGTCGTCCGGTCGTAGCCCTGCTGCTCGAAGAGCCGGTACGCCGTCTCGATCAACGCCTTCCTGGTGCGCCACTTCTTCCGTTCCCGCAAGCCCACCGGTTCGGTCATGGGCCCAGCATACTGGAGCCGAGCCAAACTTAGAGCTACTCTAATCTTAGAGTCAGTCTAACGAATGGAGGCGGCATGACGCTCGACGCGTTCCTCGACCGGTTGAAGTACCGCGAACCTGTCCGGCCGGATCTGGCGACGCTGCGGAACCTGCACCGGGCGTGGCGGCTGCGGATCCCCTACGAGAACCTCGACATCCAACTCGGCAGGCCGATCCTGCTCACCCCGGACGCACTGCTCGACAAGTTCACGCGTCGCGGCCGCGGCGGGCTCTGCTACGAAATGAACGGCGCACTCGCCCTCCTGCTCCGGGCAGCCGGATTCACCGTGACGATCGTGGAAGCCGCGGTACAGCGCGCGACCCGCGGCGACGGTCAATGGGGCAACCACATCGCCCTGCTGATCGACGTCGACGGCGAGCGCTGGTTCGCCGACACCGGCATCGGGGACGCGTTCCTCGAGCCGCTACCGCTACGGGAAGGCACGCACTGGCAAGGAAAACTGCCCTACCGGATGGAACGTCTCGACACCGGCACCTGGCGAGTGCACCATCATCCGAACGGCACGATCGCCTCCTGCGATTTCCGCACCGCGCCCCGCGAACTCGCCGAATTCGCCGACCGGGCCCTGACCAGGGACCCGGCCTCCCCGTTCGCCAGAGTGCTTGTGGCGCAACACCATCGCGACGGTCACGAACTGGCCCTCCGCGCGCGGACGGTCACGCGCGACGGCACCGATCGCCGCACACTGTCCACCCTGGACGAATTCGCGGGGGCACTGACGGAATTCCGCATCCCGCTGGAGGACATCGGGACCGGTGAACTGGCCGCACTCTGGGACAGGACGGAGGGGCAGCACGAAGCCTGGCTGGCCATTCAGGCCGACGCCGCGCGGAGGTGAGCGACGCCCCGCCTTAACCTGGCGCGATGGACCACAGCGAGTTGATCGAGTACGTGCGCGCGCAGCGGACAGGTGTCGTGTCGACGCTCGGCCCCGGCGGCGCGCCCCAAGCCGCCTATCTCCCGCTCGCGGTGACCGATCGCGGCGAGCTCGTGTTCGACGCGAAACCGGACTCCCGCAAGGTCGCGAACCTGCGCCGCGACGGGCGGATCGCGATCGTCATCGGCGGCACGGACGGCACGACACTGCAATGCGAAGGTGTCGCCGACGCTCCGGCCGGAGACGAACTCGAGCGGTGCGAGGCCGCCTATCTCGCGGCGTTCCCGGAGTTCGCGGACTCGATCGGCGGCGGGGGTGTGGTCGTCCTGCGCGTCGCGCTCCACTGGGCGAGGTACGGCGATTTCCGTGCTGAGACACCGGAAATGCGGGAGGTCGAGCTTCCACGATCCGGCTGAAGTGAGGCGTCGGTACAGGTGGTCGTGAGTGGCGTTTCGGATTAGAACCCGAAACGCCACTCACGACCCCAGCGCATTCCGTCACTCGGACGCGGACTCATTCTCGCCGTAATCACCCTTCAGTGGCGTTTGTTCGGCTCCCCACGGGCTCAGATGGTCAGTGCACCGGCTGGGATAATGATCGTTCTGGGTAGCGAAGGGGTGTGCCGTGTCGCGTGGTGTTCCGTTGCGGTCGGTGGAGCGTGAATTGATCGCGTTCGGGTTGAGGCAGGGGAAGTCGTTTCGGGAGATCGGGGCCTGGATTGGACGGGATCATTCGGTGGTGTCCCGCGAGGTTGACCGCAACGGTGGACGGGAGGCGTATTCGCCGTTGGTTGCGCAGCGCCGGGCTGATCGACTACGGAAGCGTCCAAAGGAACGCAAGGTGCTGAAATCGCCGTTTCTGACTCGCGTGGTGCATGAGGGGTTGCGGAAAAAGTGGTCACCGATGCAGATCGCGTACAGGTTGCGGCTCGACCATCCGATGGATCATTCTCGCTGGGTGTCACATGAAGCGATTTACCAGGCGTTGTTCGTGCAGGCGAAGGGGACGTTGCGGGCAGAGGTGGCCGAGGGGTTGCGCCAAGGCAGGATCAAGCGACGGGCCCGGTCGCGAGGGGCGGAGCTGCGGGGCAAGATCAAGGACATGGTCCTGATCAGCGAGCGGCCGGCCGAGGCCGAGGACCGTGCTGTGCCGGGCTTCTGGGAAGGCGATCTGATCGTCGGCGCGAACAATCAATCGCAGATCGCGACCTTGGTCGAACGGCGCACTCGATTCGTCATGCTGGTGCGTATTCCTCACGATCGCACGGCCGAGAACGTTGCCCCGCGGCTGGCCGCCAAGATGAACACTTTGCCTGACGTTTTCAAGAACAGCGTCACCTGGGATCAGGGTGGCGAGATGGGCGGCCACAGGAAGTTCACCATGGCCACCGGCATGCCGGTGTATTTTTGTGATCCGCGCTCGCCCTGGCAACGCGGCAGCAACGAGAACACCAATGGGTTGTTGCGCCAGTACCTTCCCAAAGGAACCGACCTATCCGGATATTCACAGGACGAACTCGATGCCATCGCAGACGAACTCAACGACCGGCCGCGACAGACACTAGGTTGGCTTAAGCCGATCGAAGCGTTCAGCAAAGTGTTGCTAGACTAGAGGTGGTGCACTCACCAGTTGAAACCACCCCCTTGTTGCTTAAAATTACGAACACCTGTTCGATAGATGTGCGGTATTATTGTGGGGTGTCCGAGACCTTTGTTCCCGAGTTGCCGCAGGAGTTGTGGCGCGCTGGCAAGCTGGAGCTTGCCCATGGCGTGCAACAGTTCTTGCAGGTGGTGCGGGTCGCCTCCGCCGGTTTGGGGCGGTATCTGGCGGAGATTGATTCTCGTGGCGCGAAAGACTTATACGGTTACGGGACAACGGTGGCGTGGTTCGCCGATATCGCCGGACTGAGCCAGGGCGAAGCGCGTCCGTATGTGAATCGCGCTATCGATCTGAATCCCACGCGTGGCTTGGATGGCACGGAGATCCCGGCCTTCGCACCGGCGACCGCTGCTGCGGCGGCGGACGGCGCGATCGGCGAGGAACGGATCAAGCAGATCGTGGAGATCCTCCGGAAAATCCCCGCCGAGGTATCGGTGGAGGATCGGGAACACGCGGAGACAACCCTCGCCGACCTCGCCCGAAAGGCCGGACCCCAGCAGATATCGGACCTCGGGGACCAACTGCTGGGCTGGCTCGACCCGGACGGCAAAGAACCCAAAGACCCCGAACCCGCCCAACCCCGCCGCGAACTCACCCTCGAACGCCGCAAAGACGGCTACTGGAAACTGAACGGCCTCCTCGACGACGAGTCAGGGGCCCGGACCGCCGCGGCACTCGAGGCTTACGCCAAGCCTCGCCCGATGGACGAGTTCGGCCAAGCCGATCTGCGCACGAAGGCTGAGCGTCAGGGTGACGCGTGGGTCGACCTGGTGGATCTCGCGGTTGCGTGCCCGGACCAGCCCAGCACCAACGGCTACCGCACCCTGATCCACGTCACCATCGGCCTCGACGAGCTGAAAACGGGCCTGGGTATGGCGTGTGTGGACTTCGTCGGAACCATGACCGCCCGCGAGGCACGGATGGCAGCCTGCGACTGCCTCATGCTCCCCGTCGTACTCAACGCCGCGGGTGAGCCGCTGGACGTGGGACGACTGAGACGGTTCGTCACCCCCGGCCAACGCCGCGCTTTGAACATCCGTGATCGGGGGTGTGCGTTCCCCGGGTGTCATCGACGGCCGAAGAACTGCCACGCCCACCACATCCACCACTGGGCAGACGGCGGACCCACCGACCTCCGCAACCTCGTGCTGCTCTGCGGCTTCCACCACCGCCTGATCCACTACGGCGACTGGCAAGTCCACATGGCGACCGACGGGCTACCGGAGTTCATCCCACCCCAGTACTTGGACCCGTTACGAAGACCCCGGCGTAACTGCACTGTCTGACCCGAGGAGCCCGCCCGCCACACCGGCGACGGGCCCCTCGGCATGCCCGCAGGTCGAAGGAGCAGTCCTAGCCACGACCATGTCCACCGACCCGGTCCAGCACCGCGCGCGTGTACCTGAACGGTGTCCGCGGTCCCGCCGAGGTCTGCGGTACTGACGCCGTCGGCCAGCGCGCCGAAAGCGGCGGCCATCAGTTCCTCGCTCGCCTCGGGGTGTCCCAGGTGGTCGAGCATCATGGCCGCGGACCGCAAGGCGCCCAGCGGGTTGGCCTTGCCCTGCCCGGCGATGTCGGGAGCGGAACCGTGCACCGGCTCGAACATCGATGGGAAGTCCCGCTCGGGGTTGAGGTTCGCCGCCGGGGCGAAGTCACTCGCGCCAGCGGTTGTTGAGGAAGGCGTCGTCCTCGTCGTCCACCGGAGCCGGACGACGAGGAGCGCGCCGAGGGGTGTCCCGCCCCACGCGGGCGGGCGGCTCCGAGGTGAACGGAGCCGCGGGGTCCTCGAAGGCAGGGGCGCCGTCGAACGCCGACGAGTTCCCGGGCTCCGCGTGCGACCGGTCGGTGCTCCAACCGGACTTCGTCTTGCGCTCCCCCAGCTCACGCCGGTGCTCGACGTAGCGCTGGGCGGTCTGGACCTGCTTGGTCATGAACTCCTGCGAGCTCGCCTTGATCTCGTCGGCCTTCTTGTCCCGCAGGGCCCGGCGCTCCGACTGCTCGCGGACCAGACCGTCCAGGGTCGCCTTCATCCCGGCGGTGTCATCGGCGCTCATCTGTTTCTCTCCTGCCTCGGCTTACCGCCTGCGGGTGACCGGCTGATCCTCATCGTCCAGCAGCGAACCGGTGATCCGGCCGGTGGGTTCGTTGATCTGGTCGAACACCTCGCCCTCGATCCGGTACGCCCGGTTGGACCGTTCCTGGTCACCGCCGCCACCCTGGCCGCCACCACCCATGCCGCCCATCGGCGGCATCGCGCCGCCGCCGAACGACTGGCCGGTCGATCCGCTCACCGGAGCGGACGGGGCGCCCGCGGGCACGGGTTGCGGCTGATGCGCCCCGCCTCCGGTGTGCACGCCTTCGGTCAACGACGACGGCTGCCCGCTCACGGGGGTCGCGGTTTCGAACGGGGCCGCGATCCCCGCGCCGCCGCCACCGGCGTGGCCGCCGCCTCCGCCGCCGCCGTGGCTGCCACCGCCACCGCCACCGCCGTCGAGGTCACCGGCGCGGATACCGTCGGGGACGGTTCCCCCGCCACCCTGATGCGGGGTGAGCGGCGCACGGTGCTCGGGCTGCGTCGTCCCGGTGAGGGGCTTGGCCTCGGATGAGGGCTTGTGCGTGTCCGAGGGATCCTTGTCCTCGCCGAGGGTGTACGTGGTCGGTTTCCCGGTGCCGTCGTCGACGGTGACGACCGTCGGCCCGGACGGGCCGTCGGGACGTTCGGCGGTGATCTTCACATCGCCGTCCTGGATGTGGATCTTGCCGTCCGCCCCGGGGCGGTGGACGTCGTCCTTCTTGCCGTCGCCATCGGGAGCGTCGCCCAGCTTCGACTCGTCGCCGGTCCAGTCGAGCTTGAAGTCCTTGGCAGGCCCCGAACCGTCGCCGACCTTGATCTCCATCTCGCCGTCTTTGTCCGGCTCGGTCATCTCGAAGGTCTTGTCGCCCTGCTTGACCTTGAGGGTTTCGCGTTCGCCGTCTTCGGCCTTCTCGCCGTCCTTGGTCTTGTCGTCGGTCAGCTTGTCGCCGTCCGCACCCGGCATGTCGTCGCCGAGCTTGTCCAGCGCTTCGGATGCCTTCTTCTTCGCGTCCTCGGCGGCCTTCTCGGCGGCTTCCTTGGAATCGGTTTCGCCCGTACCGCCAGGGGCGTCACCGAGTTTGTCGAGCGCTTCGGAAGCCTGCTTCTTCGCTTCTTCGGTCGCCTTCTCGGCCGCTGCCTTGGCTTCGGACGCGGGATCCGTGCCGCCACCGCCGCCCGGACCGGAACCACCCGGACCGGATCCGCCGGAACCGCCGAGATCCGCGCCGGTGGGACCGTCGCCCAGCTTGCCCAGTGCCTCGGAAGCCTGCTTCTTCGCGTTCTCGGCCGCTGCTGCGGCCTGCTTCTTCGCTTCTTCGGCCGCGGCCCGCTGCTCGTCGCCGGTATTCGACGGCGGAGCGGAACCCGAGGGGGACGTCTCGTCCTTGCCTTCCGGACCGCCACCGGAGCCACCGCTGGAACCGCCACCCGGCGATCCGCCGCCGGCTCCGCTGTCGGGGATCTTCACGTCCGGGATCGGCGGAGGCTTGGGCGGGTCCGCCGGGCCGTTGCCGCCACCCGAACCGGAACCGCCGGTGCCCGAGCCGCCACCCGTGCCGCCGCCCGAACTCTCCGGACCGCCACCGGGTCCACCGCCGGAACCACCTTCGGGGATCTTCACATCCGGAACGGGCGGCGGCTTCTGGCCCGATGAGCCGGTGCCATCGCCGGAGCCGCCACCAGGACCGCCGCTGCCGGAACCGCCCTTGCCGTCGCCGGAACCGCCGGTGAAGTCCGGTCCGCCGTTGCCCTGGCCGCCGGGTCCGCCACCCGTGCCACCGCCGGGACCGCCCGCGCCGCCCTTGCCGTCGGCGCCCGCGCCTTCGAACTCGTTCTTGACCTTGCCCATCACCTTGTCGAGTTCGTCATAGGCCTGGTTGACGAAATCCTTGGTTTCCTTGCAGTTCTTCTCGAAGCCCAGGTAGATGGCGGTCCACATCTCCGGGATGAACTGCCTCTGGATCCACTGCTTGGCGAGGTTCTGGCCCGCCTTCTTGAACTCGTCGTCGTCGCAGCAGCCGTCGTTGTTCAACTGCTGCACGAGGTTGGAGCCGAAGTTGGCGTCCATCCAGCCCGCGATCGCGCCGAGGTCTTCCTTGCCGCTCTTCTCACCGGCGGCGATGGCGACGACCTTCTGCGCCATCGCGAAGTCGGCCTTACCCACCACCTCTTTGTAACCCTTGACGACCTGGTCGGCCTTCTCCTTGCAGAGCTTGAACACCGTGGTGGTGGTGTGCAGCGTCGCTTCGCCGGCGGTGTTCAGCGTCTGGGCGAGTTTCTTGGCCTTGGGATGGATCTTCTCGTTGTAGTTCTCCGACGAAGCGTCCGCGGCCTTTCCGGTCCAGGTCCCGTACAGGGTGTTCAGCTGGGACCCGGTGTCGTCGATGGCCTTCTCGACGGTCTTCGAGCCCGTTTTGAAGTGCGCGGCGTCGTCGACGAAGTTCTTGAAGTTGATGCCGCGCTGCTCGTCGAACGGCTTCTTGATGTCCTTCTCGAAGTCGAGCGCGCGGCTGGTCCCCCGGCAGTCCTCCGGGAGCTTCGCCAGCAGTGAACCGAAGGTCTGGAAGACCTTGAGCGCGGGTACGGCGGCGTCGAAGATCTCGTCCGACGTCTTGGTCCCGCCGCCTTCCGGCGTGGGTTCCTTTGTGCCGTCCAGCTTCTTGTCGCCGTCGTTGACGGCCTTCGTCTCTTCCTTCTGGGTGAAGCTGGCCTGATCGCCTGCCGCCTTCGCGCCACCGTAGATCTTTTTGGTGTCGCCGTCGTACGGCATGAACGGAAGGGCGTTGAAGGTCTGCGCGTACTTTTCGGCTTCCTTGCGCTTCTGCTTGATCTCTTCCGGCTCCTCGACCCCGCCCCACGGGGGCGGCGCCGGATGCGTCTTGATCCACGAGCCGATGAGCGCCGTCTTGTTACCGGGCGGCACGCTCGGGTCGTCGAGGACGGCCTTGACTTCGGTCCAGGTGAGTTCGTCGGCCACTAGCGCGTCCCCGTCTTGGTGATCTTGTTCTTCGTCTCGTCCTCGTTGGCACCGTAAGTGTTGCCCGCGGTGCCGAGGTTCGTGCCGAACGAGCCGAGCGTTTTGCTGTAGCCCTGGACCGAGGCCCACAGCGCCGCCACGCCGTCGGTGTACTTCTTCGAGTGGTCGCCGTGAGCCTGGCCGAAGCCCGCCGCGTTCACCGGTGTGCTCGACAGATCAGGATTGTCTTCGAGCAACTGTTCCGTCAGCTTGCCGATGTCCTTCGATGCCGTTGAAAGCGCATCGGTCGCCGCGGTGAAGCCCCCGCTCATTCTTTTCAGCGCCTTTCGTCGGATCCGTCGGCTTTATCGCCGAGTGCCTCTGTGAGCACTTCGGCCACCGACCCGATGTCGGTGAACCGGTCGAGCTGGTCCAGATCAATCCTCACGTCGTGGTAGATCTCCAGCGCCGACAGGAGTTTTATCCGTCCCTTTGAGTCGATGCCCAGCTCTTCGAGCGGTGCGTCCGGCTCGATTTCGGCGGGATCAAGCCGAAAAGTCTCGCTGACGACCTTCACGACCTCCGCGCGGTGATCACCCACGGCGCCGACTATAACGCGCCTTGGCCGCCGCCCGCGCCACCTTGCCACTGGAAGTGCGCGGAAGGTCACCGGAGGGAACCAGACGTACCGATCGCAACGTCAGATCATGTTCACGTGACACCGCGCGTAATACCATCCGGGTGACTTCTTTGACATCGGCTTCGGCGTTCTTTGCCCATTCGGCTACCAACATCGCCCCTTCACCCATTTCGTCCGCCACCCCGAAAGCGGCGACGCGGTCGCGGCGGATCGCCGGATGCGCTTCACCCGCCACCGCTTCGATGTCCTGCGGGTGAAAGTTGCGGCCGTCGATGACGATGAGGTCTTTGAGCCTGCCGGTGATGTAGAGGTCGCCGCGGTGGACGACGCCGAGGTCGCCGGTGCGCAGCCAGCCGTCGTCGCCCTCGAGTTCCCCGCCGAACGCGGCGGCGTCGCCACGGCCCCAGTAACCGGCCGCGACGTTCGGGCCGTGGATCCAGATCTCCCCGGCCAGGCCGTCGGGCTGCGCGACACCGTCGCGGACGATCCGCACCCGCTGCCCGAGCGGACGGCCGACCGAGACGAGCTCCTGACCGTCCGGCACCTCGACCGCGCGCCCCTGCGCGAGGGCCTCCCTGTCGAACACCGCGCCCCGCGGTCCTTCCGCGCCCGCGCTCGCCACGTACACCGTGGCCTCGGCCAGACCGTAGGACGGACGGTGGGCTTCGGGCCGGAACCCGCGCGGGCCGAACACCTCCCGGAAGCGCGCGACCGTGCGCGGTTGGACCGGTTCGGCGCCGTTGAGCGCGATCCGCACGTCGGAAAGGTCCAGATCGTCCCCGGCGTCTTCCGCGGCGTCGGCGGCCAGGTCGAACGCGAAGTTCGGCGCGGCGGTGAACACGGCCGGGTGATCGGCGAGCTGACGCAGCCACCTCGCGGGCCGGTGCACGAACTCGGCGGGTGACATGAACACCGACCGCGCGCCCGCGAAGACCGGCAGGCAAAGAAGCTGGATCAAGCCCATGTCGTGGAAGAACGGGATCCAGCCCGCACAAGTGGTCCCCTCGTCGACCGCGTAGGCCTGACTCGCCTGCCAGCAGGCCGCGGTGACCGCCCGATGCGGGATCACGGCACCGGCGGGCTCCCGCGTCGACCCGGACGTGTACTGGAGGTAGGCGGGACCCTCGGGCGTGACCGGGAGCGGATCCGCGCCCGGCCCGGAAAGCTCGTCGACCACGAGAAGATGTTCGGGCGTCCCGGCTTCCCGCGTCTTCGCGGCGGCAGCCGACGACGTCAGCCAGACCCGGGCACCGCAGTCCTCCAGCACACCGGCGAGCCTGCCCCGCTGCGCGGGGCTGCCCGGCGCCATCAACGGCACGGCCACCAGCCCCGCGGCGAGTGCTCCGAAGAACGCGAGGGGGTAGTTCAGGTCTTGGCCGGTCAGCACGGCGACGCGATCACCCGGACGCGTGACCCGGCCCAGCTCCCCCGCGACTTCCCTGACCCGGGAGACGAACTCCGCCCAGGTGACCGTGGTGTCCACGCCCGCGCCGTGATCCTGATGCGTGAACAGCGGGCGCGGGTCGGTCTCGCGAGCGAACAACCGCTCGACGATCGAGGTGCGCAGCACCTGCTCCGGGACTTCCACCGGCGACGCGGTCATGTCCGGCAACTTACTGGAGCCGGTGATCATCCGCTTAGCGCCCCTGCGGGGGTACGCAGGGGCGCCGGGAACCGGGTCAGTTCACCGTCACGGTCGCGAGCGAGGCGTCCTGGCCGGGGGCGATGCCGCACGGCAGGTCGAACGTGCCGAGGTCCGTCGGCGTCCCGTCCGCGTGCCTCGGCGTGACCTTCCCGGTGAAGGCGCCGCCCACCGCGAAGGCGACCGAACCGGGCTTCTTCACGGTGAGCCCGGGGATCGGGCCGGTGATACTGAGTGCCAGCGGGCCGTCCTGCGGTACGGCGGTGACCGGGAAACCCAGGCCGTTGAGCGTGACACCGAGTTCAGTGCCGTTGTAGTCGACGTCGACGTTGGCCGACGCCGTTCCTTCGATCGTCGCCGCGCCGATCAGATTCAGCGCGGTGACGCTGTCCCCGTCGAGGGAAACGGCCACCGAAAAGCCGGTGACATCGATCGGAGAGCCCGCGGTCACCGCCTCGGGAAAGGTCGCTGTCACCTTCGCGGCGACAGGCTGCGCTCCGATGAGCGGCATTTCGCAGGTGAAAGTCAGGTCCTTGGTCACCGGTCCGGCGAGCGGCGCGGCGCTCGCCGAAACGGCGGGCAAGGTGACCGCTGCTCCGGCGAAGACGAGAACGGCGGCGATCCTGGCAAAAGGTCTTACGGACGAAACGCGCGTCATGGAAATCCTCCGGTCAGGAATTCTGGAAAAGGAATGACAAAATCCGGGAAAACGTTACGGCGGCCCGAACCGGTCAACAACACACCAACGTATTCGTATCGATTCAGGCGACCGGGATCCGATTGTTCTTGTCATTCGAGGACGATTCCCGGATCGTATTCTTGCCAGGCGGGTACGCCGCCCGGCTCCTCCCCTCTCGACGCCGCGTGCGCCGCTCGACGCACCGGACACGGCCACTCGTTACTCCGACCGGCCGTTCGCTTCGGCGAATTTCGGACAGAAGACCGGACATTTCTCGCCCTTCCGCAGTCCTCGGCCGCACACTCTGCGAGCAGTGTGTTTCTTTCCCCCGGCCCTGGAGGATCCCATGCGTCGAAGAATCGCCCTGGCACTCGGCGGAGCCGCCGTCCTGACCGCGAGCCTCACTTCCGCCGCCCTCGCCCCCGTCGCGCTGGCTTCCCCCGGACTGATCACCGCCATGCAGCGGGATCTGGGGCTCACCGCCGCACAAGCCGAAACCCGGCTCGCCCAGGAAATGACCGCCTCACGCGTGCTGCCCGCCGCCCAGCAGGCCGCCGGTGCGGCGTTCGGCGGCGCCTGGTTCGATCCGGCCCGCGGCAAACTCGTCGTCGGGGTGACCGACCCCGCGGCGGCTTCCGCCGTCCGGCGGGCCGGTGCCGAACCCGCCACCGCCGCCATCAGCGCGGCGAAACTCGACGCCGCGAAGGCCGAAATCGACTTGTCGGCCCAGAGCAGGCCCGCCCCCGCGGCGGTCAGCGGCTGGCGTGCCGACCCCCGCAGCGGCAGTGTCGTGGTCGCCGTCCGGCCAGGCGCGCACGGCCCTGACATCGATGACTTCCTGGCCAGGGCCAGGAAAGCCGGTCCGGTCACGGTGGTCACCGCGCCGAAGGCCGAACCGTTCGCGGCGGGCACCGTCGGCGGCGACCCGTACTACATCAACGGCAACACCCGCTGCTCGATCGGTTTCTCCGTCCACGGCGGATTCGTCAGCGCCGGCCACTGCGGCGGCAACGGCAGTCCGGTCGTCGGCTGGGACGGCTCGGCGATGGGCAACTTCGCCGGTTCTTCCTTCCCCGGCAACGACTACGCGTTCATCCGGATCGGCAACGGCTGGTGGACCGCGCCGGTCGTCCTCGGCTGGGGCACGGTGAGCGACGCACTCGTCCGGGGTTCGTGGGTCGCCCCCGTCGGCACCTCGGTGTGCCGGTCGGGCTCGACGACGCACTGGCACTGCGGCACCGTGCTGGGGCACAACGAGACCGTCAACTACTCGCAAGGCGCGGTCCACCAGATGACCCGCACCAACGTCTGCGCGGAACCCGGCGACTCCGGTGGCTCCTTCATCACCGGCGACCAGGCGCAGGGCGTCACCTCCGGCGGCTGGGGCAACTGTGGCTCCGGCGGCGAAACCTGGTTCCAGCCGGTGAACGAGATCCTGCAGACCTACGGTTTGTCGCTCGTCACCGCGTGACCGCTCGTGAGTGGTAAGGACGGTTAGAACCGTCCTTACCACTCACGAGTTCGGGACATAGGCGGGAAGCGCGTCCAGGCTGTGGCGCACGGCCTCGGCACCATAAGCGAACATCTGCCGCTCGTAGTCACCGACAGCGCCGAGAAGGTCCTGTCGGCCCTCCGCGGCCTCGATCAGGCAGCGGCGCAGCAGATCGGCGTCGCGCAGGGCGGTGTTCGCGCCGTTGCCGCCGGTCGGCGAGGTGGCGTGGATCGCGTCACCGAGCAGGGTGACCGGACCCGGCGCCCAGCGCTCGCGGGGCTCGACCACACGGATGGACAGGAGGGTGCTGTTGTCCGGATCGGACTGCTCGACGAGCGCCCGGAGTTCCGGATGCCAACCGTCCATCCTGGACAGAGCGGCGTCTTGCGGGGTCGCTGCGCCGAGCGGACCGGTCGGCAGGATCATCGCCCAGCGCACGTAGTCACGGACATCGGGAAGGGTCACCTCGGGCGCCAGCCGCTCGGCCGCCTCCTTCGGCGGGGTGCGGAACCGCATCGCCCCGAGCAGCAGGCTCACCCCGTCCCCGGCGATCTTCGAGCCGAAAGCCCGCGAAAGTTCGGTTAAGCGTTCGGTCAGCGGCGTGCGGCCGATGACGAACCGGACACCTGTGTCGGTCGGGGTGATCCGCGGTGCCAGCGCCGCGCGGACGGCGGAGCCGACCCCGTCCGCCCCGACCAGCAGATCGGCGGTCACCGGGTCACCGTGCGCGAGGCGGGCGGAAACCTTGCCGCCGGGCAGTACGTCGTAGCCGGTCACCCCGGCACCGGTCCGTACCCGGAGCCCGGTCAGCAGCAGATGCCGGAGCACGTGCCGGTCGACCACGGTGCCGGTCCTGCCGGGGCCGAGCTCACCGATCTTGTTCAGGTGCCGGTCCAGGATCAGGCGCTCGCCGTAGGCGTCACCGACGATCGCGTCCAGCAGTGGATGCCAGCGCGGCGGCAGGCAGGCGCGCACCGCTTCGAACCCCGCCGGGTTCAGCACGAGCCGGTAGCCCTGGAACCGCGCGGTGATCGCCGGATCCCGCTCGTAGACCTCGGCCTCGATGCCGGCGCCGCGCAGACCCTGCGCCAGGCAGAGACCTCCCAGACCGGCTCCGGCAACTGAAACTCGCATCACACGCCTCCGAATCGAACTTAGTTCGCCGCTAACGAACTAAGTTCTACACAGCGAACTAAGTTCGCGTCAAGCTAGAGTGACCGGCATGCCCTCCGACCCCCGGCAACGCCGAGCAGCTCGTCACGCCCAGCCCACCGGGGATTCCGCGACGTCGCCGCCGCGCAAGAAGCCCATCACGGTCGACCGGATCACCGACGCCGCATTGCAGGTCGTGGCCACCGAGGGCTACGACGCCCTGACCATCCGCCGGGTCGCCGCGGTGCTCGGCGCCGGGCCGTCGTCGCTGTACGCGCACATCGTCAACAAGGACGACATCGACGATCTGCTCGTCGGCCGGCTCTATGCCGGGGTCGTGCTCCCCGAACCGGATCCGGCGCGGTGGCGACAGCAGATCCGCGACGTCTACACGCAGATCCGCGACCAGTACCTGAAGTACCCCGGTGTCTCCCGTGCCGCGCTGGGCACGGTCCCCACCAACCTTCACACGCTGCAGGTACGCGAAGGGCTCCTGACGATCCTGCTCGCCGGGGGCATCGAACCGCAGACCGCCGCCTGGGCACTCGACGCCCTTTCCCTCTACGTCAGCGCCTACGCCTTGGAGCAGTCACTCGTCCAGCAACGGCGGAAAGACCCGGAGCAGGAGTGGGTTCTCAGCCGCGAGGAGCTGCTACGCCGGTTCGCGGCCCTGCCGGCCGACGCGTTTCCGCAGACCAGGCGCCACGCCGACGCGTTGACCTCCGGCACCGGGCACGACCGGTTCGACTTCACCCTCGGCCTGATCATGGACAACCTCACCCGGCCCTAGCGGGATGATCACCACTCGGCCAGCCGGGGCGTCAAAGCGTCCTCGAGTGCCTGCTGCCGCCTGGCCTCCGGGTTCCGGTACTCCTTGACCATGTCGTCGGTCGTCAGATATTCGTCAGGCCGGCCCGACGGGCCGGCGGTGGTGAGCAACGTGGTCGCCGGATACTCGATTTCGAAAGGGCCGTACGTCCCGCTTTTCTTCTCTCGGTAGAAGCGCGTGATCGCGAGTCCGTTGCTCACCGCCGCTTTCGCCCCGAGGTGCACGGTCAGCACTTGACCCGCTCCCGCCTGCCATCCCTGCTTCCACATCGGGGCCGCGAGGACCGGGACGAGAAGGTGGGTGACCCCGGCCGCGACGAGGTGCAGGCGCCGCGCCGGGCGGGTGAAGTCCTCGCACACCTGGACGGCGAACCGCCCCGCGCGGGAGTCGAGCACGGTGATCAGGGAATCGTGGGAGATGCGTTCGTCGCGTTTGACCCCGCCGAGTTCGACCTCGTACTCCTTCTGTTTCCCCACCGTGAAGCAGAATCCCGACATCTTGTCCTGGGTGAGCATCGGCTCGACCCAGCCGTTGCGATGGACGAGGACGGCGCGGTTCGGCGGACGACTGCTGGCCGGATGAGGTCCCACACCGATCACCGGACCGGTTCCCAGCAGGAGCCAGGTGAGCGAGCTTCCTTCGGGCCGCGGCGTGGCGCGGAGCAGCTCACGCCATCGTTCGAGGAGGCTGTCGTCCAGGCAACCCTCCGGAAGGATCGCCAACACCGCCCCGCTCTTGTCGAGAACGTTCAGCGCCCTCGCGATCCGGTCGTCGAGTCGCGTGCTGACGGGCCCGACGGTGTAGAACCCACCGTCGGGATGATCGGGCTCCCAGCGCAAGTCCGCCGGGTCGGCCAGCAGGGGCAACTGCGCGATCCTGAGCAGGCCGCGCCCGTCCGGCCGCGGCAGGTCGCGGACGGCGGGGACCCGGGAAATCTGCAGATTGGCGCTGACATAAGGCGGGATCCGCAACAACTGGAGGAAATCGTCGAGATCCTCCGCGTCCTCGTTCGGACGGCAGGGGGAAGTACGGCGGGGCAGCAGGATGCCCCCGGTCTGGTCGTTGAGCCTGCCGTTCATCTCCAGCCGCACCTGAAGGTAGTCGAGTGCCCGGAAACCCAGGTAGGACGTGTCGGCGTTGGCGTCGAGGAGCGCGAGGTCGAGACCGAGCAGAATGCCGAAACTCGTCGGATCGTCCGGGGAGTCGGAGATCCACTCCGCGGAAAGGAAGCCCGTCGCCCGCACCTCGTTTCGCACGGCTTCCTTGACGGCCTGGACACTGTCGCGCACCGACCACTCGCTGAGCGTGTCCCCGTGCACTTTCTTGAGCTCGTCGTAGAGGTTGACGAACTCGTCGGCAGGATCCATACTTAACACTTCCTTGATTCTGGAGGTGGAGAGCCCATGCCCTCGACTGCGACAGCCGTACCGGACACGACACCGGCGAGCCTGAGGCCCACCGCCGAGGGGGTATCCCGAGGCTTCGAGGCCTGGGCGACGAAGCTGAAAGAAGAGACCGGTGAGGGAAAGGTGCTCGGCGACCACGCGGCGGTCGACCGCTGGGCGGCCGCGGTGGGCAGATGGCTGGTCGACGCCGCCCTGCTCGCGGACATTCCGTCACTGAGCTCGGCGTTGCGTGCCTTCCAGAACGCGGGGATGCGACTGCAACCGGGCGGCCACACCATGCGACTCGAGGCCGTCGTCATGGGATTGGCCGAGGTGGCACAAGCCGCGCTCGACCGGGCGGAGCAGGCGGCGCTGGCCGACACCCTGGACCCGAAGTCCTGGGCGGCCAAGATGCTCGTGCTGGTGCACCGCGAACCACACATCACCAGTTCTGACGTCTGTGATCGGCTCAAGGTCCACGAAGCGCAGATCAGCCGCAGCGGAAAGATGCTCCTGGAGCGCGGCCTGGTCGTCAAAACCCGGCTCGGCCGGTCGAAGGGCTGGTACGCCACTCCCCGGGGCGAAGCCGTGGCCGAACAGCTCGCGGAGCGAGGAGACGAATAGTCGCGCTCCGACGACCCCGATCGCCGTTCCCCGCCGTTGTCGCGAATGGCGATTTTCATCCCACCCTCCGGCCGCCGTTCCTGAACTAGTCGCCGGCAGGCCGTGAATGGTTACGCGCAGCAATACCCGTGAGACGCGATTTGACGCTTCCTTTGAGAGGAAGTTCGAAAGTGTGGGATGCGAAGTCCGCGCACCATTCTCTTCCCGCTCAACAGTCGACCTCACTGCGACGTTCGAGGAAAACGGTGTCGTGCCAGACATCGCCACGCCGGGCGATGCGTTCGCGGATGCCCACGGTGCGGTAACCGGCGCTGCGATACAGGGCGATGCTCGCGCGGTCATCGGTGAAGACGGAGGTTTGCAACGTCCGGATCCCGGCGGCGTCGGCTTCGGTGACCTGTTTGTGGATCAGAGCCTTTCCGACGCCGCGGCCGCGGTGGCTTTCGACGACATGGACGATGGTCTCGGCGACACCTCGATGACGAGCACGCGACGAAATCGGGGCCGCGACGGCCCAGCCGACGACTTCACCATCGCTTTCCGCGACCCATTGGTGATCCGGCAATCCTTGAACGTCGAATTCGGCGGCGACATCTTCACCGGAAATCCGTCGTAACGTCTCCGCGTCGTCGTCGATCATCGGGCGCACGGTGACGTCGTCAGGCACGTTGTCCGGGCAGCAGGGCCGAGGGGCGAGCAGACCCATGACGGCGTCGGCCGCGTGCGGGAGACCGCTGCAGCAGGCCTGGTTGATCGTGACGACGGTCGCGGTGCCCTCCTTGCGCAGGTGCAGGAAACCGACCTCGGCCAGCTTCCGGACATGATGCGAGCACGTCGACTGGCTGGTCCCAAGGATCTCGGTCAGGGCTCCGACGGTCAGGCCGCGGGGCGAGGTCGCGACCGCGTGCAGCAGTTTCACCCGCATCGGCTCGGCCAGGCAGGCGAACCATCCGGCGTAGGTCGCGGCTTCCTGTTCGGGCAGGAGGCCGACTAGGGGAACGGGCACCACCGAGGTCATGGCACACAGTATCGACCAGAATCGATGGTTGCGTCAATCGATGGCCATCGATACAGTCCCCGCATCGACTCAATCGAGCGTGATCGATGAAAGGGGCATGGGGATGAACGAGCTTCCTGTCGTAGTGATCGGAGCGGGCCCGGTGGGACTGGCGGCGGCCGCCGAGCTGGTGGAACGGGGTCTTGAGCCACTCGTACTGGAGCGCGGCCCGCGAGCGGGCGCGGCGGTGGCGGCGTGGAATCACGTCCGGCTGTTCTCCCCTTGGTCCGAGCTCGTCGCTCCGGCGGCCGGGCGGCTGCTGGAGAAGACCGGCTGGACGAGGCCCGATTCCGAGGCTTGTCCGACGGGTTCGGACTGGGCCGGGTCGTATCTGCGGCCGCTGGCGGAAGCGCTGTCTGACCGGGTGCGGTTCGGCGCCGAGGTGACCGGAGTGGCACGTCGCGGCCGGGACCGGGTGGTGGACAGCGGCCGGGACGACGAGCCGTTCACCGTGCACGTCCGCTCCGCCGACGGTTCGGAGGAGCGGATCGCGGCGCGGGCGGTGATCGACGCGTCGGGGACCTGGACAACCCCGAATCCCCTTGGCGGGGAAGGACTTCCAGCCGCCGGAGAGCGAACCGCGGCGGACCGGATCGGCTACCGGGTCCCGGATCTGGGCGACGAGACCGTGCGGGCGCGCTACGCGGGCAAGCATGTGGTGGTCGCGGGCAGCGGGCATTCGGCGCTGACCGCGCTGGTCGCGTTGTCCGGCCTGGCGAAGGACTCGGCGAGTACGCGGATCAGCTGGGTGCTGCGCCGCGGTTCGGTCGGCGACACCTTCGGCGGCGGCGACGCCGACCAGCTTCCCGCCCGGGGCGCTCTCGGCCTGCGCGCGCGGGCCGCGGTGGACGCGGGACTGATCACGGTCGTGACCGGGTTCCGCACCGAGGCTGTCGAACGCGACGGCGACGGGCGGCTGTCGCTGCTCTCCTCCGCCGGGCAGCGGCTCGGCCAGGTCGACGAAGTGGTGACCCTGTCCGGGTTCCGCCCCGATCTGACCTGGCTCTCGGAGATCCGGCTGGAACTGGACCCGACCCTGCAGGCGCCGGTCGCGCTCGCGCCGCTGATCGATCCGAACGTGCACTCGTGCGGAACCGTGTACCCGCACGGCGCCAAGGAACTCGCCCACCCGGAGAAGGACTTCTACCTCGCGGGCATGAAGAGTTACGGCCGGGCGCCGACCTTCCTCGCCATGACCGGCTACGAACAGGTGCGCAGCATCGCCGCCGAGCTCGCCGGTGACCACGAAGCCGCCGCCCGCGTGGAGCTCCGGATGGCCGAAACCGGCGTCTGCGGCGGCGCCGGCCTGTTCGACGAGCCGGACGACGCACCGGCCGCCGGAGGCTGTTGCGCGGCACCGGAGCCGGTGGCCCTCTCGCTCGGGGTCACGAGCCGCTGACAGGCCAGCGTTTCCGCAGCCACAGGCTGACGTAGACCAGGCCGACCAGCACCGGTACTTCGATCAGCGGGCCGACGACACCGGCGAGAGCCTGCCCGGAGGTCACGCCGAAGACGCCGATCGCGACGGCGATCGCGAGTTCGAAGTTGTTGCCCGCGGCGGTGAACGCCAGTGTCGTCGTTCGCTCGTAGGACAGGCCCGAAGCCTTGCCCAGCGAGTAGCCGCCGACCCACATGACCGCGAAGTACACCAGCAGCGGCAGCGCGATCCGGGCGACGTCGAGTGGCCGCGAGGTGATGTTCTCGCCTTGCAGCGCGAAAAGGATCACGATGGTGAACAGCAGGCCGTACAGCGCGACCGGGCCGATCTTGGGCAGGAACGTGCTCTCGTACCACTCACGGCCCTTGGCGCGCTCCCCGGCGCGGCGGGAGAGGTAGCCGGCGGCGAGCGGGATACCGAGAAAGATGATCACGCTCAGCGCTATCTCCCACGGTGAGAAGTCCAGCGTCGTCGTGTCCAGACCCAGCCAACCGGGCAGCAGGTCGAGGTAGAACCAGCCGAGCACACCGAACATGATCACCTGGAAGACCGAGTTCAGCGCGACCAGCACCGCCGCGGCCTCGCGGTCACCGCAGGCGAGGTCGTTCCAGATGATCACCATCGCGATACAGCGGGCCAGCCCGACGATGATCAGCCCGGTCCGGTACTCGGGAAGGTCCGGCAGCATCAGCCAGGCGAGCGCGAACATCAGCGCCGGACCGAGAATCCAGTTGAGCACCAAGGAAAGCACCATGGTGCGCCGGTCACGGGTGACGGTGTGCAGCCTGTCGTAGCGGACCTTCGCGAGGACCGGGTACATCATCAGCAGCAGACCGAGCGCGATCGGCAGCGACACCTGCCCGATCTTCACCGCGTCCAGCACCCCTTGCAGTCCGGGGATCACGCCGCCCAGCACCAGTCCGGCCACCATGGCGGCGACGATCCACACCGGCAGATAACGGTCGAGAAAGGACAGTTTGCGCACGACATCGGCGGTTTGGGTCACGCGGGATCCTTGGGGGTGTCGAGGATTTCGGTGACCAGGCGGCGGACGCGGCGGTCGATCTCGTCGCGGATCGGGCGGACGGCGTCCACTCCCCGACCCGCCGGGTCTTCGAGCGGCCAGTCGAGGTAACGCTTGCCGGGGAACACGGGGCAGGTGTCACCGCAGCCCATGGTGATCACCACGTCGGAGGCTTCGACGTCCTCTGTGGACAGTTTGACCGGAATCTCGGCGGTGATGTCCAAGTCCCACTCCGCGAGCGCGGCCGCGGCGGCGGGGTTCACCGCCTCGGCGGGTTCGGACCCCGCGGACCGGACGGCGATCCGGCCGAGCGAGTAGTGCCGCACCAGCGCGGCGGCCAGCTGGGACCTCCCGGCGTTGTGCACGCAGACGAACAGCACTTCGGGCGTGCGGGTCATGCCATCTCCTCGAGACTGGATCGAAGTTCGCCGATGCAACCTAGGAGACTGGATCGAGATTTGTCAATCCAACGGGTATGGTGGGATGCCAGGTGTGAAGGGAGGGTCGTGACGAGCGAGAAACTGACCCTGCTGATGGCCGCCCCCGCGGCGGTCGTCGATCCCGGTGACGCCGAGACGGCCGCGAAGCTGTTCAAGGCGTTGTCGGATCCCGTGCGGATCCGGCTGCTGTCGCTGGTGCGGCACTCCCCCGGTGGCGAGGCGTGTTTCTGCGACCTGGCCGAAGAATTCGACATGCCCCAGCCCTCGCTCAGTCATCACCTGCGCGTGCTGGTCTCCGCCGGCATCCTCGTGCGGGAACGACGCGGAACCTGGAGCTGGTACACCGTCGTCCCCGAACCGCTCGAAACCCTGGGAACCCTGCTCCGCGCGGGCGGCCCGCTCGCCGACCGGCCCGCCCGCCTCACCGACGCGGGGTGCTGAACAACCGGTCCAGCGCCGACGGCCACCCCAGACGTCGCGAAAGCCACTTTCGCGACGTCTGATGTCCCGAAAGTGGCTTTCGCGACACCGCCACCGGCCCCGTATTTCCCCATCCGTCGGGAAGAGTTCCCCTACCTGCCGGGAAAGATCCGAACCTAGCCTTTGGGCACCGGTCGGCCATCTCGGCAACGCTCGCTGTCCCTCCCATGGACTGGGCCCGCGCCGGTGCGTTTCGTGAACCACCGCGGGTATCGGACAAATGGAGGTGGCTGTGTGACTGACCAAGGAATCGGCGTACCGGCGATCGGCGCGGCGCCGGTCGGCCGATGCGGCCGTGGCCAGGCCGAGCGTTCGATGACGGGCACGGCGGCATGACCGGCGACACGAGGACCGGCGTCTTCGCGGTGCTGCGGTCCACCCCCGCCCCGGTCAGGTATCTGCTCGGCGGCATGCTGGTCAACCAGCTGGGCGCGTTCGTCCAGACGTTCTTGATCCTGTATCTGACCTTCCGGGGCACCTCGGTCGGCTTCGCCGGGGTCTGCCTCGCCGCGTACAGCGTGGGGGCGATCTTCGGCGCCATGCTCGGTGGCGAGCTGACCCACCGGTTCGGCGGCCGCGCGACGATCGTGACGGTGATGACGTGCGCGGCACCGCTCGTCGCGTCGATCCCGCTGGTCTCGGGCACGCCTCCGCTACTGCTCGCGGTGATCGCGTTGTCCGGGCTGTCGATCCAGGCCTACCGGCCGGCGGCGGCGGTGCTGCTCGCCGAGCTCATGCCGGAAGAGCACAAGGTCATGGGCTTCTCGATGATGCGCATCGCGCTGAACATGGGCGCGGCCGTGGCACCGCTGATCGCCGCCGTGGTCATCCAGGTGAACTGGGACCTGCTGTTCTGGCTGGACGGAGCGACCGCGGCGCTGTGGGCGCTGCTGGCGTTCGTGTTGCTGCCGAAGCAAACCGCGACCCGCCACGACGCCGAGCCCGGCGGCACACCGGTTCCGGCCCTGAGCGCTCGCGAGGTGTACGGGAAGCTGGTCCGGGACACCCGGTTCCTGTGTTACCTGGTGGCAGGCGTGTTCGGCATGATGATCTACGCCGGGTCGGTCGCGGTGCTGCCGTTGAACATCGTCGCCGCCGGCCATCCGGTCGGCCTGTACAGCACGGTCCTGGTGATCTCCTCGGTCGTGCTGATCACCTGTGAACTGAAGATCACCACCTACATCGTCCGGATCCCGAAGTACCTCGCCGGACTGTTCGGCAACCTGGTCAGCGCGGTGGCGTTCACCCTCTACGGGCTGATCGCGCAGCATCCGTTCTTCGTGGTCGCCGGCGCGCTGCTGGCGGTGTCCGGGCTGATGATCCACGGACCGAGCACGGCCGCCCATCCCGCCACGTTCCCGGTCGAGGTGAGAAGCCGGTACATCGCGACGAAGGAAACGTTGTCCGGTGTGGCCGCGACCTTGGGCCCGATCCTGGGGCTGTTCCTCTGGAGCGAGTTCGGCGGTCCGGCGTTCTGGGGCTTCTGCGCGGTGCTGTCCGTCATCGCCGGATCGATGCACATCTACGGCCTCAAACAGCCTCCCGTGCCGGAGCCTGTGGCCGAACCCGAGCCGGAAGTCGTGGGAGAGCGACCATGAACGAATCGAACGGCGTGCTGCTGGTCATCGGCAGCGGACTGAAGCTGTATCGCGAATACCTGGTCTCGTCCATCCACCGGTGCGCCCGCGCGGCCGGAATCGGCTTGGTGCTGCTGAACAATCTCAAACCCACCTGGCAGCACGCCTACTTCGACGAGATCGTCCACACCGACGTGTTCGACGCGGACGAGATGCTCGCCGCCGCCCGTGAGGTCGCCGGACGGCACCGGATCGTCGGCCTGATGTGCTGGGACGAGCCGGTCGTGCTCGCCGCGGGCGAACTCGCCGCCGAACTCGGGGTACCCGGGTTGAGCGTGGACGGCGTCCGCGGTTGCCGCGACAAGAACCGCACCCGCGCCGTGCTGACCGCCGAAGGACTGCTGCAACCGGGCTACGCCTTGACCACCGGCCTCGAAGAGGCACGTGCGGCGGCCGCCCGGATCGGATACCCGGTGGTGCTCAAACCGAGGGCGATGGGCGCGAGCATCGGCGTGGTGTACGCCGCCGACGAGTCCGAAGTGGACGCCGCGTTCGGTGTCGCGATGGGCGCGGCCACCGTCGACCAGAGCCGCTACGGCGGCGGCGCGATCGTGGAAGGTTACGTCTCCGGGCCGGAGATCAGCATCGACGCCGCCGTGTACAAGGGCGAGTACCTGCCGATGTTCGTGGCCCGTAAGGAAACCGGCGACCAGCCGTACTTCGAGGAGATCGGGCACGTCGTCGACGCCGGCGATCCGCTGCTGCACGACACCGTCCTGATGGACGTCCTGGCCAAGGCCCACCGCGCGCTCGGCGTGGAGGACGGCATCACCCATTCCGAAGTCCGGCTGACCGACCGCGGGCCGCTGATCATCGAGATCAACGGCCGCCTCGGCGGCGACCTGATCCCGTTCCTCGGCAGGACGGCCACCGGTCTCGACCCCGGCGAGATCCTGTTCGCCGTCGCGACCGGGCACCGGCCGGTCATCGCCCCCACCCGGGACGTGGTCGCCGGTATCCGGTTCGGCTACCCGGACCACGACTGCCTCGTCCACGGGGTCACCGTCCCGTCCGATCGGGAAACGGTGCCGGGCCTGGTCTTCGCGTCACCGATGATCGACCCGGGGACCACCCTGCGGCTGCCGCCCGGCGGCTACCTCGCCCGGCACTCGTTCGTGGTGTGCGAGGCCGAGGACCGTGAAACCTGTGCCCAGCGACTGGATACGGCTGCCGCCCTGGTGCGGGTCGACGCCGATCCGGTGGACCCACCAGAACCCGGTACCGCGTTCGAGATGCCCGCCGGGCTGCTCGACGTCGACGAACACGAGGGAGTTTCCGCATGACCATGACCGAGCCCGTCCGCACCGATGTGCCGCTGACCGGCGCGCAGATCCTCGCGAACGCGAAAGCGCTCGCGCCGATCCTGCGTGAGCGGGCCGCGGAGATCGAGAAGAACCGGAGCCTGCCCGCGGACGTGGTCGAGCTGCTGCGCGACTCCGGCGCGTTCCGGATCGGCTTCACCCGGGAATGGGGCGGCCCGCACATGACCTCGATGGAGCAGACCGAGGTGATCGAAGCCCTGTCCTGGGGCGACGCGTCCGTCGGCTGGTGCGCCAAGCTCGGCTCGGACATCGGCTTGCACGCCAACTTCCTCGACCAGGAGGAGGCGCGCCGGATGTTCACCAGCATCGACATGCACTCCGCGGGGGTGCTGCCGGTGACGGGGCACGCGGAGCGCGTTCCCGGCGGCTACCGGCTCACCGGCCGGTGGGGCTTCGGCAGCGGTTCGACCCACGCCGAATGGGTCGCCTCCGGCGCCATGGTGTTCGAGAACGGCGAGCCCTACGCCAGCCCGGACGGCAGCAACCCGCACGAGTCGCGCCTGTTCATGGTGCCGGGCGACCAGATCGAATCGGTCGACAACTGGTACACCCTCGGCCTGTGCGGTTCCGGCAGCAGTGACTACAAGATCACCGACGTGTTCGTCCCGGAGAACCACACCCTGACCTTCGACAACCCCAAGGTCCCCAACGGACCGCACGTGCAGCCGGACGTGATCCAGCGCAGCATGTGCGGGGTGCCGCTCGGCGTGGCGAGGGCCGCGCTGGACTACGTCCGCGGCCTCACCATGGAACGGGTCGACATGCTGAAAGGCTCGCCCTGGCGGATGAGCGGCGTCGCCTGGAAGGACAACGAGCACATCCAGATCACGCTGGCCGAATGCGAGGCCGACTACAGCACGACGCGCGCCGGGGTCTACCGGGCGCTGGAACGGCAGTGGGAGGTCACCGCCGACGGGATCGGCACGCTGGACGATCTCACCCCCGACGAGCGGGTCGCGCCGGCACTGACCGGCTGGCAGGCGTTCCAGATGTCCAAGCGGGTCGTGCAGCGGCTCTGCGATCTGCTCGGCACCGCGGCGATCAGGTCGGGCGACCCGATGAACCGGTGGCTCCGGGACTCGATGACGATGGCCATGCACCCGACCGCGAGGGACCGGGTCACCCAGACGGTCGGCGCGCACCTGGTCGGTGCCAAGCCTTCCATGCGGTTCATGCTCGGCATCGTGGACAAGCCCAAGACCGAGTCCGAGCTCGATGCGTGAGCGACCCATCCTGATCGTCGGGTTCGTGACGCCGGTGCTGATGGCACTCACCGGCGCCGAACCCGACGGTTCGGTCATCCTCGTCGAAGAGCCGGACGTGATCCGGAAACGGGATCTGCGCGCGAGACTGGACGGGTCCCCGCTGGTCCGTGAACTGATCGGCTGGGAATACGCCAGTCCCGGCACGGCCGACGAGTTCTACGCCACCCACCGCGACCTCGACCCGGTCGCGGTGGTGCCGCTGATCGAGTACGCCACCCCGTTCGCCGCCCGGCTCGCCGAACGCTACGGCCTGCCGGGCGCGAGCCTCGGCGCCGCGCAGATCCTGCGGGACAAAGCCTTGCTGCGCAAGGTCAGCGCGGCCGCCGGGCTGGCCAATCCGGAGTGCGCCACGGTGACCGGCCCGGCGGAAGTGCTGGCGTTCATGGCCGCCCATCCGGGCCCGGTGGTGCTCAAACCGGCGAACCGGCAGGCCGCGGTCGGCACGCAGATCGTCCGTGACCCGGCCGAAGCCGAGCAGGCCTGGACGAGCTGTGTCGAGCAGGACGAGGGCATCTTCGTACCCGACCGGCCGATGGAACTGTCCATGCTGGTCGAGCGGTACGTGCCCGGGCCCGAGTACAGCGTCGAGATGCTCGTCCGCGGTGGGCGGCGGCTGTTCGCCAACGTCACCGGCAAGCAGCTCTACCCCGGCCCGCGGCCGGTGGAGCTGGCGCATATCGTCCCGGCCGACATTCCCGGCGACCTCGCCGAGACACTGGCGGAGCAGACCGATCGCGTCGTCGCGGCCGTCGGGTTCGCCGACGGCATCCTGCACTGCGAGTGGATCGTCTCCGACGGTGTGCCGTATCTGGTGGAATGCGCGGGCCGGATCGCCGGGGACGGCATCATGGAGGTCATCGACCGCGCCTATTCGATGGAACTGCTGCGTTCGTACTTCATGATGATGCGCGGCGAGCCGCTGCCAGAGCTGCCTCGCCGCGCCACGGGCGGAGCCGCCGTCCGGTTCGTCCCGATGGAGCCGGGAGTGATCGACGCCGTGCTGGGACTCGAGGAGGCCCGTCAGGCGGAAGGCGTGTTCCTGGTGGACATCCAGGTCAAACCCGGCCACCGGTTCTCCGGGCTGCGCAGCTCGTGGGACCGGACGGGGCTGGTGATGGCCGTCGCGGACAGCCCGGCCGAAGCGTTGCGGCGCGCGGAGAAGGCCGCGGGCCTGATCCGCATCGAGGTTCGTCCGTAGCGTTGCTCTCACGCGTGAAGGCCCCCTTCCCTCAGCTGAGGGAAGGGGGCCTTCACGCGCTAGTCGCGCCTTCAGCGGCGCAGCCGCCGGACGGCGGCCGCGGCGACGGCCGAGAGAGCGGCCGCGGCCGAGTACTTCAGGATGCGATGCTGGCGGGTCGCCCGGTGCAGCGCCTTGGCATACGGGACCGTGGTGTTGGTGACCATCGCGTGCAGAGGCATCCAGCGGTGGCGGAGAACCTTCTCCAGCACGGTGTCGCAAGCGCGTTCCAGACGGACCGCCGGCGAGCGCACGGTGTCGCGGAGCTCGGCGAAGTTGCGGTGGGACATGGTCGCCAGGGCATCGGTGTTCGGCTTGCGGCGGGAGTAGTACCTCGTCAGCGCCGACGAGGTGCTGTTCGGATGATGGGCGAGGCTCTCCGTCAGCTCCAGCGCGTCCTCGAAGGCCGAGTTCATCCCCTGTGCCAGGAACGGATAGACGGCGTGGCAGGCGTCGCCGATCAGCACCACCTTGCCCTCGTAGGTCCACGGCGCGGTGCTGACGGTGACGAGGTTGAAGGTCGGTTGCCGCAGGAACGTCTCGCCGAGGTCGGGAACCAGCGACAGGACGTCGGGGAAGTACTCGCGGAACAACGATTCCACGTCCGAAGCCGTCCGCAGCGAGTCGAAGCCGTGCGTGCCGTGGAACGGGAGGACGCAGGAACAGGTGAAGGAGCCGTCGCGGTTGGGGTGGGCGAACATCATGATGTCGCCGCGGGGCCAGAGGTGGAAGACGTCGTCCGCCATGCGGTGGGAGTCGTCGGCCGCCGCCGGGATGTGGAGTTCGCGCCAGCCCCATTCGAGGTAGTTCTGCGAGAACTCCGCACGCTGCTCGTGGTGCATGAACCGGCGGACGGCCGAAAACGCGCCGTCCGCGCCCACCACGACATCCGGCTTCACCACGAGCGCCTGCCCGTTCGGGTCCACAAAGGACACCGAGGGCAGGTCGCGGTCCATCCCCGTGCAGCGCGTGTCGAACACGAATCGCACGCCGGGTACCCGGCTGGCTTCCTCCACCAGCAGCGCGCTCAGGTCCTGGCGCTGGATGGCCAGGATGCCGCCCTCGCCGTACGCCGAGAACCGCAGCCCGCCATCGGTGTTGTGCAGCATCCGGCCCTGCATCGGCACCACGAGCCGCCGCACTTCCTCCGACAGCCCGAGCCGGTCCAACGCCGCCAGGCCGCGCCGTGACAGCCCTAGATTCATCGACGTCACCGCGCTGGCTGTCTCGCGGGGGTCCGGACGACGGTCGTACACCGTGACCGTATGCCCTTGCCTGCCCAGCGAAAGCGCCAGGAAAGCGCCGGCCATGCCGGCGCCCACGATCGCGAACTCCACTATGCACTCCCCTTGTTCACGCACTGACCTCCATGACAGCGCCGAGGATTTCCCTGGCGACGAGCGGTGCGGTGCCGAACCCGGATCCGCCGCAGGCGGGACGGGACCACACCGACGGACGGATCCGGGTGAGAATCGGGCCACCGTCGACGGGATCGGCCGCATAGTGGCATTCCCGCACGGCCGCGACGGCGTAGTCCGCGGCGCCCGCGAGGATCGGCTCGGCGAGCAACCGGTCGGCCCACGGTTCGCGATCCGGTTCCGTGGTGGTCGCGACCTGACGGCACACCACGTCCGAGCTGATCTTGAGCAGGGTGCCCTCTCCGGGCGGCAGCAGCCAGGCCGTGCGGCCGCCGCCGATCCGGCCGACTCCCGGGGCCGACGCCCACCAAGCGGCCAGATCCCGCGGCGGGTGCAGGTAGATCATGGTCTGGCGGTACAACACGACGGGCTGCTCGACCAGCTCGGTGTTCCAGGGACCCGCCGCGACCAGCACGAGATCCGCGCCCACGGCGGTGCCGTCGGCCAGGGTCACCCGATGGTCGTCGATGCCGTCGACGGCGCAGTGCGGCCGCAACGTCACCGAAGGGTGCGCGGCGAGCCATCCGGCCGCCGCGCACAGGAACCGGTCCGCCAGCAGGACCCCGGCGCCCACGTCGTGCACCCCGCCGGTTCCGGCGGGGAATACCACGGGCGCAAGGGTTTCCGGCGAGACGGTGACCGCGGCGAGCCCGGCCAGCGCCGCGGTGTCGAGGGCCAGCTCGAGCTCGTCCGGGGTGCCCGCGGTGACTACGCCGACCGGGCGGAAGAGCGTGGTCCGCAGCAACGACTCCAGTTCCAGCCAACGGCGGCGGGCCTCGGCCATCCGCCGCGTGCCCTCGAGATCGTCCGGGCGCAGCACCCGCAAGGCCCGGTGCTGATCGGACGACGTAGAGGCGGGGTTCGGGACGGGGCCGCGATCGAGCACGGTGACGCGGTGACCCGCGAGCGCGCACTCGATCGCGGTCACCAATCCGGTCACCCCGGCACCGACGACGGCGACCGAAGCCATCAGCCGCCCGCCCCGGCGAGCCGGGGCAACCTCTTGGGGGTGATCGTGTCCGCGTCCACCTGTCCCGGCAACGTCGTGTCGGGCAGTGCGCCCGCGGCGAGATCGATCAGGATCGGGGCGGCACAACGCAGGAAGACGTCCACCTGATGGCAGAGGTCGCCCGCGGTCTCGGCGGTCACCGAAGCGGCCAGCCGGTCCAGCCGCCCGAGTTGCTCGGCGAGGGTCGACGCCACGGCCGTCACGCTGAACCGCGGGAGCTCGTACCCGTCGGCGAACCGCTCGATCATCCGCAGCGCCGTCCGCCTGGCGTCGGCGGAAACCGTCAGCGGACCGCGATCCACCCAGGCGTCGACCGCCGCCGCGACCCGGTTCCACGGCCCGGTCAGCCGGGTCTCGCTGACCCGGAGCAGGGCCTCGTGGGTGAAGTCGGTGCGCTGGTATTCGGGGCTGGTGGCGCAGAGATGGAAGCGGATGAGATCGCGCGGTACCTCTCCGGCCAGCTCGCGGCCGGACACCACGTGCCCGCGGCTGGTGGAGAACTTCTCGTTGGCCAGCTCGTAGAACTCGTTGGTGATGTACTGCGAGGGCAGCACGTGACCGCCGAGCGCGGTGAGCATCGCCGTGCCCACGATCGCGAACGGATACGTCGCGTCGAGGCCGAGGAAATACACCACGGTCGAACCGGAGTCCTCCTGCCACAGCTCGTCGTCGGCGGTGAGGACCGCGCCGCGTTTTTCGGCGGCGAGGGCGGTGGTGAACATGCTCCACGGCATGCCCTCCATATGCGGGTAGATCACCTGCCCCGGCACCTCGGGGAACGGCGCCGGGATACCCCACGACGTCGGCTGGGTGATCGGGAAGTCCGGCAGGGGCCCCGCGAGCGCGGACTCGATGAGCTGGGCCATGCCGGGACGCATCGGGGTCCGGGCGAAGTACGCCTCCAGGTCCGCGCGGTACCGCTCCACCGGGAAGACGAGGATGTCCGCCTCGCGGTACTCCAGCGGTTCGTCCGGGCGCAGCGTCGACCGCGGGCCGATCAGGTCGCCGGGCGCGACCGGGAGACCGCAGCTCTCGCAGATCCCGGCGTACCCGTCGGCCAGGCAGAACGGGCAGCCGCCGGTGACGTACGCGTCCATCAGGTACTCGCCGGTGCTCGGCAGGTACGGGAACCGGACCGTCCGCAGCTCCAGCTTGCCCGTGCTGTGCAGGCGGTCGTAGAAGTCCATGACCAGCTTGGTGAACCGGTCGCCGATACAGCCGAACCCGTCGACCTCGACGCCCATGGTGGTCAGGGTCTGCCGGACCTGCTCGGCGGAGCGCTCCCGCAGGTCCTCAGGCGCCACGCCGAGTCGAGCCGCGGCGGTGACGATGTAGTTCTGGGTGAAGTGCATGCCGGTGCCGTAGAGCGCTTCCGTGCCGGCCGCGCGGGCGTACCGGGTGCAGACGTCCGCGGCCAGGAACGGGCCGGCGAGATGGCCGAGGTGCAGGTCGCCGTTCGCCGTCGGTGCCGGCGAGATCACCACCAGCCGGTTCATCAGGCGGTCCTCGACTCGGCGGCGGCGCCCCGGCGGGCGAGCAGATCGCTGACGATGTCACGGGACCGGTGGGCCAGCACACTGATCAGCGAGTCGGCGATACCGTGCGTGGCCTCGTTGATGCCCTGCAGATACACCGCGCCCCAGGCGGAATCGCCGAGATCGACCCGGTAGCAGCGGCTGACCGTGACCTCGGACAGGCCGACGCGGTCGGCCAGGTCGCGGACCATCGCGGGCATCCGCTGGTCGAAGCCGGTACCGAGGAGCACCAGGTCGCACTGCAGTGCCTCGACCTTGCCGCTGGTCCGGTCCCGCAGATCGAGGACGACCTCGTCGTCTTCGATCCTGGCGCCGACCACTTCGGTCAGGGTCCGCACCTCAGACCGCTGCTGACCGATGCCGCGCTGCTGGTAGAGCGTGGTGTAGATGTGGTCGAGGAACGGCGGGGCCGCGCCGGCGTAGTTGGTCAGGCGCATCTCTTCCAGCACCTGCTGGCGGATCTCGGGCGGGCTGTCGTAGAAGCGGTCGACGAACGACGGGAAGAACAGCTCGTTGACGAACTTGCTGGTCTGGTAGTTCTGCGGGCCGATGGACCGCACGATCATGGTCCGGGTGCTGTTGGGCAGATTGTCGTGCAGGGCCATGAACATCTCGGCCGCGCTCTGGGCCCCGCCCACCACGACGGCGCGCAGCGGCGCGTCCGCGGGCAGCTCCGCGATCCGGCGCCGGTACTGGGCGCTGTGGATGAGGCGGTCGGGCGGCAGGTCGGCGAAGACGTCCGGCACGTGCGTGTCACGGCCGCCGCCCACGACCAGGTCGCGGCAGCGGATGGTGTCCCCGTCGGTGAGCGTGGCGACCCAGCCGGTGATCGACCCGTCGGCGCCACGCGCGGGCTCGATGCTCTGCACCTTCGCGTCGTACCGGATCCGGACCTGGTCCAGCGACTTCGCGACCCACTGCAGGTAGTCGGAGAACTCCCAGCGGAACGGGTGGAAGGTGCCGAGGTTGACGAACTCGTCGAGCCGCTTCTGGTCGTGCAGGAAGTTGAGGAACGAGAACTTGCTGCGCGGATTGCGCAGGGTCACCAGATCCTTGAGGAAGGAGACCTGACTGCGCGCCCACGGCATCAGCAAGTCGCGTTGCCACTTGATGTCCGGACTCTGCTCCAGCAGCAGCGTCTGCTCGGCCAGTTCCGGATTCCCGGACTCCTCGATGGCCACCGCGAGCGCCAGGTTCGCAGGCCCCGCACCGATCGCCAGCAAACCCACCTGTATTTCAGTCACAGATACACCCCGTTCGTCCAGAATAGGATGCCGACACTAAGCAGCGGCATTTCCCCGACGATAGGGATGACTTTCCCGAGGTCCGGGGAATCTCACCGGGGCCTCCTCGGGGTTTCCCGATGGCCGGGAAGATCTCCCCTTTCCCGGGGAAATGCGGGCGACTAGCCTCCGCGACGCTTTTCTCCGTTACCACGACGGCATAATTGCCGCCAGGCACCACGAGGCGATCTTACGGGCCAGGCCGTCCGCCTCTTCGTGCTCGCGATACGGTGAGGCACGGTGCCGTCACCAGGGCACGGACGAACGCGATCACCCTGTCTGCCGCTTCTTCCCTGTTGATCGGACGCCTCCCTCCGGCCGGAAAATTGATTGCGATCAATTGCCCATAACAGTCATATAGATCCGTTCGATACTTACTACATAGACTCCTCTCGCGGCCGGCAGCCCCATCCCCGCCACGGTCGAGCGCATCTTCATCGCAGTTCACTGAACGGAGCCGATCAGGCAGGCTCAGTAGCGGCAGGTAGGGGGAAAGATGAATCACCACGCCAGTATCGGCAACACCGCTCGTTTGTGGCCGGTCGAACATCAAGACCGGCGGCGCACCGCGAGCCTGTTGCCCAACCACACCATGTCCGAGGAGAGCAGCGGCCCCGCTTGGGTGACCGTTCTGCTCGCCGACAGCCAGCCGGCGATTCGCTACGGGGTCAGGTCCGCGCTCGAAGACGTCGGCGGCATCGCCGTCGTCGGTGAGGCGGCGACGGCGAACGCGACCATCTCGGAAACCTTCCGGCACCAGCCGGACGTGCTGGTCATCGATCCGCAGCTGGGCGAGTTCTCGACCGTCGACGTCATCAGCCGGGTGGCGCGGATCGCGCCGGAGACCAGGGTGCTGGTCCTGAGCTCGGCCGACGACGACTCCGCGATCAGGTCGGCGCTGCACGCCGGAGCGCGCGGATACCTGATCAAGAGCTCCGATCTGGACCAGGTCGTCCGCGGCGTGCAGGTCGTCGCGGCGGGCGAGGCGATCGTCGGGAAGGCGATCGCCTGCCGGTTCGGCGCGCTGATGCGGTCGGCGACCGGTCCGGACCCCTACCCGTTCCCGCAGCTGACGACCAGGGAGCGGGAGGTACTCGACCGCATCGCCGCCGGCAAGGCGAACTCGGCCATCGCGCGCGAGCTCGCGCTCGCGCCGAAGACCATCAGCAATCGCGTTTCCGTCGTCTTCGGCAAACTCGGCGTAGCCGATCGCGCACAGGCGATAGTGCTGTCCCGGGACGCCGGTCTCGGCCGCGGCTGATTCACCGGCAATCGGGAATAGTTCCCCTGTTGCCGGGAAGCAGGCCAAATATAGCCTCGGTCAGCACCGAACGCCCGACATGAAAAGCACGCCGATCGGAGTGGGATGTGACTGACCAAGACCAAGCTGTCGTGGACATCCGCAGGCTGGAACACGAGAACCTGACGCGCGCCTACGGATTGGACATGAAGCTGCTTTATCCGTGGAACGGTATGACGGCACCGTTTCGAGGAGCTTGGTGCGTGCTGCGTCCTGGCGACGTATCGGTTGCCCACGCTCATCACGAGCACGAGATCTTCATCGGAATGACCGGAAGCGCCGAGGTGGTCACCGGCGAAAAGCGGCACAAGTTCACCGCGGGTGACCTCGTATTCCTGAAACCGGAGATCGAACACTACCTCGTCAATGACAATGACGAGGACTTCGCCTACTACGCGATCTGGTGGGACCGCGCGATGTCCGACGAGTTCATCACCCACGAGATCGACCGGGCCGAGTCCCATGATTAATTACGACGGGCGGAAATTCCGCAAAGAAGGCGCCGAGGCTATCGCCGAATACCGCCAAGAGGGCGACGTCGTCTGGGCCGAGTTCGCCGGGGGTGAGGTGCGACGGGGAGCGATCACCGGCACCCGCCGGGAGAACGGGGCCCTCCATTTGGGGTACACGCTGGTGCTCGCCACCGGCGAGGTGATCTGCGGGCACACGGTGAACACGCCGGAGGTGGCCGAGGACGGTCATCTCCGGCTGCGTGAGGTGTGGGAACGCTACGGCCCGCACGCCGCCACCGGCGTCTCCTACCTCGACGAGGTGAGCTAGTGTCCCGCAGCCCAGACGACGCGGACTGGCGACTCCTCGACCGCACCGTGGCAGGCCGTGTCCGCCGCCCCGGGGAAACCGGGTTCGGCGAGGCCAGCACGCCGTTCAACAAGAGATTCGCCGGCATCACCCCCGCCGGTGTCGTGTCCGTGGAGAACACCGCGGACGTGCGAAAAGCCATCGAGTGGGCACGCGACGCCGGTGTCGACGTCGTCGCACGGTGCGGCGGGCACAGCTACGCGGGACATTCGGTCAACACCGGTCTCGTCATCGACCTCAGCGCGATGAACACCGTGTCCGCCAACGGATCGACCGGGCTCGTGACCGCCGCGGGCGGCGCGCGGATGGCGGACGTCTATGCCGCCATCCAGCCCCACGAAATGGCGTTCGCGCTGGGCAACGGCGCCACGGTCGGCATCGCGGGCCTCACCCTCGGGGGCGGCTGTGGTGCCACCTCGCGCGTACTCGGGCTCACCGCGGACGCGCTCGTGGCGACCACACTGGTGACCGCGGACGGGCAAGTGCTGCACTGCGACGCGAACGAGAACGCGGACCTCTTCTGGGCGTGCCGCGGCGGTGGCGGCGGCAACTTCGGCGTCAACGTGTCCTTCACCTTCCAGGCGAGGCCGGTGACCGACTGCGCCAGCTACCTGGTGCTGTGGGATCGCGCGGACGCGCCGAAGGTCGTGTCGGTCCTGCAAGAGATCGTGCGGCGGGCACCGGACGAGTTCGCGGCCAGAATCGGCGTCAGCACGGTCGGCGGGTCGAAGTCCGTGGTATCGGCCATCGGGCAGTATCTCGGTTCCGCCAAGGAGTTGCGGGAGATCCTCGACCCCGTCCTGTCCGTCGCCCAGCCGATCCGCATGGACATCGAGGACCGGACCTTCTGGCAGGCCAAGGACGATCTGCTGCACGAGACCGCCGAGGGCGCGTTCGCGGCGCGGACCAACATCGTCACCGAACCACTGCCCGACGAGGCGATCGCCACGATGCTCTCGTTCGTCGACCGCTGGCCCGGCAGCGGCAACCCGGACGGCGGTGGCGCGGCCCTGTTCTCCTGGGGCGGCGCGATCAACCGGGTGGGCGCGACGGACACCGCCTTCGCCCACCGGAACGCGATGTTCCTGCTGTCCATGGACACCTCGTGGGCCGAGAACGACGAGACCGCCGTGGTCGACGCCAACCTTCACTGGCTGACGGACCTGGCGGAGGCGTTGTCGCCGTACGTGTCCGACGGCGCTTTCCAGAACTTCATCGACCCGGATCTCGCAGACTGGCGCGACGCCTACTACGGCGTCAACTACCCGCGACTGAAGGACATCAAGAACCGGGTCGACCCTGACGGCGTCTTCACCTTCGCACAAAGCATCGGATCATGATCGGCGACAACAAGGTTCTCATCTGGACGGCGGCCGAGGTCGAAAGCGGCGCCCTGCCGGCGGAACATCTACCGTATGTCCGGGAAATCCTTTCCTGGGCGGGACGTTACCTGGTGTCCCCCCACCCGGAACTGGGCCGGAACGGCCCGGTATGCCCCTACACCCAGCCATCACTCCACAAAGGACTTTTCCATCTGGCCGCCCTGACCGCCACCAACGGCGAGACGGACGTCCACGACGCGATCGAGAGCCTGCGCTCGTGGCACGAGCGGCTGTCGGCCAGGATTTCGCCCACGGAACGGGAGTTGCTGACGATCCTCCTGGTGCTGCCGCAACTGGACTACCAGGACCCGACGGTGCTGGACGACCTGCAGCGCGAGGCGAAGGACAAGTTCGTCAACGACGGCCTGATGATCGGGCAGTTCCACCCGGTCTGCGACCAGCCCGGCCTGTGGAACGAGAAGTTCAAGGCGCTGCGCGCGCCGGTACCGTTGCTGGCCATCCGCAAACTGGTCGTCTTCGACCTGCCGTTCCTGATGGACAGCACGGTGCACGCCGAAAGCTACTTCCGGCGTTTCGCCCCGGACATCCCGCCCCGCATCCGCGACCAGCTGGTCAAGCGGCTGGCAGGCAACGAAAAATCCTTGCAGACGGCCTGAGCACTTCGGGAGAACACAGATGCGGCACTATCTCATGGTCAGACCGGCGTACTTCGATGTGGAGTACTCGATCAACCCGTGGATGGATCCCGGCAAACCCACCGACACCGAACTCGCGATCACCCAGTGGGAATGGCTGCGGGACCTCTACGTCGAACTGGGCCACCGGGTGGACCTGCTCGATCCGGTGCCGGGTCTGCCGGACATGGTGTACGCGGCGAACGGCGCCACGGTGGTGAACGGGCGGGCGCTGGTCGCGCGCTTCCACCACCGGCAACGCCGCCAGGAGTCCGAGTCCTACCTGAACTGGTTCACCGAAAACGGCTACCGCGAGGTGCGGCAGGCGCGGTGGCACAACGAAGGGGAAGGTGACTTCCTGATCGCGGGTTCCCGGATCCTGGCGGGTTCGGGTTTCCGGTCCGACCCCCGGGCGCACGAAGAGAGCGAGGAGTTCTTCGGCGTACCGGTGGTGGGGCTGACCCTGACCGACCCGCGCTACTACCACCTCGACACCGCGCTGACCGTGCTGAACGACGACATGGTCATGTACTTCCCGGAGGCCTTTACCGAGGAAAGCCGGCGACGGATCGAGGAGCTGTACCCGGACGCCGTCATCGCGTCGGCCGCCGACGCGGCGGCGTTCGGCCTGAACGCGGTGTCCGACGGGCGGCACGTCATCCTGCCGCAGTCCGCCACGGGGCTGATCGCCCAGCTGCGGGAACGTGGTTTCGACCCGATCGGCGCCGATCTGTCGGAGCTGCTCAAGGGTGGCGGAAGCGTCAAATGCTGCACGCTGGAACTGCGTCACGCCTGAGGAGGCTGCCCGTCGGAGCGCTGCAGTCGTTCGATGGTCTCGTCGATCCAGTCGACCCAGGTCTGCGCCATCATCTCACCGGCGCGGCGGACCGAATCCCAGATCAGGGGATCGAGTTCGGTCCCTTCGGTGCGGGCGGCGGCCGCGGTGATCTCCTGGGGAAGCTCGTCGGCGAGCCTGTCGCGATCCTTGACGTGGAGATCGCGCATCACCCGGAGCTGGGTCACCGTGTCCTCCGTCGAGCGGGACCCGGAAAAGAAGAAGCGGACCAGGAACGGCACCCGGACCGGATCCCGTTCGGTGACCAGTTCGCCGAGCCAGTCGTCGAAGGCCCGCCGTCCGGCGTCGGTGGCCGAATACACCCGGCGGTCCGGCCTGCCCTGCTGTGGCTCCACTTCGGACACCGCGAGCCCGCTGTCCTCGAGCTGGCTCAGTGTCCGGTAGATCTGACTGAGCTGGGCGGGCCACACGAAGTTGATACTGGTGCGGATCGCGGTGGCCAGGTCGTAGCCGGTCATGGGTTGCCGCAGCAGAAAGCCCAGCAGGGCGAATCTGAGCATCGGGCTCCTTCCGGCGGCGACCGGAAGAGTATCAACCGGATCAGGCCCGGTCCGCGTGCCGGGCGAACCAGGCTTCGAGCAACTCGGTGACCCGCCGGGGTTCTTCGCGGTGGGGCCAATGCCTCGTGTCGAGCCAGTGCAGCTCGGACTCGTCGCACCGGGCGGCACTCGGTTCGGCGAGGAGTTTGCCGAGCGCACCGTCCCGGCGGCCCCAGATGATCTGGGTCGGCACCCGGACCGACAGGTCGGCGTCGGAAGGCGGCAGCGTCCGGAACAGCGCGCGGTACCAGAACAGTGGCCGCTGGATCGTGCCCGGATGGCGCCAGACGGCGCGGTGCCGGTCCACGTCGGCGTCACTCAGATTGGCGCCGCGTTTGAGCATCGCCGCGAGAACCGCGCCGCCGCGGGCACCGAGGACCGTCTCGGCGAGGCCGGGGATCTGGAACGCCAGCATGTACCAGCTCCGCAGCAGCTGGGAGGGCCGCCGGGTCAGCGTGCGGGCGAACACCTGCGGATGCGGACAGTTGACGATGGTCAGCGACCGGAGCAGATCGGGCCGTTCGATCGCCACCGCCCAGGCCACCGCCCCGCCCCAGTCGTGGCCGACCAGATGCACCGGCGCCGCCTTCTGGCGTTCGATGAGGAGCACGATGTCCTTGACCAGTTCGGGCATCCGGTAGTCGGCGACCGTGGCGGGCTTGGACGACAGGCCGTAACCGCGCTGATCCGGCGCGATCACCCGGTACCCCCGTTCGGCGAGCGCGGTCATCTGCGGCTCGAAAGTGAACCAAAGGTCGGGCCAGCCATGGAGGAACAACGCCGCCGGACCGGTTTCCGGACCGTCGGTCTCGACGTGGAGCAGGACGTCGTCGACGTCCACGAACTGCGGCTGGAACATGGGAGCTCCTCGCTCGGTTCAGGCGACTCCGAGTACGGCGGCGACGGTAGCGGACAACGTGCCCGGATCGCGGTCCCGCAAGGGCCGCAGCACCCGGCGGGCGATCCGCGGGGAGCCGAGCGAAGACACCGGCCGGTGGAGATTGAGCACCTCGTTGTACGCCGCCGCCACTTCGGGATCCAGCGCCGCCGCTCGTTCCAGCCGGTTGCGGTAACCCTCGCCGAACCGCGCCGTCCAGGGCGATCGGACACCTTCGGCGAGGCATCCGTGGCGGAGGTCCTCTCCGACGGCGAGGCGCCAGGCGTCGGCGGAGGTCGCGGCCATGGCCCGTGCGGCGCGGCGCTCGAACCCCGGCCGTGGCGCGCCGCCCTCGGCGGTGAGCACCCGGCCGAGCGCGGCCGCCGAGAGGGCGGCCACGCTCATTCCCTGGCCGTAGATCGGATTCGCCGCGCAGGCGGCGTCGCCGAGCGCGAGGACACCGGCCGGCATCTCGCGCATCCGGTCGTAATGGCGCCGGGTGTTGCTGCGGACGCGAAAGGTGCGGATCGGTCCGACGGGTGTCGACCTGCGGAGCGCTTCGGCCACCACCGGCGCTGTCAGCCGATCCGCGAAGGCGCGCAGTTCCGGCAATCCCGTGGGGACCGGCTCGCTCCGCCCGACCGAGCCGAACGAGATGTGCAGCCTGCCGTGTTCGACGCGCAGCACCACACCGCCGACCGGCGAGGCGGATTCCCCGCCGCCACCGAGGATGACCAGCCACTCGGGATCGAAGGACGGGTCGGGCTCGGTGACCACGCTGACGTACCGGACGTCGGAATGGACGACCGACACCGGCGGAGGCCGGTACCCGATCCGTTCGAGCCACTCCGGCAGCCGGGACCCGCGGCCGGACGCATCGACGACCAGATCGGCGCCCAGGTCGTCGTCGGCCGTCCGGATCCCGGTGACGCGGCGGCGGGTCCGGTCGGTCAGCAGCCCGACGGCGAGCGCCCGGTCCCGGACCACGACGTTCGGCAAAGCCCGCACGCGCTCCCGGATCGCGTGTTCGAGCAGGATCCGGCTGGCGCCGAAACCACCGCTCCACCAGGCGGGGATCCGGATGGTCGTCCCGCCGCGGACCAGGAAGATCGACCGATCCCCCATCGCCGGATCGCCCGAGCCCGGGGTGAGCGCGCCGGCCTCGGCCAACTCCGCGGACAGGCCGGGGAACAGCCCGACCAGTACCCGGCGACCGGACCCCAGCAGACCGTGCGCGTGCCGCGACTGGGGGACGAACCGCCGGTGGTCCGGCCGGTCCGGAAGCTCGTCACGTTCGACCACGACCACTTCGTCGTAGTGGCCGGACAGGACCCGGGCGGTCACGAGACCGGCGACGCCCGCACCGAGTACCACTGCTCGACCTCGACCAGCATAGGACATCATTCATATATAACTTGTTGAGTATGGGCCGTCAACCGCGAACCCGCGCCAGCGCCGCACGCGCGACGGCGTACAGCAGGAGCGCGCCGGGGAATATGGCGACCAGCGACAGGAGGAAGGCCTTGAACCGCTGACCACCGACCGATTCGTCGGACTCGCCGCGGGCGACCCCGTCCACCACGGCGATGCAGGTGCTGCGATCCGGGTCGCAGATGTCCGGGTCGAGGTTGAAGGAAATCCCGAACCAGATCAGGGCCGCGCCCGCCGCGGCCCCGATGATCATTCCGAGAACCGCGAAGGTGGTCGCGACCCGGCTCTTGCGGCCTATCGAGCCGAGTGCGGCGGCCGCGCGAGTCCTGACCAACCCGCCGATGACCAGGGCGAGGGATACCGTGGCGGGAATCGCCACGATGGTCCACAGCCAGTCCCCGATCGAAGCGGACACGGCCACCGCCGCCGGCGTCACCAGCATGACGCCCACCAGAACGCCGATCGCCAGGTCGTCTTTCCACGTCGTGCGCTTCTTCGGCACCCGATCTTCCCCCGTCATACCAACAGCCTCGGGGACTCGACGGCCGGACATGACCTGATTTGTACCTGCGGGCAAGGCATCCTCATCGAGGAATGAACGCTGCCCGCTGGTAGCATTCATCCGACGTTGAGTGATCGTCTGATTACCAGTGGGGTTTGCCGTGGGCCAGGACAAGGGAAATGTCGACCTTCCTTCGAACAGGATCGACACGACCGTGCCCAGCGTGGCGCGCGCCTATGACGCGGCCCTCGGCGGCAAGGACAATTACGAGGTCGACAGGCAGCTGCTCGCGCAGCTGAACCAGGCCGTGCCCGAGGTCAACATCATCGCGGTCAGCAACCGCGCCTTCCTGACCCGCGCGGTCCGCTTCCTCGCGGGCAAGGCCGGGATCGACCAGTTCCTCGACTGCGGCTCCGGCCTGCCCACCGCGGAGAACACCCACCAGGTCGCGCAGCGGATCAATCCCGACGCGCAGGTCGTGTACGTCGACAACGATCCCGTGGTGCTCGCGCACGGCCGCGCGCTGCTCGAAGAGAACGACAGGACCCGGCTCATCGGGGCCAACATCTTCGCACCCGACGAGGTCCTGAAGAACGACGTCGTCACCACCACGATCGACTTCGACCGCCCGCTGGCCCTGATGCACGTGGCCACGCTGCACCACCACAGCGCCGACGAAGGAATGCCGCCGGCCCAGGTGCTGCAGACCTACATCGACGCGATTCCCTCCGGGTCCTACGTGGTTTTCTCGCATTTCTTCGACCCGGAGAACGAGCACAGTCCCATCGCCCACCGGGTGCAGGCGATCCTGAACCAGAGCATCAGCCGCGGCTTCTTCCGGACTCGCACCGAGATCGAGGAAATGCTCGACGGCCTCGAACTCATGGACCCCGGCATCGTGGTCAACGACGCGTGGTGGCCCACCGGTCCCCGCACGGAACCGATGCCGGCGGCCGGAAACTGCATTGTCGCCGCCGTCGGGCGCAAGCCCTGAGCGGACCCGCTCAGGTGCGGATGATCCTCCGTTCCGTGGCGACGGCCACCGCACCGGCACGGCTGTCGACACCGAGTTTGTCGTAGATGTGGACCAGGTGCGTTTTCACCGTCGCTTCGGAAATGAACAAGCGCGCCGCGATCTGCCGATTGATCAAGCCTTCCGCCAGCAGCCCCACGATCTCGGTCTCCCGAGGGCTGAGTGCGGCTGTCGGTGCGCGCATATGCCCGAAGAGCCGGGCCGCGACCTGGGGCGCGAGCACGGTCTCGCCGCGCGCCGCCGCGTGGATGCCGCGGAAGAGGTCCTCGGGCGGTCCCGCCTTGAGCAGGTAGCCGGTGGCGCCGGCGGCGACCGCCCTGGTGATGTCCAGTTCGGCGTCGTACGTGGTGAGCACCAGCACCTTCGGGGCATCCGGGAGGGCGGTCAGGCGCTCGGTGGCGTTCACGCCGTCGGGACCGTCGCCGAGTTGCAGGTCCATCAGCACGACGTCGGGCTTCCGGTCCGCGGCGAACAGGACGGCCTCGTCGGCGCCGGTGCATTCGCCGATAACGTCGATGTCGGGTTCTCCGGCGAGCAGCGCGGCGATCCCCGCCCGCACCACCGGATGGTCGTCGACGACCAGCACCCGGACGGTCATCGGACCTCCCTGGTGGGCACGGTGACCGCGAGCGCGGTGCCCTCTCCCGGCGCGCTCTCGACGACCATCTCACCACCGAGTTCGGCGAGCCGCTCGCCGATCATCCGCAGACCGTGGCCCCGGTCGCCGCCCGCGCGCGCCGAGGCCGGATCGAAACCGACACCGTCGTCTCGGACGTCGAGAACGACCCTGTCGGCCAAGTAGGTCAGCGTGAGGGCGGCTTCGCTCGCCCCGGCGTGATCGCTCACGTTCGCCAGCGCGCTCTGAGCGATCCGAAGCAGACTCGCCTCCACCTCCGAGGACAACGGATACGGGGTCCCGCTCGTCTCGAAGCGCACCACGTGCATGGCGGCGAAACCGACCTGCTCGACCAGGTCCTCCAAGGTGGCCGCGAGATCGGCACTGTCGAGCCGCGGCGACCCCAAGCCCGAGACGAACCGGCGTGCCTCGGCAAGGTTGTCGCCCGCCGCGTCGACCGCGCGGGACACGTGTCCTTTGGCCAGCTCCAGATCCGTGTCCCACGATCTCTGCGCCGCCTGCAGCAGCATCCGCATGCTCGACAGCCCCTGGGCGAGGACGTCGTGGATCTCCCGCGCCAGCCGCTCCCGTTCCTGCACCATCCCGGCCAGGCGCTGGCTCTGCGCGAGCTCGACCCTGGCGCGGAGCAGATCCTTGACGAGGTCGCCCAGCTCCACCCGGTCGCGGTCGAGTTGCAGGAACGTCATCGTGGCCATCAGCGCGACGGCGATCGGCGCGAGCACGATGCTCGGATCGAACCCGCTCGCGATCCGCAGCTGGGCGAGGATGGTCGCGACGGTCAGCACCGCGACCACCACGACCACGGTCCGCGGGCGCAGCACCTGGAGACAGACGAAGAACAACGGCACGGCGCACCAGGCGAAGCTCGGCGCCGCCACCACCAGCGCGAGCCAGACGACGATCACCACGGTCAGCCAGACCTGGCGCAACCGGCCGAGCACGGACCAGCTCAGTACTCCCGCCGCGTACACCAGCGCGAGCGTGCCGGTGAGCACGAGGATCAGCGGAGTGGCCCCGCTCAGCCCGTGCCCCGCGACGAACCGCGCGACCGACGCGGCCAGCAACAGGAAGAACCCGGTGTGCATGGCGGCGTTCAGCCTGGTGGCCGCCCCGATATGCGACCTCATTCCGGTCCTCCCTCCGTCGCAGATGATCGTAGGCAGGAAGGGGGGTTCCGCCGCATCAATCGTTCGGTTGATGCCCGCACCGACCGGACGACGCCCGATCAAGCTCCACATTCCCGATTCGCCCACGTCCGCCGGGCAGGAGAGTCGTAGGAGTACGAAACACCCCACGGCAAAGGAAATCCGATGAACGCCAAGCTCCCCCGCACCCGCCTCGTCCTGGGTATGACGGCCGGTCTCGCGACCGTCGCACTCGCCACCGGTCTCGGCGCGGCACAGGCGCAGGACCGGAAGCCGCAGCCGCCCGCGCCGCAGGCCGTGGTGCAGACCAGCGTGCTCGGCGTCGACGCCGCCACCCGCGCCGCCCAGGCCGCGCTGGACGCCGCCGAGAAGGAGGGGCAGCGGGTCACCGTCGCCGTGCTGGACCGGTCCGGCGCGGTGCGCGTCCTGCTCAAGGGCGACGGCGCCGGACCGCAGACCGAGGAGTCCGCCAAGCGCAAGGCCTTCACCGCGGTCTCCTTCGGGCAGCCGACGTCCGCGCTGGCCAAGAACGCCCAGGGCGACGGGCCGACCATCCGTGACATCCCCGGGACCCTCTTCCTCGCCGGCGGAGTGCCGGTCGCCGCCAACGGCGGCCCGATCGCCGGGATCGGGGTCGGCGGCGCGCCCAGCGGCGACCTCGACGAGCGGTTCGCCACGGCGGGTTTGCGCGCCATCGGGGAACTCCGCTGATGATCGGCGGGCGGGCGATCACGGCGCTGCTCGCCGCCGCCGCGCTCGGTGCCTGCTCCGCGCAGGCGCCGAGCGCTCCACCACCCCCGCCCACCCAGTCCCAGCCACCCCGCCAAGGAGTCCCCGTGCAGCAACTCTTCGAAGCCGACGTGAACCTCGTCAGGCAGGCCGTCGAAGCGGGCGCCGACCTGGAGACACGGGACGATCGCGGCCGGACCCCGCTGCTCGTCGCCGTCACCGAGAACCGGGTCGAGGTCGCCGGCGTCCTCGTCGAGGCGGGCGCCGACCCGAACGCTCTCGACGGGCGGCATGACACGCCCTGGCTGGTCACCGGGGTCACCGGGAACGTGGCGATGGCGAAGCTGCTTCTCGGGAGCAAGCCGGATCTGACCATCACCAACCGGTTCGGCGGCGTCTCGCTGATCCCCGCCTCCGAACGCGGGCACGTCGAGTACGTGCGGCTGGTGGCGAACAGCGGGATCGACGTCGACCACGTGAACGACCTGGGCTGGACCGCGTTGCTGGAGGCGGTCATCCTCGGCGACGGCGGGCCGCGCCACCAAGAGGTCGTCCGGGCGCTCGCCGCAGCCGGCGCGGACGTGAACCTCGCCGACAAGGATGGCGTCACTCCCCTCGCCCATGCCCGGGCCAAAGGCCAGACGACGGTCGCCCAGATCCTCAAGGAGGCGGCCGCGCGCTGATCCCGGCTATTTTCTGTTATGCCAATTGACACAAGTCGTCGTCGCTGGCTACGGTTTCAGCCGTGGATCAAGCACGAGGACGGGGCAGGCCGCGGAAAGACCCTGCGACGCTGGCCCGCTGGACACCTCCCGAGGGCTGGTCGCGACTGGTCGCCTGGATTTCACCGGAAGAGAAGAAGGCGCTGAAGCACGTGGCGGTCGAAGCCGACGTCCCCGTCGCGGAGCTGATACGTGCCCTCGCCGGCGGACTGGCCGCCGGCGCCATCTCGGCCGAGGAACTCATCGGGCACGTCGTGAAAGGGAAGACCGTCATGGAAAAGATCCCCACGCTTTTCGAGCGCGATGAGCGCTTCCACGTCATCGACAGACCCCGCGCCGAATGCGCGTGGGTTTTCGACGGCGCCGGGGTGGGCACCGAGAAACTGGACGGCACCAACATCCGGCTGACCGTGCGCTCGGGCCGGCTGGTCCGGGTCGAAAAGCGACGCAACCCGAGCAAGGAGCAGAAACAGCAAGGCATCGTGGACGGCTGGTACGTCGACACCGACAGCGAATCCGCCGACGACAAATGGATCCTCGCGGCAGCCGGGAATACCGACGTCACCGACTGGCCGGACGGGGAGCATCCCAGCGAGGCACTCGGTCCCCGTATCCAAGGCAATCCCCTGGGACTCGAGGACCACCGGTGCATCCCCTTCAATTTCCAGGCGCCGCCCCTGCCCGAGACACCGCGCAGCTACCACGAACTCCGGGATTTCCTCGCCACCCTGGACAGCCGGTTCTCCCCCGGACACCCCGCCGAGGGCATCGTCTTCCACCACCCGGACGGGCGCCGGGCCAAGATCAAACGCAAGGACTTCCCTCGCGCGGCGAGTGCGCATTGAGGGGAAGGGCAAACGTGTCGGGTTCGCGGTCGGGCCGTGCCGGGGCGGATCTGGACTGGCCGAAGAGAGCCGACCACACTCCGACTGTCCATAGAGGACAGTTTCGGGGCGAGTAAATACCTGATTGAGCCCATATGCACGGTTTGCGACGGGGGTCGCGAGTGGCAATGCGGGTTGGGCGGACCGGTATTTGTTTACCTGCGCGCGACCAGGGCGAACGTGTGGTGCGGTAGTCGAGGGGGGTCGCTCCGGTCTCGGAGCTCGATGGCACCGGGACATCATCGTGGCAGGTTCGAGCGTGGAGGATTCGGGACGTTCAACGTCCTGAATCCTCCACACTCGGCGGGGTGGCGCTCACGCGTGTGCCGGGCGTTGACGATGAAGGAATGGGGACGTTGAGTGTCCCGATTCCTACATCGTCGAAGGGGTCGGTCTCGGAGCTTGATCAACGGAGGATCGGGGACACTCAACGTCCCCGATCCTCCGTTGATCAAGACCGTGCCACCCCCGCATCCCCGCGGACGGCGGTCGAGCGGGGAGGATTTGAGACGTTGAACGTCTTAAATCTTCCCCACTCGCCTACATCGGCATCCAGAACCCTCTTTGCCACTCACAACCCCCGTCACGAAGCACGCAAGGCACCTAAACCGGGCAACTACACCGTGAAATGAGTCCCTTAAGGACAGTCGAGTCTTCCTCGGGTCTCCCTGGGGAGCCCCGAGGAAGACTCGAAGCCGCCCCAGGCTCAGTACCCATTCACTCGCACCCCGTTCGAGTGAGCGAGGGGTGTCACGACGAGCTTTATCTGCGCGCTCCCCAGGTCGACCTCGAAGGACGCCACCGCGGCGAGCGCGTACCCGTTGACCCGCCAGCAGTGGATGGCCGCGGCCCCCACCACCACGTCAGGGTGGTCGACCCGGACGCTGGGCCCATCCCGCCACTTCAGGTTGCAGCCTTCCGCGAAGGCGTACCCCACGAGCCCCACGCCGGGATAACGCGCGAAGATATTCGCCGCCCATTTATCACCGACCGTCGGGGCGACCGGATCCGCATGCACGATCACTTCGCTGTTTTCCCGCACCGATCGATCGATCTCGCCCTCCGTCGTGACCTGGAGATAATCCTCGCTGAGATCGGCGACACGCTCGGCGGCGATTCGCGGAAAACACTGGACGGCGACCATCGGGCCGCTTCCTGGATCGTAGACCTTCGCCAGCACCATCCAAGCCGTGAGCGGACGATCAGGTGGTACCTCGGGGTCGCCCACCGGGACTACGCGAGGTGCCCTTCGCGGAACGGGCCTCCCCGCGGCTCGCATGATGCCGTTTCGCAGAATCTCCCAGGAGCGGTCCTGTTCTTGGAACATCGCCGCGGCCACCGCGGTCACCTCGGCCGGATCGGGAGGAGCCAGGTTGCGCTCGATCTGCGGCAGCAGGTCCTGCCCGAGGTCGAGGTACGCGCTTTCGCCGCTGAGCAGCGCCGGCGGCGAAACAGGATCTAGCTCCGCTCGGCCGTCGGCGACCAACAGGTAAGGACGCCCGAGTGCGGCTCCGTAGTAGGTCACGGATCCGTGATCACCGAGCAGGATGTCCGCGGCGACTACGCCCGCCTCCCACGGCGTGTGCGGAGGAACGTACATCAATCCGCTGTCGCAGTAATCCTGCAAATAGAGTTTGACCTCACCCGCCGAGTGACCCGCCCACACGTTCGGATGCAGAATGACCAGCAGGCGGTATTCGTGGACGGGAAGCTGAGCGAGCAGCTTGGGAATCAGGTCTTCACGGGTGCCCAACGTCCCGTACCGTCCCCAAGTCGAGCTCACCACCACGAGTTTCTGAGTCTCGGTCACGTTCAGTTGCCGCCGGAAACGGCTCCGCAGGACCTCGGAATCCGCGATCCGGTCGAAGACCGGGTCTCCCAGCACGACCGCGCGTTCCGCCGCCTCCGGCACGCTTTCGCGCAGCCTGTCGATCTGCTCGGCGTGGGACACGTAGATGAGATCGGGGATCACCTCGCCGTCGTGCGTCAGCTGGCTGCGGACCAGACCGGTCGCCACGGTGTCGGACCCGGTGGAGCCGGGCACCAACCTGTTGTAACCGGCGCCGTGGGGGCAAACGACGAGGTAACCGCGCAGACTGGCCAGCTGCCACGACGCGTGAGCGGCGAGGATCACGTCGAAGCTGGACGCGGTCGCTTCTTGCCAAGCCAGAACCTCGTAGCCGCGACTTTCGATGTGATGGGACAGCCCTTGATCGAAAACCGATCCTGGTTCAATGGTGAAGCGGATTTCGGGTACGTCCTCACGCAGCACCTGCAAAAGGCTGAGCAACCGATCCAGCGTCGCTCCGTTGCGCACGACGAGCAACAGGCGGTAAGGCGGCTTCCTCGTCAGACGGTCGACGGTGCCACGTCCTTGATCACCCACAAATAGTTCTCGATCCATGCGCCGGGGGTTATCCGGTAGAGCTCGTTCACGGTTGTCTCAATCTGCCATACATCCGCCCCGATGGCTCAGATCCCGCGTCTTTCCGGAGGATGAGCATCCGGCGGGTCAGCAAGACTCCCGCGACGACGAGAACGATCAGGTACGCGTTGCCGACGAGCGCCTCCGCGAGGTTCCAGGCGCGTTCGGCGCCACCGCCGCCGGGAACCACGGCGACCGTCCAGCCGGTGAACAGGGCCGCGACCACGATCGCAGCCCCGCGCCGCCCCTTGGCTGCGAGGTATCCGAGCGCGGGCACCACCCACACCCAGTGATGGGTCCAGGAGATCGGGCTGACGAGCAGGGAGCATCCGGCCGTGACCAGCAGCGCGGCACGGTCGTCGCCCGCGCGGTGGAGCCGGTGCACGAGCCACATCGCCAGCACAGCGAAGGCCGCGCTGGCCGCCACGATCACCACGGTGGCCGCACAGCCTTCCGGCAGCGTCCGCCCGACGAATCCTTGCCATGACTGGTTTCCCACCCAGCCCTTCGTCGCGGCGAAGTGGGCGTTGAAGATCGCCGAGGTCCAGTACCGCACGGAGTCCCCCGGCAGGACGACCAGCGCGAACGCCGTCGCCCCGGCGAAGGCCGCCAGCGCCCGGGCCGCGTCAGCGAATCGCCTGACCACCAGGAGGTGGACGATGAAGATCAGCGGGATCAGCTTGATCGCCGCGACGATCCCGATCGCGATTCCGCGATAGCGGGAATCGCGCAGGAGGAACATGTCCGCCACCACCGCGGCCATCAGGACGAGATTGACCTGTCCGAGGCCGATGCTCTGCCACACCGGTTGCAGCGCGAAGGCGCCGAGCAGCAGAAGCGGAAGGTGCGCGCGATCGGCGAACGGCCGGAGCGCGACGTAGAGAGAAGGCGCGGCCGCCAGCGCGAGCAGGCCCCAGCACAGCTGGGTCGGCAGCACGGTCAGCGAAGTGAAGAGCAGCGCGGCGAACGGCGGATAGGTGAACGGCAGGTCCAGTGCCCAGCCGGGAAGCGCGAGCAGCGGTGAATAGAGACTTTCCCCGTGGACCACGGCGTACCCGCCGGCCCGGTAGACCGCCGAATCGATGCCGAGCGGGGTGTCCGAGATCCACCAGCCGAGCGCGACCAGGGCGAGTACGGTCATCGCTCCGCCGACGATCACCGGCGCCTGGTTGACGCGCGACGCTTGCGACCATTTCATGGGGAAACGATCTCCGGAAACGCACCGGGGGACATCGCCCCGGGGTTCCGTCTTGGCGCCGGTACCCCGGTACCCGATCCCGCCGGACCCCTACCCCGGTATCAGGGCGCGGTGCCCGGCACGACGAGCCCCGCCTCGTACGCGACCATGACCGCTTGCGCGCGGTCACGCACCCCGAGCTTCGCGAAAACCCTGCTGACATGGGATTTTGCCGTCTGTTCCGCGATCACCAGCGCTTCGGCGATCTCCGTGTTGGAGAGGCCGCGCGCGATCAGCCGGAGCACCTCGGTCTCGCGGGCGGTCAGGTCGGCCACGAGGGAAGGGCCCGCGTGCGCCGACGCGTGGGTCCGGGTGAACTCGCCGATCAGGCGCCGGGTGATCGTGGGCGCGAAGAGCGCGTTGCCCGCGGAGATCACCCGGACCGCGGTGACCAGGTCGTCCAGCGGGGAATCCTTCAGCAGGAAACCGCTCGCGCCCGCCCGCAGGCCGCCGAACACGTACTCGTCGATGTCGAAGGTGGTGAGGATCAGGACGCGGACCTCTTGCCGTCCCGCCACGATCCGCCGGGTCGCCTCGAGCCCGTCGAGTTCGGGCATGCGCACGTCCATCAGCACGACGTCCGGTTCGAGTTCGGCGCACAGGGCGACGGCGGTGATCCCGTCCGCGGCTTCTCCGACCACACGCATGTCGGCCTGCGCGTCGAGCACGGCGCGGAAGCTCTGCCTGACCATGGTCTGGTCGTCGGCGATGACCACCGAGATCACGGTTTCGGATGCTCCTCACGATCGAGCGGAACGGTCAGGGCGACGAGGAAGCCGCCGTCCGGCCGCTCCCCCAGCTCGAGATCCGCGGCGAGCATAGCGGCCCGCTCCCGCATCCCCACCAAACCGTGCCCGCTGCCTGCCTGTTCGGTCCTTTTCGGACCCTGTCCGGGGCCGTTCTCGATGAGCAGGCCGACAGCACCCGGCCCTGCCGTGAGCTCGACGGAGACCGACGCTCCGGGAGCGTGCTGGATCGCGTTGCTGAGTGCTTCCTGCACGATCCGGAACACCGACAACGCGACCCCCACCGGAACGGCGTCGAGGTCGCCGCGCAGAGTGAGCTCGCACGACGTGCCTGCGGCCTTGACCCCGTCGACGAGCTCGACCACCCGGGCCAGCCCCGGCTGCGGCGCGACCAGCAGAGCCTGGTCCTCGGACCGGAGCACCCCGAGCAGTCTGCGCAGTTCGGTCAGCCCTTCCCTGGCGGTCCCGGCCAGGTCGGCGAACTCCCGCCAGATCTCGGCTTCGCGATCTGCCTTGTCCTTGTCCGCGAACCGGAACCGCGCCGAGTCCGCACGCAGCGCGAGCACGGACATGTGGTGCGCGACCACGTCATGAAGTTCTCGTGCGATTCCCGCGCGCTCTTCGAGAAGCGCCGCCCGCGTCTCTTCGGCGAGTCTGCGTTCTTGTTGAGCCGCGCGTTCTTCCTCGGCGAGCCTGCGCTGGCGCACCGTGTTGCCGAGGAAGAGCGCAATTCCGCCCAGCATCACCAGCAGTGCCGCGTCTCGCCAGTCCTGGACGAAGGGCGCCGCGGCGGCGAACGAGATCAGCCCCGCCCAGGCCAGTTCCGCCTGGTCGTTGCTCTCCCCCACGAGATAGAAGACGAGCGCCGCCGTGAGCGCGAGGCCCGGCGCCCAATGCCATCCCCACGAGCCGGAGATACCGGGCAAGGTCAGCGGGGTGGTCACGATGCCGACGATCAGCGTGCGCCATCCCCACAACGGCGAACGCACCGCGAGCAGACAGGGCAGCACCGTGACGATCACGTTGAACGTCTTCGCGGGCGGCGACACCGAAACGGTCGAGAACGTGACGAAACCGGACCAGAACGCCCATCCGAGGATCGTGAGACGGCGCAGCCAGCGCAACCCCGCCGAACGCTTCGGCGGGGCGTCGGTTCCGGTGAACGCCGTGTAGAGCAGGGCGGCCCACCACACCCGCAGGCGTTGTCGGTCGATCATCAGGAGTCACCCTACCCCCGGATCGGCTCACCCTGCGTAGTCTCGGCGGCCCGCTCGACCTTGCCGACGAGGAAGACGTAGGACAGGATCCCGGCGATCGTGATCGACAGGTTCGAGCGGGACGGCGGGGCCGTGAGTCCTGAGTGGTCGGAAGGCGTCATCGCGCTCACCGCTCCGCGAACGAGCTGTCGGCGTGCCGCCGCACCGGATTCCGCCAGCGGTCTCCCTCCGCCGCGCGTTCGGCGACGTACTCTTCGTTGATCTCGATACCGAGTCCCGGCCCGCCGGGGATCGTGACCTGTCCGCCTTCGTACGCGAACACCGACGGGTCGGTGACGTGGTCGAGGAGATCGTTACCCGTGTTGTAGTGGATGCCGAGGCTCTGTTCCTGATCGTCGCGTTGTAGCAGCCCGCGTCGATCTGGAGGCAGGCCGCCAGCGCGATGGGGATCGGCGAATTGCGGAGGACCTCCGCGAACCCGTCGATGTGTTCCGAGAGAACCGGTTCCTCGACGAACATCAGCCGGTACGGCTCCAGTTCGCGCAGCAGGACCTTGGCCATCGGCTTGTGCACGCGGCCGTGGAAGTCCACCCCGATGCCGACGTTCGGGCCGACGGCCTGGCGCACGGCGTCCACGTTGGCCACACGGCGATCGACCTTGTCCCAAGTGTCCAAATAGGACAGTTTCTCGGTCCCGTTCATCTTCACCGCGCCGGCTCCTTGCCGATCAGGTAGTCGGGAAAGCTCCGCCACGGTGGCGGCCACCGACGTGATCTTCATCGTTTCCCTATCCCTGCGACGGTTCAGAGTGTCCGTCGCGAGCGACATCGTGAGGGCGTGTTCCGATAATGCGAACACCGTCCCTATATGTAGGATCGCGGAGTGGCCGACCCGGCGCCGCCAGGCACCCAGACCCTCGCCCGCGGGCTCGCGGTGATCCGCGCCGTCGCCGGCGGCGCGGCCGATCTCCGCACCCTGGTCGAGCTGGGTTTCCAGGCCTTGCACGGCAGTCCGCTGCCGGTGGTCGCGCGGCCGGTGCTGGAGGAACTGGCCGCCCAGCTGCGCGACACGGTGCATTTGGCCGTCCGCGACGGGGACTCGGTGCTGTACCTGGACAAACTGCCGGGCTCGCGGGGTGCGGAGATGCGCTCCCGGATCGGGCACCGGATGCCGTTGACCCGCACCGGTGTCGGCATGGCGCTGCTCTTGGACTCGGCGGCGGAGTGGCAAGACGCTGTGTGGCGGCGCCGATCCGCGACGCCACCGGCGCGATCGCCGGAGCCATCAGCGTTTCGGCGACGCGGCCGTACATGCCCACCGCCCGGATGCGCGGCCTGAACCGCGTCGTCGGCCGTGCGGCAAAACAGGTTTCCGCCGGCCTCGGCTACCGCGATCACTGAAAGGCAAGATGCGTCCATGAGCGAACCGTCCTTCACCCTCGTGCAGCTGCGCTACTTCGAGGCGGCGGCCCGGCATCTGAGCATGACCGCCGCGTCGAAGGAACTGGTGGTCTCGCAGTCGGCCGTGTCGACCGCGATCGCGCAGCTGGAGAAGGAAATGGGCGTGCAGTTCCTCTTGCGCCATCACGCCCGCGGGCTCAGCCTGACCACGGCGGGTGAGGCGTTCTACAAGAGGGTGCTGAATTTCCTCGCCCACGGCGCCGAGCTGGTCGAGACGGCGCGGCAGTCCGGCACCGAACTGGTGGGAACGCTGACTGTCGGCTGCTTCGCCACCCTCGCGCCGTTCCGGTTGCCCAGCCTGCTGGCGGAATTCGAAGCCCGGCATCCGAAGGTGCACGTGTCCTTGCGTGAAGGCGAGCATCACGCGTTGAAGACGGCCCTTCGTTCCGGCGGCACCGAACTCGCCCTCCTCTACGGCTACGACCTCGACGACGACATCGATCGCGAAGTCGTGGGCAGCACCGCCCCGTACGCCCTAGTCCCCGAGAGGCACCGGCTCGCGCGCAGGAAGAGCCGCAAGGTGTCGCTCCACGACCTGGCCGAAGAACCCATGGTGCTGCTCGACCTCCCGAACAGCCGCGAATACCTGCTGGCGATCCTGCGCGACGCCGGGGTGGAACCGCGGATCCGGCACCGCAGCACCGGTTACGAGACCGTCCGCTCGCTCGTCGCGTCCGGCCACGGCTTCGCCCTGCTCAACCAGCGCCCGCCGGAGGACACCACGTACTCGGGTTCGAAAGCCGTCCCGCTGGCGCTCACCGACGTCGTCCCGGCACTGGAGATCGTCGTCGCTTCGATGCGCGGCGCCCGGCTCACCCGGCGGGCGCAGGAGTTCCGGGAGCTGTGCCGCACCCACTACACCCGCTGACGATCACCGGTACCGCAGATAGGCCCGATGGGTCGCGATGTGGTCGGCCACGAGCTTGGCGTCGTGCCACACCCCCCAGATGAAACTCGAGCCGCGGCGCGCCTGCCAGGGCAGCCCCAGGAAGTACACGCCGGGCTCGGCGGACACTCCCCGCCGGTGGTCCGGCCTGCCGTTCTCGTCGAACGCGTCGACCCGCAGCCAGCCGTAGTCGGTGGCGAAGCCGGTGGCCCAGACGATCGACCGGACTCCGGCGGCAGCGAGGTCGAGTTCGGGGATCGGGTCGGTGACGCGGTCCGGATCCGGCCCCAGCACCCGGGCCTCCGGTTCCTCGGGCAGGTCCAGTCCGTTGCGCACGACGTAGGCGTCGGCTTCGTCGAGAGTCGCGAGGTAGCCCGCGTCTCCCCTGGCGAGGTTGGCCGCGAGGTCCGGCGCGAAGCGGAGAACGCCGTCGTCGTACGAAGAGGTCGAGCCGACGAGCTCGATTCCCATCCCGGCGAGCGCCCGGAAGTCGACCGTGTGCCCGCCACGCGCTCCGCTGACCGCGATGGTGACGTGCTCCGCGCCCCGCGGCGGGGTGTCGGCGTCCCACTTGCCGAGGACGCCGAGCCACCAGCAGAAGTCACGTCCGCGATACCTGCGCGGCGGCCGCTCGTGAGGACCGACCGAGAGATACACGCGGCGCCCGGACCGGTGGAGTTCTTCGGCGATCTGCACGCCCGACGATCCGGCCCCGACCACCAGCACCGCTCCTTCGGGCAGCTGCCCGGGATTGCGGTAGCCGCTGGAGTGGAGCTGCTGGATCCCGGCATCCTCGGGCACGATCGGCGGCATCACCGGCCGCTGGAAGGGCCCGGTCGCCGCGATGACGTAGCGCGTCTCGACGGTCCCGTCCGAAGTCTCCACCTGGAAACCCGGCCGTCCCTCGTTCCTCCGGACCGACGTCACCTCGACCCCGGTCCGGATCGGCGCGGCGATCTTTTCCGCGTAGGCCTCGAAATACTCGGCGACCCGGTCCTTCGTGGGGAAGTCGTCCGGCGCCAGATCGGCGAACTCCAGCCCGGGGAAGCGGTCGTGCCAAGCGGGACCGTTCGCGACCAGCGAGTCCCACCGCTCCGAGCGCCAGCGCTCCGCGATGCGGTTCCGCTCCACGACGAGGTGCGGCACCCCGTGGCCACTCAGGTGCTCGCTCATCGCCAGACCGGCCTGGCCCCCACCCACGACGAGAGCCTCCACCTCTTGGCTCGGCATCCAGACCTCCAGGTTCGTCATCCGTTTCGCTGCGTCCTCTGGATGGTGGCCGCGAAGTGTTGCCTGTGTCCAACAGATGTTTTCGTCCTTCAAGATCTGATTTGCAGATTTAGGGGCGGTCGGGTTGGTCGTGAGTGGCGTTTCGGGTTCTAACCCGAAACGCCACTCACGACCAACCCGACCCACCACTACCCGCCCGTGCATCTGAATTATCGATGCATTGGTCCTGAAAGATCTTCTGTACAGAACACCGATACCGGCGGCACGCTGTGGCGACGGGGCCCGCGTCCGACGGGCCGCCCTCTTCCAGGGAAGGCCGAGCAGTGACCGTCCATCGCCGCATCCGCCCGTTCAACACGCGCGACACCTATTCCGAGCAGAACCTCGACAACGACCTTTGCCAGGCCGTCGTCGCCAACGGCACGGTCTACGTCCGCGGCCAGATCGGCCAGGACCTCGACACCAGCGAGTCCGTCGGGATCGGCGACGCGGCCGCGCAGGCCGAGCAGGCGATGGCCAACATCAAGCTGCTGCTCGAAGAAGCGGGCAGCCGGATGGAGCACCTGGTCAAGCTCACGATCTACCTGATCGACCCGCGCTATCGCGAAGACGTCTACCGCGTCGTCGGCCAGTGGACCAAGGGTGTGCACCCGATCTCGACCGGTGTGGTGGTGTCCGCGCTCGCGCGGCCGGAATGGCTGTGCGAGATCGACGCCGTCGCGGTGATCCCGGAGGAGGGGAAATGACCTTTTCGATCGTGGGCCGCGAGGTCTCCGGTGGCACCGTGCGGTTCGGTGTCGCGGCCAGTTCGTCCAGCCCCGCCGTCGCCGCCCGAGTCACGCATCTGGCGCCCGGCGTCGGAGCGGCTTCGTCGCAGAACATCACGGACCCGCGGCTCGGCGGGCGCCTGCTCGACAGGCTGGCCGAGCACGGTGACGCCGAGCGGGCGCTGTCCGAGGTGGTCACGGCGACGTCGGGCGTCGAGTACCGGCAGTTGACCGTGCTCGGCCCGACCGGGCCCGGCTTCGCCTTCAGCGGCGCCAAGACGCTCGGAACATACGCGTCCGCGACCGCCGACGGTGTCGTGGCCGCGGGGAACATGCTTGCGGGCGAACACATCCCGAAGTCCATTGTGGACGCCTTTCTCTCCTCGGCAGGCGAACTGGAACAGCGGCTCGTCACCGCGCTGAAGGCAGGACTCGCGGCGGGCGGCGAAGAAGGTCCCGTTCGCTCCGCCGGTCTCGCCGTGGTGTCCGGGGTGGACTGGCGGGTCACCGATCTGCGCGTGGACTGGGCAGACGACCCGATCGACCGGCTGGCCGAACTGCTCGACGTCTGGCTTCCGCAGCGGGACGACTACGTGACCCGCGCGCTCGACCCCGGCGCGGCGCCGTCCTACGGCGTGCCGGGCGACGCATGATGACGACGCCGAAGGACGCGGCCCGCGCCGAGGTCGATCGCCACGCCGACGAGCTGATCCGGCTTTCGCGACGGTTGCACGCCGACCCCGAGACCGCTTGGGAGGAGCATCGTGCCGCCGCGATGGTGCCGGAGCTGCTCGACCGCGCCGGTTTCGCCGTCACGTCCACTTACTTGGGCCTGGACACGGCGTTCCACGCGAGCTTCGGCGGCGGACCCACCCGGATCGCGCTGTGCGCCGAGTACGACGCGCTGCCCGGTCTCGGCCACGCCTGCGGCCACAACCTCATCGCGGCGAGCTCGATCGGCGCGGCGCTCGGCCTGGCCGCGATCGCCGACGACGCCGGGCTGACCGTCGAGGTCTACGGAACGCCCGCGGAAGAGGGCGGCGGCGGGAAGATCGAGCTGCTCGACCGCGGCGCTTTCGCCGATGTCGACTTGGCGATGATGGTCCATCCCGCGCCCGTCGATGTCGCCGAGGCGCGGCCGTTCGCCGTCAGTCACTCGAAGATCTCCTACCGCGGCCGGTCGGCACACGCCGCCGCGTACCCGGAGGCCGGGATCAACGCGGCCGACGCGTTCACCGTCGCCCAGGTCGCGATCGGCCTGCTGCGGCAGCATCTTCCGGCCTCGGCCCGCGTGCATGGAGTCGTGACCCATGCCGGTGACGCCCCGAACGCGATCCCTGAGCACGCGACCGGCCGCTGGTACGTGCGTGCCGAGACGCTCGCGGAGCTCGCCGAACTGGAGCCGCGCGTGCTGCGCGCGTTCGAGGCTGGCGCGCTGGCCACCGGCTGCGAACTGAGCGTCGAGCCGGAGAGCAGGCCCTACGCCGAGTTCCGCGCCGACGAGACCGCGCTGGCCGCCTACCGCGCCAACGCGCTGGAACTCGGCCGCGAGTTCGCGGCGGGCGGGACGGCGTCCCGGATGAACCGGGCGTCGACCGACATGGGCAACGTCTCGCAGGTCGTGCCCGCCATCCATCCCTACATCGGCATCGGCTCCCTGCCCGCGATCAACCACCAGCGCGAGTTCGCCGCGCACTGCGTCGGCGGCGAGGCCGAACGCGCGCTGCTCGACGGCGCGATCGCACTGGCCTGGACCGGTGCGGACCGGGCCAGTGCCGTCAGGCAGCCCGCCTGACCGTCTTCGCGCGACATGGTTCAAGGAGGCATCATGACCACGCAGGACTCTCCCCCCGACGAGTTCGTCACCACCGCCACCGACCCCGCGATGCTGCGCCGCAGCATCGCCGCCGGGGCCGTCGGGGTGTTCGTGCACTGGTTCGACTGGGCCGCCTACGCCTATCTCGCGAGCACCATCGCGTCGGTGTTCTTCCCCGCGGGCGACGCCACCGCCGGTCTGCTCGCCGTCTTCGGCGTTTTCGCGGTCTCCTTCGGGATCCGGCCGATCGGGGCGCTGGTGTTCGGGCCGCTCGGCGACCGGATCGGCCGCAAGCGCACGCTGTCCATCGTCATCTTCGTGATGTCCGGCGCCACCCTGGTCATCGGCCTCCTGCCCGGGTACTCGACGATCGGGATCGCCGCTCCCCTGCTGCTGGTCTTCCTGCGGCTGCTGCAGGGTTTCGCGGCGGGCGGCGAATTCGGGAGCGCGGCGAGCTTCCTCGCCGAGTACGCGCCGCGCCACCGCCGCGGTTTCGGCGTCAGCTGGCTCGAAGTCGGTTCCCTGCTGGGCTTCCTCGCCGGGTCGTTCGTGTTCCTGCTGCTGTCGCTCGGTCTCTCGGCAGACCAGCTGGCGTCCTGGGGCTGGCGGATCCCGTTCCTGCTCGCGGCGCCGCTCGGGATCATCGGCTTCGTCATCCGCACCAAGATCGAGGACACCCCCGAGTACCGCGCGCTGGAGGCGACCGGTGACGTGCCCCGCAGCCCGGTGCGGGAGTTGTTCCGTGACAACAAGAAGCAGCTGTTCCAGGCCGCGGGACTGATGACCATGATGCACGTGCCGTTCTACGCGGTGCTCACCTATCTGGTCACCTACGAGACCGACCATCTCGGCCATTCCGCCGGTGACGCCGCCTTGCTGTCCACCGTGATCTCGCTCCTCGCCCTGGTCCTCGTCCCCGCCTTCGGACGGCTCTCCGACCGGGTCGGACGACGGCCTGTCCTGCTCGGCGCGGGCATCGCGCTCTTCGTCCTGGCGACACCGGCGTATCTCGTGATGCGCACGGGACTCACGGGAACGTGGATCGGCGGACTCACGCTCGGTGTCGTGCTCGCCGCGATCCTCGGCACCTACGCGGTGTGGTCGGCGGAGATCTTCCCGACCCGGACCCGCCAGGGCGGCCTGTCGATCGCCTACAACCTCACCGCCGCCCTGTTCGCCGGGACCGTGCCGTATCTGATGACCGTCCTGATCTCGGCGACCGGCAGCACCCTCGTCCCCGGCCCGTACCTCATGGCCGCCGCCGCGGTCGGGCTCGTCGCGGCCTTCTCGATGCGCGAGACGGCCGGAAAGTCCTTGTCACAGACGGAAGACTGACTCCGGGCGTCAGTCGACGAGCTGCGATTTCCCGGCGGCGGTGACGAAATGCGGGCGGCCGGTGATCGGATGCGGCACGATCGTGCTGCGCACTCCGAACACTTCGGCGACCCGCTCCGGCTCCAGCACCTCCTCGGGCGGCCCTGCCGCGAGGACCCGGCCTTTTTCGAGCAGTACCAGGCGATCGCAGTAGGTGGTGGCGTGGTCGAGGTCGTGCAGGGCGACCACGGTGGTCAGCCCGAGCTCACGGGCGAGATCCAGCAGGCCGAGCTGGGCGCCGATGTCGAGGTGGTTGGTCGGCTCGTCCAGCAGCAGGACCGGTGTCTTCTGGGCGAGCGCCCGCGCCACCAGGACCCGTTGCCGCTCACCGCCGGAAAGCCGCGTGAAGACCCGGCGCGCGGCCCAGGCCATCCCCACCCGGTCCAGCGCGTCCCGCACGATGTCACGATCGCCGCCGTTGTCCCGTTCCAGGATCCCCTTGTGCGGTGTCCGTCCCATGAGGACGGTCTCCTCGACCGAGAAACCGTTGTCGAGATCGTGATCCTGGACGACGACCGCCGTCCGCCGCCCCGCCTCGCGAGCGGTGCCCCGCCAGACGTCGGACTCTCCGATGTGGACGGAGCCTCGCACCGGCTTCAACGCCCGGTAGACACAACGCAGCAACGTGCTCTTGCCGGAACCGTTGGGGCCGATGAGCCCGGTGACCGTTCCGGTTCCGACCTCGACGCTCACGTCGCCGAGGATCGGGAGGTCGTCGATCGTCACGGACACGCCCTGGATCTGGATCTTCACCGCAGCGATCTCCTCCGGCCACGCAGCAACATCAGGAAGAACGGCGCGCCGAGCGCCGCGGTGAAGATGCCGATCGGCATCTCGTTCGGCTTGTTCACCGTGCGGGTGGCGAGGTCGACAAGCACCAGGAAGACCGCCCCGCCCAGCAGGGACACCGGGATCACCTTGCGATGGTCCGGTCCCACGACCAGCCGCACCGCGTGCGGGACCACCAGCCCCACGAAACCGATGCCGCCCGCGACACTCACCACCGTCGCCGTCAGCAGGGACGCCGCCACCAGCAACAGGACGCGCAACCGGTCGACGTCGACACCCAGCCCGGCCGCGGTGTCCTCGCCGGTCGCGAGCGCGTTCATCATCCGGCCCCGGCTCGCCAGCCACAGCCCGGTGACCGCGGTCGCGGCCGCCGGGATCGCGAGATCGGACCAGGACGCTCCGGCGACCGAGCCGAGCAGCCAGAACATGACTCCGCGCAGTTCCGACGGATCGATCAGCAGTTGCAGCAGGCCGGTCCCCGCCATCCCGAGGTAGGCGACGGCGACCCCGGCGAGGACGAGACTCGTGCCGATCAGCCTGCCGCCGCGTTGCGCCATCACGAAAACCACGAGCAGGCTCAGGGACGAGCCCACGAACGCCGCGAGCAGCACGCGCGGGGTGCGGAAGGTCCACACGATCTGATCGGTCAACGGGTCGAGGCCCTCGGTGCCACCGGTCAGATGGGCCCACACGACGGCGACGACGCGGCCGACCGGGACGTCGACCGTGCCGATGCCGACGGAGAACGCCACGGCCAGCGCGAGCGCGACGGTCAGCCCAGCCAGCAGGAGGGTGAAACCCTTACCCTGCATCAGATGTGTCCGCCGCTGGTCAACGCGCGGCATCGGCGATCTTCCGGACGGCGATCGCGTTGATCGGGCCGAGGTAGATGCTGTCGGAGACGCTGGTGAAGGTCTTGGTCTTCGACGCCTGCCAGGCGGGGAACTTGGCGAACAGCTCCCGGGCCAGCACGTCCGGCTTCTCCCCCGGCTGGAACAACCCGATCACCAGCACGTCGACAGGTGCGGCGGCGAGCGCTTCGGCGTTGATCTCGGCGAGCTGGGTGTTCGTCTTGCCCGCGAACGGGTTCACGCCACCGGCACGGCCGACGATGTCGTCGTAGATCCCGCCGCCGAACACCGCGGGCAGGCCGTTGTTGTTCATCATCGACATCCCCGGGTAGACGACCAGGACGTTCTTGCGCTCCTTGCCCGCCACTTCCTTTTGGACGGCGGCGATTTCGGCGCGTGTCCGGTTGACGTGGTCGGCGGCGCGCTGCTGGACGTCGAAGATCTCGCCGAGGCTCAGCAGCAGCTCGGACGACGACTCGACCGACTGCTTCCCGTACCGCTCCTTGTCTTCCGGCCGGGCGTTCGGATCGCCGTTCGCGCAGTTCGACGGCGTGACGAAGCTCTTGATCCCCGCCGCGTCGAGCTGATCGCGGGTGACCGAACCGACCTTGTCGTCGAACCCGCCCGCCCAGGTGGAGATCACCAGATCCGGCTTGAGGGCGAGGACCTGCTCGCGCGGGACCTCGAAGTTCTCGTTGAGCTTCAGGTTCGCCTTCGGGATCGCCTTGATCTTGTCCACGAAGGACGGTTCGTCCGACACTTCGTAGGATTGGCTGTTGGCCAGGATGTGGTCCTGGATCCCCAGGGCCACGAAGCTCTCCACCTCGGCTACCGACGTGCCGTTGAGCAGCACCACGCGTTTCGGCGGCGCGTCGAAGGTGACCTTCCGCCCGCAGTTGTCGATGGTCAGCGGGTACGAGGTGGGTTTCGCCACGGCGGGAGGCAGCAGGCCCACGTCGGCCTGCTGGGCGGCCGGCGCCGGTTTGCCGATGCCGCAGGCCGCGACGGCGGCGAGCAGCACGCCTGCCACGAGGACGCACCGGGTCAGGCGGGCGCCGTCAAAAGAGGACATGTCCCAAAGGTCGCGCGGACGTGGCGGAAAGTTCCCGGGCCCGGCGCTCCGGCGTCGCGGCCGGGCTGCTCCGAACGGGCCGCCCGCCCCCGGGGATCACATCCGCGTATGCGAATTTCTTCTTCACGCTTTCGTCCGCGTATTACAAAAAGGCGTTGTCAAGATTCTTTACGCGGCCCGGATTCACCGGGTATTCCGGTGGCGCTACGCTCTCGTCGCGTCGCCTGATCAGGCCACACATTCTTTGCCTGCTGGTCAATTCTCCTCGTTCAGGGATTGGGATGTATGGAAAGCTGTGATGTCGCCCATCCCCGGCCGCGAAAGCGCAACCGGGCACGAATCCGCGGTTTCGCCGCGCTGATCGTCCTGCTGGCCGCGGGCTGCGGCGCCGATCCGGTGACCCCGGTCCCGGCCGCGGTCGGCCAGGAGGACCTGACCCTGCTGCCCGAGGCCACCACGTTCGGCACCCTCGCCGACGCGGCCAAGGACTCCGGTGCCGCGGCCACCGGCAAGGTCGTGCACCCCAAGGACGACCTCGTCGTCTACCAGAGCGTCGGCGGCAAGGCCGTCGCCAAGCTCCCGTCGGTCCAGGTGGGCTCCCCGACCTGGGTCCCGGTGATCGCCGAACAGGGCCCGTGGGCGGAGATCCTGCTCCCGACCAGGCCCAACGCGTCCGCGGGCTGGGTGCACCTCGACCCGGCGCGCGTCGAAATCGCCCAGAACGACTACACCATCAACGTCGACAGGGCGGCCTTCTCGCTCGAGCTCACACGGTCCGGCGAGTCGCTGGGCAAGTGGACGATCGGCACCGGGAAGCCGGAGTACCCGACCCCGAAGGGCCGGGCGTTCCTGCTGGCGTCCATCGAGGAGACCGTCAACGAGTACAGCCCGATCGTCCTGCCGCTGAGCGCGCATTCGGAATCGCACGAGACGTTCGGCGGCGGTCCCGGCACGGTCGGCATCCACACGTGGCCGAATGACAGTTTCCAGGGCCAAGCGAACAGCGACGGCTGCATTCGCGTGCCGAAGGCGGCGCTCGACGAGCTCGTGAAGGTTCCGCTGGGCGCCATTGTCAACATCGTCTGAACAATTCTCGAAAGGGTAGTGATTTGTTCACCAGAAAAGCTCTCGTCGGCGGCATCGCCCTCAGCGCGGTGGCGCTCACGGTCATCGCCCCTTCGGCAGGCGCCGCCGGCCACGGCAGCTCGGCGTTCGCCCTGTCCGCCTCGGGCCTGCTGAAGATCGACCCGGTCCCCGCGGTCGACGGCTCGGACGGCTTCCGGCAGAAGTCGCTCGCGGAGTTCACCCTGCCGCTGCAACTGGTCAAGGTCACCCTGCTCAACGCCCAGGCGGGCGAGACCGCGGCCAGGGCCAGTGTCAAGGACGTCGAGGTGAACCTCGGCGGGCTCAGCGGCAAGCAGGGCAAGCCGCTGGTCAGCGCGTCGGCCGTCCAGGCGGAATGCAAGGGCGGCAAGGGGTCTTCGTCGCTCGCCAAGGCGAGCATCGGAGGTGTCAAGCTCGACGTCGCCGCCGCGCCGAACACCGCCGTCGGCGTCGAAGGGCTGGCTTCGGTCACGCTGAACAAGCAGGTCGAGCACAAGGACGGCTCGATCACCGTCACCGCGCTGTCGATCAGCGTCGACGGCTTCCAGACGCTCGACCTCGCCTCGGTGACCTGCGCCGCGGGTGGTGGCGACGGTTCGACCACCGAGCCGCCCACGGGCAAGCCGAGCACCGGCAAGCCGTCCAGCGGCAAGCCGAGCGCGCCGCCGACCTCGGCCACCACCGCCAAGCCCGCGGGCGACAAGCCCACCGCCGACGGCAAGGCCCCCACCCCCACCCCGGTCAAGGCCCACCTCGACGTCACCGGCTGACCCGCCTCGATCGTCGTCAAGGGCCCCGTCCGGCCGGACGGGGCCCTTCCCTTTAGCGTTTTGTGCGCATTTTTCGTAGAGCCGTAACAACTTTCGGGCTTCTCGCGCCATAGGGAACAGCTACCGCGTTCTTTCCGGTCCCTGCGCAGGAGGAGTCGTGTGATGGGTTCTCGTCGTCCGCTGTTCTCAGCAAGAGCACTGTTCCCGCGAAGATCACGACGCGCATTGGCGGTGGGCGTGGTCGGCCCGCTCGTCGGCGCCCTCGCGGTCGCGGTCGTCGCCGTGGCGCCCGCCGAAGCCGCGGTGCCGGCCGGTTTCACCGACACGGTGGCGATCGGCGGGCTCAGCTCGCCGACGTCCACCGCGTTCGCGCCGGACGGCCGGGTGTTCATCGCCGAGAAATCCGGCCTGGTCAAGGTCTTCGACTCGCTCACCGACACGACGCCGACGGTCTTCGCCGATCTCCGTCCGCAGACACAGGACTTCTGGGACCGCGGCCTGCTCGGACTGGCCGTCGACCCCGCTTTCCCCGCCAGGCCGTACGTCTACGTGTCCTACACCCTCGACGCGGTGCCCGGCGGCACCGCGCCGCGCTGGGGTGACGCCTGCCCGACCCCGCCGGGCGCCACCAACAAGGGCTGCGTCGTCACCGGTCGCGTGTCCCAGCTGACCATGGGCCCGGCCGGGACGGCCGTCAGCGAAAAGCCGCTGGTCACGGGCTGGTGCCAGCAGTTCCCCAGCCACTCGGTCGGCGCTCTCGCCTTCGGGCCGGACGGCGCCCTGTACGCGGGCGGCGGCGACGGCGCCAGCTTCAACTTCGCCGACTACGGCCAGGTCGAGAACCCTTGTGCCGACCCGCCCTCGCCCGCCGGGACGAACCTCACGCCTCCGACGGCGGAAGGCGGCGCGCTGCGTTCGCAGTCGCCTCGACGCCCCGCCGGGCAGCCGGTGCTGCTCAACGGCGCGTTGCTGCGCCTCGACCCCGACACCGGCGAAGGCGCGGCCGGCAACCCGTTCGCGAGCAGCACCGACGCCAACGCCCGGCGCGTGATCGCCTACGGCGCGCGGAACCAGTTCCGGTTCGGCTTCCGGCCGGGGACCAGTGAGCTGTGGGCGGGCGACGTCGGCTGGGACACCTGGGAGGAGATCAACCGCGTCGCCAACGTCGGCGACAACGTGGCCGAGAACTTCGGCTGGCCCTGCTTCGAGGGCACCACCCGGCAAGCGGGTTACGACGGCGCGAACCTCGACCGGTGCGAGTCCCTGTACAGCTCCGGCGGGCAGGCCGCGCCGTACTACGCCTACAACCACAACGCCAAGGTGGTGGCGGGCGACCCCTGTCCCACCGGAGGTTCGTCGATCAGCGGCATCGCCTTCGAATCCGGGAGCAACTACCCCGCCGACTACTCCGGCGCGCTGTTCTTCTCCGACTCCTCCCGGGGGTGCATCTGGGCCATGCAGACCGTCGGCGGCCAGCCGAACGCGAGCCGTCTGGTGCCCTTCGTGACCGGCGTCAACACACCGGTGCAGGTGCTCACCGGCCCGGGCGGCGACCTGTTCTACGTCGCGCTGGGCAGTGGTGAACTCCACCGGGTGAGCCATCCCGGCGGCAGCAACCGGCCGCCGGTCGCGGTGGCCACCGCGACCCCGTCGAGCGGCCCGGCGCCGCTGTCGGTCCAGTTCGACGGCACCGGCTCCACCGACCCGGACGCCGGGGACACGCTGTCCTACGCCTGGGACCTCGACGCCGACGGCGCGTACGACGACTCGACGGCCGCCAATCCGACGTGGACCTACACGACGGCCGCCGCCGTCGACGCCGGTCTGCGGGTCACGGACTCCCACGGCGCCGCCGCGACGACGACCGTGCGCGTGACCGTCGGGAACCCGGTCGGCCTCGACCCGGTGCCGGTCATCGACAGCCCGACCGGTGCGCTGACCTGGTCGGTCGGCCAGACCGTGCCGTTCTCCGGCCGTGCCGTCGACGCACAGGACGGACAGCTCCCGCCGTCGGCGTTGTCCTGGCGGCTCGCGATCCGGCACTGCGCGGCCAACGGCACCTGCCATACGCACAACGTCCAGGACTTCCCGGGCGTCGCGTCCGGCTCGTTCGTCGCGCCGGACCACGAGTACCCGTCATATCTGCAGCTGACCCTCACCGCGACCGACTCGAGCGGCCGCACGGGTACCAAGACCGTCGACCTCCAGCCGAAGACGGTGTCCCTGAACTTCACCTCCAGCCCGAATCAGGCGATGCTCACCGTCGGCGGGACCCAGCAGCGCACGCCGTTCTCGCGGACGGTGATCGCCGGATCCACCAACTCGATCAGCGCGGACAGCCCGCAGAACGTGCCACCGCTCAACCTGAAGTACGCCTACACCGGTTGGGCACACGGTGGCGCGCGGACACAGAACATCGTCGCGCCAGGGACGTCGACGACCTACCAGGCGAAGTACCGGCTCTGCTGGCTGTTGCAGCCCTGCTGAACCGTCGCCTTCCGTGCCAGGATGGCTGGACCGACCAGTGTCCCGGCGTTCATCGGAGTCACCATGCCTGTCGTCTTCGTCCACGGAGTTCCCGAAACGGCCGCGATCTGGGAACCGCTACGCCACGAACTCGCGAGGACCGACGTCGTCAGGCTGTCGCCGCCCGGGTTCGGCGCGGCGGTTCCCGACGGGTTCGGCGCGACCGCGGACGACTATCTCCGCTGGCTCGTCGCCGAACTCGAAGCGATCGACGGACCGATCGATCTGGTCGGGCACGACTGGGGCGGCTGCCACGTGCAGCGGGTGGCCGCCACCAGGCCCGACCTCATCCGGTCCTGGTGCAACGACGTGGCGGGCTGCACCGACCCGGACTACGTCTGGCACGACCTCGCGCAGACCTGGCAGACACCCGGTGCCGGCGAAGCCGCGATCGGGCAGATGTTCGGCGGTCCGGCCGAAGACCTGGCGGCGGGGCTGGTCGCGGCCGGGATGACCACCGCGGCGGCGGAGGCGACGGCGAACGCGGACGGTGCGGAGATGGGACGGTGCATTCTGGCTCTGTACCGCTCGGCGACGGATCTCCCGGCGTTCGATTGGGGCACCGGGCTCCCCCCGGAGCAACGCCGTCCGGGGCTCGTCATCAACGCGACGGAGGACCAGTACGTCGGCGGGCCGGAATTCGCCCACCGCGCGGCTGAACGGTTCGACGCCAGGGAAGTCGTCCTGGACGGCCTCGGGCACTGGTGGATGATGCAGGACCCGAAACGGGGCGCGGCCGCGCTGAACGACTTCTACACCGAACTGGACAACCGGTAGGACGATCGGATCACGCCCGGAGCCGGCGGAGTTCGCTCCGGGCGTGTTCCACTCGTTCGGTTTCCCGTCCGCCCGCGCGGGCGATCTCACGGGCGAGATCTCCCGCGCCTTCGATCGAGTGGCGGGCCTTCCGCCGCGAGTGCAAGCGCTTGCGATAAGCCTTGCGGTCTTTGCGCAGGCCGCTGACCGCGTCCAGCAAGGCGGGATCCAGCACGCTCGTTTCCACCTCCGGACCGAGCAGCCGGCGGATCCAGGCTCGTTCCTGCCGCGCGGCACGGCGCAGGACGGCGAACAACACGGTGAGCTCGACGGCCGCGATCGCGAAGGGCAGGACGGCGGCCAGGGAGCCGCCACCACTGATGCCGGTCATGTCGTCCCAGGCGAAGTGGAACACCATCGCCGTCAGCATGGTCGACACACCGAGGACCACGTTGCGCTCGCTCCGGGTCCGCCCGAGGACCCACATCAGGCCGGTGCAGAAGACGGCGCTGAAGAGAGCGTGCGACACGATTCCGGCCGCGCCCCGGATCAGGAACATCTGCAGCGAGGTGCCGACCTGATCGACACCGAAGCTTTGGACGGCACCGTTGTACACGTAGAGCACGTCCTCGAAGACCTGGAAGCCCAGGCCGATGAACGCGCCGATGATGAAACCGTCGTAGGCGCTGCGGACCAGCCTCGGCGCGAGCCCGATCAGCAGCACCAGGCCGAGTGCCTTGCCCCATTCCTCGTTGACCGGCGCGGTGAGACCGGCGGCCCAGTCGGCCGCGAAAGCCGTGCCGCCGAGCTTCGTCCAGATCTCCAGCAGCGCGGTGTTCGCCGGGAGCGCGATCCAGAACGCCGCGGCGATGCCACCCCACGCGAACCCCGCCGCCAGCAGTCCGGCCGGTTGGGCGGTGTAGCGATTGTGGTGGCGCAGCAGCAGCAACCACGGCACCAGGTAGAGCCCGAACAACAGCACGCCACCGGCCAGCGCCGGGGTGTAGAAACCACCGTCGGCGCCGAAGTACCGCACCATCGAGAGCGTGCCGCCGCCGATCCCGAGGAGATACACCCAGAACGCCAGGTTGTGCGGCTGCACGAACCGGAACGGCTGTCCCCAGCCCGACTGCTCGATCGCGGCCAGTTGCGCCGCCTTGCCCTCCGACGGCGCGGTCATCGGCCCGTCCCCGGCGCGACGCTGCGCAGGAATCCCGCCACCACGTCCCGATAGCGCTCGAACTGGCCCGGCGCGGTGCGGACCGTGATCAGCAAGGCGGGTGCCGCCTCGGCCGCCTGACCGGAGCCCGCCATCTTGAACGCCACGTCGAGCCCGTCACCCGCGGGGCCGGTGGTGGTCCGCACGATGCCGACCAGCCCGGCGGTGGTCGTCACCGTGCCCTGTGTCCCGTCGACTCCGGCCGGGCCGGCCCCCCTCGACCGCTCGACCTGGTCGAGGAACGCCTCGGCGGATCCGGAGTACGACGCGCCGCGCAGGTCGATGGTCGCGCCGCCCGTGGCGAGCAGGGCCTGCAGCGACTCCGGCCTCGCGGCGCCGGTACCGACGAGCGTGCCGTTCTCGAGCTGCCAGCCCACCGGCGGGACCGCCGTCGCGCCATCGCCGAGATCCAGCACCTCACCGGCCCGGATCTCGTTGCGCCACGGGATGACCGCGTTGACCGCCGGTAGTCCGTAGATGAGCACCAAGGCCACCGAAAGGGTGATCAGAGCCGGTCCGAACGTCCGTTTGTCGAGACCGAGGAAACGGTGCTCGACCGGTACCCACCCTGGAGGTGCTGCCTTCACGCCCGAATTCGAGGTCACCGCGAAAACTCTAAACAGCGCCGTGCCGGATCCGCATCTTTTCGGCGGACGCGGGTGGCGGCGTCGACGCCTGTCACCCGCCTGACAGAAACCGGCGAGGCCGGTCGCCACCCGCTGATAGCCCGGAGACTGTTCGGTCGTCGTCCGTTGACAGTGTGCGACCGAGCCGTTTCCATTCTTCACAAGGCGCAGGACACGATCTCCGCGCTTTCTGCGACAGGCCATCGCAGTCAGGCACCTGGTCAGCCGACCTCACGTTCCGACTCGATGTGGAGTTCCCGTATGCCCATTTCCCTTCGCCGTGGCATGACCGTCACCATGACCGCGACGCTGATCGCGACCGCCCTCCTGACGGCGAGCACCTCGCCGGCCAGCGCCGACGCGACCTCGGTGTACACCGTTTCGTCACCACTGCCCGCGGGGCAGAACGGCGACGTGGTCAAGTCGCAGCCCTCGACCTACAACGGCGCCAAAGCCACCCGGATCCAATACCTTTCCCGGGACAACAAGGACAAGCAGGTCGCCGTCAGCGGAACGGTCTTGGTGCCGTCGACCGCGTGGAGCGGTCCCGGCGAGCGGCCGATCGTGGCCTACGCACCGTTCACCTTCGGCATGGGCGCGCAGTGCGCTCCCTCGAAAACTTTGGCGGGCGAGGGTTCCCGGGACCTGGTTTCCGGATTCCAGAACGGTTTCGTCGACGCGCTGCTGGGCGCCGGGTTCGCCGTCGCGCAGACCGACTACCTCGGACCGTGGGTCGAGGGCAGTGGCGACCATCCCTACGTGAACCGGCTTTCCGAGGCGCACACCGTGCTCGACGTGGTCCGTGCGGCTCAGCGGTTGCCCGGGACCGGACTTCCCGGGAACGGCCCGGTGGGCATCGCCGGCTACTCCGAGGGCGGCAGTGCCGCCGCGGCGGCCGCGGAACTGGCTTCCACCTACGCGCCCGAACTGAACGTCAAAGGCGTCTATTCCGGCGCGCCGCCCGCCGACAAGGCCGCACTGGCCAAATCGCTGGACGGCGGAATATACCTGGGATTCCTGGGTTACGCGCTGATCGGGATCAATCAGGCCTACCCTGAGGCCAACTTGGTCGGCCTGGCCAATCCGGCCGGTGCCGAACTGTTCCTGCAGGCACGGCAGACCTGCACGCTCGACGCCGTTTTCAAGTTCATGTTCAAGCAGACGAGCTCGCTGACCAAGAACGGTCAGCCGGTTTCATCGTACCTGACACAGCCGCCGTTCGACGCGATCATCGCCGAGAACCGGATCGGGAACCTCAAACCCGCCATGCCGACCATGGTCCAGCACAGCCCGACGGACGACGTGATCCCCGCGGCGGTGGGCAAGCAGATGGCCAAGGACTGGTGCGGCAAGGGCGCCAACGTCCAGTGGAAGGAACTGGTCTCCCTCGCACCTTTCTTCTCCCACGCACTGGGCATGCCCACTGCGGCCACTGACGCCACGGCCTGGCTGCGGGCCGTGTTCAGCGGTCAGGCGGGCACCGGCAACTGCGGCCGGTTCTGATCACTCAAGCACGCGGAGGGCTTTTCCCGGACCGTACCGGGAAAAGCCCTCTCAGAACCTCGCGTGAATACCGGCGAGGACCGCGCCCAGACTGGGAAGCCACCGTTGCCGGGGGTCGGGGACGGTGAGCCATTCCAGCGCGACGTCCGGACGCCGGGCGCCGATCGGCAGCGGGAGAAGCGCGCCACCGGCGATCACCTCGACGTCCTTGGGCAGAGCGGCGCGCGGAGGAACGAGGCCGTCCGTCTCGGCGAGCATGGCCACGCGCGGCCCGAGTCGCGACGGGATGACGAACGCGGGCCCCTCGCAGCCTGTCGCGGCGAGGCCGTCGAGGACCGGTCCGGCACTGAGCCTGGGGACCGTCACCGCGCAGATGCCGTTCTCCAGTACCAGAAACGGCCGGGACCCCTGCCGTTTCACCGACCAGCCGAAGAGCCTGCCGTAGTAGGCCTCGAAGTCCTCGGCCGCCGATTCCCGCAGCGCGGAAGACTCGCTTGGCTGGATCTGCTGGTCGAGGGTCATCGGCGACGCCTTCCACTGGGCGGGGTGTGGAGTGCCTCTCACCGTAACGGCACTCAGTGTCATTAGCAAGCAGAACTGCTACCGTCCCCGCCATGACGGATCCGTCACGACGCGTACCGGCCACCCGGGTCGGGGCGACCCCCGCCGGCCGGCGCCAACTGCGCCGTTCGCTCGCCACCGCGGCGGTGGATCTGTTCGTGACCCAGGGATACGAAGCCACCACGGTGGACGAGATCGCCGCCGCCGCGGGAGTCGGCCGCCGCACGTTCTTCCGGTACTTCGACGCGAAGGACGACGTCCTCTTCGCCAATCACGACGAGATCGTGGCGGAGATGGAAGAGGTCTTCGCCACCGCGGACCCGGCGTGCGAGCCGGTGGAGGTGGGCTGCGCCGCGGTGCGCCTGGTACTCGACTCCTACGCCGCCGACATCGACGGTTCCCTCAAGCGCTTCACCTTGACCCGCACCGTGCCTTCGTTGCGGGACAAGGAGGTCGCGACCGTCGACCGCTATCAGCGCGTACTCGCCCGCTATCTCCAGGGCCGGTTCGAGGAGCAGGGCGACCCGATGGCCGCCCTGCGCGCGGCGGTGGCCGCCGCGGCGATCGCGGCCGCCAACAACCACGTGCTGCGCCGTTGGCTGCGCAGCGGTGGCAAGGACGACATCGCGGCCGGCGCGAACGAGGCGTTCACACTGGTCACCGACGCGTTCCGCACCGGCGGGCCCGCCGCGTCCGGCCAGGAGACCACCGTGGTCGCCGTGCTGAGTTCGGCGGCGCCCATGTCCGAGGTCATCGCCCAGGTCACCGCGGCACTGAACCGCGGCGGCGAACAGTAGGCACCCGGCCCGCACTGACACTCAGTGTCATTCACGCGGCGTCCCCGAATGTGAGCCATCTAACATCCGATTTGTCCGATTACCGGGGTGCCCGCCACCGGCATGCTGCAGGCGCATCAGTGATCGACACAAGGAGGCTCCATGACCGGCGAAAAGGCTGCGGCACAGTCGTTTCCGATGGCCCGGGCGGCGGGTTGCCCACTCGACCCGGCACCGGAATTGACCCGGCGGGCCGAACTCGAGCCGGTGTCGCGGGTGAGGTTGTGGGACGGCAGTACGCCCTGGCTGATCACGCGGCACGCGGACGTGCGAGCGGTGCTGGCCGACCCACGGGTCAGCGTCGACGCCACGCGGCCCGCCTTCCCGCACACCAACGCGGTGAGCAAGGCGCGTGACACGCGGATGAAAACGTTGATGCAGATGGACGCGCCGGAACACACCGCCCAGCGGCGGCTGCTGACGCCGGAATTCACGATCAAGAAGATGGCGGCCTTGCGGCCCCGGATCCAGCGGATCGTCGACGACCTCGTCGACGCGATGCTCGCCTCCCCCGGGCCGGTGGATCTGGTCGAGGCCTTCGCGTTGCCGGTCCCCTCACAGGTGATTTGCGAACTGCTCGGCGTGCCCTACACCGACCGCGACTTCTTCCAAGGCGTCGCGCGCACACTCGTGATGGACGAACTCGATCCCGGACAGGCCATGGCCGCCAGCGAACGACTGAACACCTACCTGGAAGACCTGGTGGCCGCGAAGAACGCTGAGCCTGGCGAAGACTTGCTCAGCACACTGACCGTCGAACAGTTCCGGACCGGCGCGATGACTCCCCGCGAGATCGCCACGCTGGGCCAGCTTCTCCTCGTGGCCGGACACGACACCACCGCGAGCATGATCACCTTGGGCACGATCGCGCTCCTGACCCACCCGGATCAGCTCCGAGAACTCCGGGACGGCGACGATCCCGCGGCGGTGGCCGGCGCCGTGGAAGAACTCCTGCGCTATTTGTCCATCACCCACACCGAAGCCCGCCGTGTCGCGCGGGAGGATCTGGAGATCGGTGGCCAACTCATCCGCGCCGGCGAAGGCATCATCGCCGTGAAGAGCGCGGCCAACCGGGACCGCTCGGCCTTCCCGGATCCCGACGGGCTCGACATCGGGCGCGAGTCCCGCCACCATCTCGCTTTCGGCCACGGCAAGCACTTGTGCCTCGGCGCCCCGCTGGCCCGGGCAGAGCTTCAGGTCGTCTACAGCACGCTCTATCGACGCATACCGACTCTGAAACTGACGGCACCTCTGGAGGAACTGGCCTTCGACGAGAACGCGATCTTCTACACGGTGCGGGAGCTACCCGTCACCTGGTGATCCGGAAGGGCCATGGGCGGCGTCGTTTTCCGGACGGCGCCGCCTGCCTCGGTGCCGCCCAGCATCGGACACGGCGAAGGGCACCCTCATCCCGTCACCCTTTGCCTTACCTCTCAATAGATGGAGTCGGCCCATTCGGGATGGTCGATGAAGGGATTGCGGTTGTGCTGGAACTGGTCGTAGATGACCTGGTTGCGGCGCTGCTCGCCGGCGTCGGGCGGATCCTGACTGTTCCACTTCAACAGCATCGAGAGACGGCCGATGTTGGGCTTGGAGCCGTTGTCGACGGCATCGTTGGGCTCCAGATCGGCAAAGCCGTCGGTGCCGTCGTAGCGAACGGCCATGTACAGGATCATGCGGGCCACGTCGCCCTTCGCCGCGTCCCGCGGCTCGAACGAATCGTCGTCGGTCAGGCTGCCGGGCGCTTCGTCGACCGGGGAACCACCGGCGTCGAAGTCCTTGTTCCCCCGGGTGCTGTTGACCGACACGTCCTCGGCACGCAGATGGTGCAGGTCGGTACCGGGCCCGGTCGCGGTGCCGAAGTCGCCGTGCGACTTCGCCCAGACATGTTCCCGGTTCCACTGGTCGACACCGCCGCCGTTGGCGGTCTTCGCTTGCGAGCGGCCGCTGTAGAGCAGCACGACGTTCGCCGCATTGGCGGGATCTTCGTCGGTGGCCTTGATCCCGTCCCACACCTGCTCGTAGGTCAGCTTGGTGTTGGTACTGATGATCTTGTGCAACGCCGACTTGAGTTCGGCACCGGTCTTGCCCACCGCGTCCTGGTAGTAGTCGTCGCCTGCCGCGAGTGGTCTCGCCGAGGCCGGCGCCGCCAAGGTGATCCCCACCGCGACGGTGAGCGCGACTACTTGGGCGATACGGCGGGCCGGCTGCATGAACAGTCCTCTCCCCAGAGGCGCCGCCCGGATCGCCGTTCGCCGACGACACCGGACAACGCACTAGTCATCTAGTTGGAAAAATACTGTCATGCTTGTCAATAGGCCCCCGCCGCCTGAGCGCTCACTCGCCGCCGGAACTGTTCCTCAGGCCCACATCCTGTCGTCCGACAGCACCGTCCTGAACTCTCCGTGCATGAACTCGATCCAGTGCGGGTACGTGGTGTCGTTGACGAGATCCCAAGGTACGAACGACTGACGCGAGCGTTCGTTCTCGGCGACCCCACGAAGATAGGTCCTCACCTTTTTTCGCGTCGAGTTCAGGTTCCGGGGAGTGTAGTGATCGTTGGGAACCCCGTAGGCCAGCATCTCCAGTGTCGCCGAGGAAACCCCCAGCGACGAGTCCGTGGCGAGCTGGCGGGACGGAGCGGGCGAGCGCCGGTTTCCGGAGCCGCGATATTTGAGATCGGCATGGTTGCTTTTCAGATGCCGCACGAATTGCGTGTACATTCCGCTCGTTCGCCTGTCTTTTTCCTTGACCTTCGCGATGTACTTCTTCGGATGACCGACCTGCGGTTCACCGTATCCATCCCAGAAAATGACACCCGCCTCCGCGGTTTTCCTGGAAACGGGCGGTGTTTCCAGGAATCGCTGGCAGATCAGCAGATCGGCGTTGACGTGGCCGGGAAAGACCGGTGTCACCTTGAGCACCTTCTGGACCTTGCCCCACGCGACCGTCGATCCCAGTCCCGGCGACATCGTCTCGAAGTCGTAGCTCAGCGCTTGCGCGATGGTTTCCTTGAACCACAGGAATTCCGGAGTGGGTGCCCGCCCCTGCACCCGTTTGCCGAAGCTCGTACCCTGGGCCGCCTCGAAGCCGTCCCGCCAAGTGGGCACGATCGGATGGCACAGTTCGACCACCACGTCGACGTCGCCGCGCGGGTCGATTCGGGTCCCCTTCACCGAAGACCCGTGCGGATAGACGTCGAAGCTGCAGCCAGTGGATGCCAGCATCCCGTGGATTCTTTCCTTCAAGAAGACGAAAGTAGCCATTCCGGCGTCACCGACCGTCATATCGACGATGTTGACACATCGCTTGCCCACTCGGCAATCTCGTGACCCGCGATATCGGGCGCACCCACAGAGTTTGTCAATCGATCTTGCGTAATCGCGCCAAGATCCGCGGCTCACCCGGGTTCGTAGGGATCCCACGTCACGCGGACCGTGGCGCGCTGCCCGTCCGGGGTGGTCAGCGTGATCGTTCCCGTGCTGTGCGCGCCGGGATCGTCGAGCGACGGATGCGGCTCCAACCGGACGATGATCTCCGCGCTTCCCGAACCCGACGCCGGGGAGATCGACAGCCGGCACTTGGGCATCGCGCACCCGGGCGCGGACACGGTCGCCGTCCACGTGTTCGCACCGCCGTCGAAGCCGACCGTGAACCGTTCTTGAAACTCCGATGCCCCGATGCGGACCGAACCGGTGCTGGTGCGCAGCGTTCCCGGGCTGGGCAACCACCGCACCATCACCGTCGCCTGCTGCCCGTCCGGCGTGGTCAGGCGCAGTGGAACGTCGCCACCGGTCCTGATCGGCCGGGTCAGCCGGACGGTCACGAGCGAGCCTTTGCCCGCGGTCAGCGAGCCACCGACAGGGCCGACACTCAGCGCCGGATGCGGGGACGATGTCGACCAGTTCAGGTTTCCCTTGGAGGCCGTGACACTGAAGGTCGCGGTGGAGGCTTGCGCGCCCAGGTCGAGCCGTGGCGCGGTGACGCCGATCCGGCCGGGCACCGGCCGCCGCACGGGCACCGTGACCTTCTGCCCGGTCGACGCCGTGACGACGATCCTTGCGCCGGACGGAATCGCGGCCTTCGGGTCGACAGTGATCTTGACCGGGATCGTGCGGCCCGCCACCACCGCGCCACCTGACGGCGCCACGGTGATCGAGGGGTCGGTGACGGTCGCGGTCCAGGACATGTCGCTGCCCGCGGTGACTCCCACGGACGCCGTGGTCCCGTAGAGGGGAAGGTCGACAGACGCCGGGGTGAGCGCCAGTACGCCGGGCGGCGGAGGTGTGATCGGAATCAGCGCGGCCGGGACGTCGCCCGGCACCGCGCCGGGGCCGGGAGTTCCCGGGAGCGCTTCGCCGCGGGCACCACCCTGATCCTGTCCCCCGCTGCTCCACTGCCCGGGAGTGCCGGGTGCGGCCTGCCCGGGAGCGGTGGTCGCGGGCGCTGAGCCCGAAGGGCCGCCCTGAGAGACATCGGCACCGGTCGTCGAGGGGACGATCAGGAGCAGCGTCAAGCCGAGGAGGGCGGGGATGCCCGGGGCGAGCCGGTGCCGGATGCGCCTCACGGGCCGTTCAGGACGCGAATCGTGCGAGTACGCGGTTTCGTGGGAAACCGGCTCGATCACGGGCGTGGTGTCACGAAGCAGCCAGGGCGCCCACATCGCGGGGACCACGACAACCCACGGCGACCACCGACGGCGGACACGTTCGCGCGCCTTGCCGAACTCCGCGCATCCCTCGCATTTCTCGTCGTGCTTGTCGAGGAAGCTCATCACCCTCTTGCGCAGGCCGTAGGGCATCACCTCGGTGTCCCGCACCCGATGACCGGCTTTGGCGAGGATCTTCGACAACCCCGCACAGGACCAGCCATGCCCGAGCGCCCGGACCATCAGCTCCGCCTCGACGGCCTTGGCCAGCCAGGTCTTCTGACGGTGAATCCGGGTGTAGGCCGTGCTGACCTTGATGTCCAGCTCGGCTGCCAGCTCTTGACCGTCGATGCCCTGGCCGAAATACAGGTCGTGGAATCGCCGCTTGTCAGCGGGAAGTGTTTTCTCGATAAGACCTACGAGCCGGATGAGCTCTTCACGCACTTCACTGTCGCCGATGGGCTCTTCGACCGACCCTACTTGATCGGAAAGCCGATTCTCAGGAAAAGTTTCACCCACTATCTCGCGCGGGCGTGGATTGCGAACATCCCGGCAATTACGCAAGAGAATCGTCGTCAACCAGCTTCGCACCGTCCGCGGTTTCTGGATCCTGTGCAATCCCGCCCAGGCGTCACCGAACGTGGACGTGACCATCCTCAGAGCGGTTTCGCGGTCGAACCCGTACCGGGAGCGGCAGACCTTGATCAAGTAGTCGCCATGGGACTCCATGATCTTCTCGAAGGCCTGCACCCGTTGCCCGGTGGGCGCGGCGGTGAAGTCTTCGACCTCCCTGCCGTACCTCACGTGCGCTTCCTCGGCGCCGTCGGCCGACGGCGCCAAAGCCGGCTGATCATCAACGTGCGTCACGGATTTCCTCCATCAAGTGCGCTTGCATTCTCACGGAGTACGTGCGCCTCGAAACCATTCCTTCCCCTTTTACCCGGAAGTTCACTCGATCGGTTGAGCAGTACTCCGAGTGAGTGCTTTGCGCTCGCGTCCGGTGATTTCGGGAAGAATTCCGGACTCCGCCACACGTATCTGCATGGACCAAGCCAAACGGCAACGAATCATTGTTCTGATCATGCTCTGCGCGGTCGTCGTGGCGGGAAACCTGCTGACCGACCCCGGCTCCGTGCGTGACGTGCTGCAACTCGTGGCGGCGCCCACCGCCGAGCTGAGCGCGATACTGCTGATGAGCGCCGTCAAGCGACGGAAGCGAACGGAGGCGACGAGCCCGGCACCCCGCTGATCTCGCGAACGGCGGGATCAGCACCACTGTCTACAGTAGACTACATCCGGCGTCAGCTGACCAGACCGGCACGGTGCGCGAGAATCGCGGCCTGCACCCGGTTGGTCAGCTTCAACTTGCTCAGGATGCGACTCACATGAGTCTTGACGGTCGCCTCGCTCAGATACAGGCGGCTCGCGACGTCGGCGTTGGCCAGCCCCTCCGCCACGGCGGCCAGGACCTCGCGTTCCTTGGCTGTCAGGACGTCCAGCTGTTTCAGCGCCTCGGCCTGGCGGGACGGTTCGCGTTCGGTGAAGGTGTGCAGCAGACGGCGGGTGATGCTCGGCGCGAGCATGGCGTCGCCCGCGGCGACCGCCCTGATCGCGGTGATCATGTCGTCGCCCGCGGAATCCTTGAGCAGGAACCCGACGGCGCCGTTGCGAAGTGCGGTTTGCACGTACTCGTCGAGATCGAACGTGGTCAGCACGATGACCCTCGGCGGTCGCGGCAGGGACTGCAGCCGCGCGGTCGCGGCGAGCCCGTCGGACTCCGGCATCCGGATGTCGACCAGCGCGACATCCGGCTGGCACCGCTCGGCCTCTTCCACTGCGGAGATCCCGTCGGATGCTTCGGCCACCACCGACATGTCACCGGCCGCCTCCAGAATGGTGCGCAGCATGGACCGCACCATCCATTCGTCGTCGACCACCATCACCCGGATCATGAGCCGGATCCCGTCGACGGCAGCGGAATGACCGCTTCGACCTCGAACCCGCCGTCGAGGGTCGCCCCGCAACTGAGCGCGCCGCCGATCAGCCTGATCCTCTCCCGTAGGCCGATGATCCCGAAGCCGCCATCGGGCAGTGTGTCCGGCACCGGAACCGAGGCAGGCCGCTGATTGGTGATGATCAGCCGGAACTCCTCGGGACCGTAGACCATGCGGATCCGGGTGTCGGCGTTCTTCGCATGCTTGTGCACGTTGGTCAGTGCCTCCTGGACGACACGGTAACTTGCCTGTTCCACGATGGACGGCAGCGGACGGACCTCACCGAGTGTCTCCACTTCGACCCGGGCGCCCACTGCGCGGGACTGAGCGGCGAGTCCGGCGATGTCCTCGATGCGGGGCTGCGGGGACAGTGGCGCGTCACCGATCCGCAGCACCTCCAGCACTTGCCGGAGTTCGCTGAGCGCGTCCCGGCCGATGGACCGGATCTTCTTGGTCAGCTGGAGTCTTTCGCTGTCCTCCGAGACCTCCGCTGTCGCGGCGTGCAACACGATCAGGCTGACCCGGTGCGCGACCACGTCGTGCATGTCGCGAGCGATGCGGGTGCGCTCCTCGGCGCGGGCCTGTTCGGCGAGCAGATCGCGTTCGCGCTCCAACCGGGAAGCGCGTTCGAGCAGATTGTCCACCAGTTCACGATGAGTGAAGCTCCACAGGCCGAGCAACGTCGGTGCCAGGCAGAGTGCCGTACTGATCGGAACGCTCGCGTCGAAACCGCCGAGGCGCCAGAAGGGGAATCCGACGATCACCAGCGCGATCGCGGCGATGACGGCCATCAACCGTCGCGACTTCTCGAAAGCCGCCAGCGCGTACAGGCCGAAGACCACCCCGACGATCGCCGAAAGCATCGTCCAGCTGACGAGGCTCGCGACCACCAGGAAAATCGGCTTGCGCCTGCGCACCATCGCGGCGGCGCCCGTCAGCAGGGCGACCGGGATCGAGGCGATCAGCCGGTTGTCACCGCCGAGGAGAGGAAAGCCGAAGTCGGGGGCGAACTGCTGTGGCCCCGACCAGAGGAAAGTGCCGATCACGCACGCCAGCGCCACCGCCGAATCGATGATCATGTGACGGCGCCCCGATGGTTTCCACCCACACCACCGCTGGGCGGAACTCAGCGAGATCATCCTCCGAGTCTAGAGGGAATGATCGAGTGGAGCCGGAGTACGTGATCCGGACGTACCGGATCAGTCGATCGATGTAGCCGGTGGCGGTAATGACGCGACTTCCGGCCTACCGGTGGGATCACTTCGTGCGACGCGGACGGCGCCGGCCTTCTCCTAGGTTCGGACCCACAGGCGAGAGGGACCACGTAATGACCTGCGCCTGCACCGAAAGCAGGAGAGGTGACCAGCATGAATCCCTCGAACAGAACGGGTGCCGATGTCCAGGTACGGACAGCGGCCGCCCGGCTGACGCGGACGCAGTGGGCGTTCGCCGCGTTCTCGGTCCTCACCGCCCTGGTGATCATCCCCGGCGAGAACGCCGTCCTCCCGCTCATCCAGAGCCTGGGCTTCGCGGGCTATCTTCTCGCCGCCGCGGTTTCGGCCTGTTGCGCGCTGCGCTCCGGGACTTCGCGAGCCCGCCGGACGGCCATCGTCTTCCATCTGGTGTTCATCCCGGTGCAGTTCCTGTTCAGCTTCCCCGGACCGCTCCCGCTCGCCGGCATGGCTTTCTCCGCGGTGATTCTCGGCTTCTTGCGGCCGACTTTCCCAAGACTGTCCCCTGGTAAAAGGAAACTGTGGGTGATGCTGCATGTCGGGCTGTCGGTGAGCTGGCTCGGTATCGCGGTGGCCATGGTGGTACTCAGCACCGTGGGCTATACCACGGAAAGCGCCATATTGCGGCATTCCTCCTACGAATTGATGCACGTCTTCGATCTGTTCATCGTCATTCCTACGATGATGCTGTCCATTCTCACTGGCCTGGTGGTCTCGCTGGGCGGCAAATGGGGCCTGGTGAAGCATTGGTGGGTCCTGCTCAAACTCGTGATCGCGTTGTGCATTCCGGCGGCCGCGATCGTGGAAAGCCAGTGGGTACGGGAACTCGCCGAACGGACCGCCGACCCGGCCACCCAGCCCGGTGGAACCGGGCTGACGCTGATGATCTGCATGATCGTCTTCGCGGCCGTGTTGTGGACGGCGACCTATCTGTCCGTCTTCAAACCCGGTGGCAAGACCCGCTGGGGCACGAAACCACCTGTCACACGAGTTCGCGCTGGTGAAGGTTCGCAGCGAAGCGAGCACAGCGTTCCAGGCCCCTCGTCTACGAGCACTCACTGAAAGCTGCTGCCGATGACGGTCGCGGACGACGGTGCTCTCTACGATGGGGAGGTGTTCTCTTTGACGGAGCCGCCGTTGTTCGCCCGGTTGAAATCGGCGTCGAATGTCCTTCTGGCCGGGGCAGGTGGCGGATTCGACGTCTACGCGGCTCTGCCGCTGGCCTTCGCGTTACGAGCCCAAGGCAAGCGGGTGCACCTGGCGAACCTGTCGTTCAGCGAACTCGCGCGACTCGATCTGGACGACTGGGTGGCACCGGACGTCGCGGCCGTCGGGGCCGACAGCGTGGGCAGCGACGACTACTTCCCCGAACGCACGCTCGCCCGGTGGCTACGCGATCAGGGCCTGCCATCGACGGTGCACGCGTTCCCCCGCACCGGGGTCCGGCGGTTGCGGGCGGCCTATCGCGCGCTCGTGCGGCATCTGGGCGTGGACGCGATCGTGCTGGTGGACGGCGGCACGGACATCCTCATGCGCGGCGACGAGTCCGGGCTCGGGACGCCCGAAGAGGACATGACCAGCCTTGCCGCCGTCTCCGCGATCGAGGACGTCGACAGGCTCGTGGCGTGCCTGGGTTTCGGGATCGACTCCTATCACGGCGTGTGCCACTCCCACGTGCTGGAGAACCTGGCCGCGCTCGACCGGGCCGGTGGCTACCTGGGAGCGCTGTCGATCCCTTCCGCGTCACCGGAAGCGCAGGCCTACCGGGATGCCGTCGCGCACGCGCAAGCGGCCACCCCGATCCGGCCGAGCATCGTGAACGGGCAGATCGCGGCGGCGCTGCGAGGAGAGTTCGGGAACGTGGCGTTCACTTCGCGCACGGCGGGCAGCGAACTGTTCGTGAACCCGCTGATGGGCATGTATTTCACCGTCGACCTGAGGATGCTCGCCGCGTCCGTGGGCTACCTCGACAGGCTGCGGGACACCGAAACCATGCTCGACGTGGCGCGGGCCATCACGGACCACCGCGACACCGTGCTCCTGCGGCCGGGGCAGGCCTTTCCGCACTGATCGAGTCGTGAAGGGAAATGCGGCTGAGGTGCCGGCTGGTCCCGGCCACGCCACACCGGCCTACCGGCCGGGCACCTCACGACGTACCTCCGACAGGATCCGAAGAGTGCGGGGAAAGTCCCGTAGTTCCTCGGCCAAGGTATCGAGAACCGGGCTCAGAAACCCGTCGGTGATCCCCCGCGCCGCCAGAAACCCTTCGAGCCATTCGAGATGTTCGGCGAACGGCCGCGATTCGCCGACATAGACCGCCGCGCCGAGGAAGTCGACGATCTGCGTCAAGCTGTCGCGAAACCAGGCGCGGTCATCGTGGTCGCGGGGGAAGACGTCGAGCACGGTTCGCATGGCGCGCACCAGCCGCGGTCGGAGCCGCGTCACGAGCGTGTACTCCTGGTCCGCCAAATGGGGCAGATCCTCGATCGGCCGATGGGTGTCACGGGGACTCACCGGAAGTGCCCGCGCGAGCTCGACCGCGGCCTCGCGCGGGCCCGGCGCCCACAGGTCCGCGCCGAGCATCGACGCGTAACGCCCGTCCGGGCCGAAGGCGCTGCCGCCGATCACGACGGCCGTTCCGGCGCCGTGGCAGGCACAAACGGTCGTATGCGCTGTCGGCAGACGAGGCGCCAGGGAACCGGACAGCGCCACCATCTGCGGCTTGGTGCTCCTCACGTGCGCGATCAAATGCGGCGGGGGCACTTGCCCGCCGAGGAAGTCGACCTGGAAACCACGCAATATCAGCACTTCGGCCAGCAAGCGGGCCGCCAGTACGTGCCATTCCCCATCCACACACGCCACCACGACGCGGGGCAGATGCGGCCGGGGACGGCCGACGGCGATGCCGAGGCTGACGATGACCCGCTCGTTGATCGCCGTGGCGGCGTGCTCCTGGGCGACCGTGAGCCGGTTCGTGGCCCACTGTTCGCCTATCCGGCGCTGCGCCCCGCCGATGATCTCCAGCAGGACGGTCTCGGCCCCCAGCCCCGCGTCCAGGCCCGCCAGCGCGGCCTTCCTCGCGGCCGTCTCGTCCCCTGACACCGCTGCCCGCAGCAGCGCGTCTCTCGGCCTTCGCGTCGCGTCATCAGCCATGTGGTGACCGGGAGGGCATTTCGGCGACCCCTCCTCGGGATAGTGCCGGTGCGGAAACCTGTCAGACTCGGAGTCGCTGAACCGGCACTCGCCGTTACCGGATTACGCCGGTTCAGCGACCCTTGCGGAACGCCCTCAGGGACATCTGCCACGAAATCGGCCGTCACGACGACGCGATCGGTCACCTCGGCCAGGCTCCGCCGAGGTCCGGTCCTACCTGAAGCAAGCCCGCTGAACGCCCCTAGTGGAAGGTAAGTGGCACCTTCTTCAGCTCGCCCGTGTCAAGATCGGCGGCGACGACCTCGCATCCTCCGCCCGGAGCCTTGCAATCGTAGTCCAGCTCGTCCCAGGACAGATATCGGAAGACCGTGGCCGTGGTCGATATACCACCGTTCGCATCCGAAATCGGGTATCCGATGGTGTAACAGTCTCCCTCTATCGTGCATTCGAGCAGCATCGTCTGCCGATTCGGCGTGAAGCCACCGATGCCGACACTGACGATTTGCTCCGCGGCGAGATTCGTCGACGGCGAAACGGTCAGCGTCCAGTCCGATTCCCTTGCCGCTGCGGCAAAGAACGTGCTACCGAGGCCCAGCACGGCGATCAGGGCGACAAGCGCACCCTTGACGGCAAGACTCGATGATTTCATTGGTCCCCCTCCACGGAAACTTACCGGAATAAGTCTGCCGTCGACGCCGGAAGGGCGTCAACCGCCGACAGTGAGAGGAATTCAGGCGGCCCTTTCCTTGTCATATTCCTTCTTGACCGCCATCGAGATCTTGTCACGTTCCTCGGTCCTGAAACCGGCCGCCTCGCAGCACCGGAGGTCCTGTCCCGCCGCGGCGGTGCCGCCCGCGCCCTCCGAGGTAGGGCTAGCCCTACCTCGGAGATCATTGTCTCCTCGGTGGGTTCGCGCCCCGCGCTCGATCAGACTCCTCACCATGGTTCTGGTACAGGATTCGAAGGACGCACCGCCGCGGGATGTCGTCGAGCTCGCCGACGTCACGAAGGTGCACCCTGGCGGGGTGCGAGCGCTCGACGGTGTCACCGTCGGGTTCGGGCGAGGCTCGTTCACCGCGGTGATGGGGCCGTCGGGCTCGGGCAAGTCGACACTGCTGCACTGCGCCGCCGGGCTGGACAGGCCGTCGAGCGGCCGGGTCGTGCTCGCGGGGCAGGACATCGCCGGGCTCCGCGAGCCGAAGCTGACGGCGGTGCGGCGGGCACACGTCGGGTTCGTGTTCCAGTCGTTCAACCTCGTCGACTCGTTGTCGGTGTGGGACAACGTGTTGCTGCCGCAGCAGCTGGCAGGCAAGCGCCCGGACCGCGAGTGGGCGAAGGAGCTGTTGGCGCGGGTGGGGCTCGCCGGCCGGGAAAAGGCGCGGCCGGGTCAGCTGTCCGGTGGGCAGCAGCAGCGGGTCGCCCTCGCCCGCGCGCTGGCCTCCCGCCCCGGGGTGATCTTCGGTGACGAGCCGACCGGCGCGCTCGACCTCGCCACCGGTCGCGAGGTGCTGGCCCTGTTGCGCCGGTTCGTCGACGAATTCGGCGCGACGATCGTGATGGTCACCCACGATCCGGCGGCAGCGGCCTGGGCGGACAGGGTGGTGTTCCTCGCCGACGGACGGGTCGCGGGCGAGTTGCCCGCTCCCACGGCGGAGCAGGTTTCGGCACGGATGATGGAGCTGACCAAATGATCGTGAAACTGGCGGTGGCGAGCGTCAAGCATCGCCTCGGCTCCTTCGTCGGCACTCTCCTGACCGCCTTCCTCGCGGTCGCCCTGATCGCGGGCAGCGGCCTGCTGCTGTGGTCGGTCCTGACCGCGGGCCCGGGCTCCGATCGCTTCGGGGGTGCCGACGCCGTGGTCGCCGGGCACCGCTCGATCACCCTGACCACCGAGGAGGACAAGGGCGACAAGGTCAAGGTCAAGACGAAGGACGAGCGGCTCACCGGCGCGGAACCACTGCCGTCCGCCGTCGTCGAAACGGTCGCCGGCACTCCCGGTGTGACCACGGCGATCGCGGACTACGCGTTCCCGGTCGCGCTCGACCTCGGTGGCGAACCGCTCCGCGCACCGGACGCCACCACCGTGGCGCACGGCTGGGCGTCCGCCGAAGTGACCCCGTATCCGCTGAGCGACGGCGCCGCACCGCGACCCGGCGAAGTCGTGGTCCAGGGCGGGTTCGGTGTCCGTGTCGGGCAGACGGTGCGAGTGACCAGCCGCTCCGGGGTCCGCGAGCTTCGGGTCAGCGGTGTGGTCGGCGGCGACGTTCCGGGCCAGGCGGCGGTGTTCGTCGCGGATTCCCAGGTCGCCGAGGTGTCCGGGTTGACCGGGCCCACCGCCGTCGTGGTCCGCGGTTCGGAGGCCGGTCTCACCGCCTTGCGGGATCGGCTCGGTGCCACGGCGACCGTCCACACCGGAGCGGACAAGGTGACCGCCGATCTCCCCGGCGCGGTGCCCGACTACATCGGCGCCATCTCGATCTTCGGTTTCGTCCTCGGTATCACCGGGTTCGCGGCGGTGTTCGTGCTCACCGGAACGGTGTCGCTCGCGGTCCGGCAACGGCTGCGCGAACTGGCGATGCTGCGCACGGCCGGTGCCACCCCGAGGCAGCTGCGCGGCATGCTGCGCCTGGAGATCACGCTCGTGACCCTGGTCGCGGCCGTTCCCGCACTGCCGATCGGGATCGTGGTGGCGGAACTGGTGGCCGCCCGGTTCCGGGAGCTCGGCGCGGTACCGCCGCAGTTCACCGTGTCGCTGAACGTGCCGGTGCTGATCGCCTCGGTACTGGCAGGTCTGCTGGTGACGGTGTCCGCCACCGGCATCGCGGCCCGCCGGGCGACGCGGATCGCGCCGACCCAGGCACTCCGGGAAACGGTCACCGCGGGCCACATCGGCTGGGTGCCGCGGGTGGTGGCCGCGGTCGTACTGGCCGGTGGCGCGGCCGCGGTGCTGACCCTGGTCCCGCTCGGCGGCCAGTTCGGCATGGGCATGGGCTTCGTCTCGTGTTCGCTGCTGCTCTGCGCGGTCGCCGCGCTCGGGCCGATCGCGGTCGGCGCGCTGACCGCCGTGGTGTCCCGGCTGGGCGCCGTCACCGGGGTGCTCGGCCGTCTCGCCGGCGCGATGACCCGCGCCGAGAGCCGCCGGGTCGTCGGGGTCGCCATCCCGCTGACCCTGATGTTCGCGATCAACGCCACGATGCTGCTCAACGGCGACATCCTGACCAAGGTCACCGCCGATCAGCAGGCCGCGCGGACCGCGACGGCGACCGTGCGGGTAGCCGCCACCAACGCGCCGGGCCTGCCGCTGACGACCGCGGCCGAGGTCGCCTCACTGTCCGAGGTGACGGGGTCCGCGGCGACCGTCGGCACCCGTGTGGTCGTCGACGAGGGCGGCAAACCGGAGGACTACGCGGCCCAGGGCCTGCGGACCACCGGCGAGCAGGCACTCGATCTCGGCGTCACCGCGGGCGAACTGCCGCTGCAGGACGGGACGGTCGCGGTGAGCGGCCCGCTCGCCGAGGCACGTGGCTGGAAGATGGGCGACCGGCCGGTGTTCTGGCTGGCCGACGGCACCCGGGCCGACCTGACCGTGGTCGGTGTCTACGCGAACTGGCGCGGCTTCGGTGACCTCGTCCTGCCCGCCGGACTCGTGGCCGCCCACGACCCCCGCGGTCTCGTCGGTGCCTTGTACCTGCGAGGCCCGGCGGACCTGGCCGAAAAGGTCGGCGAGCGGTGGCCGACGCTCGCGGCGACCGGCGCCGCGGACCCGAAGGCGGGCACGGCGGACGTCCAGAACCAGCAGGCCGCCTGGGAGCTGATGGTGGTCATCTCGCTCGGCTTCACCGCGATCGCCGTGGTCAACACCTTCGCCATCGCCACCGGCGCCCGTCGCCGCGAGTTCGCCGATCTGCGGCTGGCCGGCGCCACGGCACGCCAGCTGCACCGGATGCTCGGCCGGGAAACGTTCATCACCGTCATCGTCGCGCTCGTGCTCGGCTGCTTGATCAGCGGTGCGGTGGTGGGCACGTTCAGCGTCGCGCAGGACGGGCAGTGGCGGCTGTTCGCCGAACCGGTGCGGTATCTGGCTTTGATCGCCGGGGTCGGTCTGCTCGGTCTGGTCGCCGGGGCGGTCCCCGCCCGCTTGGTGATCAAACGCCGGTCACTGCCCGCTCTCAACGGCTAAGTTGACCTTCATGATCCGCCGCGGGGCCGGCGCACTGGCCTACCTGCTGACCAGCCTGGTGCTGGGGCCCGCCACCTTCGTGTGGGCCCTGGTCACCACGCTGGTCAGCGGCGTGCTCTCGTTCACCTACCTCGGTCCGCCCGCGTTCCTCGCGGTGACGTGGGCGACCCGCCGGATCACCACGCTCGAACGCCTGCGAGCGGGCCTGGTCCTCGGCAGGGCGGTCGAATCCCCCTACGATCCGTTGCCGCGTGCCCACCCGTGGGCGCGCGGCCGCGCGGTGATCCGGGATCCGGCGACCTGGCGAGACCTCGCGTGGCTGCTTCTGTTGCCGCTGGCCGGGGTCGCGGGGCTGGCAGGCGCACTCATCGCGGTGGTCGACCTCGGCGCGATCGTCGCGCCGCTGTGGCTGTGGGCGGTGCCCAACCCTTATCTGCCGCCGATCGTGGACTGGCTGTTCAACACCGTCGGCGGCCGGTTCGCGCTCACCGTGATCGGGCTGGCGCTGGCACCCGCGGTGTGGTGGCTCGTCGTCACGATGGCCCGGCTGCAGGCCCGGCTGGCGGCGACCCTGCTCGAACCGGGGCCGCGGGCCCGGCTCGCCCGGCGGGCCCGCGAACTGTTCGCCACCCGCCGCCGCGTGGTGGACGTGCAGGCCGCCGAACTCCAGCGGATCGAACGCGACCTGCACGACGGCGCGCAGGCGAGAATGGTGGCCGCCGGGATGACCCTCGCGCTGGCGGACCGCAAGATGCGCATCTCCGGCCAGCCCGCGATGGACGACGTGCGAACCGCGCGCAGGCAACTCGACGAGGCCTTGGCCGAACTGCGCAGGCTGGTGCGCGGCATCCACCCGCCGATCCTCACCGACCGGGGACTGGTCGCCGCGCTCGCGGCCTTGGCGGGCGACGCGCCGCTCCCCATCGGAATCGAAGCGGGAGCACTCGGCGAAATCCCGTCGTCGGTCGAGTCGGCCGCCTACTTCCTGACCGCCGAGTCGATCTCCAACGTCGTCAAGCACGCCGCCGCGGATTCGTGCACCGTGACCATCAGCCAGTCCCCCGGCCTGCTCACGGTCAGGATCCGCGACGACGGCCAAGGCGGCGCCGACCCGCTCGGGTCCGGTTTGGACGGTCTGCGCCGTCGGATCGAAGCACTCGACGGCACCCTGTCGATCACCAGTCCGGTCGGTGGCCCGACCGTCATCCACGCGGAGCTGCCATGCGCATCGTGATCGCCGAAGACCTTCTGCTGCTGCGTGACGGGTTGGTGCGGATGCTCACCGATACCGGGCACACCGTCGTCGCCGCGGTCGCCACCGCCCCCGAACTCGAGGCCGCGGTGGCCGAACACGTGCCCGATCTGTCCATAGTGGACGTCCGGATGCCACCGGGTTTCCGTGACGAGGGACTGCGCGCCGCGCTCGCCATCCGCCGCCGTGCACCGAAGACACCGATCCTGATCCTGTCGCAGTACGTCGAGCGCGCGTATGCCGCCGAACTGATCGCCGACGGCAACGGCGCCGTCGGCTACCTGCTCAAGGACCGGGTGACCGCGCTGGACGAGTTCCTCGACGCCGTCGAGCGCGTCGCCGCCGGCGGTACCGCGATGGACCCAGAGGTCGTGCGGCAGCTTTTCGCCCGCAACAACGGCGACCACGGGATCGCCACCCTCACCGCCCGCGAACGCGAAGTCCTCGGCCTGATCGCGCAAGGCCACTCCAACTCCGCCATCTGTTCCGAACTCGTCCTCGCCCCCGCGTCGGTGGAAAAACACATCAGCAACATCCTGGCGAAATTGGACCTGCCGCCCGCCGACGACAGCCACCGCCGGGTACGCGCGGTGCTGGCCTACCTCAACCACTGACGGACGGCCACGGCGCCTGTCCGGGCCGCGCGCGTCCGCGCGGCCCGGACGGGTCGATCAGCCGTTGGCGGCGCTGGTGTTGACGTCGCCGTTGACGCCCTTGGGGAAGAACCCGCCGGAGGTGACGGCCTTCGGGTTCAGGTAGACGATGTTGAGGACCTGCCCGGGGGAACGGCTGTAGGCGATGCCGTTGCCGTCGGTGGGCACGATGTTGGCCCGGCCGTTCTTGTCGACGACGCCTTGGTCGAGGTCGGTGGTGCCGTCGAGGCTGTCTCGGGCGTTGGAGAGTTTGACGCTGGCTTCGCGGAGGTCCCGGCCGAGCAAGCCGAGGCCGAGGAGGCCGCCGGTGTGCTGGTAGAGCGCGGTGCGGATGTTCGCGGCGTGATAGGCCTCGACAGCGAGGATCCCGGCCGCGGCCTCGAGATAAGTCTTGTTGCTGATCAGCGGCGCGGCGCCCTTGTAAGCGGTGACGCCGACGTCTTCGAACAGGTACGCCGCCAGGAGGAAGTTCTCCTCGCAGGCGAACGCGTCGAAACTCTGTCCCTTGCGGACCAGGCCCGCCGCCTGTGCGGCCGCGGTGAAGCTGGCCTGCAGGTCGATCGCCGGACGGCTCACCGCCGCGGATCCGAGCGCGGTGCGCAGGAATTCGACGTGCGCCTTCTCGTCCCCGGCGATCTCCTGGGCGTACTGCTTCGTGGCCTTCGTCTTGAACTTCACCGCCCGCCCGCCGCTGACCCCGCCCCGGGTACCGGTACCGGTGGTCAGCGAGTCGGCGAGCCCCTTTCCGGTGACGGCGTGCAGGTAGAATTCGGCTTCGAGGTACTCGAGGTTGAGCGCGAAATTGAGCACCGCGCCGTCGCTGACCCCCTCGGCCGCAGCCTGTGCGACGGCCGGGCGCGGAGCAGCGGACGCGATGGAGCCGCCCAGGCCGCCGAGAGCGCCCGCTCCGACGACACCCAGCCCGGTCACCCCCGCGGCACGCAGGAATCGGCGGCGATCCTGTTCGTTCTCCGCACTGCGATTGATCATCGACGCGGCATAACGCTTGCCGAACACGAGCGATCTCCTTCCCGCCCGTGTCCTGCCTGCGCACAACGACGGGCGTACCCGCCCACCAGGCCGTAGCCGTCGGCGGACGAGGCTCTACTACGCGGACACCCGGTTTTCGTGCTGGGCGGACGATCAGCTTGGTCTTGTCCCGGCTTCGGCCGGAATTCACCAGAAACCGACGTCGCGGCCCCCACGATCCGATGAACAATCCCGGGCGATCAGGAATTGAACTGGGCCAGGTCCCGGTCGTAACCTGTGAAAAATGCAGTGGACGACGCTTCTCGCCACGCTCGTCGGGGCGGCCATCGCCATGGGAACCTCGTTGGGAGTGCAGGCGCGCAAGGACAGGCACGAATTGGCGGCAGAGTGGCGGCAGATCCGGCGCGACATGTACATGACCTTTCTTTCCGTATTGGCGAGGTCGCGCAGCGAATTGCTGGCGCTTTCGAAGAAAAATGACCTGACCGAAGCGGAACTCGACGAGACGGCCCGTCAGGTGTTCGCGTCCTGCTACGAGCAGCGCCACCATCTCGAAGTGGTCGCGCCGCCCGCTGTGACGAAGGCCGCGCTGGCCTACTTCCGGACCGTCCGCGCCCTGCGCAACGTGGTGGCGGCGGGCAACGGCGTCACCGACCCGGAATGGAAGGCCAACGCAGGCCAGATCAAACACACCTTGGAGTCCGTGCAGTCAGCGATGCGAGACGACTTGCAGCGAAGGTGACTCGCCTGCCTCGAGGTCCGTAACGGCGCGCTCGTTCCCGGCGACTACCTGACGCAGCCCGGGTGACGGGTGGAGTGCGAGGTGGCCATGGGTACTCCGGACCTGTTCGAGCACGCCTACACGGCAGCCGTGTCCGAGGAACTGCCACCGGATCCGGTGGCGCAGGAGCGGCCAGGTCGCGAACTGAGGCTACGGCGAGCGCCGTCGGCGGCGATCGCGCTCGGCGGATGTGTGGTGACGCCGGACAGGGCGATCGATCCCGGCTACGTGGTGATCGAAGACGGGGTCGTCCGGGCCGTCGAGCCTGTCGCGCCCGAGGCCGTGGAAGTGATCGACACCGGCGGCGTGATCGTTCCCGGGTTGATCGACCTGCACGGCCATCCCGAGTTCAACGTGTTCGCCGCGTGGGAACCGCCGCAGTCGTACGTCAACCGGTACGCCTGGCGGGGCAGCGAGCTCTACGCGAAACTCGTTCGTGGGCCACAAAATCTGCTCCTGGAGAAACTGTCGCCGTGGACCCAGCTGCGGTACGCCGAGATCCGCGCGCTCGTCGGCGGGGTGACCGCGATCCAAGGCGCCGGACAGCAAGCCTCCCGCTATCAGGACGAAGCCCTCGTCCGCAACGTCGACAAATGGATCTTCGGCGGGCAAGTGGGCCGCGCGATGATCGACCTGCCGTCCGGCACGCGAGGCGCGGACAGTCTCACCAGCATCCTCCGAGGCATCTCCGCGGGCACCGTGAAGGCGTTCTATCTCCATCTGGCCGAAGGCAAGCCGTCCAACTCGCGGTCAGCGACCGAGTTCGACACTCTGGTCGAACTCGGCGGCCTCACTCCCGCCACCGTCATCATCCATGGCACCGCCCTCTCGGAGACCCAACTCGGCGACGCGCACGACGCGGGCGCGAAGCTGGTGTGGTCCCCGCAATCGAATCTGCGCCTCTACGGCGAAACCACCCGGGCCGCGCACGCCGTGCGGCTGGGAATGCCGGTAGGGCTGGGGGCCGACTGGCTCCCCTCGGGATCGAGCAGCCTGCTCGCCGAAATGAAGGTCGCCCGGCGATCCCTCGCCACCCAAACCGGGCACGATCCAGGAGCCCGCAAACTCGTCGACATGGTCACCCGCGACGCCGCACGGATCGCCGGTCTCGAGGACATGCTCGGCACCATCGCCGCGGGCCGCCCGGCCGACCTGGCCGTGTTCGAACGACACCACGACGACCCGTGGGAAAACGTCGCGACGGCCGACCCGTCCCACGTTCAGCTCGTGCTGATCGGCGGCGACATCGCCTACGGACACCACGACCTGGTACACCGGCTTGTCGGCCACGACGCGGCTGACGACTTTGAGAGCCTGCTCGCCTGGGGCAAACCCATGCTGCTCGACACCGGTTACCAAGCACGTCCCGGCGAAGCGGCCCCTCCCAGGCTCAGCGCGCTCCGCACCGAGCTGATCAGCGCCTACCCGCAAGTGGGGCCGATCTTCGCCTGATCGGTACGGCACCCAGGACCCGCGCTCCTCCGACCAAGGTCGCACCACCGCACTCGACCCCGGTCTAACGCGGTTTGGCCGCTGGCCCGATGTGCTGCCGATGTCGAATGGACAGACTCGTCGCCGAGCCAAAAAGCCGGGATCGTCCTTCGGGAGGCCAGTCATGTTCAAGAAGGTGCGAAGCCGCCAGATCGCCCGGCGGGTCAAACCCGGCGACGGGCACGCGCTGCCTCGGTTCCGCTGGTGGCAGCAGGTCGGCCGCGCACTGTTCTACCTCCGTCTGGCCGACGACGGTGGGGAAACCGTTTACGCCGTCGACGTCCGGCAGGGACGGACCGACTCCTCCGGTTACGCCAACGCCGATCTGTACCTCGACGGGAGACATCACGCCCGATCCCGGCTCCCGGCCGCCTTCCCCGTCCAGGGTGGCACGATCGAAGTGAAGAAGAGCGCCTTCGGGCTCAAGCGGTGTCACTACGTCACCGCCGGCGGAGCCGAGCGCCAGCTCCACCCGGATCGTGCCTCGGCCGAAGGGCGCCGTGCCCATTTCGACCACGCCCATCCCTCGCTCAGCCGCGGGATCAGGTTCTTCTCCTCGGTCGTGCTCCTCGTCTCCTTGGCCGTCCTGATCATGCAACTGATGGAGAAGCTGACCCGGCCGGCGCCGATCGCCGCGCATATCGGGACCTTCACCTCGCCCGTGGACCTTCCGGTGTGGCTCAACATCGCGGTCGGGGTCGCCGCGGCGCTGGCCAGCACGGAACGGGCGCTACGGCTGCGGTACCACTGGCTACTCGATGGCGGCGCGGGATGACCGGCTCATCTGCTTGATTCTGGTGCACCTGGTCCGGGCCGCAGCACGTCGGGTCTGTGGCAGAGGACTCCGGAAGCCGTTGGTACTCCTCATGAACCCGCCGCACGGCGAGGGGCACGAAGCCGTTCGACACCAGCGGTTCACTCTCCGCGCATATGCCGAAACCGTGAAAGTGACAACTCGATCTTGCTTCTCCGGCCGAGATTCACCTCCGGCCACATAGCGAGTGCCGTCCGGTTCTTGAAACGGTGGTGCTACGGATTCGACTCGCAAAGGAGAAGCTATGCGTACCATGAAAGGGAAGATCGCCGCACTGCTCGTAGCCGGTGCGGCGGCGGTGACACTGGCACCATCGGCGAGCGCGGCGCCTCTACCGAACTTCTCGGTGGGTCTCCAGCTGAGCGATGGCGGCTGCCGCACCGAGTTCGGCACCCCAGGGTTCACCAGATTCGCCAACTTCGGCGGCACAAGCGCCACCCCGTGGGTCAGTGACACCACCAGGTTCGATCCGGACTGCGCCCGCATCTTCCTCAACCCCGCGTTCGGCGGCGGGCTGCTCAGGGGCGATATCGACTTCCGCATCGGCGGCCGGGCACGGGACAACAACGGCAGGGAACTCGGCGCCATCGTCTACACCCCTTGGGCAAGCGACGGCGGCGGGAACACCGAGGGAATGATCACCGACTCCAACTCCTTCGATCCCGACGAGTACCAGTTGTTCCTCGAGACCCGGCCGCTGCCACCGGGTGCGGGGTTCACCGACTTCCGCTTCATGATCTTCGCGCGCGACGCCGGTGAGGGTGACGGAGAAGCGAAGTTCACGCCGTGGGCGAGCCAGAACGGTGGCCCGAGCCCGTATGCGCCGGACCGCAACCTGTTCGACCCGGACGGCTACGTGATCGGGCTGGAGGTCGTCTAGTTCCGTGGGACCACAACGAAAAGCCCGCTCCCGGCGCGGGCTTTTCGTCCGTCGGGCGATACCAGCCGACGGTGCGTACGCGTCTTCGTAGGTCAGAGGCCCGTGACGTGGGATTCATCGCGATGCGGGTCGAAACACGGCACCGGCGCGCGGGTTCCACACCACGGTCGTCCAGTCGTCGGGCTCGCCGCCGGTGAGCCAGCACAACGAGTCGCCGTTACCGGTACGGGCCCACTCCAGTACGCCACCGGGTTCCGGCCATAGCGGGAACGGCACCGCTTCCGGCCACTCGTCTCGAAAGCCCCCGGCCATTCCGAGGAGATCACGCGCGCTCCCGGCGAGATCGTCGGGGCTCAGCAGATAGATGTCATCGAAATCTCCCGCTCCATAACGAGCAGCCAGCTCCTTGAAGTCAGCCGGCAGGACGAGCCCGAGCTCGACCTCGACCGCCCGCCAGTCGCCGAAACCGACCGGGGTCTCCGACGGCGTGACCAACCGGACCAGATCATCAAGTGTCGCCACGCCGCGACCCTACTACCCGCAGGGAGATCGGTATGCGACATCCGGAAAGTACCGCGCCCACTCCTCGATGATTTTGCGGGAAGTGCCGTACTCGCAGGCCGTGTGAGCCGCGCTTTCCGTGTCCAGGCTCCAGCGCCACACCGAGGGATTCTCACCGAAGCTGATGCCCACCAGGACCCGCCCGTTCGGCTCGAAGGCCAAAGCGCGAAGATCACCGGCTCGGCCAGGAAGATTGATGATGTGTACCGGCTCACGAGGCGTCCATGTGTTGCGGATCGTCACCTGGCCCACGGCGTCCGCTGTGGCCAGGAACGCCCCGTTCGCACTGAAAGCGACGGCCGTCAGGGTTCCGTCGACCGTGTCCATCAACGCCGGCAACCTCGAACTCCGAGGCGGTTTCACATCCCAGACCAAATAGGTTCCACCACCTTTCTTCGAAACCCCCACGCTCTCGTACGAAGAAAAATGAGACTCCTTACCGATGATATAGCCCTGACTGTCCTGACTGTCCGATTCCCCGGTCAACGTTGGACTGCCAGGACTGCTCACATCCCATATTTGTTCCCTTTCGCCTCGATGCGTGGCCGTCTCCCCTGCGGTCGACGTCACCAGTACTTCGTTTCCGGCAAAAGCCCTTATAGGCAAACCACGGAACTCGACGCCCCGGGGTCGCCGAGAATCGGCGAGGTCCCAGAGTGTGACTTTCTCCGACGAGTCGGAAGTCACGGACGCGGGCGGTGTTCGATCCGCGCTGGAGGCGACGAGGATCCGTCCGTTGGGGCTGAGCGCGACACTGCCGGGTGCCGCAGGCAGAGTCGCGAGTTCTCGGGGCTTCGCCGGTTCTCTGATGTCCCAGAGACGGACGGTGCCATCGGCCGCCGCCGTCGCCGCGGTCCCGCTGTCTGCGCTCACGCTCGCGGATCTGCCGCCCAGAAGGGTGGTGCGCGGAGCTTTGGTGACGTTCATTTCCGCTAGTGACCAGAGCTCCGTGCGATCCTGGCCGCCCCGTCCCACCAGGACTATCCGTCCATCGCCGGCCAGGACCGGCGATGAGTCGTCGCCTGGATGGAAGGGGAACCGTCTCGCTGCTCCTGCCGTGGAGATGAGGGTGTCCCGAGTCACCGGTGACGGATGCAGCCGGTAGGCGGCGAGGCTCAACTGTGCGGCGACTCCGGGAACGGACCGGCTCAGTTCGGCCGCGTCGTTGACGGCGTTCAGCGCCAGCGCGACGTTGCGTTCCCGGGTGGCCTGCAGTTGTGAACTGGTGGCGTAGACGGTGGTCGAGGCAGCGATCAAGAGCATCACGATGAGCACCGCGATGGACCGTCGCTGCCGACGTATCTGCCTGCGCTTCGCGGTCTGTTCCCGCTCGTAGGCAGCGAGGCTGGCGTCGAGGAAGAGCCGCTCTTTGACGTTCGGACAGCCCCCGCTGTCCGCCCAGTCTCGCACCACGGCGAGCCGGGTGCCGCGGAGCAGCGCGTCGAGATCGTGGTCATGCCGTTCCCAGACGGCCGCGGATTCGGTGAGTTCGTGGTGGACGCGTTGCCCCTCGCGGTCTCGGGACAACCAGGCCGCGAGACGAGGCCAGGCCTTGATCAGCGCCTCATGGGCGAGCTCCAGGCTGTCCCTGCTGCGCACGAGCAGGCGTGCCTGCGTGAGCTGGTCGACGACTTCGGCGACGACCGGGTCGTCGCCGAGCTCCTCGACAGCGATCTTGCGCTTGGTGTCCTCGGTACCCTCCCCTGGCACGGTCAGCCGCAGGAACAGATCCCTGGCGATCTCTTGTCGACGCTCGTCAAACGTGCCGAACACCGATTCGGCGGTGTTCACCAAGGCACCGTCGAACTCGCCACTGGCCCGAAAGCCGGCGAGAGTGAGCGCGTGTCCCCTGCGGCGCCGCCAGGTCTCGAGCAGGGCATGGGACAGCATCGGCAGCACGCCTGCCCGGCCATGTGTGTGCGCGACCAGTGTGGTCAGCAGCGCGCTCTCCACGGTGCAGCCGGCCTGAATCGCCGGTTGGGTGATGGCCCGCCGAAGCTCGTCCGGAGTCATGGGACCGACGGTGACCTGCGCGTCCTGGAGCGCTTCGGCAAGTTCGGGGTTCAGGGCACAACGCGGGTAGAAGTCGGCACGCACCCCGATCACGACGCGGCAGCGACTGCCGTCCGCGGCCGCCGCGGTCAGGAGCATGGCGATGAAGCGTGACCGTTCTCGCTCGTCATGGCACAGCGTGAACAGTTCTTCGAATTGGTCCACCACGATCACGATTTCCCCGTCGGACCGCTCGGCCGTCAGGAACTGACGCACCAGCCGGTGCAGGCCGCGGGGGTCGCCGGTCAGGTCGTGATACACGGCTCCGGTCGTACGGTTCGCCGCCGCCGCGAAGTGGATCGCGCACTCCTCGATCGGATGGGCGCCCGGTGTGAAGGCGAGGACGGTGGACGTCAGGCGTGGAACGAGGCCCGCGCGGATCAGGGACGACTTCCCGGAACCCGACGGGCCGAACACCGCTACGAACCGCTGGATCCCGATCCGCTGCAGTAGGTCGTCGGCGAGTCGCTCCCGCCCGAAGAACCTTCCGGCATCGCCGCCGCCATAGGCACGTAGTCCCACATAAGGCGCCCCCTCGTGATCCTCGACGGACCGGCCTGCGGTCGGCGCCGTCTCCGCGGCGACTGCGTGCCACCGCCGAGTCCACTCGTCGACGTCGCCGCCGCACGCGCGCACATACGCCAGCGCGACCTCAAGACTGGGCAGCCGTCGCCCGCCGGCCGCATCGGACAGCGTCGTCGACGAGTAGTGCGCGCGCCGGGCCAACTCCCGGTACGACGGAGACCCTGCCTTGCCCCGCAGCGTCCGCAGGTCGAAAGCGAAATTCACGAGCGGAGAGCCATCCAGCTCGAGCGGTCGTTCAGCGCGTGGCACGTCCCGCCACCCCTCCCCAAGGCCGGTGACCGATTGTCCGGACCTTGTTGTCCGGCGTCCAGTTCTCGACACCGGACAACCCGTCCGCACTAAACAGAAGCGGTGGCCCGCTCTCGAGGGGGGAGCGGGCCACCGCCGGAACCGTCCGGCGGCGAACACACGACGAAAGGGAACACCCATGCGTTGGTTCACAGGACTCTGCTCGGCCCTCGGACTCGCTGCAGTGGCCGCGGTCGCTCCGGCTACGGCGGCACAAGCCGTGTCCGGGGACGGCGGTGTGTCGATCGCCGCCTACTCGGACTGCCCGTCCGGATGGTTCTGCGTGTGGGAGCACGCGAACGGCCAGGGTCGGATGATTCGCTTCCAGACCGGCTCAGCCGACCTTCGCGGGCAGAACGCCAACGATCAGATCTCCTCCGTGTACAACCGCACCAGCAGGATCTGGTGCACCTACACCGACATCAACTACGGCGGCACCCTCTGGCGTGTTTCCGCCGGCTGGCGAGGAAACGTGCCCAGCCAGCTGAACGACCGCATCAGCTCGCTACGCGCCTGTTAAGAACGGAAACATCGGCTCGCGTCCTTCGCGCGGTGCCAGCCGGGGCCGGTGCGGGATCGACACAGCGTTCGGCATCAGGACTCCCGGCTGCTGACGCGGACGTGCCGGTCGCGCCCGGCACCGTAACCGGCACAGGCCATGACCAGGCTCAACCCGGTGAGGAGAAGGAGCGCGGCCGTCCAGCTGCCGGTCGTGTCGTGGAGGACACCCAAGAGAAGTGGCCCTGCCGCGGCGACAAGGTAACCCACCGACTGCGCCATCCCGGCCAGTGCGGTGGTCTCGCCGGGGCCAGTGGCACGTTGACTTTGAAAACTCAGTGCCAGCACGAGGCAGGCTCCGTTGCCCAACCCGAGAAGAGTGCACGCCACGACGGCGAGAGACGGCAGTAGAAGCAGAATCGTGAAGCCCGCGGCGGCGATCACGGCGGCGGCCGCGGCGATGTAGCGCTGATCATGGCGGCCCCGGGTGAGCAGGGGCAGCGACAAACCCGCGACCAGTGCGACGACCTGGTAGTAGAACAGCATCCAGCCCGCGCTCGCCGTGCTCGTCCCCTGCTGGCCGAGGATGCTGGGCAGCCAGGCGATGGCGGTGTAGAAGGCCAGGGATTGCAGGCCCATGAAGAAGGCCACCTGCCACGCCAGCCAGGATTTCCACGGGGTCCGGGCGTGGGTCCCAGGGGACCGCGCGCCGCCGTCCTGGCGGGCTTCGCGTAGCCGGGGCAGCCATGCGACGAGAGCGACCACCGCGATGACCACACCCCAGGCCAGGGCCGAATGCCAGGTTCCGGGCAGGACCTCGGAGAGCGGGACGGAAACGCCGGACGACACGGCGGCGACCACTCCCATGACGGTGACGTAGAGGGCGCTGACGGTGTGCACCCGCGGGCCGGGGACATGGGTGCGGATCACCGTGGGCAGCAGGACGTTGCCGACCGCGATCGCCGCCGCGAGGATCACAGTTCCCGCGAACAGGCAGGCGATCGAGGGCAGGGACCGGACCACCGTGCCCACCACGAGCGCGGCGAGGGCCACCACGAGGAGGCGGGTGGTGCCGACCCGGTGCGAAACCCGGCCGACGAAGGGCGAAGTCGCCGCGAACATGAGCAGCGGCACCGTGTTCAGCACACCACCCGCGGACGCGGTCAACCCGGTGTCGCGCTCGATGGCGGGCAACAGCGTTCCCACCCCGGTCAGGGTCACGCGGAGGTTGGCCGCCACCAAGAGGATCGCGATCAGCAGGCCGGCCGACAGAACCGGCGTGGTGGCCTGCCCCCTGACAGGGGCGAGGTCGACGTCGGGAGGACTCGAAGTGGTCACTGCTGTGGGTCCGTTCCGGTCTCGGTGAGCTTCACGATCTCGGTGGCGCAGTAGCGGGCGCCGACTTCGTCCTGGGCGGCGATCGCGTCGACGAGACGCCGGTGCAGGACGGTGTGCTCCGCGGCCGTGGTGGTCGACCAGGTCATGGCGCCGATCTGCTCGGTGACCGCGACGCTCAGGACGTCGTAGACCTCGGTGAGCAGGCTGTTCCCGCTGGCCGTCACCACCGCCTGGTGGAAGCGGGCGTCGACCTCCGCGCCGGTGGCCGCCTCCGCGGCCGTTTCGGCCTCGTCGAGCAAGTCCCGAAGGCGCGTCAAGTCGTCTTCGGAGCGCCGCAACGCGGCCAGGCCCGAGGCGTACTCCTCCAGGACCGCACGGAGTTCCAGCACATCGCTCCGCCTCGAACTGGTGGCCCTGCGCATCAACGCCAGGTGCATCTCGCTCGCCGACCGGACATACGTCCCGTCACCTCTGCGAGCCTCCAGCAGCCCCATGTGCACCAGTGCGCCGAGCGCTTCGCGCACCGTCGTGCGCCCGACGCCGAGTTGCTTGACCAGGTCGTGCTCGGGCGGAATCCGCGTCCCCACGGGCCATACGCCCGAGGCGATCTGCTCACGGAGGGTGTCCACCAGCTGTGCCGACAGGCTCGCGACGCGACGCGGCGTCCGAAGATCGTTCATAAGGCGACCCTAACACCGAATGTCTGACATTTGTCAGTGTGACGCAGGTCGCGCTCGACCTGCGGTGGGGACTAGCGCCGGAACCAGCGCCGTCGCTTCGACGAGTTTTCCGCGGATTCGGTCGGCTCCAGTCCCAAACTTCCGGTCAGGAAGAAGGTCCCGGTCACGATGTTGCCGCGCGCGGGCGGGTGCTCGAGGTCCGTGGTCGCGATGGCGACGTCGAGCTCGATCTTGGCGATGGTGCGCACCCGAATCCGATGAAAAGCCTTACCGGTAAAGGTGTTCACCGGAGTATCGACCTCGATGACCTCGCCGGCGAACAGCGCGTGCGCCGAGGGCGTCTGGTTGGGCGAGCGCTCCGCGAGCGAGAAAGTCCCGGAAGGGATGAAGAAGTCGGCGGCGAACTTCGGCCCGTCATCGTCCTGCGAGGCGAAGTAAGCCTCGGCGTCGGCGTGCACGGTGACGTCTTCGGCCAAAGCCGCCAGCACCAGGGATCCGATCTCGAGCCGCCCGCCGGAGTGGGCGAGGACCGCTCGGTCTTCGAGCTCCACCGCGACGGGGCAGACCATCTCCCCGTCGACGCCGTCGAGGAGTTCGAGCATCGCCGTCTCGTCATCGACGAGGCGAACGTCGCGTACCGGTACCGCGGGTGTCGTGCCGGCCAGGCACGGCAGAAGGAACTCGATCTCGCGGTTGCGGATCTGCGCGACCAGGCGAGCGCCCGAGGGATCGGTCCACACATGTTCGCTGATCTTCGCGGTGATTTGCCTGGCCGTACCCGCGCCGATCAGAGAGACGACCTTCTCCCCGAACTCGTCCTGGCCGGTGACACCGATTCCGATCGCCTCGAAGTGGCTGGACACGATCACTCCCCCTGTTCTGCCGTCCACCGGAGATTACTGGCCGGGCCGAACAAGGTCATCCGGGTTTTCCCGCGTCCGGTCAGGGCCGGTCATCCTGACACCGCCCGGCGGATCTCTTCCGCCACCCAGGCCATGGTCGTGCGAGCCCGCACGGGGTCATCGGTGAGAAAGTAGTGGTCCGCTCCCGGCGTCCGGTCGTACACGACGTCGACTCGGGCTTCACGCAGCCGGGCCGCGTACCGATCACCGTCTCCGCGCAAGGCGTCGTGCTCACCGGTGAGGACGACCGCGCGCGGTAGATCCGTCAGGTCTGGGGCCAGCAAGGGTGAGGCGTAGGGGTGCCGCCGGGTCGACGGGTCCGGGAAGTACACCCGGCGGACCAGATCGCGCAGGCCCGGCGAGATCATCCCGCCCGCGACCGGGTCCGGGTCACTCGCGAGGTCCAGTGCGGGCACCCCGAGCACCTGGAGTTCCGGCCGCCAGGCGCCGGCGTCGCGGGCCTGCAGGCAGACGGCCGCCGCGAGCCCGCCACCGGAGGAAAACCCTCCCACCGCAACCCGTGCTCCGGTGGCCACCCAGGAGGCGGCGTCGAAACATTGGTGCTGCGCCACCGGGAACGCGACGTAGGGGCCACATCGGAAGTCGACGTTGTACACGGTCAACCCCGCAGTCGCGGCGACATAGCGGCACCACCAGTCGTCCATGGCCGGGTGGCGCATCAGCCAGGCTCCGCCGTGAAAGTGCACGTACGCGCCATCGGAGAACGGGTCCGGCGGCCGGTAGACGTAGACGCGAACCCTTCCATGCCGGCTCGGGATCCACACGGCCTTCGGCGAGGGCAGCTCGTTTCCGGCGAACCTCAGCGCTTCTCCATACCGCACGGTCCATCGCGCCGACGCGTACATGACCGTCGCCGTGAGCCGATCCCGGAACCTCATACCGTTGGTTCGGATCCGCTCCGCCGCCGGACGGGTGCCGGCCGCCGCCGTGGCCATGGAGTGAACCGGCGACGGCGACGACCGGCGGAACGCTGCCGAATCAGCGTTCCCTCGCGTCTGGGCCACCTGCTCCCCGACGCAAGATCAGGCCCCGGCTTTCGGTTTCAGGACCCTGTCGATCACGAAAATGGTCGCGTTCCCGGCCGGAACGTTGCCGCACAGGATCTTCGCGCCGTCGATCGTCATGTTCTCGCCGAAACCCTCGATCTTCACCGGGTCACCGGCGCCGTCGAGACTCGACACCGACCCGGCGACCGCGAGCCCCTTGGCGTCGAATCGCTTACCGATGACGTGGTGGCGCAGGATCGGCTCCGGATCGGCGTCGCCGAGAGCCGCGTCGGCGGGAGCGAAGACCGTGACCGCGGTACCGAGCAGGCCCGCTGTCTCGGCCACGGCAAGAAATCGGGACGGCATCGGCGAACACGCCGGGCCGAAGACGTCCGCTTTCGTCGTCGAGCCGTCCGGCGATCCGGTGAGTCCCGCGGCGCCCGCCGGGACCGGCACGGACGGAATCGTCGTTCTGTTCGGAGGACTTGCGGCATCCGAGGCAGTACCGCAAGCCGCGAGAATCGCCGTGGCGGCGGCCAGAAGCCCGGCCCCGGCGACACGAACCTTGGTCACAGTCAGGCTCCCGTGGTTCCACTGGCGGAAGGGTGTCCTTCTCCGGGGAGGCTCGGAGAAGGACACCCTCGTCCTGATGTCCGATGTGGACCGTTGCTTACGCGGCCGGGGGCATCAGGACCGAGTCGATGAGGTACACGGTCGCGTTCGCGGTGTGGACTCCACCGCAGATCACGTTGGCGTCGTTGACCTTCAGCGCGTCCTTGGTGCCCGAGACCTTGACGACACCCTTCTCGACGGAGGTCTGGTCGCCGACGATCTTGTCGGGCGCGATCTGGCCGGGGACGACGTGGTAGGTCAGGATCTTCTTGAGGAGCGCGTCGTCGGTCTTGAGCTTTTCGATGGTGGCGGCGTCGATCTTCGCGAACGCGTCGTCGACCGGCGCGAAGACGGTGAACTCACTGCCGTTGAGCGTCGAGACCAGGTCCACCTTGGGGTTGAGCTTCCCGGAGACGGCGGACACGAGGGTCTTCAGCAGCGGGTTGTTGCTCGCGGCGACGGCGACCGGGTCAGCCGACATGCCCGCGACGGAACCGGGGCCATTGGGCACCTTTTCCGCGTAACCCGAACAGCCGGGGCCGACCAGGTCCTTGGCCGGGTCGGCCATCGCGCTGGACGACGGGGCCGCGGCCGAGGAGGACGGGGCCGGGGTGCTGCCGGCGTTGTTGTTCGATCCGGCGTCGCTACCACACGCCGCGCCCATAAGAGCGAAGGCGGCAAGACCGGCTGCCAAGGTGACGCGGCGAGTACTGCGCTTCATGACTGGTAACTCCTATTAGCTGAGGGAATCGGCCCACAGGGCTGGATGCGCCTCGACGCTTCCGAGGCGGCGAACACCCTGGATTCGAGACCTGCGCCGGGCCGGATAGGCGGACTTCGCCATCGAGATCTTTCCGTTACCTTGCGAACACGATCGTGGACGCTTCGTCACCACTCGCGGTCCACGGACGGCAATCCGCCAGGGCCCGAGGGACGAATGCTTCTTGTCACCCACTCCACTTGAACTGCCCGGGAGCAATCGTGCTCACACTTGCGTTGATCGGCCTCATCGGGGGATTGGTCACGGGCATTTCTCCGTGCATCCTCCCCGTCCTGCCGGTCATCTTCCTGTCCGGAGGCGTACAGAACGCCACCGCCACCGTCCACAAGGAACAGAACGGCGGCGGCGTCGCGACCGCTCCGGTCGAGACCAAGCCGCCGCGTTCACGTCCCTACCTGATCATCCTGGGGCTCGTGGTCAGCTTCACCCTGGTGACCTTGTTCGGCTCGCTGCTGCTCTCGATCCTCGGGCTGCCGCAGGACGTTCTCCGCTGGGCAGGCCTGATCGTGCTCGCACTCATCGGCATCGGGCTCATCGTCCCGAAATTCGAGCACCTGCTCGAAAAGCCGTTCAGCTGGATCCCGCAACGGCGCCCCGATGCCAACCGCGGCGGCTTCACCCTCGGCCTCGGCCTCGGCGCCGTCTACGTCCCCTGCGCCGGACCGGTCCTCGCCGCGATCACCGTCGCCGGATCGACCGGGCAGATCGGCCTCGAGACCGTCGTGCTCACCTCGACCTTCGCCATCGGCGCCGCGCTCCCGCTGCTGATCTTCGCCCTCGCCGGACGCCGGGTCGCCGAACGTGTCAAGGCCTTCCGCAAACGCCAGCGCGGCATCCGGATCACCGCCGGCATCGTGATGATCGCCCTCGCCATCGGACTCGTGTTCAACCTGCCGCAGCTGCTCCAGCGGGCCATTCCCGACTACACCAGCGGTCTGCAGAACGACATCAACAACTCCGAGCAGGTCAAGAAGGCACTGAATCTCGGCGGGCTGGAGAACGACCAGAACAAGGACCTCGACCTCTGCACCGACGGCGCGAAGGAACTCGAGAGCTGCGGGAAAGCACCGGACATCAAGGGAATCCAGCAGTGGTTCAACACGCCCGGCGGTGCACCTGTCGACCTGGCGCAGTCGCGGGGCAAGGTGGTCCTGCTCGATTTCTGGGCCTACTCCTGCATCAACTGCCAGCGCTCCATCCCGCACGTCACCGCCTGGGACAAGGCCTACCGCGACGCCGGACTCCAGGTGATCGGTGTCCACTCCCCCGAGTACGCCTTCGAAAAGGAACCCGGCAACGTCAAGTCGGCCGCGGACAAGTTCGGCATCGGCTACCCGGTCGCCCTCGACAACACCCTGTCGACCTGGACCAACTACCGCAACCGGTTCTGGCCCGCGCACTACCTGATCGACGCCGAAGGCACCGTACGGCACATCAAATTCGGTGAAGGCGACTACCAGACCACCGAGAAACTCATCCGCGAACTCCTCACCAAGGCCAACCCAGACGTGCGACTCCCCGCCGCCACGGACACCGCCGACGACACCCCGGACACCGCCGCGATCACCCGTGAGACCTACCTCGGCTCCACGAAACGCGTCAACTTCGCCGGGACCGAGGACTACACCGCGGGCGTGAAGACCTTCGCCTACCCCGCCACCCAGCCGCCGGACACCTTCGTCCTCCAGGGTGACTGGACCCTCACCAGCCAGAACATCACCCCCACCGGCGCCGGCGGGGAGATCAAACTCAACTACCGCGCCAAAGAGGTCAGGATGGTCCTGGCGGGCAACGGCACCGTCACCTACACCGCCAAGGGACAGACCAAGACCGTCCAAGTGAACGGCACACCCGACTCCTACCGGCTTCTGTCCACACAGGACATCGAAGCGGGCGCCATCGACGTCACCGTCGGCCCGGGCGTGCAGGCCTTCTCCTTCACCTTCGGCTGAGCACACGAGAAAGAGAAACCCATGAGCATGGAATCCGTCACCACGAACACCTTTCCCTCCGACGTACTCGACCAGGACAAGCCCGTTCTCGTCGACTTCTGGGCGCCCTGGTGCGGCCCCTGCAAAGCCCTCGCGCCGGTGCTCGCCGAAATCTCGGAGGAACACGGCGACAAGCTCACCGTCGTCAAGGTCGACATCGACGACAACCCGGAGATCGCCGGCGACTACGGCATCCTGTCGATACCGACCATGATCCTGTTCGTCGACGGCAAACCCGCCACCACCATCAACGGCGCCGCCTCGAAGGCGAAGATCCTCGGCAAGCTCGATTCCTGGCTCTGACCGGACGCGCGACACCCCTGTCGCCCGGCGCCGGCGTCGGGCGACAGGGGTGTCGCAGGTCTGGTGTAATGGTTCCATGGTCTTCGGGAGCGGGGATGGCCGAGATGAGAACGTTGCTGCGTGACGCGTGGCCGTATCCGTTGTACCGCTGGCCTTTGCTGGTCGCGTTGATAGCGGTGACGTCGGTGGCCGGCCTGATCGGGCGGCTCTTGGCCAACGTCATGCTGGGAGTCGCCTTGCATCTCGCGCTGATCCTGGTCGTCCTGGGTGTGCTCGGCGCGAGGACACGGCGCCGCCGCAACCGCTCGATCCGGGAAACGAACGCACTGGGCCGTATCCCCGTTTAGCGCGTGGCGCCTCAGAAGTCGGATTCGAGGACCACTTGGCCGCCCGGGCCGAGCACGCGGAATCCGCCCGCGTCGGCGCGCAGCACGGAACTGTTGAGATTGCACCGCATTTCGGCGGCGCCGGTGCCGATGAACTCACCGGCGGCGGTGTGAACTCCGGTGTCGTCCACGATCACCACCCGATAGCTCGTACCCGCCTCGAAGCCGGTCGCGGTCAGCTTGATCTCGACGCCCCAGGTGTGCGGAACCAACCCGGCGGAGGCGTGGATCGCCGGTGTCGACGTCGCCACCTGTACCGCTTCGAACGGTCCCGGCGCCGGAGCGTCGGGATGAGCGGCCCACCCGATACCGGCGCCGCAGAGCAAGGCGATCGCCGCGGCCGCGGCCCAGCGTGGTGGCTGCCACCGGCGCCGCCGCTGTCCCGCGCTGACGCGGCGGACGACCGCGTCGCCGAGATCGGGCGGAACGGCCGGCTCTTCGTGCTCGCTGACCTGCGCCGCTTCGGCCAGGCTCAACGCGCGCACGACCGGGCTCAGTTCCCGCAGCTCCGAACGGCAGTCCGGACATCCGGACAGATGGGCGTCGATCCTGAGGCGTTCGTGCTCGTCGAGCTGGTCGAGCGCATAGGCGCCCAAGGTTTCCCGCAAAGTACGGTGATCGTCGGGTTTCACAGCTCGACCCCCATTTCCTCCATCGCGACGCGCAGCGCCCGCAAACCGTAGAAGAGCCTGGTGCGCAGTGTGCCGACCGGGATCCCCAATTCCGCGGCGACCTCCGCGTACGGCCTGCCCCTCAGGTGAGTCTCGACCAGGCACACCCGGTGTTCCGGGCTGATCCGCCGCAACGCCTCCTCCACCAGCCAGGCGTTGACCCGCCTTTCGTCGAAGCCCGGCTCCGCGGGCTCCTCGGCCAGCGCGAGCCGCGTCGCCGGCCGGACCGACCGGCGGCGCATCTCGTCGACGATCACGTTCCTCGCGATCGCGAACAGCCAGACCCGCAGGCTCGCGACCTCGGGATCGAACCTTTCCGCCGCCCGCCACGCCCTCAGGAACACCTCCTGCACCACGTCCTGGGCCGCGCCGTCGTCGTTCAGCTGCCGCATCGCGAACCGGTACAGCTCCGGTCCGTGCGCGTTGTACACCGCACGAAGCGCGTGTTCCTCGGTCAGGCCGAGGCCGCCACTGGCCGATCCACCCATGCCGTGTCCCTCCTACCCCCTGTGTTCGGAGCAGACACGGGCCACGTTCAGCCGATCGCGGAATTTTCTCAAAAGGGATGAACGCCGACGGCAGCGACGCCGTACGCACTGGCCGTAAACCCCTCTCCCGACGAACAGGAGCGACCATGCGCACCATCCTCCGCGCACTGGTGATCGGCGGCGTGGCACTCACCCTCACGGCGGGCGGCACCGTGGCTTCCGCCTCACCTTCCGGGAACGACGGCTGCGGCGTCGTCATCTTGAGCGAGAAAGGGACCTTGAGCAGACATCAGTGCGAACGCCCGCTGCTGCCCACCTCGGCCAAGAAGATCACGGGTCTGGCCAAGGGCGACCGTCTGATCGGCCTGGACACCCGGCCCGCCACCGGCGCGCTTTACTCGCTGGCCGCCTCGGGCCGGCTGTACCGCCTCGAAGCCAAGACCGCCAAAGCCACGGCGGTCGGTTCGCCGACCGCCCTGACGGGCAAGGCGATCGGCTTCGACTTCAACCCCACGGTCGATCGGATCAGGGTCGTCACCGACACCGGGCTCAACCTCCGGCTGCACCCCGACACCGGTTCCATCGCCGGCACCGACACACCGTTGACCTACCCGGGCCGTCCGCAGGCTCCTCGCGTGGCCGCGTCCGGATACACGAACAGCGTCGCCGGAGCGACGTCGACCGCGCTGTACGGCCTCGACTCCGGGCAGGACACCTTGGTCAAACAAGGCAGCCTTCCCGGCGAAACGCCCGTCGTCTCCCCCAACACCGGCCAGCTCACCGCGATCGGAAAGCTCGGGCTGAACATCGGGTCCGTGAACGGCTTCGACATCGCCGGGACGGCGAAGGCAGGCGCGTACGACCCGCGCGACTACAAGGCCGTCGCGGCCGTCCGAGTCCACGGTGTACCGCTCCTCGTCCGTATCGACCTGGCGTCCGGACGGGCACGCGTCGTCTCGCCGCTGCTGACGTACCCGGTCGGCCTCGCCCTGGTGAGCTGAACCTCTTAGCGTATGCGGCCTCGTTTCGTCGCCGTTCGGCCGAAATTCCGCCGATTCAGTGATGCGACCAAGCCGCGTGGACGCCGAACGCGAAATGGCCGTACCAGGGCCCCACCGGGCGGCCGGGCGGTACGGGCCCTCACCCGTCGACACCGATCGGGTGGGGGCCATTTCGACGTGCCTTTTTCATCGATGATTTCGACTGTTTTTCCCCACCATCAAAGAAACAAAAGAATCATTGACATGAGCCGCAGATCTCCTGCTAGCATTCGGCACGAAGTGTCAATCGAGCGGCCTCGCACAATGCCCCGATAGACCTGGGGGCTCATTATTCGATGAGGTCGTTTTCTGGGGAAGGAAACCGATGAAAATTCGTAACTCGCTGCTGACCTTGGCCATGCTCGTCGGCGGCGCGATGACGGTGATGCCCGGAGTGGCCGGGGCCACCGTCACCGAGGATTGCACGTACAACACCAGCGCCAGCGGCGTGAACTTCCACGTCAAGTGCTCTCGCCTGCCCTCGGGGGTCTCCCAGTACCGGGCGGTCGCGCAGTGCGGCAACGGCTCCACCACCTACGGAATCTGGAAGACGGTGGCGGAAAGCGTGTACATCGGCTCCGTCGCCGACTGCACGAACCGGGGCAACGTGGCGAAGGGCGGCATTCAGCTCCGCTGAATGGCACGACCCTGGTAATGCTCGGTTTTCGAGGTGTCGCGAAAGCCACTTTCGGGACGTCTGCTGTCCCGAAAGTGGCTTTCGCGACATCGCCGTGGCGGTGAGGCGTCAGTCCGGGTGGTCGTGAGTGGCAATGAGGGTTAGAACCCGAAACGCCACTCACGACCACCTCCGCCTGAACCTCTCACTAGGTCCCGCCGAGCATTCCACCCAGCAACGTGGTGATCGTGCGACGGTCATGGGCACCGAGCTTCGCCCGGATGCGTGCCATGTGGTGTTCGACGGTCTTTCCGGAAATGTGCAGGAGATCGCCGATTTCCCGGTAGGTGTGACCTTCGACGACGAGGCGCCCGATGTCGCCTTCACGCGGGGTCAAGGTGGGAAGCTCGCCGGGGACAGTCGTCGCGGGTTCGGCGACGCCGCTCGCCGAGGACGGGAATCGCTTGGCCGCCCGCAGCAGGGTGGTCATGGCGGTCCGGTCGGTGGCGCGGATCGCGGCCTGTCCGGTCAGCCGGGCGGCGTCCCAGCTCAGCCCGGCGCGGTGGAGCAGACCCGCACCGGCCAGTACCGCGTCGACATCGATGACGCCGTCCAGGACCGCGATCCACTGGGCACCTGCGGCGGCGAACGCGGGAACCAGTCGGCCGCTCGTGGGGTGCCCGGTGAGATGCTCGATCGCATCGTGGGTGGCCTGCCGGTCGCCGGAGACGACGGCGGCGTGGAATACGGACCAGTTCAACCAGGCCGACCACAACGCGGGTCCGCCGAGCCGGGCGAGTAGTTCGAAGGCTCGTTCGCGATGGGCCGCGACGCGGAACCCCTCGTCCACCCGTGCCGCCGCGATGAGCAGTTCTCCCAAGGGCAGCAAGGAGAACAGGTCCACCGGCTGCCTCATCATCGCCTCGTACGCACCGGCCCAGCTCCTCCGGGCCACGTCGGGGGTGTCGGCGCGGCGGGTCAGTCCGAGTTCGAGAGTGCGCAGAAAGAGCTCGTCCCGCGGCGACAGCCGTCCGGCCTGCTCCTCCACGGCCGAACGGTGTACTTCGGCGGTGGCGAGGTCACCGCGGAGCATCGCGGTCCAGCCCAGCAGAAGCTCGTGCCGCACACTGGCGGCCGCGCGGGTCAGAACACCGTGAGCGAGATCGAATTCGGCCGCGTGCAGAGCCACCGTCGCGGTGAGCGCGGCGGGAGAATCCGGCAGAAGATGTCCCATACCGGTGGCCTCGGCGGTGTCCGCGGAAGCGAGCAAGGTCGTGAGTGCGGCTTCGGACCGTCCGGTGAGGGACTCGCGGATCCCGTCGAGCAGCCGCCCGGCGACATGCCCGTACGCCGGAACAGGCGTACCGGCGACGGTCTGCTCGTCGGCGGCGACATCGCCCAGCGCGATACCCGCCAGGTCCGCGAGCAGCAGAGCCCCCGGTTCACCGGACCAGCGCAGGAGTTCCGCGGCACGGGCGAGATCGCCGCGCCGGGCCATCACCGTCCCGGCGACCAGCGCACCCCGGTGCCGCGCCGCGGGGTCGGCCGAGCCGAGCAGTTCGTCGCCGAGGCGCAAGGCGAGGTCGAGCCGTCCGGACAGGACCGCGGCCCGTGCCCAGGCAGGCGCCAAGCGTGTCCGTGAGCTGCCACCCCGCACCGCCGCGGCGTAGAGATCGGTCGCGACGGCGGGGTCGTCCGAAACCACCTCGGCGGCCGCCGCTTCGAGACCCGCCCGCACGACCGCTCCCCCGGCCCCGAGCCGCTGCAGCTCACGAGCGATCGGCAGGACCGGCTGGCCCCCGGCGAGCAGGGCTTCGAGCATCCGCACCAGGACGGTCAGCGTCCGGTCGACGCCGACATGGTCGCGCACCGCCCGGGCCACCACCGGCGGGACGGTGTCGTCGGCGGCGAGCAGTCCCGCGCCCCGGACCCGCTCGACGACCGCCGAGACGTCGTCGCGGGATCCGCCCAAGGCGATCGCGAGCAGTTCGATGTCCCGGCCTCCCGCGACACCGGCGACGATCAGATAGGTCGTTCCCGATTCGCCGAGTTGATCCAGCTCACCGCGGAGTTCGTCGATCAGCTCGTCGACGACGGGCGTGGCGACGCAGCGCGCCACCAGTCTCGGTACCCCCGAGGTCGCCCGCCGGACGGCCGCCGCGCGCTCGGCGGTGAGCGACCGGCCCGCGAACCGGGCCACGTCCCGCACGGTCCAGGCGGGCAGGCGGATGTGCCGGGTGGCCGGGGTGATCAGCTCCGCGGCCACGAACCCCGCCGCGCCCGGGGTATGCGTGACCACGAGCCGGGACGCACCGGCCGCCATGCCTACCAGCGCGTCCCGCTCACCGGAGGTGAGGGTGTCGACGTCGTCGATCAGGATCACCGCGTCGGTGGCCGAAGTCCCCCTCACGTCCTCGCGAGAGACGACGGTGGCACCGCCGGCACGATAGTGACGCGCGATCGCGGCCAGCGCCGTCGACTTCCCGTGCCCGGGTGGCCCCGACAGGACGACCCGGACCGCGGCCTCCGGGTCGGTGTCGATCGCGGCCAGCACCTCTCTCAGCTGCGACGGCAACAGCTCTTCCATGACGCCGAGCACCTCCCTGGAAACGGTGCCCCGGAAGCGGTCACCCAGGAAGGATTCGAGACCGGCGGTCCCGATAGATGGGCGTCGTGACCCCCAGTTGACAAGTGAGACCCCGGTCACAGACCAACGGAATCCCCTAACGGGTGATCGAACCCCCTCGGTGGTTCGCAAGATCACCGTTAGGCGTCGGACCCGATGTCCCTCCCCCGGGCCGCGCCCTAGCTTCGGTCTCGTCCAAGGAACCACGGTCCCCACAGAGAGCCCGGTCGATGAACCCCACGCAGTCCCTGTACGACTTCACGCTCAACCTGCTCAACGACCCGTCGGCTCGCGACTCCTTCGGGAGCGACCCGCAGCGGACGCTGAACGACGCCGGCCTCGGCGACATCTCCGGCGCGGACCTGCACGAGATCCTGCCGCTCGTCCTGGACTACGCCCCCACGAACACCGTCGGCGGCGGGAACGGCCTCGACCTCGACTCGATCACCACCGGCCAGGCAGGCGCCATCGAGCAGCTCAAGGCCCTCACCCAGAACCTCTCCCTCGGTGACGCGACCTCCGAGAACAACGTGCTCGGCGCCGTCGGCGGGATGACCGCGATCACGCAGAACGCGGCCGCCCCCTTCACCGCGGCCGGCGACCTCGCGGGCAGCATCGACGACATCGGCGGCGGAGAGATCGCCCCGGTGGGCGCGGTCACCGGCGCCGTCGGCGACGTGGCGGGCAACGTCAGCGGCGGCGACGTCACCGGGGCGCTCGAAGGCGGGAACCTCACCTCCGGTCTGCAGGACGTCTCCGGCCTCGACTCGGCGATCGACGGCAGCCAGGGTGTCGGTTCCACGGTCGGCGACCTCACCGGCACGCTCGGCGTGAACAACGGCTTGGAGAACACCCTCGGCGACGTGACCGCTCACGGCGTCGGCGACATCGCCGGCCAGGTGTCCGGCGTGACGTCCCACCTCAGCGACGTCGCCAACGACTCGGCCGTCGGGAACGTCACCAACCACGTCGGGGACATCGGTTCGCACGCGGGCTCGGTCAACGACGTCCACGACGTCGTCAGCGACGTCGGCAACGGTGCCCTCGGGGGCGGCATCGCCGCCGACCTGAGCCACCTCACCGTCGGTTCCGGCAACGACCTGCACATCACCGACTGATTCCCGGCGAGCACGACTCCCAGGGCGGGGCGGCGGTCGAACCGGCGCCCCGCCCTGCTGTCGGCGCGGACCGAAAGAGTGACACCGCCTGCCCGTTCCCTCCGCCGCACCGAAAGCCCGTCGACCGGTGGCGACGAGGGAGCGGAATGCGCGGGGACTCAGGTTCTGCAGACGACGAGCCTTTCGACTCGCGGTTCCCGCAAGACTTCGACTTCGAACTCGACCGGCTGATCAAACGCGTCGCCTGGACGGCGGAGATCAAGCTCGGGCTGTCGAAGCGCCCCGAATGCAGTCCCGCGGTGTTCTGATCGAAGTCACCGACGACGACCCCGACGTCGAGGAGCTGAAGTCGAGAGCCGAAGACCGATCGGTTCCCGGCTATCACGGGCTTCTTCTCGTCACGCACCTGTCGCTCGAGTGGGGCGCTCAAGAGAACTCGAATCGCCACTCACACCCCCTCCGAGCGACCTAGCTTTCGCAACACCCGCACACCCTCGAATACTATTGAGGGGTAAGTCAAAGGTGGCGTGTTCGCGGGCCGGGCCAGCGACGGGATGAAGGCGTCCTTCGCCGCGTCCGATGCCGAGTGGTCGTGTCGCGAAAGCCACTTTCGGGACGTCTGATGTCCCGAAAGTGGCTTTCGCGACGTCCCGGGAGGCTAGCGTGGCCTTCGCGGTGGCGTTGTGGCTGAACCCAAGGTGAGCGAAGGCGTGACTCGCGTGCTTGGAGCCGGATCTCGCGTGATCAGAAGGCGAACTCCGTGAACGTCTCCCGATCACGTGAGATCCGGCTCCAAGCACGCTTGATCCGTCTCTGATCACGCGTGAACGCCGCCCGAACACGCCACTTTTGACCTCCCCCTCAATAAGAGCGGCGGTCTTCCGAGTGTCTCTTGTGGACACTCCTGGTCAGTTCCGTGACGGGCCGTTGGGCTTGCGGGCGGTGAAGATCAGATACTCGGGTCCGCCGTGGTTGATGACGTCGTCGAAGAGCCCGATGAAGTCGTCCAGCTCCTGTTTGCCGTACTGGTCCGTCAGATTTTCGAGGTCGGCTTCGGTTCGCTCCCACCACATCTTGACGGACTTCTCGACGTGACTGCTGGCATCGAGGAGTTCGACGGGCTCCAGGCCGGCGCGGCGGAGCATCGGCGGGAATTCGTCCAACCGGTGAAACGAGCTGAGTGAATCGAGATCGCGGTACCGGTCGAGCACCCGTTGGCGTTCGGGGGTGACGACGGCGTTGAGGCAGAAGTCGGCGGCGACGAGGACACCGCCGGGGCGGAGAACGCGGGCGATCTCACGCAACGCCGGGTCGCGGTCCATGTGGATCAGCGACTCGATGGCGATGGCCGCGTCGAACGAATCGTCGGGGAACGGCATCTCCAGCGCGTCGGCCTGCTCGAACCTGGCCTGTCCGGCCAGGTTCTCGGCGCCCGCCCTGGCGGTGGCCTGCTCGACCTGCGTGGCGACGTTCGAGATGCCGACCACGTGCGCGCCCGTCGTACGGGCCAGCCGGATGGCCGGTCCGCCGATACCGCAGCCGACGTCGAGCACCCGGTCCCGAGGGCCCGCCCCGACCCGGTCGATGATCTGCCCGGTCAGGTTTTCCAGCGCCTGTTCGTAGGTCGTGCCGTCGTCGGGACGGGGCCAGTATCCGTGGTGGAAGTTCGGCCCGTACAGGCTGACGTACATCGCTTCGGCCTGCTCGTAATAAGCCTGCGCTTTCTGCGAGGTGGTTTCGGTGATCATGGTGAAGCTCCTCCGCATCCTGCTGGGAATCGGTTAGAGACGATGCCTCCACCATGCCCGACCCTGTCAAGTCCGTCGACTTCGGAGCGTGTCCGCTCACCCTTTGTCACCTGAGTTTTCCTTGCTGTGGAGCCGAATTCGCCGCACGATCATGATTTCGGGCACCGGTCTCTTCACCCAGGGCACTCCACTCTACTGGCGGTATCAACAAGAAATTGCCTGTCGTATCCACGTCAGCGAGTGACGTATTTGCCCACTACGGTGTCGGTTGGGGGACGAATTCCCCTGCATGCCGAGCCCATCGACGGAACACCGAGGCGACGAGAGGATGGATTCACCATGACAAGTCTGATGACGACATTGGCCGGTACGCGAGAAGCGCCGACGGCCACAAGGTCATTGCGGGAGAAGATAACCCGGCTCCCGCAGATGAGCCCGGATGTCGATCTCGGCGACGACATCTCACTGGCACACGAAACACTGCTCGCACCCGAAGTGTCCGAAATGGACAAACGTGCCGCGCTGTACAAGTGGCTCGGCCAGAAGCAACCGTGCCTGTTCGGACGCCTGGCGATGCAGGGATCCGACGGCCCCAAAGGACTCGGCGCCAACATGTGCTGGATCAGCGAGGACGACCTCGACGCGGGACGTGATCACGTCGCGGCGAAGATCCAGCGAGAGCGCCGCGAATGGAAGGACCGCGCCGAACGCGGCGAGAGCAGCGGATTCCTGATCATGGTCAACAGCAGGGACCTGGCCTACGCCCGGCCCGGAAAGGAACTCGTCGACGTCTGCGTGGAGCTGTCCAATCTCTACCTGGTCGAACACGCGCCCATCGAGCAGGACGTGATCTACACCGAAGCGGTCCCGTTCCGCCGTTCCGACGGGGTGCTGACCGTGTTCAAGGCCGGCTGCAACATCTTCTACTCCGGCGCTCACCGCACGGTCAATCACGATCGGCGCATCCCCGGCGGACTGATGTTCTCGATGAACTCGCCGGGTCACTACGCCAACTCCCTGGCCAAACGGGGGCTGCAGGACTCGTTCGAGGACGCGACCGAGTTCGTCCGCGAGACGGCGTTCCGGTCGATCGGCAACGGCGGCATCGGATGCCCGCACGTGCCCAGCGCGAGCTGGCACAACGAGAGCGCCGACGACCACCGCGACGTGGCCGAACGCAAGCGGCCGCACTACATCCCGGACAACTTCGACCCGACCCGCTACTCCGCCGTCTATCACACCGACGTCCTCGTGCCCACCGACGTCACCAGCGACTCGCGAACGGTGCACGAATCCTTCGACGAGGTCGACGCGGAGGTCTGGCCGTATCTGATCCTCGACTACATCTCCACCGAGGAGTTCCCGCCCGATCACGTCAACTATGCACTGTTCCACGGACATCCCATCGAGGAGTGCGCCCGGTACCACAACCCGTGGCCCCCTCGCGTGGCACACAACGAGGAGCTCTTCGAGTACTGAGCTGACGACGCCGAATACGCCGAACCACCAGGAAAGGATGGCCATGACACCGACGTCCAAGGCACCTGAGGAGGCAATAGAGGGTGGTCCCGGATGGGGCCGCAGCGTTCTGATGTGTTCGCCCGAGCACTTCGACGTCACCTATTCCATCAACGTCTGGATGGACCCGGACGTGCGAGTGGATTCCGATCGGGCTTGGCGGCAGTGGGACGACCTCGTGTCCACTTTGGAGGCCGCCGGCACCGAAGTCCGGACCGTGCCCGCCGAGCCGGGGTTGCCGGACATGGTCTTCACGGCCAACGCCGGCATCGTCGACGGCACGACGGTCACGCCCGCCCGGATGAGCAACCCGGAACGCGCCCCCGAGATCGGGCACGTCTGCGGCCGGTTCGAGGAACTCGGCTGGACGGTCGAGCAGCCGCCCGCCGCGCCGCAGGAAGGCGCGGGCGACGCGGTGGCGTTCGGCGGCGGACTCGTGGCGGGCTACGGCCCCCGGTCCGCCGAATCGGCCTATGACGGCCTGCGGGCACGTCACGGCTGGGCGGTGACCGCGCTCGAACTCACCGATCCCCGCTTCTATCACGTCGATTTGGGGTTCTGCCCGCTCGACGACCGGACGGCGATGGTGCTGCCGGAGGCCTTCACCACCGCCGGTCGCGCCGAGCTGGCCGAGCTCGTCGAGGACCCGGTGGTTCTGACGGCGGAAGAAGGCGCGGCGTTCTGCGCGAACGCCGTGGTGGCCGGGCGCACCGTGGTGATGCCGCACTGCACACCGCGGCTGGGCCGCGAACTCGAGCGCCGCGGCTTCGAGCCGGCGGTATGCGATGTCTCCGAGTTCGGCAAGGCGGGCGGCGGCTGCCGGTGCCTGACCCTGGCCCTCGACGTGGAACTGGACCGAGCGGCGGCTCCCTTCACCGCGGAGGTGGTCGGATGACGGTGGCCGCGTTCAGCCCCCGCATCGCGCGGTGGCTCCACGACCACGATCCGTCCACCCCCTGCCTGGTGCTAGACCTCGACGTGGTGGCCCGGCGCTACCACGAACAACAGGCCGCGCTGCCGTACGCGACCCCGTACTACGCGGTGAAGGCGAACCCGCAACCGGCGGTGATCGCCCTGCTCGTGAAGCTGGGCGCCTGCTTCGACGTCGCGAGCCCGGCCGAGATCGACCTGTGTCTCGCCAACGGAGCCGATGCCGGCTCGCTGTCCTACGGCAACACCATCAAGAAGAGCGCGGATATCGCCTATGCCCACCAACAGGGTGTGTCGATGTTCGTGTTCGACAACGTGCGCGAGCTCGACAAGATCGCCGAAGCGGCCCCTGGGGCGGCGGTTTACTGCCGGTTGCTCAGCGAGAGCGCCGGGGCGCGGTGGCGTCTTGGCGACAACTTCGGCTGTTCACTCGAGTACGCCGTGGAGTTGATGACGCGGGCGGCGCGGCTGGGTCTGCGTCCCTACGGTTTGTCCTTCCATGTCGGGTCCCAGCAGCTCGAGCCGACGCGGTGGGAGCCCAACATCGCCGCCGCGGCCGAGGCGTTCGAAAAGCTGCGCGCCAACGACGTGGAACTCGAGATGCTCAACCTCGGCGGCGGCTTTCCGGCCCGCTACGCCGAACCGGTCCCCCCGATCATCCATTTCGGACGAACCATCGAGCAGGCGATCGACCGCTGGTTCCCCGGTACGCGGCGCCCGCGCATCGTGACCGAGCCCGGCCGTTCGATCAGTGCCGAGGCCGGCGTGCTGCGCACCCAGGTGGTCTCGGTGCGAGAACCGTTCGAAGGAGCCGAACGCTGGGTCTATCTGGACGCGGGCCGCTTCGGCGGGCTCGCCGAGACCGAGGGCGAGGCGATCCAGTACCAGGTCGAGACCGAACGCGGCGGGCCGACGCAACCGGTGATCATGGCCGGGCCGACCTGCGACAGCATCGACGTGATCTACCGCGACGCCGCCTACGCGTTGCCCAAAGAACTCCAGATCGGTGACAGGGTCGACTTTCTCAGCGCCGGCGCCTACACCGCGAGCTATTCCTCTATCGGCTTCAACGGTTTCCCGCCGTTGCCGACACATTGCATCGGAGGCGGATCATGACCGAACACAAACGCCTGTCCGTCCAGGGACGGGTGCTGGTCCTCGGCTGCGGGTCGGTGTCCCAGTGCCTGCAGCCGCTGCTGCTCGCCCACCTGGACATGCCCTACGACCGGCTGACCGTGCTGGACATGAACGACCGGCGCCAGGAGATCCCGGAGACGCTCGAAGCCGGATGCCGGTTCGTCCAGCGCCGGCTGACTCCCGATAACCTCGCCAAGACCCTCGCCGAGCAGGTCGGTCCCGGCGACCTGCTGGTGAACCTGACCTGGAACATCGGGACCGAGGACATCATCGGCTGGTGCCGCGACAACGGCGTGCTCTACGTCGACACTTCGGTCGAGCAGTGGGATCCCTACGCGGACATGAACGCCCGGCACCCGACCGAAAAGACCCTCTACGCCCGCCACCACTCGTTGCGGCGCCTGAGCCGCGACTGGGGCGGCCGCGGGCCGACCGCGATCATCGAGCACGGTGCCAATCCGGGCCTGGTGAGCCACTGGGCCAAGGTCGGGCTCGAGGATGTCGCCACGGCCATGCTCAAGGAAGGCGTCGAGGACCCGGATCGCCGGGCCCGGATCGAGCGGGCACTGGGCGAGGCCGACCACGCGCGGATGGCGATGGAGACCGGCACCCGGGCCATCCACATCTCCGAACGCGACACCCAGATCGGATCGCTGCCCAAGGAGCCCGAGGAGTTCGTCAACACCTGGTCGGTCGAGGGCTTCTACGAGGAAGGCGTCGCTCCCGCCGAACTCGGGTGGGGCACCCACGAACGTGAGCTGCCGCCGGGGGCGGTGGTCCCGGAATACGGCACCGGCAACCAGATCTGCCTCGCCCGGCCGGGGATGGCCACCTGGGTGCGCTCGTGGGTGCCCTTGTCGGGGCCGATCCAGGGGATGTTGATCCGGCACGGCGAGGCCGTGACGATCAGCGACCATCTCACCGTCACCGATGACGACGGAACGGTCGTCTACCGCCCGACGGTGCACTATGCCTACCTGCCCACCGACGCGGCGCTGGCCTCGGTGCACGAGTGCAAGATGCGGGGGTTCCGGCTCCAGGAGCGCCAGCGGATCATGACCGACGAGATCCTCACCGGCGCCGACGAACTCGGCGTGCTGCTGCTCGGGCACGACCTCGGGGCCTGGTGGACCGGCTCGCAACTGACCATCGAGGAGACCCGGAAGCTGGTGACCGGGCAGAACGCCACGACGCTGCAGGTCGCGGCCTCGGTACTGGCGGCGGTGTTCTCCGCCGTGCGCCATCCGGACCGGGGCCTGTGCAGGCCCGACGACCTCGACCACCACGAGATCCTCTCGATCGCCGCGCCCTATCTCGGCCCCACCCCCTCGGTGCGCAGCGACTGGACGCCCCAGGAGACCGGACCGGGCCCGTTCGACGACTATCTCGGACTGACCCCGCCCGACGACCCCTGGCAGTTCTCCAACATTCTCGTGCCGTGACTCCCCGTCCGCCCCGCCGCGCGACCATCGGCGGCGGGGCGGCGCTCCGCTCAAATTGCATGACTGCGTCAGTCATATATATTGGAGCCATGGACGACCGGACCGCGAACCTCTTCGCCGCGCTCGTCGTGGCGCTGTCCGACGAGCTCGAGGCGGGCAACACGCACGTCGCGGGCCAATCGGCGGTCGGCACTGCCGCCCTCGCGACACTGCTGTCGGCACCGGGAGCCCGGGTCGACGCCCTCGGCCGGGTCATCGGGCTCACCGGCTCCGGCACGGTGCGCCTCGTCGACCGGCTCGTCGCGGCGGATCTGGTCGAACGCCGCCGCGACACCACCGACCAGCGTGCCGTCTCGCTCTGGTTGACCGAGCAGGGACGCGCCGCGGCCACGGAGGTCGTGACGCGGCGCCGCGAGGTGGTGGCCCGGGTCCTCGCTCCGCTGAGCGACGCCCAGCGCGCCGTCGTGGCCGAGGCCGTGGAGCCGGTGCTCGCCCATCTGGTCAAGGACCGGTCCCGCGCGGATCGCGTGTGCCGGTTCTGCGACTACTCCGTATGTCCCCCGGCCGACTGCCCCGTCGAAAGATCGGTGCCCGCCCTCAGTCGCTGATCGAGAGAGGAGCACAGGATGAGCGCTCGACGCGTCGACGGCGTGACGATCCACCCGGCCGGACGAGACCGGTGGGACGACCTCGTAGAGGCGTTCGGCGACAACGGGGGCTGCGAGGGTTGCTGGTGCATGTACTGGCGGGTGTCCTCGGGACCCGAGTACGACCGGATGCGGGGCGCGTCCGCGCGAGCCGAGTTCTCCCGTCTGGTGCGCGACGGCGAGGTGCCCGGGCTGCTGGCCTACCGCGACCAGGCTCCGGTGGGATGGTGCGCGGTGGCGCCGCGCCCCGCGTACGTGCGGTTGCGCGGCTCGCGAACCCTGCGCCCGGACGAGCCTGACGACCCCGGTGTGTGGGCGGTGCCGTGCTTTTACGTCAAGACCGGGCATCGCCGCCACGGCGTGGCCGACCACCTGCTCGCCGCCGCGGTCCGCCACGCCGGGCGGCACGGCGCGCACACCCTCGAGGCCTACCCCACCGATTCCGGGCATCGCCGCTACTCGGCCGGGGAGTTGCACATGGGCACCGTGGACCTGTTCGAGCGGCACGGGTTCACCGAGACCGGACGCCCCTCGCCGGGACGGGTCATCGTGCGGCGCGGCCTGGCCTGATCCCCGGGTCCGCGAACCACTACCTCAGGAGGCAGACGGAATGCGAGTGATCGGTGCCCCGTTCAGTTCCGCGGGACGACTGGACCACGAGGCTCTGGCGCCGAAGGCGCTGCGCGACGCCGGGCTCGTCGAACGACTGCGCGCCGCCCTCGGGGCCGACGAGCCGGTCACCGACGGCGGCAACGTCGCCATCGGTACGTCGGCGGCCGTCGCCCACCGCGACGAGCCCTCGGGAGTGCGATCCCTTCCCGGACTCGAAGCCGTGACCACCGCTACGCGCTCCGCGGTGGCCGAGACCCTGCTCGCCGGTGACCGGCCCTTGGTGCTCGGCGGGGACTGCGCGATCCTGCCCGGCTGCCTGCGCGGGGCCCAGGACGCGCTCGACGACGACCGGATTGGGCTGCTGTTCATCGACGGCCACGAAGACGCCTGGCCACCGCACGAGTCCGACACCGGCGAGGCCGCCGACTCCGAGCTCGGGTTCCTGCTGGGACAGCATCGCGAACAGCTGCCGGAGTCGCTCGAGTCGCAGTTGCCCGTGCTCGACGAAAGCGCCGTGGTCGCGTTGGGGCCCCGCGACGGCGCCGAGATCGCCGCCGGTGACGCGCCGTCGCTGGCCGAACGGATCCGGCTGGTCACGGCGCAAGAGCTCACCCTCGACGAGGACAGCGCCGCCGAACACGCCCGGAAAGCGCTGGCCCGCATCCGGGCCCACACCACGCGCTGGTGGCTGCACATCGACCTCGACGTGCTGTCGAGCGACGCCCTCGACGCGGTGAGCTACCCCCAGCCGGGCGGGCTGAGCTGGGACCAGCTCGGCGAACTCGCCACCGCCGCGCTCGGTGAGCCGGGGTGCGTCGGCATCACCGTCTGCGTCTACGACCCTGATCGTGATCCGGACGGAACGGGCGCGCGGCGCATCGTCGACTGGTTCGGATCCCTGGCTCGTCCTACTGGCCGATGCTCAAAGCCACCGGATGGGCGAACATGACGTCATGTTTACCGACACGGACCGCACCCTGAACCTGCTAGGCGCAGTCGTGACCGGAGTGCACGACCAACTCGTGTCCGCCGTCGAATCGGTGGCCGGCCGTAGTGGCGCACTCGCGGCCACGCTGGCCATGACCGCTCAGTACGAAGGTCTCACCATGGGCACCCTGCAGCGGTTTCTCGGCGTCAGCCGCCCGGCCACGATCCGCCTGGTCAATCTGCTCGAGAGCGACGGGCTCGCCGAGCGGCGCCACCTCGACGACGACGACCGCCGGACCACCTCGGTGGTGCTGACCGACGCCGGCCATCGCGAGGCGCGGCACATCCTCGCCGCCCGCCGCGCGGTCCTGGAGCAACTCCTGCCCGAGTCGAGCAAGCAGGAACGCGTCGTGCTCGACAGGCTCCTCGAACGCATGCTGGCCACGATGATCACTCATCCGTCCCGAGGCTACGAGGTGTGCCGTCTCTGCGACATCAGCACCTGCCCGCCGTCGCGCTGCCCGGTGGAAAGCGCGGTCCTCGAGATGGAACCCGACGCCCCCGAGGGGCTGCTGAATCCGCCGAAAGATCCGTCGACCTGACCGGAGGGAGTCCGTCGTGCCGGAAAACCCCAGGGAAACAGCGACAGCGCATTCGAGCAGGGCCGGGCCGAGGGAATGGACCGGCCTCGGAGTCCTCGCCCTGCCGACGATGTTGCTCGGGCTCGACGTGACCCTGCTCTACCTCGCTCTCCCGGCTCTCTCGGTCGATCTGCGGCCGACCAGCACGCAAGCGCTGTGGATCCTCGACTCCTACGGACTCGTGATCGCCGGGCTGCTGGTCACGATGGGCGCGATCGGCGACCGTCTCGGCCGGCGCCGTCTTCTCATGATCGGCACCGCGGCGTTCGGCCTCGTCTCGATCGTCGCCGCCTTCGCGCCCAGTGCCGAGATCCTCATCGCGGCACGAGCCTTGCTGGGCGTGGCGGGCGCGACGCTCATGCCGTCCTGCCTCGCCCTGATCACCAACATGTTCACCGACGCCCGGCAACGGGCACTGGCGATCGGCGTGTGGGCGACCACCTTCGCCCTCGGCATGGCCGCCGGGCCACTCGTCGGCGGTGTGCTGCTGGAGTCCTTCTGGTGGGGCTCGGCGTTCCTGCTCGCGATTCCCATCGCCGCGCTCGTGCTCGTGACCGCGCCGGTGCTGCTGCCGGAGTATCGCGCCGCCGACTCCGGACGGGTCGACCTGGTCAGCGTCGCGCTCTCGCTGGGCGCGATCCTTCCCTTGGTCTACGCGATCAAGCACGCGGCCGCCCACGGCTTCGACGTCCAGACCATCGTCACGCTGGTGGCCAGCGCGGCCTTCACCCTCGCCTTCGTCCACCGCCAGCGCCGCCTGAGCGATCCGCTGCTCGACGTCGCGCTGTTCACCGATCGCTCGTCCGGCACCGCCCTCGGTGTTCTCTTGGTGGGACTCGTCGGCGTCGGCGGTGCGCTTTATCTGGTCACTCAGCACTTACAGCTCGTCGAAGAACTCTCCCCGCTGGCCGCGGGCGCCTGGATGGGCCCACCCGCACTGGCGATGGTCGTGGCCGCCATCGGCGCGCCCCTGCTCGCGCGGCGCGTGCGGCCCGGCTACGTCGTCTCGGGCACCCTCGTGCTGTCCGCCCTCGGCTACGTGCTGCTCACCCAGGTGCGCGGCCCCGACAGCATCGGCCTGATCGTGAGCGGATTCGCCTTGGTGTACCTCGGATTCGGCTCGGTGGGGGCGCTCGGCTCCGACCTGGTGGTCGGCACCACCCCCGCCGACAGGGCAGGCTCCGCCGCCGCGATGTCCGAGACCGTCCAGGAACTCGGCGTCGCCATGGGAGTGGCCATGCTGGGCAGCCTGACCACACTGGTGTACCGCGATCGGATGACCGACGCCGCCCCTGCTGTCGGCGAGAGCCTGTCCGGGGCCGTGTCCGCGCCCCACGTCTCCCCCGCGCTGCTGGCGCAGGCCAAGGAAGCGTTCACCAGCGGGCTCAACCTCTCCGCCGCCATCACCGGCGCCGCCATTCTCGCGCTGGCCGTGATGGCCGCGGTCGTTCTGCGGCACGTCCCGCCGTCCGGCGATTCGAGCCCCGCCGAGGTTTCAGAGCCCGCCAACTCCGGGTGAACCCGGCTCGGGCAGGGCGGCGGTCATCGCGCCGTCCACGGTGACGGTCTCACCGGAGACGAGCCTGGCCTGATCGCTGAGCAGGAAGGCGATCACGCGCGCGACGTCCTCGGGCCGGCCGAGCTCCCCGAGTGGCTGCACCTCGGTCAGCGCTTCACGGGTGGCCTTGTCCTTCCAGCGATGCGCGTTACGCGGCACCATGACGAACCCGGGCCGGACGACGTTGCACCGGAGCCCTCGCGGTCCGAATTCCACGGCGGCCGCGCGGCCGAGAGCCTCCAGCGCGGCCTTGGCCATCGCGTACGGCGCCTGCCCGCCCCAGGCCAGGCCCGCGTGGATCGAACTGACCAGCACCGCGGCGCACGGCCTTCCGCCGGCGCGGGCGACCAGTTGCCGCAACGGTTCCAGCGCGGACACCGCGCCGATGTCCAGCACCCGGCGCAGCGCGTCCGGTGTCTGCTCGGCGAGGGGAGCGCGATGCTCGCTCAGCAGGCAATGCACCAGCCCGGTCACGCCACCGAGCGCGTCGAACGCGGTGCCGATCACGGCCGGATCCGTTGCGTCACCACGGATCCACGGGATGTCGGCCAGTTCCGGCGGCGGTGGCGCGACGTCCACCGCCGCGACCCGTCGTCCCTCCGCCAGCAGAGCACGGACGACGGCCGAGCCGATACCGCCCGCGCCGCCGAGCACCACCACGTCGTTCATGACCGTTCCCCTGCTCATTCGGCGGTTCCCCTGGTGAAGAAGGCGCGCACGACGAGTCCCGCCGCGGCGGTGACCAGCGGGTTGCCCGGTGACCGTGGCCGGGCCAGCGCCTCCGGCGGAGTCGTCTCGACGCGTTCGCGCACCGCGTCGAGCCATCGGTCCGACGGCGCGCCGCTGCCACCGAGGATGATCATGCGCGGGCGCATCAGGTCGTACACCGTGTCGGCCACCAGAGCCACTTGGGCGCTGCGCGCTTCGAGGAGCCCGATCGCGACCGGATCCGTGTCCGCCAAGCGGATCAGGTCCGTCAGCGAGGTCGCCACGAGGCCGGCGGACCGGGCCGCGGCGAGCAACGCCACGTCCGTCCCGCGTTCGCCGAAGGGTCCGTGACCGGCATCGGTGAGACCGGGAACGAGGATGCGGCCGAAGCCGCCTTGGATGATGCCGTCCGAAGACGTCCCCACCGGCCGGCTGAGGAACCCCGTCTCCGCGACGTTGCCGACGAACAGGTACGAAACCTTGTCCTGGCCCAGCCCCGCGCCGAAGGTGAGTTCGGCGCCCAGCAGGGCGCACACGTTCCCGTCCACCACGACGTCGAGCCCGGTCCGCTCACGCACCACGTCGGCGACTCCGACGTCGGCCCATCCCAGCACGTCGTTGCGCACGACCCGGCCTGCCACCCGGTCCACCTCACCGCCGACGGCCACTCCGATGCCCAGCACCGGTCCCGGCGCGGACTCCGCCAGCCCGGCCGCCAGTTCGGCGGCGCGGCTCAGCGTGGCGGCGCTGTCCGCCGGATCACGGTTCTCGGTCTGTGTCCTGACGCTGTGACCGGCAAGGTCGATCAGTCCGACCGTGGTCCGTTCGAGGCCGAGGTGCACGCCGACCGCGTACCGGCCGGACGGGTTGAGCTCCACCGGCACCCGGGGCCTGCCGACCCGGGTGGACTGCTCGACGAGTTCGCGGACGATTCCGGCCGACAGCAGAGGTTCGATGATCCTGCTGACGCTGCCGTGGTTGAGGGACAGCTCCTTCGCGATGTCGCTGCGCGCAAGCGGACCGCGCTGGACGAGCAGTTGGAGCACGGCGGCCGTGTTGGCCTGCCGGGCCTGGCGCGGCCGGGTTCCGCTGAGGGCTGGGTGGTTCATCTTCACGCCGGCTTTCCGGACTCGACACTGTTGGTTTCCTCGAGCTCGACACCCGTGGTGGCCAGCCATGGCGACACCAGCACGATCACCGCGCTGACCAAGAACGCACCGGCGTACCACGCGACGATCGTGATGCCGTGCTTCTGCGCCAGCATGGGCGCCAGGAAGACGTTGAGCGCGATCGCGAGCCGGGTCGCGCACTGGGCGATACCGGATCCCAGCCCTCGCAGCGAGGTGGGGAACGCCTCGGTGCTCCACACCCACGACAACACGCCCGGGCCGAACCAGGTCAGCATGGCGTACACGACCCAGAAGGCCACCAGTCCGACGCCGGCCCGCTCGCCGGTGAACGCGATGCCCAGCCCGGCGCCGAACACGCCGAGACACGTCCACACGCCCAGCCAGCGGCGGTTGATTCGGTCGATGACCAGGGCGCCGAGCGCCACCGCGATCAACCCCACCACGAAACCCAGCAGCGAGAAGTACAGCGTGTTGGACACCCCGATGCCCGTACTGCTGATGATCAACGGTCCCGCGACCGTCGCCACCGCGCCCCCGAAGGCCTGGATCGCGAAGAACGCCGTGACCGTCGCCAGCCGCCGCCACGCACCGCCGGACAACAACATCCGGTAGCTCCGCTTCTCCACGACCTCGCGCTTCGGCGGCTCCAACCCCAGGGCGTCGTAGATCCGCTGCGCCTCCTCATCGCGGCCGCGCGCACTCAGCCACCGAGGCGACTCCGGCAGGAACTGCCTCGCCACCAGGACCGCGGCCGCCGGGAGCGCGGCGAGCCCGAAGAGCCACCGCCAGGTCTCGTCACCGAACAACGGCTGGAGCGCCAACGCGCACAGCACCGACGAGATGGCGCCGCTCAGCCACATCATGTTGGGCAGGCTGCCCGCGATCCGGCCGCGACGGGACTTGGGCGCGATCTCGGTGAGAAAGGCGTGCGAGGTCGGGATGTCCATGCCCACCGCGACACCGAGCACGAACCTGGCCGCGACCAGCTGCCACACCTCCTGGACGAACGCCGCGGCGATGGACGCCACCACGAAGAACACCAGGTTGATCATGAAGATCACCCGGCGGCCGAACCGGTCGGACAGATCGCCGAAGACCACCAGGCCCAGTGCCGTACCCACGAACGCCGCGGCGGTCACGAGCCCGACCTGGAACGCGGTGAGCTGGAAATACGGCTTGAGGAACAGCACGGCGGCGCCGATGACCAGCAGGTCGTAGCCGTCGATGAACTCGCCGAACGCGACCAGCCTGCTGGTCCAGTTCCGCACGAACCGCGCCCGCCTCGGCGACATCGGCGGAGCGCTCGCCAGGTCCGACACCATCGGGATCCCCCTTTTTGTGCGACGAACACCAAACTAGTGATCGCACGGGTCCCCGAGGAGGATTTCGGTGCGTCGATGGACGAACGGCCAGACGAGAGGGGCCGAAAAGGCAATGCCGGGCGGCCGTGTCGCGAAAGCCACTTTCGGGACATCAGACGTCGCGAAAGTGGCTTTCGCGACGCAAGGTGGCGTCGTGTCTGCACCAAAGGTGAGCGAGGGCGTGACTCGCGTGATTGAAGCCGGATCTCACGTGATCAGAAGCCGAACTCCGTGAACGTCACCCCATCACACGAGATCCGTCTTCAATCACACGTGATCGCCGCCCGATCACGCGCGAACGCCCAACCCGCCCGAACACGCCACGGTGACTTACCCCTCAATAACCCGAAACGCCACTCACGACCAACTCGACCCACATGCCACCTCGCCCTTCCCTCGCCAGCAGTGTCCCGTGTGGACAGTCAGCGCACGACTGCCTGTCCCTATCCGCACCCCATCACGACGAAGTGGTGCCGCCCCGGCGATGGTCGAGCGCGTCCTGCCGGATCCGGTCGGTGCGCTCGCCGATCTCGGCGAGCCGCTCGGCGAACCCGCCGTGTTCACCGGGCAAGTGGTCGCGCAGGTCGGCCAGCGGCCGCAGGAGACTGGTCGCGTCGTCCTCGCCCAGGGCCACGCCGAGCCGATCGGCGCTTGCCTGCGCGCCGGCGTCCAATCCGCGCAGGGCGCCGGCCTGCCCGGCCAGCCGTCGCAGGACCGTCGCGTTGCGCCGGGCCCAGTCCGCCACAGCCCGATCACCCGCCCGCCGATCCCGTTCCGCGTCCACGCGGCCCTCCCCCGTGTTCTCGCCGGTCGCGGAGGGCCGCAGCCGCAGGAATCGCCGTTCCGCCGCCTGGCGACTCGCCACCCCCAAAACCGGCGCCAGGGTGTTCCAGCTGGTCCCGCCGTCGCGGGCCGCCGCGATGAGTTCCGGTTCCCAGGCGCTCAGTTCCTCCCGGACCGCCCGCAGGGCGGCCAGAGCGGCCAGCAGGTCTTCGGATTTCGCGGCGCCGGCACGGGCGGCGGCCACCACGTCGTGCACGGTCTGCACCGTCCGGGCCGGAATCGCGTTCATCTTTTGTCATCCCCTCGACGACTTCCCAGTTGTCATCCATCCGATGACATGCTAGAACAAAGGGGCGTGTTGACGCCAGAGAACCCGAACCCAGGAGGTGGAACCCATGTTGATGCGCACCGACCCGTTCCGTGAGCTGGACCGTCTCACCCAGCAGGTGTTCGGCAACGCGACCCCCGGAACCTGGTCGAAACCCGCCGCGATGCCGATGGACGCCTATCGCGACGGTGAAGATTTCGTCGTCTGCTTCGATCTCCCCGGCGTCGCGGCCGACGCCATCGAGCTGGACATCGAACGCAACGTCCTGACCGTCAAGGCGGAACGACGGCCCGCCACCGGGCGCGAAGTCCGGATGCAGGTGTCGGAACGGCCCTTGGGTGTCTTCTCCCGTCAGCTGTTCCTCGGCGAGGCCCTCGACACCGACCGCATCACCGCGGACTACGAAGCCGGCGTGCTGACCCTGCGCATCCCGGTCGCCGAGAAGGCCAAGCCCCGGCGCATCGAAGTCGCGGGCACCGACACCGAACGCAAGAAGATCCAGGCCTGAGCACCTCGTCCGGTGCGGGACCGGCGGTCCCGCACCGGACCCCGAGGCAGGAAGGGCATTCGTCTTGACCGCGTCCCTCACCCACCCGCACCTCACGGCCCCCGCGCTCTGGGCGTATCTCGCCGAAGTCGCCGACGCGCTGGGCATCGGGCTCGAATCCTGCACCGTCGATTACGACAGCCCCGTCTCCGCCTACATCGCCCTGGACGTCCGGCTGCGGAACCATCCCGAGCGCGACGTCGCCCTGCTCTGGGACGAACTCGGCGGCTGGGCTCTCGCCACCGAAACCCAGTCCGGGAACGATCTTTCCGTGGTCCGTCGGCTCGGCGGGGATTCCCCGCTACCGTCACCCGCCCGGGTCGCCCACTTCGTCAGGTCCACCGCGGGCTGAACCACCACGCGCCGAATCCGGCACCTCGAATTCGAGAGGTGTAAAGCCGCTCTGTCCGGGTATCCGGGACACAGCTCGATCAAGAGCGACGCAGACCTCGATTCGGAGTGGGTGTTCATGGGCGACTATCGGCAATCGATCACCGTCGGCGTACCTCCGGCACTTCTGTTCTCGTACCTCGCCGACGTGCACAATCTTCCGAAATACATGCCCCGGCTGACTTCCGCGGAACCCTCGGGCGGCGACAAGGTCGACGTCACCGCACGGATCGACCCGGAAGACGCGCCGGAACAGGACGTGGCGGGCGAGGCCTGGATCAAGGTGGTCGAAGACGGCAAAAGCCTGGAATGGGGCGCCGCCGGACCGCACGACTATCACGGGAAACTCCACATCGGACCCGGTGACACGGAGCGGAACGCCACCCTCGTCGTCGAGTTGCACACCGAACGCACCGAAGGGGATCAGGTCGATCGGGGCCTGCAGGAAACCCTCTCCGGCATCAAACAAGCCGCGGAAAGCCGCTGAAAACGGCATACCCGCCGAGGAGGATCACCATGGTCGAAGTCACCCGGAATTTCACCGTCGACGCCACCCCTGAGGCCGTCGTCGATTATCTGCGCGACTTCTCCCGCGCCACCGAATGGGATCCGGGCACGGTGACGTGCGAGCAGACCAGCCCCGGCCCGGTCGCCGTCGGCACCCGGTGGCACAACGTGTCCAAGATCGGCGGGATGGAGACCGAGCTGACCTATGAACTGACCCGCCTCGAACCCGGCCGGGTGGTCTTCGTCGGCAAGAACGACACCGCGACCTCGACCGACGACATCACGGTCACCACCGGCGGAAACGGGACGGCCGAACTCACTTATCACGCCACCATCGAATTCCATGGCGCGGCGAAACTCGCCTCCCCCATCGCCAAACTCGTGTTCGAAAAGGTCGGCAAGGACACCGAGGACAGCCTCGTCCGGATTTTCAGCACCAAGGAATGAGCACCGACGAGGCGGAGGTGGTCCGATGAGCAAACCGACTCTCCGTGTGACAGTGCTGGTCTTGGCTCTCGTCCACCTCACCGTCGGGGTCCTCGGCTTTTTCTTCGTGCCCGAGACCGACCAGACCGGAGAGAACACGGTCTGGATCTTCAGCTCGACAGGCATGCTGGACCTCCTCCGCGTCGCGACGGGGGTGATCGGGCTCATCGCGGTACTGAGGCCTGCCTTGATTTCCCTCTACAGCTGGTTCGTCTTCGTGGCATTCGCCGGACTCACCGGTTTCGGCATCCTCTCCGCGTCGACGACGTCGGCCGGAGACGCGGTTAATCTCAACTGGGCGGACAACGTCCTTCACGCACTGACCTCGCTCGTGGCTCTCGCCGTGGCGATCGTCGTCGTCCGGCAGGCGGAACGGCCTTCGGAGACGGTGCGCGAATAGCCGGAACCACGGGCACTTCGCCCATCGCACTCACCGAGCACCACCACTCTCGGCTAGGAGAATCATGCCCCCGAAACGTCAGCGCGAGCGAACAACACCGGCTGAAGACGAGTCGAACGCGACAGCCGGCCGGTCGGGTGAGGGGCAGCGCGGGAACTATCTGACGACGGCGCAAGGGGTCCGGCTGCCGGACACCGACCACTCGTTGAAGGCGGGCCCGCGAGGACCGTCCTTGATGGAGGATTTCCACCTCCGCGAAAAGATCACCCATTTCGACCACGAACGTATTCCGGAGCGGGTCGTCCACGCGCGAGGCGCGGCCGCACACGGCACTTTCCGCGCCTACGGCAACGCGTCCTCGGTGACCAAGGCCGGTTTTCTGGAGAAGGGCCGGGAGACTCCCGTCTTCGTGCGGTTCTCGACGGTGCTGGGTTCGCGGGGCTCCGCGGACACCGTCCGGGACGTCCGCGGCTTTGCGGTGAAGTTCTACACGGACGAAGGAAACTTCGACCTGGTCGGCAACAACATGCCGGTCTTCTTCATCCAGGACGGCATCAAGTTCCCCGACGTCATCCACGCGGGCAAGCCCCATCCGGACCGGGAAATCCCGCAGGCACAGACGGCGCACGACACTTTCTGGGACTTCGTCTCCCTGCACACCGAAGCGACGCATCACGTCATGTGGGCCATGTCCGACCGCGGGATCCCCCGCTCTTACCGGACGATGGAAGGCTTCGGGGTGCACACCTTCCGGCTGGTCGACGCCGAGGGTCAGAGCAGCCTGGTGAAGTTCCACTGGAAACCGGTCGCCGGCGTGCACTCCCTGGTCTGGGAAGAAGCCCAGATCGCCGCGGGTGCCGATCCCGACTTCCACCGCCGGGACATGGCCGACGGCATCGACGCCGGTGCACCGCTGGAGTACGAGCTCGGCCTGCAGGTCATGCCGGACTCCGACGACGAGATGTTCGAGGGGATCGACCTGCTCGACCCCACCAAGCTCGTCCCGGAGGAACTCGCCGAGGTCCAGCTGGTCGGCAAGCTCACCCTGGACCGGAACCCGACCAACTACTTCGCCGAGACCGAACAGGTCGCCTTCCACACCGGCAACCTGGTGCCTGGCATCGAGGTGACCGACGACCCGCTGATGCAGGCGAGGCTGTTCTCCTATCTGGACACTCAGCTCACCCGGCTCGGCGGCCCCAACTTCACCCAGCTCCCGATCAACTGCCCGCATGTGGCAGTGAACGACAATCTGCGTGACGGGATGCACCAGACCCTCATCCACCACGGGCAGGCCCCGTATCTGCCCAACAGTGTCGACGACGCTCTGCCGACGACGGCGACGGAAGCCGAAGGCGCCTACGTCCACCGGCCCATCGAGGTCTCGGGCCCGAAGGTGCGGGCCAACCCGGTCTCGTTCGACGATCACTTCTCGCAGGCCACGCTCTTCTGGAAGAGCTTGTCCGGGATCGAGAAGATCCACGTGATCGAAGCGTTCACGTTCGAGCTGGGAAAGTGCTTCGCACAGTCGATCCAGGAACGGGTCCTCGTGTCGCTCGCCCGTGTCGACGCCGAACTGTGCGCGGCGGTCGCCGAAGGACTCGGGCTGCCCGCTCCGGAAGGTACTCCCGCCGAAGACGTCGTCCCTTCGGCCGCGCTGTCGCAGATCCCCTCGGGCCCCGGCCCGGTCGCGGGCCGCATCATCGGGGTCGTGGCGGCGCACGGCGCCGATCTCGGCGGGATCGGCAAACTCCGCCGGACCGTCGAGGCCCAGGGCGCGGTTCTGCGGGTTCTCGCGCCGGCAGGCGGAACGCTGAAACGGGGACGCGGGCAGCAGGCGGTGGAAAGGACCTTCCTCACCGCCCGGTCCATCGAATTCGACGCGGTGGTGGTCGCCGGTGGCACGGCCGGTCTGCACGACATCAAGCTGACCGTGCTGTTGCAGGAGACCTTCCGGCACTGCAAGGCCATCGGCGCGTGGGGCGACGGACGGCAGGTTCTCCTCGACGCCGGGATTGACGTCGACGCGCCGGGGATCGTGCTCGCCGACGAGGTCGCCAAACCGTTCTCCTCGGAGCTGCTGGCCACCGTGGGATTGCACCGCGTTTGGGAGCGGGCCGAACGAGTGATGAACGGCTGAGGACTCGTACCTTGATGAAGACCTTGCTCGAACCGGCCGCACCGGAACCTTTGCCGGGGCCGCGATCCGTCGAGACCATCACCACCATGGTGCGGCTGCTGATGGCGAACGCCGTCCTCGACCTGCCGCGCCCCGGCGAAGGCGACACGTGGGGCCGCTGGACGACGCTCGCCGGGCTCGGGCGCCGCGATCTCGTGCTCGGGCGGCTCGCCGAAGGGCACACCGATGCCCTCGCGATCCTCGCCGAAGCCGGTCGTGAACCCGTGCCGGACGCGCTGTACGGCGTCTGGGCCGCCCGCTCGGGCGGGACCGGCGCGGCCGTCGTGGGCGGCGCCCTCACCGGTACCGTCCGGTTCTGCTCCGGCGCCCAAGTCCTCGACCGCGCCTTGGTGGTGGCGGACTTCGAAGACGGACCGCCGATCCTGCTCGAGATCGGCCTGGACGAACCGGGCGTCCAAGCACTGCCGGAAACGTGGCAGGCGATCGGGATGGACGCCTCCGACAGCGGTGACGTCCGGTTCGACGGGGTCCCGGTGACCGCGGCCCATATCGTCGGCGAGCCGGGCTGGTACGTGTCCCGGCCGGGGTTCGCTCTCGGCGGCGCGGGCGTCGCCGCGGTGTGGCTCGGCGGCTGCGCGGCCGTCCTGGATTCCGTGACGGCGTACCTGCTGGCCCGGGGCTCGGCGGACGACCATCAGTACGCCCACCTCGGCGCGCTCCACACCGCGATCCACCAGGCCGACGCGCTGCTCGTGCGGACGGCGGGCGTCATCGACACCGAACCGGGCGAGGATCTGCCGCTGCTGACCGGAATCTGCCGGGCCGCCGTCGAGCACACCGCCCGGCAGGTCCTCGACCGCGCGCCGGAGATCACCGGGCCGACGGCGCTCTGCCGCGACCGGCGGCTGCCCCAGCAGCTGGCCGACCTGATGGTCTACGTCCGGCAGCATCACGGAGCCCGCGACCTCGCCGCGCTGGGCGCCGAACTGCTGAAGGACGGGCGGCGATGACCTGGGGCCCTTTCCACACCGAAGCGGGCTGGCGCGACCTGGCGCGGCTCCCGCCGTTCCCGGCCGAGGACGTCCGCCGCGTCTGTGTCGTCGCCGCGCACCCGGACGACGAGACCCTGGGAGTCTCCGGGCTCATCCAGCGTTTGCACGCCCGTGGAGCCGAAATCCGGCTGGTCGTCGCCACGGACGGGGAGGCCGCGTTCCCCGGCTCCTCGCCCTCCGAGCGCCGGGCTCTCGGCGCGCGTCGCCGGGTCGAACTCCTGGAGTCGCTGCGGTGCCAGGGAATGGGCGACGTGGAGCCGGTATGGGCGGGACTTCCGGACTCGGCGCTGATCGAGCACGAGCCCGAACTGTCCGACATCGTCCGTGCGGTCGCGGCGGACACCGAGCTCTGTCTGGCACCGTGGCCGGAAGATCCGCATCCGGACCACCGGGTGGCGGGCCGGGCCGCGTTCCGGGCCGCGCCGCTGGGCGCGCACCGGTGGTCCTACCCGATCTGGCTCTGGCACCTCGTGGCGCCGGACGATCCGGCCATCCCGTGGGCCCGGGCCGCGGAGGTCCGGCTAGACGACGCGACCGCGGCGGTCAAGGCGAAAGCCGTCCAAGTCTTCCGGTCACAGCTGGAACCCGGCCCGAGAGGCGAGGACCCGATCCTGGCACCGGAGGTGCTGGAACATTTCGCGCGCGACCGGGAGATCCTGTTCCACGAACCGAGGACGACCTCGACGCCGGTGAGCAGATTCGAGACGCTCTACCGCGAGCCCGACCCATGGACGATGGACAGCTGGTACGAGCGTCGCAAGAGGACGGTCGCCCTGGCCGCTCTGCCGCGCGAGCGCTACGCCCTCGCCGTGGAACCCGCGTGCGGCACGGGTGCGCTGACGCTGGAGCTCGCCGGCCGCTGCGACCGGGTCCACGCGTTCGACCCGGTTCCCGCCGCTCTGTCGTCCGCGCGGGATCGCCTGGCGCATCTGTCCACTGTGGAGCTTTCCGCGGGTTCGCTTCCCGGCGACCTGCGTGGCCCGGCGGATCTGGTGGTACTGAGCGAAATCCTCTACTACCTGAGCGAAGCCGATCTGAAGGCGACGCTGGACCGCACCGTGGCGTCACTGCGACCGGATGGACAGGTCCTGGCCGTGCACTGGCGCCCACAGGCTCCGGACGCTCCTCACCACGGCGTGGAGGTCCACGAACGGCTGCGGGCGCATCCCGGCCTGCGGAGTCTCGTGACGCACACCGAGGACGACTTCCTGGTCGACGTCCTGGAACGCCGTTGATCACGTCCGTGGGTGTGCTGATCCCGGCGCGCGACGAGGAAACCCGCCTCCCGGCCTGCCTGCGCGCGCTGGCCGCCGCCCTGCGCGAACTGCCTCCGGGTCTGGAACGCCGGGTCTGCGTGATCGCCGACCGCTGCCGCGACAGCACCGCCGACCTGGCCCGAGACGCGGGAACCGAGGTCCTCGTCAACACTCGCGATCTGACGATAGGAGCGATCCGGGCGCTGGGCGCGCGGCATCTGCTCCGTGGCCTGGATCATCACGCCTCGGCCCGCACCCTGCTGCTGAGCACGGACGCGGACACCGTCGTCGACCGCGACTGGGCGGTCCGGCATGTCCACCGGGCGGACGCGGGCTGGGACGCCGTCGCCGGAACAGCGGAACTGAACGCCCGATTGGCGCCCCCCGCTCAGCCACGTTACGAAGCGCTGCTGGCGAACGTGCGGAACCCGGCCGGTCACGGGAACGTCTACGGCGCCAACCTGGCGATCAGGGCCAGCGCCTATCACGCGGTCGGCGGTTTCCTCCCGCTCCGGACCGCCGAAGACCACGACCTGTGGCGCCGCCTCGCCCACGCCGGTTTCCGGCTGGCCTATGCCGAGGAGGCGAAGGTGATGACGAGCGCCCGGTTGGACGGCCGGGCGCCGGACGGTCTCTCGACGCTGCTGCGCGCGCTCACCACTTCCGGTCGCCTGGACCGCCGGGCCGAGCGGCGGCTAGGTTGATCGGGTGAGTCTTCTCGATGTCGTGGCCTGAACGGGAATCCGGCCGATGAGCAGCGCTTTCGAAAAGGGCCCGACGGCCACCGTCGTGGCGGGCCCCGGCGACTCGGTGCTCAAGGTGTACCCGGTCCCGCTGGATCGCGAGACCCGGTCGGCGCTGGCCCGCGAGCAGGCGCTCCTCTCGGCCATCGAACCCTTCCCGGCGATCCTGCCGGTGCTGGAGGTCGGCACGCTCACCGACGGCCGGACGAGCCTGCGGATGCCACGCTGCGACCGTTCCCTCGCCACGATGACGGGGCCTTTGCCCGTCGACGAAACACTGCGCGTCGGCCAGGCCGTCGCCCGCGCGCTCGCCGCCGCGCACACGGCAGGCGTCGTGCACGGCTCGGTCACGCCACGGAACGTCCTGTTCCTGCCCTCGGGCGAGCCCGTGCTGGCGGACTTCGGGGTGACGCTCAGGCAGCGGTTCCGCCGCGATCCGCTGTACGAACTGGAGTTCACCGCCCCGGAGACGGTCCGCGACCAGACGATGGACGAGCGCGCGGACCGGTACGGCCTCGGCGCGGTCCTGCACTTCATGCTGACCGGCGAACCTCCACATCGGACGGTCGTCGGCGAGCAGCCCGCCGCGCGGCTTCACCGGGTGCTCGCCGAGCCGGTCCCGCCGATCACCCGGTCCGACGTCCCCGGCGAACTCGTGACGCTCGTCGGGGAATTGCTCGCCGCGGAACCGGGCCGTCGTCCGGAAGACGCGCTGAGCCGCCTGCGCGGCGCGTCGTCCGGCCTCCCGTTCGACCTGCCCGCCGAACCGGTCCTCGTGCTGGAACCGGCCCGGCCGCCGCGACCACGGCGGGGATCCGGCCTGGTCGCCGGGATCCTCGCCGGGGCCGGCGTCATCGCCGCCGTGTCGTGGTTCCTCGCCACCAAGGACGACGACGTCGTGACACCGGGCCCGATCGCGATCGACTTGTCGCCACCCGCCGACCACGGAACCTACGTCGAACTGTCGTGGACGTCGAACGCCGAGCTGGACTACGCCGTCGTCATGGCCGAGGAAGGGCGCGCGGAACCCCAAGTGCTCATGGCGCGGCGGAGCGACCGTTTCCGGGTGGAAGTCCGGCCGGGGCTGCGTTACTGCTTCCAGGTCCAGGGCAAGGGACCGCGCGGCACCTACGAAAGCGGATTCCAGCCCTTGCGCGGCGCCGTCTGCACACGGTGAACTCAGCGCGGGGGACGAAGCACTCTCGCGTTGACCGCCGCCCTCAGCCTCAGGCGCCACGGCCGCCTGCCGAGTCCTTTTCGGATGGAGCGGACCGAGGCCCACGCCTCGGTGGCGACGTCCGGCGCTGTCCCCGACCACAGCGCAGCGTCCACCGTTCTCGCCAGTGAGACCAGGCCATCCACAGTGGACTTCTCACCGAAGACGACGGCGGACTTCGCCAGATCGCGTACGGTCATCCCGGCCGTCACGGGGACACCGTGTGCCCGCAACCGGTCCCTGGCCTCGGCCCAGGCGGCGATGGCCGCGGCCCGGCCCTTCCGGCGGCGACGGCGCCAGGCACGCAGCCCGGTCGCCGCGGGCACGGCGGCACCCCAGAGCGCCGCCGAGCCGCCGAGACCGAGACCGGCCACGGCGGCCGTCATGGCCCAGTCCACCGCGCCGGGTGTGCGCTCGTCTTCGGACTCCCCTGGCGGCAGCCGCGGGTTCTCCAGCTGGCGCTCCGGCGGAAGCCTGGTCCGCACCTCCGCCACCGCGGCGGCGATCCCGCTCGCGGATCCGGACCCGCTCCGCGCCGCCGCTCCCGACGGGTCGAGCGGGACCCAGCCGACCTTGTCCACCGCGACCTCCGGCCACGCGACGACGTCGGCGTTGCGGACCGTGTACGCACCGTCCCCCTCCGGCCGGTCCGGTGCGCGATAGCCGACGACCAGCCGCGCCGGGATTCCCTTGAGCCGGGCCAGAACCACGTACGCCGCGGCGAACTGCTCGCTCGTGCCCCGTTTGTCGTCGAGCAGGAACCGGCTCAGTTGCGGCCAGCCGTGCCCGGTCGGCAACTCGTCACCGGTGGCCAGCCGGTAGTCCTGGGCGAGGAACCGTTCGAGCGCGACAGCGGTCTGGAAGGACGGGCGCAGGCCGGGCAGGATCCGGTCGGCGAGATCGCCGATCGCCGGGGGCACCGCGCCGAGACCACCGAGCCCGCCGGGAAGAGCGGGATTCGTCGCGGCGCCGAGCAGCGCTTCGGGGCCGACTTCGGGTTCCCACCAGTCGAGGGTGTACCGCGCCGACGGCGCCGGTCGCGCCGCGACCAGGGTTCCGCGCGCCTCGTCCACGAGCACGTCGGCCCCGGCGGCCGAGGCGGGTGACGCCTGTCCGGGAAGCCACGGCCCGGACGAACCGGTCACCTCGAGCGCGGCTTGGCGCCGGGTGACCGGGACACCGATCCCCGTGGCGGGCGGGATCTCCGCCCCCAGTCGCCGGAAACCGCCGCCGGGGTACCAGTTCGAGCCGTCGAAGTCGTCGAGGACGACCAGCGGCCAGCGCCGCGATGCCGGGGTGTCCCCCGTGTAGCGGAAGACCTGCGGCACCGGATTCCGGCTCCGGTAGGCGATCTCGGAGAGCGGGCTCGTGAAGGACTCGGCGGCGAGCGGAACGGATTCACGGTCATTCAACGAATAGGAGGGCCTCGCGAGCGGGTCTGCCGCGAAGAGGACGAACGCTCCGACGACGGCGAGCACCACGGCGGGCACGAACGCTTTGAGCCGCCGGGTGCCGCTCACCAGCGCCAGACCGGCGATCGCGGCGTAGCCGAGGCCCGCGAGCACCGCCGCGGTCCCGGTCACCGCGCCGAAAGCCTGGCTCGACACCAGCACGAGCAACCCGGGCACCAGCGCGACCGGCGGCCGCCGGAGCCGGTGCAGCAACTCGATCCCCAGCACCGCGGCGATCAGGACGGCCAGCGGCACGAAGACGAGCAGCCGCGGTTCCGGGAGGGCGGGCCAGGTCGACTGCAGGGTCAGCTGCCAGCCGTGGACCGCCCCGTCGGCGAGCACCGCCAGCGACTCCCCGGTCGGGATCCCGGCCACCGTCGTCGCGGGCAGAACCGTCTCGATCACCGCGAGGAGCCCGGCGGCGACGGCGAGCACCGGCCGCCACGGCACCAGGCCCGGATACCGCCTCACGAGCTCGGTCACCCCGTAGACCGCCAGCGTCACCACGCCGAGGGGCAGGAGCAGCGCGGAAAGACCGAAGACCGGCGCGAAGAGCAGCCCGCCGAACGCCGCGCCCGCGAGTACGGCGACGTCCGCCGTCCGCCGGATCACGACACCACCTCGTTCCACCGGCGCACCGCCTCCGCCGCGTCCGCCGCGCTGATGCGGCGGGCTCGCGGCACCCCTTCGACGCCGTGCACACCGAGGCCGTCCATCCCCAGCCCGTGGGTGCCGACGCCGAGCACGAACATGGTCGAGAAATGCGGCCGGACGACCGCGAGCGCGCTCAGTTCCCGGCCCGCCCTTCCGGTCACGACCACCAGGCAGCCGCCGCGGACCCCCTTGCGGGACAACGCATTCGGGATCAAGGGCCGGTCGCCGTCCGGGTCTTGGCGGACTTCGCACAGCACGTCCATCAGCCGCCGGGTCGCCTGCGTCCCGCCGGCGACGGTGAGGTCCTCACCCGTCGAAGTGATCAGGCGGCAGCGGTGCCCGGCCGTCGCGGCGGCGTACGCCAGCGAGGCCGCCAGTTCGGCGGCTTCTTCGAATTCGTCCTCCGCCAGCACCTTCGCGCGGGTGTCCAGCAGCAGGGTGAACCGGGGATGTTCGGGATCGACGTAGTCGCGCACCATCAGCCGCCCGGTCCGCGCGGTCGCCTTCCAGTGCAGATGACGGACCTCGTCGCCGACGACGTACTCGCGGACGTCCCGCAGATCCGCCGAACCGCGCAGTGAATCGTCCGTCGTCGCGCCTTCGTGATGGTGGCGCGGATGTCCGGACGCGAGCGCGCGCACCGGATGCAGCTTCGGGAACACCCACAGCGTGGCGGTGTCGCCCGCCGGAAGCGGCCGCCGCACGAGGCCGAGCGGGTCGGCGCGTTCGAGGACGAGCGGCCCCACGGTGAAGCGGCCGCGCCGCCGGGTCGGCAGTTCGTAGTGGTACGTCGCCTCGGCGCCCGGTGCCAGCGGCCGCACCGGAACCGCCAGGTCGGCGCCGTGCTCTCCGTGCTCCCGCGCGGTGAATCCCGGTTGCCGCCGCTCGCCGGGATTCCCGACCAGCAGTCTGGCCAGCGCCGGGTGCCCGCGCTCGACCCGGTCCGGTAGCACCTCGCGCCGCACGGTGACCTGTGGCCGCCGGAAGACCATCGCCGCCCCGGCGAGCACGGCACCGAGCGCCGCGCCCGCCAGCACGCGCAACAGCGGGTACCCGGCCAGTTCGCCCGCGCCGTAACCCAGTACGGCGGCGACCAGCAGTCCGACGCCCCGTCCGGTGAGCCGCATTCCCATCGGCTATTTCCAGGCCAGCTTGTTGGACTGGACGCCCTCGGAGCTGATCCACACGTTGCGGCCGATCGTGCCCTGCGGGAAGGCCTCGACGGTCAGCTTCCCGTCGGGCCCGATCTTGACGGACTTGCTGCCGTGGACGCCGTCGTCGGTGGTGCAGGTGATCGACACCGTCTTGCCGGGGGTGAACCCGGACATGACGATGTGGATCAACCCGCAGGCGGGCGGTTCGCATTGGTCGGCCGTGGTGTCGGCGCCGCGGGAGATGACGATGCTCCGGTCTGCGGGCGCGTCGCCCTTGGCCTTCGTCACCGTCGCGGCCGGGCCCCGGCCCGCGGCGTTCTCGGCGACCACGGAAACGGTGATCGGCTGCTCGATCCCGATGTCCGCGATGAGCCGCGCCGTGGCCGAACCCGGCAGGCTCGCCGAACCCGCGCCCGAACCGTCGGCCCGCCGCCAGGAGACGTGGTACGCCGTGACCGGCGAGCCGTTCGCCGCCGCGGCCCGCCACGTGACGTTCGCGTCGGTGTCGCCGGTCTTGATGCGGACGTTGAGCCCGGCGGGGGCGCCCGGGGGCCGGAGGGCCGCGGCCGGGGTCACCGAAGCCGACGAGGCGCTGGGACCGGTGCCCGCCCGGTTGGTCGCGGACACCGTGAACGTGTACGCCGTGCCGTTGGCGAGGCCGGTGATCGTCGTGGTCCGCACTCCCCCGCCGACCGTCTTCTCCCCGCCCGCCCAGGTGATCCGGTAGCCGGTGAGCGCGGCGCCGTTGGCCGGGGCCGCACCCCACTTCACCGTCGCCGCGGCGTTTCCCGCGGTCGCGGTCACCGCGCGCGGCGCACCCGGCGGGCTCGCCGGGACGGCAACGGGAGTGGTCTTGGGCTGTGGTTTCGGTTGCGGTTGCGGTTGCGGTTTCGGCTGGACCGGCGCGGTGGGCCGGTCGGCCGGTTCGCGCGGCGGCGGATCCGAAGCCGGCTTGTCACCGGGGTTCCCGGACGGCGGGTCGGCCGGTGCCGGGGTCTCGGCCGGTTTCTTCTCACCCGTCACCGCGACGTCGTTCACCGCGCCACCGGGATCCACGACGAGGACGTGCGCACCGTCGGCACCGTCCACATAGACCCGTGAGTCCTGGCCCCGGACCGGAGGATGCTCCGCCCCGCCGGGAATCGGCCTGCTGTCCCGCCGCTGACCGGCACCGTCGTAAGTGGACAGAGTGTGGTTCTTCTTGTCCACCAAGGCGACCGCGGATCCGGAGGAGGCGATCCCCACGTAGTCGCCGGGAGGCAGCGGAATACTCACCGGCCCCGCGGACCGCCCTGAGGGGTCCACGAGATGCAGCCGCGCGCCCTGCCGGTCCAGGATCGCCAGCCTGCCGTCGATTTCGTTGGTCGCCACGACGGCGGTCTCGGGCACGTCCACCCCGAGCCGGACCGGCTCGCCGAGACCCGCGGGCGAAACGCGCCGCACCGTGTCGTCGTCGCTGTCCACGAACACCGGCCCGTCCGCGGCGAGCGCCAGCGAACCCTTGTGCCTGCCTGGGAGCACGATCGGGCACGAAACCCGGTCGGCGCCCGGCGCGAGTTCGCACAGCAGCCCGTCGTCGATCCGGTGCAGCCACAACCGGCCGTCCGCGGTGGCGATCGGGTCGCCCAGCCTGCCCCCGACGGTGATCTTCGCCGAAGCCTCGCCGAGCCGGATGACGACACCGGCCTGGCGGTACACGCCGTACGGCCCGCCCTTGGTCTCCACCGCGACCGGCCACTCGTTCGAGGGGGACGGCGTGGTCTTCTCGACCGACAGCGTCGATTTCCCGAATTCGATGACACTCGACGGCGGAAGCACGTAACCCTGCGTCGGTCCTTGCGCGACCGGGCTGCCCGGATCGGCGCCCGGGACCGGGACCCGCGCGTCGGCGTACTTGCCGGATCCGTCCACATGGAACGCGGAACCGAGTACGGAGTTGTAGATCCAATGCCCGGTCTGCGCGATGTCCAGGCCCGGCAGCGGTTTCGCCGCGCCGGTGATCGCGACGCCCACCACCGCGACACAGCAGGCGACGATCGCGGCGATCGGCGCCCGCGCGCGAAACCAGGCGAGATCCCTCTGCGTTTTCATCGATCACACCGCGTTGATCGCGGGCGACGGCGTCGCCGCCAGCGCCTCGTCGACGATGTCGGTGGCGAGGCGCTGGTTGAGCTCGGCGTCGGCGGTGAGCACGAGCCGGTGGGCGAGTACCGGTCTCGCGATGGCCTTGACGTCGTCCGGGGTCACGTAGGCGCGTCCGTCGGTGGCCGCGATCCCCTGCGCCGCGCGCACCAGCGCGATACTCCCGCGAGGGCTCGCGCCGTAGCGGACCGCGGCGTGCTCCCGGGTCGCCGTGGCCAGCCGGACCGCGTACGAGCAGATCGCCGGGTCGAGGTAGGCGTCGCGCACCTCGTCGATGGCACGGCGCAGGGTCTCCAGGTCGACGACGGGATCGAGTTCGTCCGGGCTGACCCGCGCGCAATCGCTCATGATCACCCGCACCTCCGCGTCGTGGTCGGGATAGCCGACGGAGATCCGCATCATGAACCGGTCGAGCTGCGCTTCGGGCAGCCGGTAGGTGCCCTCCATCTCGATGGGGTTCTGGGTGGCGATCACCAGGAACGGATGCGGCACCGCGTACGGCTTCGAATCGACCGTCGCCCGGCGCTCGGCCATCACTTCGAGCAGCGCGGACTGCGTCTTCGGGGTCCCGCGGTTGATCTCGTCGGCGAGCACGACGTTGGCGAAGATGCCGCCGGGGTGGAATTCGAACTTCTCGTTGTTCTGGTGGTAGACCATCACCCCGGTGACGTCCCCCGGCAGCAGGTCGGGAGTGAACTGGATGCGGCTCCAGCTGCCGCCGATGCTCCGCGCGAGACACCGGGCGAGTGTCGTCTTCCCCAGGCCCGGGACGTCCTCGATCAGCAGATGCCCCTCGGACAGCAGTGCCGCGATCGCGAGCCGGACGACGTCCGGTTTGCCGCGCAGCACTCGCTGCACGTTCTCGGCGAGGGCCTGGTAGACCCCGGTGGCGGCCGTCGGATTCATCGTGCTCCCTCGAGAGGAATGCTTGCGCCCCGGATACTCCCCTCTTCCGGCGGGGACCGGTCCCGGCGGCTCAGGAAGCGTCGGCCGGCAGCGCCAGTTCGAAGATCGCCCCGCCCTGCTCCCGGTTGTAGACACGCAGCGTGCCGCCGTGCACGTCGGCGACCCATTTGACGACGGCCAGCCCGATCCCGGTCGAGCCGCCGCCGCTGACGAACCGCTCGAACAGGGCGGCGGCCTGCCCCGGGTCGACTCCCGGGCCGCGGTCGGCGATGACCACGCGGCCGTCGGCGACGGTGACCTGGATTTCGGCCTCCTCGCCGGGCGCGCGACCGTGGCTCAGCGCGTTCCCGATCAGGTTCGCGACGGCACGCCGCAGCAGGGTCGCGTCGCCGTCGACCCGGCTCGGCACGGTGGTGACGGTGATCCGCGCGTCCTGGGCGGGCAGATCCTCGACCACCGTCTCGACCAGCTGATCGAGCATCAACGGCCCGATCGACAGCTCCTCGACCCCCGCGGTGACCCGGGCACGCCTCGGCCACAGATCGATGATGTCACCCATCATCGACGCCAGCCGGATCGTCCTGGGCAGCAGCTCGTCCCGTTCGGCGGGGTTCCGCAACGCCGCTTCGGCCAGCGCGCGCAGACCGGCGACCGGGGTCTTGAGGTCGTGCACGACGCCGTCGAGGAGCCGGGAAACGCCGTCCAGCAAGGACTTCTGCTGTTCCAGCGCGGCGGTGGCAGGCCGCATGGCCCGGCCGGCGATGAAGTATCCGGCCGCGCCGAGACCGAGCACCAGCAGCACGCAGCCACCGACCACCAGCAGCACCCACTCCTCGTGCCGCTCCTGCGTGCTCACCGCGTCGGCGACCACGACGATGGCGCCGACGACCTGTCCGCCGCGATCCTTGATCGGATCGGCCGCGACGTACACGGGCCGTCCGGCGGCGGTGGTCTCGTATCCGGCCTTCGACCGGTTCGTCGCGGTCGCCTCGGTCGCGAGCCGGTTCAGCAGGCCGTCGTCCACGGCCACGCATTCGCGTTTGCCCCGATACGGCTCGAACCGCGGCGCGCTCCCGGGAAGGACGGCGAACTGCGGGCACTGCTCGCTGACGGTGTCGGTGCCCACGTAGGCGGTGACGATGGTGCCCCCGTCGGCGGCGACGAGCCGGGCCAGCGTCGCGGCGACCTGGCGGACGTCGCTGTCCAGCCGTTGCCTCCCCTGCTCGGCGTCCGCCTCGATCACCAGCCAGGCCAGCACCACCAGCCCGAACGCGTTCATCGCGGTGAACAGCAGCGTTAGCAGGCGGCGGAGCCGGCGCAGCCTGCCTGTCGACGACTCGGTCACGAGAGCCGGTATCCGATCCCGCGGACCGTCTCCACCAGATCGGGCTCCCCCAGCTTGCGGCGCAGGCGCTTCACCACCGACTCGACCACGTTCGCGACCGGCTCGTTCTCGAGGTCCCAGCAGTGCTCGATGAGTTCCGCGCGGGACACCGTCAGTCCCTGCCGGGTCGCGAGGTATTCGAGGATCGCGAATTCCCGGTTGCTCAGCGACAGCAGGACCCCGCCCCGGCGCACCTCGCAGCGGGCGAAGTCGACCTCGAGATCGGAGTGCCGCAGCACCGGCGGGCTACCGCCCCCTCGGCGGCACAGGTTCGTCACCCTGGCGAGCAGTTCGGCCATGACGAACGGTTTGACGAGGTAGTCGTCCCCGCCGTGCTCGAACCCCTCGACCCTGGCGCTGCTGGAGTCCAAGGCCGTCAGGAACAGCACCGGCACGGTCCATCCCAGCCGCCTGCGCTCGTGGACGAATCCGGCGGCGTCACCGTCGGGCAGCATCCGGTCGAACACGGCGCAGGCGTGTGCCCCGCCCGCGGCGGCGAGCACTTCGGCCGCGGCGGCCAGCGTGCCCACGGCGTCCACGGTGAACGAGGCCGCCCGCAGTTCGGCGGACACGGCCTTCCGGATGTCCTCGTCGTCCTCGACGACCAGCGTCCTCGTGTTCATGTCGGCTGGAGCTTACGTCCCTGGCTCGCTACTTTGAACCGGTGCGGATCTTGGTCATCGAGGACGACGACGCCCTGCGCTCGTCGGTGTCGTCGTCCCTGCGCGCCGCCGGTTTCGCCGTCGACGCCGTCGGCGACCTCGGGCCCGCCGACGAGGCGTTGTTCGTCAGCGAGTACGACTGCGCGGTCTTCGACCGGATGCTGCCCGGTGGCGATTCGCTGGACTACGTCGAGCGGAAACGCGACGGCGGCTGGACGACTCCGGTCCTGTTCCTCACCGCCCTCGGCACTCCCGGCGACCGGATCACCGGCCTCCGGCGCGGCGGCGACGACTATCTCGAGAAACCGTTCGCCATGGCCGAGGTGGTGGCCCGGATCCGCAGCCTCTGCCGCCGCGGCCGGACCGCCCCGCCACCCCTGCTGCGGGCCGGTGACCTCGAACTGGACACCGGACGGCACGAGGTGCGGCGTGCCGGAGTGCTGCTGAGCCTGACCCGGACCGAATTCACCGTGCTGCGGTGCCTGCTGGAGAACAGCGGGCGGCCGGTTTCCCGTGGTGAGCTCATCACAGCGGGCTGGGACGAGCTCACCACTCCGGCGTCCAACGTCCTCGACGTGCTGATGACCGGCCTCCGGCGGAAGCTGCTGGATCCGCCGCTGATCACCACGGTGCCGAGGGTCGGTTACCGCATCGGCTGATCAGTAGCCGAGGGAGTTGGGAGCTTCCTCGTTGGCCTTCTTCACGATGTCGATGATGGCCTGGTCCAGGGTGGGCCAGGAAACGTCCAGGCCCAGCGCGCCGCCGCCCGCCGTGGCGGCCCCGACCTTGCCCCTGAGGCGGACCCTGCCGTCGCTCTCGCTCAACCCGGCCTCCGCCTCGCCTCCGATGCCGATCCAGGTCTCGGGCTGGACCTTGACGGTGATCGGTCCCAGGTTCCACTCGGCTTCGGGCATCGTGTTCGTCCACGCCGCCTTGGCCCCGGCACCGAGTTTGAGGCCTTCCTTCGCGGTGATCCCGGCTTCGACGTTCGCGGAGAGACCGAGCGAGGTTCCCGGCTCACCGGCGATGTTGATCTCGCCCACCTTCTCGTCCACCTCCGGGCCCGCACCGCGGTAGCCGACGAAGCCCTCGGCACTGCCCTTGATGCCGTCCTTGAGCGAGATCCCGCCTTCGATCTTGCCGTCGGCGCCGATGTAGTTCTTGCCGATCACCTGGCCGCCGGCGGTGACCACCTTGTTCCGCACGGCGTAGGCATAGCCCTTGTAGCCACCGAAACCACCCTTGCCGTCCGGTTCTATGGCCTCGCCATCGGCTTTCGCCCCCAGATCGACCAAGCGGGGGAGCCGGTTCAGGATCTCCCAGGTCGTCCGGTTGCATTCTTCGGTGTGGCACAGCGGGTTGACCCGGATCGGCGGCGTACCGTCGCCGTCGTCATCGAACCAGCCCTGCCCCTTGGGTACGGCGAGAGCGCTCACCGGCATGACCGTGGCGCGATTCTTCGCACCGGCGTTCCCGACGGGGACTGCGACGCCGCGCTGCGGAGTGGCGAGATTCCGCTCCTTCTGCACTTGCCTGGCCCTGCCCGGATTCCGCCTCGCCGCCTCACCCAGCTCCCGCTGTACCGCGGCATTCACGATCTCCAGCGCGCGCCCCTCCTCGCCACGCTGGATGACACCGAAGTTCAGCTCCTTCTGCGCCTGTTTCGCCTTACCCGGATTCCGCCTCGCCGCCTCACCCAGCTCCCGCTGCACGGCGCCCTTCAAAATCTCCAGCGCACGACCCTGTTCACCGCGCTGGATGACACCGAAGTTCTGTTCCTTCTGAGCTTGCCTCGCGCGGCCGGGCCTCTTGCTCGCCTCTTCGCCCCTGCGCTGCTGAGTCGACAACAACACTTCGCCCCGTTGCGGCGAACCGAAATTCTTCTCCTTCTGCGCCTGCCGAGCCTTGCCCGGATTCCGCTTGGCTTCCTCACCCCGCCGCTGCTGAGGCGTCAACACGGTCTCGCCCCGTTGCGGCGAACCGAAGTTCTTCTCTTTCTGTTCCTGCCGGGCCCTGCCCGGATTCCGCTTCGCCTCCTCACCTCGATTACGCTGCTCCTCGGCCTTCGACTTCTTTGCGTCCTGCTCAGACTTCTTCGCCCCCTCTTCACCCCGCTGAGGCGAACCGACGCTCTTCTCCTTCTGTTCCTGCCGGGCCCTGCCCGGATTCCGCTTCGCCTCCTCACCCCGATTACGCTGCTCCTCGGCCTTCGTATTCTTCTTCGCCCCCTCCTCACCCCGTTGGGGCGAGCCGAGATTCTTCTCCTTCTGTTCCTGCCGAGCCCTCGCCGGACTGGATTTCTGCTGCTGCTTGGGCTCGGCCTTCGGTTTCGCCTGCGCGGGCTGGGCGGCCTTGGCCTTCGACGCTTTCGCCTTGTTCATCGCCACTTTCTCGGCGTTCTGCTGGGCAGGCGACCCGCCCGGCTCGGTGGCCGCGTGTGCCGCGGCGGCGCCCAGCACGCCGAAAACGACCGTCAACACCCCGCCCGAAACGGAATACAGGACAGCCTGACGTAAATCGGTGTTGGTGTGTTTCATCGCAATCCTCCGGACCTCGGCGACTCCGGAATGGTGACCGGGCGGGGTTCAGCGCCGGTTCATCCGCGGTACATCGCCGCGGCCGACTGTCATGGAATCCTCATACCTCCTCCTGCATGCTGAGCGGGTCCAACCGCACCAAGCTCATTCACAGGGGGACATCGGATGCTGTTCCAGCTCCTTGGACCACTCGAAGTCCAAGCTCCGGACGGGGCGCCCGCCACGATCAAGCCCGGCAAGCCTGCCACGGTGCTGGCGGCGCTGCTGCTGGATCGAGGGCGTTGGGTCGCCGTCGACAGCCTGATCGACTCGACCTGGCACGACCGGCCCGCGCCGGTGTCGGCCGCGGGCAATCTGAAGTCGCACATCTGCGGCCTGCGCCGCGTGCTGCCGCCGCCCGCGAGCGGCGATCGCATCGAAAGCAGGCAGGGCGCGTATCGGATCCGGGTCGAACCGGACGAGGTCGACGTCGACCTCGCCGATCTCCGGGCCGCGGAAGCGAGCCGAGCACTCGTCGGCGACCCCGAACGTGCCGCCGAGCTGCTCGCCGACGGGCTGGCGCTCTGGCGTGGCCGTCCGTTCGAGGGCTTGCAGACGCCGGCCGCCGCCGTCGAAGGCGCGCGCCTCGCCCGGCTGCACACCCGGATGCGCGAAGACCTGGCCGAGGCCTACCACCGCCTCGGCAGGCACTGGGACGCGATCACCGTGCTGCACGGTCTCCTCGACGAGGACCCACTCCGGGAACACGTGTGGGCGAAACTGATCCGGCTGCTCACCGACACGGGACGGCGCAACGAAGCGCTCACCACGTACGGGCGGGCTCGCTCGATCATCGTCCGGGAGCTGGGTGTCGAACCTGGCGCCGTGCTCGCCGGTGCCCATTACGACGCTCTTCGCGGCTGCGCGGATCTTCACAGCCTCGCCGGATGAAGCCCGAGGCGATGGTCGCCGCGTCCGCGACGACCATCGCCTCGCCTCATTTGACGGACACCGTGGCGCTCGACCAGGACGAGCCGTCCGGGCTCGACGTCGAGGCGGTACGCGACTGGCCGGGCTTGAGCCCCTTGCTGTCCACGGAAACGGATCCGCGGTGGCTGGGCTTTCCGTGCTGATGCCGGTGCGTGTGCTTGGCGGACTTGAGTTTCTTCAGTTCGCCCTTGGCCTTGTCCAGCTCTCCCTTGGCCTTCTTGACCTCGCCCCTCGCCTGGTCGACGAGTTTCTCGGCCTTCGCGAGGGAACCGTTCGCCTTGCCGACGGACTCGGCGATCTTCTGCACGCCGGACGGAACCGCGGCGGCGGGCTTCTCGACGACGACCACGCGCGGCACGAACCGGATCGGCTGAACCTGCCTGACGTCCTTGGCCGCGGCGGTCTTGACGACCGGTGTCCGCACCTTCTGCCGGTGCGCCTTCTTCTTCGTCTGCTTGACGACGGGTTTCGCCTTCGTCACCTTCGCCACTTTATTCACCTGCACCGGCTTCGCGGCCGCCGTTGCGGGAACCACCGCGGGCGTCGCGGCCTTCTGCACAGGTGGGGCGACGGGCACGGCCGCCTGTTTCGGCGCGGCGGCGACGTGGTTCGCCGGGCTCGCCGAGACCTCCTGGCCGCCGTCGAAGGCGCCGAACGTCCAGGCGCCGACCGCGGCGGTCGTCAGTCCGGCGACGCCGATGACCCCTGCTCGTTTGATGTTCATGGATACCTCGATCTTCCGGTTCCGGCGGTGACCGTCACGGCCGGGGTTCGTCTTCGTGGTGACGTTCGTAGAACTCTTCGGCCAGCGACCGGCCCATCAGGCCGCCGAAGATCCCGGCGACCACTCCGACGGCGATCCCCGCCGGAGTCGCGATGACCAGACCCGTGGTCACCCCGAACGCGAGGGACGCGGCACCGCCGCCGAAGCCGGACAGCACGCCGCGGTTGAGGGGTGCGTCCTCGTGCTTCAGGTAATAGTCGTATTCGATGCGCACGGGTTCGTCCTCGTCCGAAAGGGACGGAGACTGGCCGATCCAGACCTCTTCGGGGATCACCAGGTACCGCGTCACCGGGATCCGGGGTGCGGCGAACTTGCGGAACGCGGACCGCAACGACAAGGTCGGCCGCTCGGCCAGGCTGGTGGTGGTCACGACGCTCAGCCCCGATGCCCGGTCATGATCTTGAAGGGCTTGTCGTGTTCCTTCGGCTTCTCGAGACTCTTGCGAAGCTTTTCCAGCTCGCCCTTGGCCTTCTTCAGATCGGTCCTCGCCTTGTCGAGGACCTTGTCCGCCTTGTCCACGGCATCGTTCGCGGCTTCGACGAGTTCGGTCGCGTTCCGCAACTGCTTGCGGACGGTCACGGGCGCCGGATCGGCGATGGCGGCGCGGACCACGAACTGTTTCCCGACAGGGTGCTGGCTTCGTTTCACGTCGGCGGTCTTCGTCACCCGCGGCTTGACGACGGCCGCGTTCCGCACCACGGGGGTGGTACGAGCCGTCTTCTTGATCTCCAGCGCGGGTTTGACCGCCCGCTTGACCTGCGCGGCAGGCGTGGTGACTGCGGGAGCGCGGACCGGCAAGACCGGCTGCACCGCTTGCGGCGGCGAAACCCGCTTCGGCGCGACAGGTTCGGCAGGCGTCGCAGCCGTCCTTCCTTGCGACGCGGACTTCTCCTGCGGCGCGGCCTTCTTGCCCTGTGTCGCGGCCGAGGCCGATGGCTTCGGCGACGCGGGAGCCTCCACCTGCTGCGGTTTCGCCGCCTGCGCGGCGTCGAGCACCGGCTTGTGCCCGGCCCCGTCGTCGGTCAGCGCGTTCGCCGTGGAGGCGCCGATCGCCGCGGTGGCGAGACCGGCGACACCGTAGACCGCCGCCCGCCGGAGATTGTTCTTCTGCTTCATCCGTCCCACCTCGCTGATCCGGTGCGCTGCCGGAACGCAGTCTCCGGCGCGGCGGTTCATCACCGGTACATCGGCGGTTCATCCGGCGGCGGACATGGTCCCCGAGGCCGGGCCGATCATCTACGCTGGGGCGATGCGACCGGAAGACGGCGAAGCGCTGGGCGGCGGCTCGGCAGGCGTCGTCTTCGCGGTGCCGTCGGACGAGGGCGATGTCGCGCTCAAGGTCTTCTCCGGCAGGCTGTTCCGGCGGACCCGGCTACGGCTGGAGCGGGAACTGGACCGGCTATCCGCTTTGGACGGTCAGCTCTTGGTGCCCGATACGATCGTGGAACTGGCCGACGGCCGGTGCGCCCTTCGCGGCGAACTCTGCACCGGGTCGCTCGCGGACCTGGTCGCGGCGGCCGGCCCGCTGTCGACGGACGACGTCCTCGTTCTCGGCACCGCGATCGCCTCGACCCTCGCCACCGCCCACGAAGCCGGGATCGTCCACGGCAGGCTCACCCCCTCCAACGTGCTGTTCCGCGCGTCGGGCGAGCCCGTGATCAACGACTTCGAGCGCACCCTTCGCTCCGTGTTCGTCCGGGATCCCCGGCATGGGCGGGAGTTCCTCGCCCCGGAAGGGACGGACGGCCGTTCCTCGGACCTTTACGGACTCGGTGCGGTGCTGCATCTGGCGCTGACCGGCGAACCACCCGGCTCCCGGCCGCTCCACCGCGAGGACGCGCCGATCGATCTGCTGGCCCTCGTCGAGAACCTCCTCGCGAAGGATCCGGCCTCCCGCCCGCCCGACGCCGCACTGGTCGAAGAGATCCTCACCCCTCTCCCCAAAGTGTCCACTGTGGACGTGGATGGACCCGTTCCGGTGGCGTCGGGTATCGAGGGCGTTCCAGTCGTCACCATCGAACCCGCGGCGGACACGGCGCCCGAGCCCCGGAAGAGATCCCTGTGGACAGCGGTCACGGCCGGCGTCGTGGTCGCGGCCGGCTTCACCACGTGGGCGCTCTTGCCCGGCTCCGGCGACCCCGAACCACGGTCGCTTCCGGCCCCGGCGTCCCGGTCCACCCCCGCTCCGCCCACGTCGGCGCCCACCGTGAAGGCCGCGTCCCAGGTCGAACTGGCCATGCCGATCGACCACGGCTCGACGGTCGATCTCGCGTGGCGCGCACCGGACGGATACGACTCGGCCGTCGTGGTCGCCGGTGAAACGGGCGAAGCGAAGACCACGTTCGTCCGACGGCAGCGCACGACGACCGTGGCCGTCGAACCCGGCCGGAAGTACTGCTTCCTGATCCAGATCACCGACGGCGAAGCGGTCCGGGAAAGCGAGCCGCGCCCGATCCGGGGCGCGACGTGCCGGCGGTGAATCGCGCATCCGGAAAACCGCGGTAGAGCCCGGTCGCCCCACCGGCGGTTCCGGGTCAGCGGAAGGCCCCGGCATGTTCGGTGGCCCATTGAGTGAAGGTGCGTGCCGGACGGCCAGTGACCTCCTCGACGGTCGGCAGGACCGTGTACACCTCGGGAGGCGGGTTCGTGCCGAACCCGACGAGGGATTCGACGACCTCGTCCGGCTGCCCCGCCGCACGGAGCTGATCGCGCACTTGGTCTTCGGTGAGCTCGATCAACCGGAGATCCCGGCCGATCGCCGCACCGATCGTGCGGACCGTGTCGGTCGCGGTCAGCGCCTCGGGGCCCGTCACGGGATAACTCTTACCCGCGTGTCCGTCCTCGAGCAGCGCGGCCACCACCACGGCGGCGATGTCGGCTTCATGGACCTTGGCGCTCGGCTGGTCCGGGAAGCCCGCCCGAACCACCCCCTCGGTGCGGATGGACTCCGCCCAGCCGAGCGCGTTCGCCATGAACTCCACCGGCTGCACGTGGATCCACTCCAAACCACCGGCTTCCACGGCCCGCTCCACGGGGCCTACTTGATACCCGGTCAGCACGGTCACCTTGCCCACACCGGCCCGTGTGGACAGCTCGACGATCTCCGGCGCCGTTTCCAGCGGCGCGTATCCCTCACCCGCGAACGAGATGAGATGCATGGCCTCTACGCCGGCCAGCGCCGGAGCGACGGTCTCCGGCACGGCGAGGTCGCCCGCCAGCACCTCCACTCCGGCGGGCAAATTCGCCGCTGCCGGATTCCTGCTCAGCGCACGTACCCGCCGGCCCGCCTGGACGAGCTGGTGAACCACTTGACGGCCGACGGTTCCGGTCGCACCGGTCACCAGAATCATCTAGTCTCCCCCGAATTTCGCGTATTCTCGAAGTCAGATCATGGGTCGCCGAGGAATGGCGGCAACGTCTTGTTCGGAACAGGCGAAGACCTCCCCGGCGAATCGGCGGGCACCGGAGTTCTCCGTGCTCGGCTCGGTGTGGACGCCCACGGGGTCTTCCCCCAGGGTTTGGCCACCGACAACCACGTCATGAACAGGAAGGCGACGATGTTCAGCATCGCGCCGTAGGCAAGCTGACCGGCGGCGGAGCTCTCGACACCCTCACGGCCCGCCTGGACGCCGAGTTCGACCCACACCCCCAGCCCGAAGGTGCTGTAGGCGATGACCGCCACGGTCAGCACCAGCTTGATCAGTACCCACCAATACCTTGCCACGCCCCACGGACTCACCAGGCACAACGCGATTCCGGTGACCAGAGCGGCGAACGCAGCGGGGATGACGACGACGTTATCGATCCGTTCGATCATGAGATAACAGACTCGCTGGATCTCGCCGGGCGCCGTGTACCCGGCGGTCATCGCGAGCACCACATTCGCCGCGCCTGCCCCCATCCAGCCGACCGACACCGCGACATGGACGAACAACAGCCACCGCCGCACCTGCTTGACCATCGCTCCACGTCCCACCACTCGAGTATGTGGGGATCAGCGGCGTCACGCGCGACAGACTCAGAGCGTCGGCCTCTTCTCCCAGGACGCACTCGCCCGGCTCATAGCGTCGCCCAGCCGCCCTTCGCCTTACCCGCCGATGGTATGTCCGATTCAGTACCAATGGGGGTACCGGATACTCGACAGAGCACTACGGTCAGGTGTAGATCGATCTGACACCATCGAACCCCGTCCCATGCTGGACTCCCCTTTCGCTGCAGGAGGCCCAAAAATCATGTGGATCCGACGTATGTCCATGATCGCCGCCGCCCTCATTGCCGGGTCGCTCTTCACCGGGCCCGCGGCCGTGGCCGAATCACCGGCCGGACCGCCGATCGAACCCTTCATCATCGGCGGCAAGGTCGTCACCACTCCTTACTCGTTCTTCGCGTCGCTGCAACGCAATGGCCGCCATTTCTGCGGGGCGTCGCTGATCGCCCCGCAGTGGCTCGTCACGGCGAAGCACTGCGTCCAGGGCTCCACCGGTGGCGGTTTCTCGGCTCGGATCGGCTCGGTCAACACCGGCTCCGGCGGCGAGCTCATCACCGCGGCGAGCGCGACCCTCGGCGCGAACGACATCGCCGTGGTGAGGTTGTCGAGAGCGGCCACTGCCAGGCCGATCAAGATCGCGGCCTCCAGCCCGGCCGTCGGCACCGTCAACAAGCTGATCGGACACGGTCAGACGTGCGGCACCCCCGGTTGCGGTGGCGCGTCGCCACAGCTTCGCGAGGTGGACACCACCACCGTCGCGGACTCCAGGTGTACCGCCGATTTCAAGCGAGGCAAGGAAATCTGCTTCCAGGGTGCGCCCGGAACCAGTGCCTGCTACGGCGATTCCGGGGGACCGTCCATTTTGGGCGGTGAGCTGACCGGCGCCACCAGCCGATCCGGCAACAACAGCAGCAACTGCCTCAACGGTCCCGGAATCTACAACAGCGTTCCCGGCTATCGGACCTGGATCGACCAGGTGACAGGTGGCGCGGTGACCGCGTGGGAGACGTCGTTACATTGACAGGTAAGTCAAAGGTGGCGTGCTCATGCCGCCCCTCGGTGGCGGTGTGGTGAAGGTCGTGTTCGCAACGTTGAAGGTTGCGGACGCGGCTTTCGCAACACGACACGTTTACCCTTCTGCTCAATAGCCCGAATCGCCACTCACGACAGGCTTGGACCTGGCGTATGCGCGGGTTTGGGTGGTGTGGGCATGGCGAGGGGCCCGTCGCCGGTGTGGCTGGCGGGCTCCTCGGTTCACACAGTGCAGTTACGCCGGGATCTTCGCAACGGATCTAAATACTGGGGCGGGATGAACTCCGGTAACCCGTCGGCCGCCATGCGGACTTCCCAGTCCCCGTGGTGGATCAGGCGGTGATGGAAGCCGCACAGCAGCACCAAGTTCCGGAGATCGGTGGGCCCGCCGTCTGCCCAGTGATGAATATGGTGCGCGTGACAGTTCTTCGGCTTGCGGTGACACCCGGGGAACGCGCAGCCCCGGTCACGGATGTTCAAGGCTCGGCGTTGGCCTGGGGTGACGAACCGTCGTAGCCGTCCCACATCCAGCGGCTCACCCGCCGCGTTGAGCACAACGGGAAGCATCAGGCAGTCGCAGGCCGCCATCCGTGCCTCGCGCGCGGTCATGGTTCCGACGAAGTCCACACACGCCGTACCCAGTCCCGACTTCAACTCGTCGAGACCGATGGTGACGTGGATCAACGTCCGGTAGCCGCTCGTCCCCGGTTGATCCGGGCACGCAACCGCCAAGTCCACGAGGTCGACCCAGGCGTCACCCTGACGCTCGGCCTTGGTCCGCAGATCCGCCTGGCCGAACTCGTCTATCGGACGGGGTGCGGCGTAAGCCTCGAGTGCCGCGGCGGTCCGCGCACCGGCCTCGTCATCGAGGAGGCCGTTCAGTTTCCAGTAGCCGTCTTTGCGGCGCTCCAACGTCAGCTCGCGACGGGGTTGGGCGGGTTCGGGATCCTTCGGTTCCTTGCCGTCCGGATCCAACCAGCCCAGCAGCTGGTCCCCGAGATCCGACACCTGCTGGGGACCCGCCTTCCGGGCGAGATCGGCGAGGGTTGTCTCCGCGTGCTCCCGATCCTCCACCGACACCCCAGCCGGGATCTTCCGCAGGATCTCCACGATCTGCTTGATCCGCTCCTCGCCGATCGCCCCCTCCGCCGCAGCCACACCGGTAGCGGGCGCGAAAGCCGGAATCTCCGTACCATCCAAGCCACGCGTCGGATTCAGATCGACAGCACGCCTCACATACGGCCGCGCCTCACTCTGGCTCAGTCCGGCGATATCGGCGAACCACGCCACCGTCGTCCCATAACCGTATAAGTCTTTCGCGCCACGAGCCTCGACCTCCGCCAGGTATTGCCCCAACCCGGCGGAGGCGACCCGCATCACCTGCAAGAACTGCTGCACGCCGTGGGCAAGCTCCAGCTTGCCAGCGCGCCACAACTCCTGCGGCAACTCGGGAACAAAGGTCTCGGACACCCCACAAGGTGGTTTCAACTGGTGAGTGCACCACCTCTAGTCTAGCAACACTTTGCTGAACGCTTCGATCGGCTTAAGCCAACCTAGTGTCTGTCGCGGCCGGTCGTTGAGTTCGTCTGCGATGGCATCGAGTTCGTCCTGTGAATATCCGGATAGGTCGGTTCCTTTGGGAAGGTACTGGCGCAGCAACCCATTGGTGTTCTCGTTGCTGCCGCGTTGCCAGGGCGAGCGCGGATCACAAAAATACACCGGCATGCCGGTGGTCATGGTGAACTTCCTGTGGCCGCCCATCTCGCCACCCTGATCCCAGGTGACGCTGTTCTTGAAAACGTCAGGCAAAGTGTTCATCTTGGCGGCCAGCCGCGGGGCAACGTTCTCGGCCGTGCGATCGTGAGGAATACGCACCAGCATGACGAATCGAGTGCGCCGTTCGACCAAGGTCGCGATCTGCGATTGATTGTTCGCGCCGACGATCAGATCGCCTTCCCAGAAGCCCGGCACGGCACGGTCCTCGGCCTCGGCCGGCCGCTCGCTGATCAGGACCATGTCCTTGATCTTGCCCCGCAGCTCCGCCCCTCGCGACCGGGCCCGTCGCTTGATCCTGCCTTGGCGCAACCCCTCGGCCACCTCTGCCCGCAACGTCCCCTTCGCCTGTACGAACAACGCCTGGTAAATCGCTTCATGTGACACCCAGCGAGAATGATCCATCGGATGGTCGAGCCGCAACCTGTACGCGATCTGCATCGGTGACCACTTTTTCCGCAACCCCTCATGCACCACGCGAGTCAGAAACGGCGATTTCAGCACCTTGCGTTCCTTTGGACGCTTCCGTAGTCGATCAGCCCGGCGCTGCGCAACCAACGGCGAATACGCCTCCCGTCCACCGTTGCGGTCAACCTCGCGGGACACCACCGAATGATCCCGTCCAATCCAGGCCCCGATCTCCCGAAACGACTTCCCCTGCCTCAACCCGAACGCGATCAATTCACGCTCCACCGACCGCAACGGAACACCACGCGACACGGCACACCCCTTCGCTACCCAGAACGATCATTATCCCAGCCGGTGCACTGACCATCTGAGCCCGTGCAATAATACCGCAATCTATCGAACAGGTGTTCGTAATTTTAAGCAACAAGCAACCCGCGCAATCACCACTAAAGGAGGATTCGGCAAAGTCACTCGATCACACGTCGCGAGCATGGTTGAGCGAAGGAGTCCGCGTGATCTCGAGTGGCGTGCCCGCGCCAAATCGCGCTGTTTCGCGAAGCTGCCGCGGCGGTACTCCTCTCGGTGTGCGGCCGTGCACCGACTGACCGGGGGTTGGGATGGAGCTCGCCTCACTCACCTCACGCGAACACGAGATGGCCGCTGGCCTGTCCAACCGGCAGATCGCTTCTCCGCGGCCTTCCTGAGGTGGCCGAGCCAGGCGGCGAGGGATTCGCCGAGCGCGGCCCGCATACCGTCGACGTCGGCGAGCACGGGGCCTCCGTCCCATGACTCCTCGGTGTGGACGCGCACCGAGGACCCGATCACCTCGAGCGTCCACAGGTGGATGCCGGTGATCCCGCCGGCGGTTCCGCCCCAGAGGATCCGGTCCGGGGTCCGTAGCTGGTACACAGTGGACTCGATGTCGAGCCCGGCCGTGCTCCACCGGATCGCGCTGCCCGTCCGAAGTGAACGATCGGCTGCCGCGGCGGTGATGTCGGGTTGCCAGTCCGGCCACGAGGACACCTCGGTGAGCAGCCGCCACACGCATCGCAGCGGCGCGTCGACGACGGTGTCGCAGTGCACCACCACGGGTGCTTTCACGTCGATTTCGGTGATCATTCGCAGACCTTTCCGAGGACCGGAGCGGCAGGCTCCGCGTGTCTGCGACCATCGTCGTGCGGCGTCGGCCCGTTCGCGTCGGTAGGAGTCACCTAGTCCGCGTCACCCGAGGTCGGACATGTCCCTGAGCTGCCTGCGCGAGGTGATACCGAGCTTGCGGAAGATGTTGCGCAAGTGGGCGTCGACCGTGCGGGGGCTGAGAAACAGGCGCCCGGCCACCTCTTTCGTCGTCGCGCCCGCCGCGACCTGGCGCGCGATGTGCGTCTCCTGCATGGTCAGGCGGTCATAGGTGTGCTCGGAACGGCTCCGGGCCACTTCCCCGGTCGCGCGCAGCTCGTCCGCGGCACGCCTGGCGAACGCCTCCAGCCCGATCTCCGACAACTGTTCGTGCGCGGTACGCAGGTGTTCGCGTGCGTCGCGACGGCGGCCCGCACGGCGTAACCACTCCCCGTACCGCAGGTGTGCCCGCGCGAGATGCGGGGTCAGCGAGCTACCCGTCAGGTGCTCGAGCGCCTCCTGGTAGTCGTCTTCCCGGTCGCTGACCAGCGCCCGGGCGCCGGCCGCCACACCGAGGGCGAACCGGGTTCCCGCGGGTTCCGTGCGCTCGGCCAGGGACTCCAGCGCCGACCGTGCGACGGAGTTCTCACCGCATCGGACCGCGGCCTCCACCAGTTCGGGCAGCGCTATCCCGGCGAGGAAGAGATCGTTGCCCGCCACGGCTCGCGTGGCCGCTTCCAGCGCGGCCGGGTATTCGGCGAGGCCGTTGTACAGCACGGCCGTCGCCCAATGCGCGTTCGCGGTGAGCTGGCCGCTGCCCCGGATCGTCACCTCGGCGAACAGATCGAGCACTTCCTGACGGCGGCCGCGCATCGCGGCGAGGTGCACTCTCGGATAGAGCTGTGGCGGGTCGCCGAGAGCGTCGGCGATGGCCTCCTCCTCGGCGACCGCGTCGATCGCCCGCCCGAAGTCGCCGAGGAGGACCGCGGACACGGCCACCTGTGACAGGCCGAGCCGGATGGCCATCGGGGATCCCGTGTCCTGCCCGGTCCGCACCAGCCACTCGACGACCGACGTGTGCAGGTCGAGGTCCCACAGTTCGCCCGCGAGCACCGTGGCCAACGCGGGCACCCTTGTCCAGTCGGCGTCTTCGCCGGTGAGCACCCGCCGGAGCGCGGGCACCCCGGCACGGTGTCCCTCGGTGCTCAACAGCACCAGCGCGTCGAGGAGATCCGGAGGTCCCGGCGACGGCGGTGCCGAGCGGGCCGCGTCGAGCACCCGGTCCATCACTCCCGCGGCCCGTCCGACGGCCAGCCCCATCTCCAGCGCCGCCACGAAGCATTCGCGTGACCGTGCCGGATCGACGGCGGCGAGCCGCTGCGCCGCCCGCAAGATGAGTTCCGGTCCTTTGACGGCACCGTCCGCACCCTGGACGAACGCGACCTGCCCGCGCAGGAGGTCCGCCTCCGCGTGCCGGACGTCGTCCAGCGTTTCGGTGTCGATACTGGCCACCAGATCCGCCGACGCGGTCGCCCGGCCCGCCGCGAGCGTCGCCCGCGCTGCCGCGAGTGTGCGCTCGGTCTGCTTGCCGGGGTCCAGCGACAACGCGGCGGCGCGTTCGAGGAACGCGGCGGCGGCCGCGACGCCTCCACGCGCCTGCGCGCGCGACGCCGACGACTCCAGTTCCGCCGCGACCTCCTCGTCCGGTCCGGTGGTGGCCTGCGCCCGGTGCCAGGCGTGCCGGTCCGGGGCGGCGACCGGGTCGGTGGCATCGGCCAGCGCCCGGTGCGCCGCGACGCGCCGCTCCGGTTCGGCCGCGCGGTAGGTGGCAGAGCGGGCCAGCGGATGGCAGAAGCGCGCACGCGTGTCGAACCGCACCAGCCCGGAGGCTTCGGCGGCGGCGCTCGCGGCGGGCACGTCGATGCCCAGCAGTCGCGCGGCCGTCCACAGCAGTCCCGGGTCGCCAGTGGGATCCGCGCTCGCGAGAAGGAGCAGCAGCCGCGCGTCCGGAGGCAGTTCCGTCATCCTGGCCCGGAAGCTCCGCTCGATCCGGCTCGCGACCGGCGACGGCGTCGGCAACGCGAAGCCACCCGCCTTCGGCAGCTCGATCAGGGCGAGCGGGTTCCCGCGTGCCTCGGCGAGAAGGCGGTCACGCACCCGCTCGTCGAGCGTCGCGGTCTTCTCTTCGGCCAGCAACGCGCGCGCGTTCGCGTCGGTCAGGCCGCTGATCGTCAACCCCGGCAGATCGTCCAGCCCGCGAACGGCGTCCTGGTCGCGGGCCGCGAACACCATCGCGATCGGCTCCGCCGCGACGCGCCTCGCCAGGAACGTCAACGCCTTCACCGAGGCGGCGTCCAGCCAATGGGCGTCATCGACGACGCACAGCACCGGACTTTCCGCCGCGGCGGCCGCGAGCAGTTCCAGCGTGGCGAGGCCGACGCGGAACGGATCCGGCGCGCCATCCGCCAGCCCGAACGCGACAGAGAGAGCGTCACGGTAGGGCGCGGACAGCGTTTCGAGCTGCGCCAGCACCGGAACGCAAAGCTGATGCAGCGCCGCGAACGGCAGTTCACCCTCGAACTCCGCCCCGGACGCACGGATGATCCGGAACCGCTCCGGCGCCGCGTGTTCGACGTGTTCCAGCAACGCGCTCTTGCCGATCCCCGGTTCACCGCGGAGGACGAGCACACCGCCCTCGCCTTGTTCCGCCGCGCGGACGAGAGCGAGGAGTGCCGTGATCTCGTCGCGCCTTCCGACGAGCGATCGGGACGTCGTGGGCATGGGGTGAACCCTAGGGGTGACGCCGCCGCACCAGCGCATCGGCACAGGCGGGCAATCGTCACCGGCGGCGGGTGATCGTCTCGACGATGTCGGTGTCCTTCAGCTTCGCGCTGGGGGTGTGTGAGCTGAGACGGAGCACCGCCGGCCCGAGGACCGGCGCGGTGACGAGCCGCGTGATCACTTTGCGCCGACGCGCTTCACGCTGGTTGCCTGGAGTGAAAAAGCCGCGCTGGCCAAGCCCTGTCCGCAGGTAACGTTCGATGTAGGGACGCAACGCTTCTTCCCACCGTCGCAAGGCTCCGCCGACGTCGTCCGGCCGTTCCTGGAGAAAGGCGGCCAGCAGGTCCGCGCCCGCCAGACCGGCGGACACCCCGGTGCCCGCGTAGGCCGTCGCGCACCACGCCGAGTCGCCGACGAGCACGACCCGCCCGTTCGACCAGCGGTCCATGCGGACCTGTTCGGCGGAGTCGAACAGGACGTCGTCGGCGGATTCGAGCGCGGCCAGCACACTGCCCAGCGTCGCCCCGAACGGTTCGGGGCCGAAGACCTCCCGCACCCGCTCGGCACAGGGCCGGGTGAACTCGGCGTCGATGTCGTCGCTGCGGTAGGACAGCAGGATGGTCGGGTCCCGGTCCTCGAAGGCGAAGACCCAGACGGATCGGCCCAGTTCGATCATCGTGGCCCCTTCCCCGCGGGCGAGGCCTTCGGGGACGCCGGGGAATTCGTACGCGACCAGCATGTGCCCGAGGCGGCGCAGATAGCGCCGATCAGGCCCGAAAGCGAGTGAGCGCACCGCGGATCGCAGTCCGTCCGCCCCGACGACGAGGTCGAAGCGCTCGGTCACCGAGGTCCCGGCGGTCGTCGTGCGCAGTTCGACGTCCACCCCATCGGCGTCCTGGGCGATCGCCACCGGAACCGTGGAGAACCGGATCTCGACTTCGGCGGGCAGCGCGGCGTACGCCGCCTGCTCGATGTCGCCGCGGAGCATGAGCCAGGGGGTGCCCGGCAGATCCCGGAAACCCATTCCCGGCGATCTGCGGCCGCCGCGGTCGAGTTCGACGTGCGCGCCGCCGGACGCCCGATCGCGCAGGCCGTCGAGTATCCCCATCCGCCGCGCGGCGGTCTTGCCCGCGCCGAACAATCCGACGAAGTAACCGTTGGTGCGCCGGCCGGCGGCTCGCTCCACGATCACCGGCTGCCAGCCGATCTCGTGCAGCCGGAGCGCCGTGGCGATACCGCTGACCCCCAGGCCGACGATCAGGACGCGAGGGCGGGTCGGAACCGAAATGACAGCCTGCCTTTCCACTTCACGAGAGACACCGAGACGAAGGTGGCGCCCTTATACGAATACACCGATTTTGTGGCCGCACAGGCTCGCCAGGCACCGCGCGGTGAACGACGGCTAGACTCATTGGCACTGCGCCAATCCGAACCGGCGTGAAATGACCTAGCGGAAGGCACTCTCGATGGTACAAAAGGTATCCGTTCAGATCGTCGACGACATCGACGGTGGCGAAGCCACCCAGACAGTGCCCTTCGCACTCGACGGCGTCACCTACGAGATCGACCTCTCCGACGACAACGCAGGCACCCTGCGCGACGAGCTCGAGCGCTTCATCGACGCCAGCAGGCGAATCGGCGGACGCAAAGTGAAGGTCGCGACCGGACAGTCCACCGTGGTCAGTGGTACGGCGAAGCCCACCGACCGCGAACGCAACCAGCAGGTCCGCGCCTGGGCCACCGCCAACGGCTACCCGATCGCCGAACGCGGCCGTATTCCCAACGACATCTACGAAGCGTTCGACAACGCCGAGTCGGCCCCCGTCGAACCGGTCGCCGAAGAGGCTCCCGCCAAGCGCAAGCGTGCACCTCGCAAGAAGGCCTGACCTCGGCAAGATCACGTCGCTCGTCCCTTCCCTGTCACTGCCGGGAAAGGGACGAGCGATGATGTAAGCCCCGGATCCGAGTCCATAATGGATGTTCAGCGCAGTACGGTCGACAGTTGCCTCGGATGTGGCTACCCGTGCTCACGTCCGGGCAGTGGAGCTCCCCGGAGGAACTGCTCGTACCGCCGTCGAGCGTCGTCATCGATCTCTGGCGGCACGCGGCCGTACCGTCCATCGGTCCGGTCTCGCTTCGGACCGGAGACCCAGAACTCTTCTCCGGTCTCGACGTCGGAGAAGTTCCCCTCGCCGCCTGGCCGGCGCCGCAGCGTTCGGCCGTGCAGGTACGCGGTCCTCCAGGTCTTGGAAAAACGGACCCAGGCGATCCACGACGGGCCACGATCGGTGTCATAGCCCGTCTTGAGCTGCACATACATGATCCGTTCCGCCATTCCCTCAGGGTAAACCGCCGCCGTGGCGAGCCGCACGGAGATTTCCCGCGAACCGGTCTTCAGAGAAGCGCGGCCAGTGCCGGACCGAACGCCGCCCCCAGCAAATAGGCGAGGTTGAACAAGCCCATCCCCGCCGCGCGATGCGACCCGGCCGCGTCCCCGGCACGCACCGCGTAGACACCCTGGCCCGAGGCCGCCGCGAGCGAGGTCAATGCCTGCGCGATCAGCAGCACGGCAGGGGAAACACTCACCCCGGCGAGCACCAGCCCGACGGCGGCGAGCGCCGGGAACAGCACCGCCACCGCCCGGAACGGGGCTTTCGCCGTCACCGCGACGACCACATAGGACATCAGCCCGCCGAACAGCAGCGGCCACAGGATGGCGAGCCCGACCTCGCCACTGGTCCAGCCGGTCTGCTCGGTCAACAGCCGCGGCAGCACGTACACCAACCCGAAGTTGGCCACCGCCAGCGCGAACGCGAGCCCGGCCGCGATCAGGAAGACCGGCGTTCGCAAAAGCGCGGCGGGCACGAACCCGTCCGGCCGCGCCCGCAGGTGCCCGGCCAGCAGGACCGCGATGACGGCGACCGTGATGGCCGCGGGCAGCCAGAAATGCGGCACGAGCACCAAGGCGGTGACCATCGCGGTCACGAGAATCGCGCCTGCCAGGTCGAAACGTGACGGCTCGGCGGGTGTCCCGGCGGCCGACCGCAGGGCCGCGGGTACGCCGAGCAAGCTGACTGCGGGCAGTGCCAGCGCCAGCTGCCAGCCGAGCGCGTCGCCGACCAGATCGGCGATCAACGGCGACGCCGAGCCGACCACCGCCAGCGAAGAGGTGACCAAGCCCATCGCCCGCGCCGACCCGGCGAGGCTCATGGCCATCGTGGTGAAGCCGGCGGTACCGAGCCCCTGCAGGGCGCTACCGGCGATGAGCACCGGCAGCCACGGAACGGTCGCCACCGCGATGGCACCCGCCAGCACCAGCGCGGCGCAGGTGAGCAACGCGGTCCGGACGCCGCGATGGCTCTGCAGACCGGCGAGCAGCGGCGTGCCGACGGCGATACCCCAGCCGAACGCCGTCACGATCCACGTCACCGTGGCGATTCCGGTACCGAGGGCCGCGGCCGCGTCCGGCAGGATCAGCAACGGCCCGGCGATGCCGAACGACAGCGGGCCAGCCAGCAAAGCCAGCCACGGCGCCGAAATCCGTGCGCTCATCGCTCGTCCATGGTGGGGTAGTCGGTGTAGCCGCGGTGGTCGCCGCCGTAGAACGTCGAGGGATCGGCTGCGGTGAACGGGCCGCCGGTGGCGATCCGCGCGGGCAGGTCCGGGTTCGCCAGCCACAGCTGGCCGAGGCTGATCGCGTCGGCGACGTCGTCCCGCAACGCGTCCGCGCCGTCCGCCGCGCTCGCCGGTTCCTCGCCCGTCGGGTGCGGGTTGAGGATGAGGGTGCCGGGCCACTCGGCGCGGATGAGCTTGGTGATGTCCCGCGTGCCGGACTCGGAGACGTGCACGTACGCCAGTCCTGCCGGGACGAGGGCGCGGATGAGCGCGGGATACAGCAGTTCGGTGTCGCTCTCTCGTATGCCGTTGAGGGTCGAGCCGGGTGACAGCCGGATGCCGGTGCGCTCCAGGCCGATCGCGTCGCCGACCGCCCGCGCCACCTCCACCGCGAACCGGAGGCGGTTCGCGATCGGGCCACCGTAGGCATCGGTGCGCCGGTTGGTGTTGGCGGCGAGGAACTGGTGGATCAGGTAGCCGCTGGCGCCGTGCAGTTCGACACCGTCGAATCCGGCCTCCATCGCCAGCCGCGCGGCGGCGACGAAATCGTCCACGGATCGGGCGATGTCCGCCAGTGTCATTTCCCGCGGTTCCGGATGGTCGAGCAGATCACCCGGAACGTACAGCTTTTCGCCCGACGCGATCGCCGACGGCGCCAGCGGCAGGGCACCGTCCGGGTAGAGGTACGGGTGCCCGATCCGGCCGGAGTGCATCAGCTGGACGAAGATCCGGCCGCCGCGCGAGTGCACGGCGTCGGTGACCACGCGCCACGCGGCGGCCTGCTCCGGTGTGTGCAGGCCGGGAGTGTCGATGTAGCCCTGACCGATGATGCTCGGCTGTGTACCTTCCGTGATGATCAGGCCGGCTCCGGCGCGCTGCGCGTAGTACTCGGCGGTCAGCCCGGTCACCCGGCCGCCTGTCGCGCGGCTGCGCGTCATCGGCGCCATGACCAGGCGGTTCGGCAGTGGCAGGGTGCCCGTGGAGTGCGGGGTCAGCAAAACGTTCATGCGGTGAACCTTCGTCCGGGCGAGCGGCCGCCGAATCGGTAAGGTTTCGGTACCGGGTACTGGGGTTCGGCCTACGTACCTCCCCCGCGGTTACGGAGGCTGGCGTGTTGTACGGCAGGGCCGGCGAGCAGGCGGCGATCGAAGCGCTGCTCGCGGCGGCTCGCGGCGGACGCAGCGGCTCGCTGGTGGTGCGAGGTGAGGCGGGCATCGGGAAGTCCGCGCTGCTGGACTGGGCGGACGAGGCCGCGGCCGGACTGCGCGTGCTACGGGTGACCGGGATCGAAGCCGAGGCCGACCTGGCGTTCGGCGGGCTGGTGCACTTGTTGTGGCCGCTCCAGGACCGGCTCGCCGCGCTGCCCGGTCCGCAGGCTGAGGCGTTGCGCGCTGTCTTGGATTCGGGCCGCACCAGCGGCCAGGACCGGTTCGTGACCGGGCTCGCCGTGCTCACCCTGCTCTCCGACCTCGGCGACGACGGTCCGGTGCTGTGCCTGATCGACGACGCGCAGTGGCTGGATCGCGCGACCGCCGACGCGGTGCTGTTCGCCACCCGGCGCTTGGCCGCGGACCGCGTCGCGATGCTGTTCGGAGCGAGGGACACCGGTTTCACCGCACCGGATCTTCCCGAACTGCGCCCGGCGAGGCTCGACGCGGCAGACGCCGGTCGGCTGCTCGCCGAACGCGGGCTGACACCGCCGTCGCCGTCGCAGATATTCGAGGAATCGGCGGGTAATCCACTGGCACTGCTCGAATTCGCCGCCGCGCAACGGGAACACCACGTCGCCGCCGGACCGCTGCCGGTGGGCGACCGCGTGCTGGCGGGCTTCCGCGCGCAGATCAGCGCGCTGCCCTCGCGGACCCGGCTGATGATGCTCCTCGCGGCGGCCGAGGGACGTGGGCACCTGCCGACGCTGCTCGGTGCCGCCCAGGCGCTGGGCGTCGGGCTCGCCGATCTGGAACAGGCCGAGACCGCGCGGCTCCTGGATGTCACCGGAACGACGATCACGTTCCGGCACCCCCTGATCGGCACCGCCGCCTACCAGGGTGCCGTGCTCGCGCGCCGGGTCTCGGTGCACCAGGCGCTCGCCGAGTCCACTTCGGACGCCGACTGCCGGGTCCGGCATCTCGCCGCCGCCACCACCGCTCCCGATGAGCGGGTCGCCGCCGAGATCGCCGGCTCGGCCGAACGAGCGCGGGCACGTACGGCGTTTTCCGCGGCCGCCGGGTTGTACCGGCAAGCCGCGCAACTCACCGCCGAAACCGGGATGCGAGCGGCACGGCTGGGAGAGGCGGCCTCGTTGGCACTCGCCGCCGGGCACGGAGAGCAGGCCGCCGAGCTGGTCCGCGAGGCGGAGCCGCTGACCGAGGACACCAAGGCGCGCGCGGGCATGGCGCAGGTGCGTGCCGCCGTGGAGTTCGAACGGGGAGACGGGCGTGCGGCCGCGCGTCTGCTCGTCGAGCACGCCCGGTCCGCCGAACCCGCCGATGCGGTGGCGATGGTGCGCACCGGTGCCCGGTACGCCTGGTTCTCCGGCGACCGGGAAACCGTGCGCGCCGCGAACGACGCGCTGGACGGCACCGATCCGCTGGTACGGGGCATGGCCTGCCTGGTGGACGACGACTTCGCGACCGGATTGCCGCTGCTGGCCGAGTTCGTCGGGCGCACTCCGAGCTCCGATCTCGTCTGGACCTACAGTGCGATGATCCTCGGCGACGACACCACCACCAGGGAACTCGCGTCCGCAGAGGTGGCCCGCTGCCGACGTGACGGGCTGATCGGCATACTCCCCCAGGTACTGCATGACCTCGCGGGCGCGCAGATTTCGGCCGGACTGCACCAGGACGCCGCCGCGTCGGTGGCCGAAGCGGCGCGGATCTCCCGCGACACCGGGTCGCACCGGCGGCTACCGCGGCTGAACGCCGTGATGGCGCGGATGGCGGCGATCGAAGGTGACGAGCGGCGCTGCCAGGAGCTGGCAGAAGCGACACCGGACGCCGGCGGTGCGGCGAGCACCGCCGCGCTCGCACTGCTCGACCTCGGCCTCGGCCGCTATCAGTCTACTTTGGACCGTCTGGAAACCGTGCAGCGCGGACCGCTCGCGTACACGACGGTGGTGATCACGGCCGCCGCGGACCAACTGGAGGCCGCGGTACGCCTGGGCGATCCGGGCCGGGCCGAACCCGCGTTCCACCGATTCGAAGCGTGGGCGACGGCGGGCGGGCAGCCGTGGGCCCAGGCCGTGGCGGCGCGCTGCCGCGCCATTCTGGGCGACGACGAAGCGCATTACCTGCGCGCACTGGAAATCCACACACCCGGCGAACGCCCCTTCGAACGGGCACGCACGGAATTGCTCTACGGCGAATGGCTGCGCCGAGCCAGACGCCGCAGTGACGCACGCGTTCCGCTGCGCTCGGCACTGGAGATCTTCTCGCGGCTGCACGCGAAACCGTGGGCCGATCGCGCGTCGATCGAACTCGAGGCCACGGGCGACTCCGGCCCGGCCGCCGAACCCACCGCCGAGAATCTCCTGGACCGCCTTACCCCACAAGAACTCCAGGTCGTCCGGCTGGCCGCGGACGGCGGTACGAGCCGTGAGATCGCCGCACAGTTGTTCCTCAGCCCGCGTACCGTCGAGCACCACCTCTACCGGGCGTTCCCGAAACTCGGCGTGCGGACGCGCCGGGAGCTGTCCCGATTGGACCTCGGCCGAGTGTGCTGACCTTGCTGGATGAGCTAGTCGCGGAACCGATCCGTCGCCTCCAGCAACGCGGCCAGGATGCCGGGCTCGTCGTACACGTGCCCGGCACCCGGCACGATCACCAGCTCCGACTCCGGCCACGCCTTGTGCAGGTCCCACGCGGAGATCGCGGGCGTGGCGAGGTCGTATCGCCCCTGCACGATCACGCCGGGGATGTCCTTCAAGGTGTCCGCGTCCCGGATCAGCTGCCCCTCCTCGAGCCACCCGTTGTTCACGAAGTAGTGGTTCTCGATCCGCGCGAACGCCAGCGCGTAGTCCGGATCGGCGAATTCCGCCACCATTTCGGGCCGGGGAAGCAGCGTCGTCGTAGCGGCCTCCCAGGTACTCCACGCGACAGCGGCCGGCCCGTGCACCTCGGGGTCGGGGTCGGCGAGCAGCTTCGCGTACAGCTCGACGGGATCGCCGTCGAGCCCGGCGAGCGGCGCCGTGAACTTCTCCCACAAGTCCGGGAAGACGTGCGCCGTGCCGCCCCGGTAGTACCAGCTCACTTCGGACGAACGCAGTGTGAAGACCCCGCGCAGCACCAGCTCCGCCACGCGCTCCGGGTGCTTCTCGGCGTACGCCAACGCCAGCGTCGACCCCCAGGACCCGCCGAACACCTGCCACCGCGAGACCCCCAGCGACTCCCGCAAGCGCTCGATGTCGTCGACGAGATGCCAAGTCGTGTTCGACGAAAGATCGCCCGACGCCGAAGCGTGCGGCAATGACCGCCCGCACCCGCGCTGGTCGAACAGGACGATCCGATAGGCGGACGGGTCGAACAGCCGGCGGTGCGACGGTGAGCAGCCGCCGCCGGGACCTCCGTGCAGGAACACCACGGGCTTACCGCCGGGGTTGCCGCATTCCTCCCAGTACACGAGGTTGCCGTCACCGGTGTCCAGGTGGCCTGACGCGTGGGGCTCGATCTCCGGATACATGAGCCTATCGTCGGGCATACGGCGCGGTCGTCGTACGCAAGCTCCTGCGACTCGAAGGCGCCGTCTTGCTCAGTCCGGTGGACCGGCCGCGGCGGACCGTGAGGTAATGCTGGATAGCGGCTGTGGTTCGGACCAGGAGAGAGGGCGTCCTGCTTCCAGGTTCGTGCCGGTCGGCGGTGTGGGGCGCAGGCTGATGAGGCTGCCAATGTGGAGGTCGGTCGTGGTCCCGGGGCTCCGCAGGGCTGTCGGGGTGGAACCGATGAGCAGGCGAAAGTCGCGGTTGAGGTGCGCCTGGTCGGTGTATCCGCATTGGGCGGCGAGCGCGGGTAGTGATGGCGGGTTGGTGCCTGTCAGGAGCCGGATGGCGTAGTGGCATCGGGCTATCCGCCCGACGGCTTTCGGCGGTAGCCCGATCTCCCGGTGGAAGCGAGTGGCCAGATGTTGCCGACTCAGGCCTGCCCGTTCCGCGAGGTCGTCGATCTTGACGGCACCGCCCGATATCGTCAGGTTGCACCAGCTGCGGTCGAGCGAGTTCGGTAGTTCCGGTTCGTCCAGAAGCCAGCTCGACAACCGGCGGTCGAGGATCCGGAACCGGTGGTTCGAATCCCGGGCCTCCTGCAGTTCTTCCCAGAGAAATCTGGCTCGTGCGCCCAGGAGATCGTCGAGACCCACGCTGGTTTGGCCGATTTCCCGCAGTGGCAGGCCGAAGAGCGCTCGGGCGCCCAGCGGGGTCAACTCGACGATGACCCCCCGCTCCCGGCCCACTCGCGTGTAGACCATCGGCTTGGTCGACAGCCCGACGACAGGGGAAGCCTTTTCCAGCGGTGATCCGGCCACCGGATGCCGAACCGGTGTGTCCAGATCGATGACCACCACGACCGAGTTCAGCGCCGCCACGGTCCGCGTCTCCGGCACCGGTGCGATTCGCTGAAAAGCCAGGTAGAAACTGACCCAGCGCGCCAGCCGGCGATCCGGTAACCGGGACTTCCAGAACTCGTCGTCGGACGACGGAGTCTCCTCCACTGCTGTTCCCCCAGTTCCGGCGATGCTGTGCGACATCGTGGCGCGGACAGAGCATGGCAGGACATGCGCTCCCGGCGAAGCCTCCTGACCGTGAATGAACCGAAAAGAGGCAGCCGAGATTCATGGCGGTGAAGCCTGATACGACATTAGCCGGTTCAGATGCGCCCAGATGTACCATTGCGCAGAGAGAGACCATGACACCGCCATAGCCGCGAAGAGCGGCCTGGCATCCGGCGCGAAAGATCGGCGACCTTACATTTTTCCAATCCAAGGGGCGGTGTTCGTCGCTAACCTCGGGTTCGCGTTCTCGGCTCGATGAGCAACAGCTCGACACGGATGTCAACTCGCCGGCGGGTAAGGGGTGTGCCCGAAGCGGCTCGGCGTGAGATCTGCCGTGCGGTTCGAACGTGCCACTGGGGAGAGGCTTTGCGGAATCAGGGGGACCGAACCAGGACAACATCATGCGTAGGACAAAACTTGCATCCGTGCACGTCGCAGCGTGCCTCGCGCTGCCGATCAGCGCAGGTGACGCGCTTGCCTCAGCGTCGCCGGTCCGGGGGCGCAGGACCGGCAGGTGGTCGTCGCCCGATCGTTCCAGGGCATCCTGAAAACTTCGTCGACAGCGCGTGCGTGGGCCCAAGAGCCGCCTGGTTGTGTCCGTCCATCGGCCGGGCCCGGTGCGGGGCCGGGAATTTACCCCGTCGTCATCGAGCATGTGTTCGCGGCTTTACTGGTGGCCGATGAGCTACCGCTCGCAATGCGCGGGCGGCTGATCCGTTTCACAGTTACAACCCCGCCTTGCTTATAGTCCAATTCGCCAGATTATCCGCCGCTGATCAATGAACGATTGGTCTCGGACACCTCAGAGTGCCTGTATCGCAGTGAATCCGGTTTCTGTTCGCATCGAACGCGGTCAAGTGGATATCACCCTAGGGGAACTATATGAGATTGCGAAAAAGGTCCGCAGTAGTGTCCGTCGTGGCCCTGCTGGTAGTAGCGTGGGGCATCGTGACGGCTTCGCCCGGCATGGCAGCCGAGACGACGTCGACCCTGGGCGGTCCGATCAGCCGGACCGAGGTCATCAGCCGGGCGAAGGCCTGGTACGACCACAATCCCGGCCCATACGACCAGAACGCGTTTTCGACCGGCCCCAGCGGTGACGGTTCCTACCGCCATGACTGCTCCGGCTACGTGTCCATGGCGCTGCATCTGGCTCACAGTCCCAGCACGGGCGAGTTGCCGTCCTATGCGACCGAGATTTCGCGGACGGAACTGAAGCCGGGCGACTTCCTCAATCGATCCAACGCGCAATACCCGGTCGGGCACACGTTCATCTTCGAGAAATGGGATGACGACAACGGCAACTTCAGCTTTTACAGTTGGGGCGCGACGCCGATTCAGCACGGCCACACCAACATCAACAACCCGACACTGGTCGGCTGGCCCAACAGCAGCTACAGGGCATACCGCTACAACAACATCCTCGAGGACGCTCCCAGACCGCCGGGCGCATCGTTGTCGGGTGATGCCCGGGCGGAGATCGTGGCTCTGCAGGGCGATGGCACTGCAACGGCTTGGTTCAACGCGCGTGGCTTCGCTGAGCCGCCGTGGGGCGGGGACAGCAAGAAGATCGCTGCTGGGCTTGGTGCGCCGAACACGGTGCGGATGGCTGATCTGGACGGCGATGGCCGCAAGGAATTCATCAGTGTGCAGCCGAACGGTGACATTGTCGCTTGGTACAACGCGCTCGGATTCGCCGAGATGCCGTGGGGCGGCGACAGCAAGAAGATCGGCGTAGGGTTCACCGATCCCAGCCGGGTGTTCTTCGCCGACCTGTCCGGCGACGGCAAGGCCGAGATCATCGTCCTGCAGCCGGACGGCGTACTTACGGCCTGGTACAACGCGCTCGGTTTCGAGGCTATGCCGTGGGGGGCGAGCAAGACGATCGGAACCGGATTCTCTGACCCGGCCCGGATCCGTTTCGCTGACCTGTCCGGTGACGGCAAGGCCGAGATCATGAGCATTCAGCCGGACGGCACGATCACTGCCTGGTACAACGCGCTGGGATTCGAGACCATGCCCTGGGGCGCAGCCAAAACCGTGGGAACCGGATTCACCGAACCAAGCCGCGTTCTCTTCGCCGACATCTCCGGCGACGGAAAAGCGGAGATCGTGACCGTTCAACCCGACGGCACTGTGACGGCCTGGTACAACGCCCTCGGATTCGAGACCATGCCCTGGGGGCCATCGGCCACACTCGGCGCCGGATTCCCGGAACCTGCCCGCGTGCTCTTTTCCTGACGGCTTGAGCTCACCCCGAACCCGTATGGCCCCGCAGGCCGGCAAGAATTTCTCAAGGAGCTGCCCGCAATGAGTTATCTGAACATCAAAGCAGTATTCGTCGGAGTTGTCTCAGTGGTCTTGATGAGCGTTGGTCTCCCCGCCGCGGCCGATCCGGTGACCGACGAAATGGCCGCCAACCTCATCGCCCTGCCCTGCGTCGCGGGCGGGCCGACCCCCTCGGACGCGTCCCTCGCCAATGAGCTGAACCCGCTTCTGGGGAACAAGATGAGAGGCCACATGAACGCATACCGCGTGTCATGCGCCCGCGCGATCATCGACGAGGTCAAGGCTCGTGAGTTCAACGAGCGTGCCGGCGCCATCGCGATCGCCACCGTCATCGTGGAGACCAGTATCTCGAACTACGACGGCGGTGACGCGGACTCGGTCGGCCTATACCAACAGCGCGCCGGCTGGGGAAGTTTCGAGGAGCGGACCAACCCGGCGATCGCCACCGGCAATTTCCTGCGGGAGATGGTCCGGCTCTATTCCGAGAACTCGTGGAACTTCGCGCCGATCGGCGACGTCGCCGCGAACGTGCAGCGACCTCGCGAGGATCTGCGCTACAAGTACGGCGTCGAGGCAGGCGACGCCACGATCATCGCCCACAAGCTGTGGACCGGCGAAACACGGCACGGCTCGTCATTGTCGGGTGATGCCCGGGCGGAAATCGTTGCTCTGCAGGGCGATGGCACTGCAACGGCTTGGTTCAACGCGCGTGGCTTCGCTGAGCCGCCGTGGGGCGGGGACAGCAAGAAGATCGCCACTGGGCTTGGTGCGCCGAACACGGTGCGGATGGCTGATCTGGACGGCGATGGCCGCAAGGAGTTCATCAGTGTGCAGCCGAACGGTGACATTGTCGCTTGGTACAACGCGCTCGGATTCGCCGAGATGCCGTGGGGCGGCGACAGCAAGAAGATCGGCGTAGGGTTCACCGATCCCAGCCGGGTGTTCTTCGCCGACCTGTCCGGCGACGGCAAGGCCGAGATCATCGTCCTGCAGCCGGACGGCGTACTTACGGCCTGGTACAACGCGCTCGGTTTCGAGGCTATGCCGTGGGGGGCGAGCAAGACGATCGGAACCGGATTCTCTGACCCGGCCCGGATCCGTTTCGCTGACCTGTCCGGTGACGGCAAGGCCGAGATCATGAGCATTCAGCCGGACGGCACGATCACTGCCTGGTACAACGCGCTGGGATTCGAGACCATGCCCTGGGGAGCAGCCAAAACCGTGGGAACCGGATTCACCGAACCAAGCCGCGTTCTCTTCGCCGACATCTCCGGCGACGGAAAAGCGGAGATCGTGACCGTTCAACCCGACGGCACCGTGACGGCCTGGTACAACGCCCTCGGATTCGAGACCATGCCCTGGGGGCCATCGGCCACACTCGGCGCCGGATTCCCGGAACCTGCCCGCGTGCTCTTCGCATAGTTGCCTCTGTCAAGCGACTTCGGAACCAGAAGGTTCCTCAAGGGCCGCCGATGAGCTTCAAGCCGGCACCGTACTGCCAGGGAAGCATTCAAGTTCTACAGGCAGGAGTATCCTCCGTGAAGGGAGTGGTCGTGTCGACCATGTCAAGAAGAGTCCTGACCTTGCTTTCGGTGTTCCTGGTCATGACTGGGGGTGCTGGGCCCGTACCGGCTGTCGCGCAGGCTGACCCCGTAGCGCCAACTCTGCGTGTCACCGGAAGCGAGAAAGGACAAGTGCATTCTTCTCCTGCGGGAGCAGAGGGCGTCGGGTTCGGTGTGACATCGGACATCCCCAATCTTTCTCTCTTTCAATGTGTCACGGCTGGGTGCAATGAAGGTCATGCGAATCAGCAGTGGCCGATCCGGGATGACCTGGCGGACATCTGCTACTTCACGAACGTCAACTCACCGGAGACGGCTTGGCACCTGGTGCTCGACCATAACCCGATCAACGAGGTGGTCGGAATCGTCCGGTCATATTACCTCCAAGGTACGCTCATAAGACAGAATTGCAACACGGTCGGGGTCGGCGTTACGTCGGACATCCCGAACCTTTCTCTCTATCAATGTCCCACGGTGGCGTGCAATGAAGGTCATGCGAATCAACAGTGGCCGAAACGGGATATTCTGGCGAATATCTGCTATCTCACGAACAGTGATTCGCCGGATGGGACTTGGAATCTGGTACTCAACCAGAATCCTCTCAACAGGGTGGTCGGATTCGTCCGAGCGAAATATCTCAAAGGTACATTGACCGCGCAACGCTGCTAACGGTTCGCGTGGGGCAAGGTGCCTATTCAGGAATCTCGGATATTTCCGACCTTGCCGCCGAGGTGCCGTCGAAGTGGCAACGCCATCCGTCACGCGACCCTGCAAGCCGATAGCTACCGTGCGGTGACTTCCTGCCGGATCGAGCACGGTAGCTATCGGCCTGTGGGCGTTTACTTCTCGTGCCACCCCGGACACGGAGGCCGGCGGAAGAGGCCGGACGCGAAGCCTCGATCGCCGCTTGATCCCCTTCCCCGCAAAGGATGAGCGCAGTTGACCACGAGGTTCCTTGGGCAACTCTGAGCGCCCAGCGAGATCCCGGCTCACGAACCCGACGCAGACTCCTGACGCGACAGTTTGTCCAGGTCACGTTTGCGGAACCCGTGGTGGGCCCATTCACAGCACGACGACCCCGCAGATCGCGGCGAACAACCGGGTTCGCTTGTGTCCCTTGAGGATTTCCATGTTCCCGTCCTTGTCAGTCCAGGTCGATCGGGATCTCGGCGGGCTCCGGGCCCGGCGCCCAGCGGGCGGGTAGCTTCGCGTCGCGGTACTCACCGATGACGGCTGCCGCGCCGAGGCGCGCCACGTAGGTGCCGGTGCGGAAGTCCGCGGGCACGTCGAAGGTCAGATCGGGGCCGGGGTCTCCGAGGGAGCCGAGGGTGATCGGTGTTTCCCTGCTGCCCGGTGCGGCAGGCACCACGGTGCCGTCGGGGAGGCGCAGCTGGAACGAGGCTGGATCGTCGACCTTGAGCGTGAGCAGCGGGCCGGGCAGCACGTTGCCGGACAGGGTCGGTCGCGGAACCGTCAACCACGCGTGGCCCGGCGCGGCCCAGCCGTTGCCCGGACTGTACGGCGTGAGCAACACCGCCGGATCACTCAGGATTCGGGACGGGGCATAGCTCTTGAGGCCCATGTCCAAGGTGCCGCGATAGCTGTGTCCCGCCACCGAAACGCCGATCGGTACGTCGTCGCGGCGCCACACAAGCTTCTGCGTCGTCTTGCGGTAATAGCCCGCGATCTCGTCACTCGCCCGGAGCCCGGTACGCACATCGACGGTCTGCGTCCGGCCCGCGTCGGTCACCCGGACGGAGACCGGCACGCCGACGGGAACGCCGGCCACGACGAGCAGCCCGTCCCGGGGAAGACCGAACCTGCCGGCACTCGGCCGCAGCGGAAGCTTCGCCAGCTTGATGGGAACTCCGGCGACCACGAGTTCGGCGACCGGCGCGGGATCGGCGTCACGCCGTGTCCAATGGCCGGAACGAACCGCCGGATCCACCTGGAACACCAACAGTTCCTGGCCGGGCGCCGCCCTCACGGGCTCGTTCACCGGCAGGTTCGGCGGATGGCCGGTGATCGCCCGGCCGGTCGCCACCCAGGCGATCTTGAGCCCGAAGTGCGGCCCGGTGAGATAGCCGGACCCCGCCGGATGGGTCACCGAGGACATGCCCGATGGCGGAACCACCGGCGCCGGCACGTTCCGGGTGATCTCGCGGACCGTGCCCGACGGCAGTTCCGGCAACGCGGCTATTTCCCGGCTTTCCCGCGCCGAGTCGGTCGGCGCGGCGGAATCAGTGGTACACCCCGTCAGAAGGAGAGCGCCCGCACAAACCGTGGCCGTCAGGAATCCAGAACAGCGTCGGATCCTCCGAGGTTTCCCGGGAACTTCCGGTTTTTCCTTAAGCGGCGGCGTGGTTTCGGCGATGGCGGATTCGTTCTGCGGCATGACCGATCCCCCTTTCCTTCGATCGCGACCCGTACATGCATGAGGTGGCGTCGAAAAGAGGATCGGTTAGTAACGAATAGATCACGCCTTGGAACAGGTGGCCTGAACCGCGAGAATCGCGTCAGTGATCAACAGATACGGCGGGATCAAGCCCCGTCAGAACGCTTCCCTCAGGTACTTCTTGATGGCGTTCCGCGCCTCGTGAATGCGGAACTTGATCGTGGTCAACGGAAGATCCAAGTGCGCGGCGATGTCGTTGTACTGCCAGTCGGCCAGGTCCCGCAGCACGAACGGCGCGGTCAACTCCGGCGACCGCCGCTCCAGCTTGTCCAGCGCCTCCAGCAGGTCGACGCGCGAACCGGCGATCACGCTCGTCGTCCGCGGGTCGGGCCGCGGCGGCAGTTCCTCCGTCGGGTACTCCGGCGACTTTCGCTTGAGCTTCGTGTAGGTCTGCCGCACGCTGTTGACCACGACGCTGTAACGCCAGGTGCTGAACTTGGACCGGCCCTCGAACGTCGCGATGTCCCGCGCGACCGCCCACAGCGCGTCCTGGCAGGCTTCTTCGGCGTCGGCCCAGAACTGGAGCATTTTGGCGCACCGGCTCAACACCGAAGGCCGGATCCTGCGAAGCAGCTCGCCGAGCGCGGATTCGTCACCGTCCGCCGCACGGCGGGCGAGTTCGTCGTCGGTCACGTCGTCCACTTGATTCTGCACCCGCCGTATCGAACTGGTCGCTGTCCGCCATCATAGGATGGTGACTCCCCCAGCCTTCATCGGGCGCTACGCCATCAAGCGGTCGCTCGGCTCCGGCGGCTTCGCGACCGTGTGGCTCGGCTTCGACGAGCGCCTCGACGACCACGTCGCGATCAAGGTGCTCGCGGAGAACTGGGCGCAGCGGCTCGACGTGCGCGACAGGTTCGTGCACGAGGCGCGGGTACTGCGCCGCGCCCGGTCGCCTCACGTCGTACAGGTCTTCGATATCGACGAACTCCCCGACGGCAGGCCCTACTTCGTGATGACCTACGCCGACGGCGGGAGCCTGTCCGATCGGCTGGAGCACGGTCCCCTGCCCGCCGAAACCGCGCTGGGCTACGGCGCCGTGATCGCCGCGGGTGCCCAAGACCTGCACGACAGCGGAGTGATGCACCGCGACATCAAGCCGTCCAACGTGTTGTTCCGGTCCTCGTCGGAGGTGCTGATCGCCGACCTCGGTCTCGCCAGGGACCTCGACCGCGGCTCACGTCTCACCATGACCGCCGGCACTCCCGGCTACATGGCTCCGGAACAAGCCGACGGCGACGCGACGATCGATCATCGCGTGGACGTCTACGCGATCGGAGCGACGGTGTACCGGGCGCTCACCGGCCACACGCCGGTGCTGGGAGCGGTCACACCCGTCGGCCAGGTGCGCCCGGACCTGCCACCCGGCGCCGACGCGGTGCTGATGCGGGCCCTGGCCACGCATCCCGGCGATCGCTGGTCCACCGCCGGCGAGCTGGCCGAGGAACTTCGGCGCGTCGCGAACGGCCAGGCGGGCAACGAGGCGGCTGCCCCGCCGACCAGGTCGAGGACCCGCCGCTGGTGGATCGCCGCCGTCGTCGCGGTGCTCGCGATCTCCGCGACGGTCGCCGGCGTGCTGATCGCCGCGAACCCGGGTGATCGCCCGGCCGGCGCACTGGCACCGGCCGCGATCTCCGCGTCGTCGTCCAGTGCGGCGCCCGTGCCGTCGCCCGCCGGCTCCACCTCGGCGACGGCCACCCCTTCTTCACCGCCCGCCGCGACCACGTCCGGCCCCGCCGCGCCACCCGTGACCGCCTCTCAGCCTCCGCCATCGCCGTCGACCCCACCGGCGACCACGCCGAAGTTGCCGAGGCAGGAAGCCCCGGACTCCAAACCTCCGGCGACCTGCACGAATCCGCGCACGATGTGCTTTTACCCGCTGGAGAATTTCTACGGGACGCCTGAGGTGCACCCACTCGACTGGTCCGCGGACGGAACTCAATGCCGCAACACCGCGAAGCCGTTCAAGTCCGTCTACAACCACGGCGACCAGAGTCAGCGGATCTTCGCGGGAGCCAGCTGTTTCGGCCCGCTGAGCAGCCGCGGCGGAGTCGTCGAGGGTGGTTCCGGATGGCGGTACGTGGACGGCGCGGCGTTCCAGCACACCTGAGCGTTATTGATCCGTTACTAACGAATCGCCGCTCGCACACCACCCAAGTGACATGCCAGAAAGTACGCGAAGCGAGCCGAGTCGCGCGGCTGAAGTCATCGCGCACACCCCGACCCGGCAGGCCGAGGTTCGCCGCATCCTCGACCTCGTGCGCAAGGCACGCGCCGCCACTGAAGACAATTGCCTCCCGCCGGCCTTCTCGCCATGGACGAGCATCGACGCGGCCAAGCTGCTGGAGGCGGGCGCGAGCGTCGAGCAGGCGGCCCGTTGGCTGCACTGGGGAGGCCTCCGACGCGGCGAACGCTCGAGTGTCCCTGATCGTGCGACAGGGGCGGGATCGGCCGTGCACCGCACGATCTTGGTGGTCGACGTGGAGGGCTTCGGCGACCCTCGGCGAACCCTTCCCCACCAGCTAAGCACTCGCGCGGGCCTGTACCGCGTGCTGGAACAGGCGCTGCGGGCCGCCGGGGTGCGCTGGACCGACTGCTACCACGAGGACCGCGGCGATGGCGTCCTCGTCCTCATCCCGCCCGAGTCGCCGAAAGCCCCGCTGGTCGAGGTGCTGCCCGGGGCACTGGCCCAGGCACTGCGGTGCCGGAACGCCGCCGTCCCTCTCGAGCAGCAAACCCGTTTGCGGATCGCCGTGCACGCCGGGGAGATCGCTTTCGACGACCACGGCGCCACGTCCACCGCCCTGATCACCACCTTCCGACTGCTCGACGCCGCAGCGCTGAAACACGCACTGGCCGACTCACCTGGCACGGTGGCCCTGATCGTGTCCCGGTGGATCTTCGACGAGGTCGTTCGACACTCGGCACTGCTCGACGCCGCAACCTTCCGATCCGTGCCGGTCGCGGTGAAGGAAACCCAAGAGACGGCCTGGATCGCCCTGCCCGACCACCCCTACCCCCACGACCCGGCGGCACTGGACCAGATCGCCGATCCCGGCGCGGCTCGAAGCAGCTCTGCGGTGGTTCCCGCCGACTGCCCGCAGCTCCCGCCCTGTTCGTCGGCCACGACGAGTCAATGAGGAGAAGGGCAAGCGTGTCGGTCGCGGGGCGGGTGTTGTCCTGGGTGACGCCGGTCCTGGCCGGGGCTGAAGGTTCAGATCGCGTGGGTCGGGTTGGTCGTGAGTGGCGTTTCGGGTTCTATTGAGGGGTAGGGCAAAGGTGGCGTTGTGGCTGAACCCAAGGTGAGCAAGGGCGTGACTCGCGTGATCAGAGACGGATCTCGCGTGATCAGACGCCGAACTCCCTGATCGCCGCCCGATCACACGTGAACGCCCATCCCGCCCGAACACGACACGTTCGACCTTCCCCTCAATAACCCTCGTTGCCCTTCACGACCCGGTTCGCAAAGTACTTGAACCGGGACACCTGAATCTCGAAAGTGTCCCTTAAGGACGGTCAAGGAGCTTCAGTTCTCCCTGGCGAGCCTGCTCCGGTCGGCGACATCCCCGATGGTGCCGGTGATGTCGCCGACCGTCGAGATCACTGGTCAGCAGGTGCAGACGCCGCCGTTGTTGACTCCGGCGACGCCGGTGCCACCCGCGAGACCACTGGCGCCGGACGGCGTGGCGATGGTGTCCGCCCCGTCGTTGACGGTCCCTGAGTTCCCGAGACCGCCGGCACCCGCGGCACCGCCGATGCCACCAGGACCACCGGGGCCGCTGCAACCGGTGCCACCATTACCGCCGACGGCACCATTGCCGCCCTTGCCACCGGTCGCGGTGATGAGGTCCACACCGGTCCCGCCGGTGAGAGTTCCGGAGTTCCCGATCCCACCGGCACCACCCGCGCCACCGACACCGCCGGCGCCGCCGGGCTGGACGGCCGCGGAACCGTTGCCGCCCTTGCCTCCGACGCCACCGTTGCCGCCGAGCCCGCCATTGGCCTTCAGCGTGTCGACGCCGGCACCACCGTTGACGGTCCCGGAGTTCCCGACACCACCCGCACCGCCGGCACCTCCGACGCCACCGGCACCGCCACCATGGCCGCAGCCGGCGACGCCACCGGCCGCGCCGGTACCACCGGCACCACCGTTGACGGTGACGCTGTCGAGCCCGGCATCGACGAGATCATCGTTATAGGCTCCCGAGTTCCCGACGCCACCGGCCGCACCCGCGCCACCGATACCCCCGGCACCCGCACCGCCGGCGACACCACCACCGTTGCCGCCAAGGCCACCGAGACCGCCGTTGCCGCCCTTGCCCGCGGTGAGGACGACAGTGTCATTGCCGACGCCGCCGGTGACGTTCCCGGCGTTACCGGCACCACCGATCCCGCCGACACCACCACTACCACCGGCGCCACCGGCACCGCTGGCGAAACCGACCCCGCCCTGGCCGCCGTTCCCGCCGTTACCTCCCGCACCACCGAGGACCGTGACGCTGTCCGTGCCGTCACCGGCGTTGATGACACCGGTCGCACCCACACCGGCACCGCCGACGCTCCCGGCACCGCCGTTGCCACCCGCGGTACCCGCGGGCGTACCCGCGTTACCGGCCGCTCCCGGAGGACCGTTGGCGCCCAGGGACCCGGCGACGCCGGTCACCATGATCGTGTCGTTGCCCGCCAGGCCGTTCACCGTCCCGTTCACCGCACCACCGGTGATGGTGATGACGTTGTTCCCCGAAGTGCCGTCCAGCACCTGACCGGCGGGAATTCCGGCGGTGCAAGTGAAATTGGCGCCGCTCTGGGTGCACCCCGGCGGGAGCGCCCACGCCTGCGAGGGAACCGCGAGTGCGAACCCCGCCGCGGTGCCCACACCGATCATGGCCCGGCCGACCCGGCCTGCCGTACTGATACGCGCTGTCGATTTCATGATCAACTTTCCATGGGTGAAAGGGATCCGGGACTGATGCCACGGACCTGCGAGGGGTGTGATGACCGAAAGTCCGGGGCCATCGCCCGGCGCGGAGAGCACCGGATCAACCAACACCCTCGACACGGCCGACCCTTCGCCCCTTCACCAGGGTTTGCAAGCGCAACCGTGGCGGGTCACCCATACGTGATCAGGCTCCACGGATGCCACAGATAGCGGCCACCGTCAGCTGACGAACATATCCGCCGCGAGGCACCCGATCACCTGCCGCATACGACACTTTCGCCGGGCGTCAGGCTCGAAATCGAAGACCGAACCGAGGGGACTCGTTGACCCTTTCGCCAACCCGGCGCGTTCATACCTTCGGCCCGGCGAGTTCCTTGCCGAGCACGGCACCCCAGTCCCGCGCCCGCGCCGGCTCGCCGTCGCGCAGCACCGGCTCCTGCTTGTCCGTTCTGACCAGGAAACTCTCCGGCGGGGCGAGCGGAACGAAACCGAGCCACCGGACACCGTCCACCGCCTGCCTGCCGGCCTCGGTCCGGCTGGAGGGCCAGGACATCCCGTGTACGTGCGTCGGACCGCCGACCACGAGCAAGCCCGCCTCCGCAACGCTTCCGACGTCGTCGACGTTCACGACATCCACCTCGGCGTAGGGCGACAGTCCTTCGGCCACCGCCTTCGCCACTTGCTCGGTGTTCCCGAACATCGACTCGTACACCACCATCGCGCGCATCATGATTCCCCTTGTCCTGTCAGGGAAAGCTTGTGAGAAGCGCTGCCGCCGGTCCCCGGCATGACGCCATGGTTCGATCCGGTCCTGTTTCCGTCAGAAGCCGCGGCCGAGCACTTCGTCGACGGCGCGGCGCGGACTGGCGGGCACCGCGCCGGACGGGTAGCCGAACCGCATGAGCGCCTGCGGGAAACCGGCCAGTTCGAGGTCCTCGCACAACGCCGAGCGCACCTCGGGCAAGTGCAGGGGCTGGGTCAGGATGGAGCCGACGAGACCCCCGTCGACGGCGTCGAGCCAGGTGCCCTGCAGGGCGTGACCGGCCTTCAGGTGGTCGTGGCGCGTGTCGTCGAGGGTCAGGAACACGAGCAGCGTCTCGTCCGCCAGGCGCCGCTTGAGCACCTCCCTGTCCGGCAGGGCCGTCCTGGCCCGGACCAGACCCGCCCAGGGCAGGGAACCGGGCGGGAGAGCCGTCGCGGCGATGCCTGCGCCATGGCGCAGGGACATCTCGTCGTGGACGGTCCACAGCGCGAGCTCGCGCTGATACCCGTGATCGTGTTGGAAGGCCTCCGCCGCGAACTCGAGCAGGTCCGCGACCCGGGTCAGTTCCAGTTCGTCGCGGATCGGCCTCGCCTGGACACCGGCCGCGGCCGCGGTGGCTGTCAGGTCCCCGATCCGTGCCGGCGAGACCGGCCGGCCGGAAAACCGCTTTCGGTAGCTGCGCCGCCGCTCGATGGCGGCATACCGGTGCAGGTCTTCCGCCGACGGCAGTGACCGCTCCCCCGGTTCGACCGTCGCCACCAGCTCCGGCCGCTCCGGATCGGGGAACGTCACCGTCCGGGCTTCGTAGCCGAGCACGCGGATCGCGAGCTCCAGGTTCGCCAGCGCGGCACCGCAGGACATCAGGCGGTCCCGTCCCAGCGGATCGTGTTCGGGCAAGGGCAGGTCCCGGCGCTCACCGAGCAGCAGCCGGTCGTGCTCGAACTCCAGGAGCCACGGCTGGATGTTGTGCACTGACGGCGCCCTCAGCAGGGTCCGGGCCAGTACCTCGGTCTCCGAGGCCGACCAGGGTCCGCGGTGCCTTCGTTCTGCCATGTTCCGTCCTCCGCACTGTGTGTCGGGTTCGACCGTGCTCCCCCATGGGGGTGCGCGCGCAGGTACGGAGGGCTCCGATATCCGGGACCTAAGCCCCGCCTTTTCCCCGCTCGCCCGAGTAGGTTCATGCGGTAAGGCCACGATCTCGCGGCAGGAGGACGATCCGATGACGACCAAGGTGTTCCTGGTCGACGACCACGAAATCGTCCGACGTGGGCTCGCCGACCTGCTCGGCAACGAAGCGGACATCGAGATCTCCGGCGAAGCGGCCTCGGTGTCGGAAGCGCTCACGCGGATTCCCGCCAGTGACACCGACATCGCCGTGCTGGACGTCCGGCTCCCCGACGGCACCGGCATCGAACTGTGCCGGGAACTGCTGTCCACCCGGCCGGATCTGCGCTGCCTGATGCTCACGTCCTACGCCGACGACGAGGCGCTGTTCACCGCGATCATGGCCGGAGCGGCCGGCTTCGTCCTGAAACAGGTGCTGGGCATCGACCTCGTGTCGGCGATCAGGACGATCGCCGACGGCGGTTCGCTGCTCGACAGCCGCACCACCGCCGCGCTGATGAGGCGCATCCGCAGGGAGAACGACCGCAACGACCCGACAGCGTCACTATCGGAACAGGAACACGCCGTCTTCGACCTCATCGGGGAAGGGCTCACCAACCGGGAGATCGGGGAACGCCTTTTCCTCGCGGAGAAGACCATCAAGAACTACGTCTCCCGGATCCTCGGCAAACTCGGGATCCAGCGCCGCACGCAGGCAGCCGTGCTGGCGACCGAACTGAAGCGGGAAGACCGGACACCACTGTTCGGCGAGCACTGAGTCCTTTCAGGACAAGGGAACCTGCCACACGACGCGGGTCCCGCCCCCCTCGCGTCCGGTGAACTCGGCCAGGCCTCCGCAGCGTTCCGCTCGCTGCGCGAGGTTCTTCAGGCCGCTGCGTCTGCCGTCCTCCGGGATGCCGATCCCGTTGTCGGTCACTTCGACGACCAGGTCGCGATCGGCCTCGACGGTCACGGCGATGTCGTTCGCGCCGGAGTGGCGGATCGCGTTGCTCAGCGCTTCGCGCACGGCCGCTTCGGCGTGCTCGTGCAGTTCCACGGGGACGATGGTGTCCACGGCGCCGCTGATCCGCACCGACGGCGTCGCCCCCGGATCGGTCGACAGCTCCGTGATCACGTCGAGCAACCGGCGGCGCAGGCTGACGGACGTGTCGGACCCCGACGAGTGCAGATCGAAGATCGAAGTCCTGATCTCGCGCACGGTCCGGTCGAGCTGTTCGACACCGTGCGCGAGGCGGTTGCGGGCGAGATCGTCCGTGACCCGCGGCACGATGCTCTGCAGGCTCATACCGGTGGCGAAGAGCCGCTGGATGACGTGATCGTGCAGGTCCTGCGCGATCCGATCACGGTCGGCGAGTACATCCAAGAGCCGCTGGTTGCGCTGCTTCTCGGCGAATTCGAGGGCGACGGCCGCCTGGTCGGCGAACGAGGCCAGCATGGGGATCTGATCGGCCTTGAACTGCTGAGCCCCCTTCTCCCGGCCGACGACCAGAACCCCTCCGACCCCGACCGCGCCGGTCAGGGGAACCATCACGCCGGGCCCGCTGAGCATGGTCTCCACAGCCGCGGGGAAGACGCCGTCGAGATCGGTGACGAGACTCGCCTGCCCGCCGTCGAAGACATCCTCGATCGCCGGATGCTTGCTCGAAATCGAGGTCCCGGGCAGCGCACCCGCCCGCTCACTCGCCATCGCGGCCACGGTCAGGGAGCGCGCCTCCTCGCCGGCGGTCTCGGCCAGCAGGATCATCACCCCGCGCGCGTCGACCAGTTCCCGGACGCTCCTGACGATCAAGCCCAGCGTGTCGGTCACCGAAGCGCCGGCGAGGAGCTCGCCGTTCACCTTGGCCACCGCTCCCAGCCACCGCTCCCGGGTACGGGACTGCTCGAACAGCCGGGCGTTGTCGATGGCCACCCCCGCCGCCGCGGCCAGCGCCCGCAAGACCACCTCGTCGTCCGCGGTGAACTCCGCCGCTCCCCGTTTCTCCGTCAGGTACAGGTTGCCGAACACCACGTCCCGCACACGGACCGGGACACCGACGAAGCTGTGCATGGGCGGGTGGTTGGCGGGAAAACCCACCGACGCCGGGTGGCACGACAGATCCGGGACCCGGACCGGATGCGGCTCCCGGATGAGCAGGCCGAGGAGACCTCTGCCCTCGGGAAGATGCCCCATGGTCTCGCGGGTTTCCGGATCGATTCCCGCGTAGACGAACTGCGAGAGTCCGTCCTCGTCACCGAGGACACCCAAAGCACCGTAGTTGGCGTCGACCAGCTCGACGGCGGCCTGCACGATGCGTTGCAGGGTCGAATCGAGTTCGATGCCGGTCGCCACGGCCAGTACGGCGTCGAGCAGTCCTTGCAACCGGTCCCGCGTCTTGAGGATCTCCGCAAGCCGGTCCTGGACCTCGTGCAGCAATTCGTCGAGCCGCAGCTCGGTCAGCACCACCGCGCTGGGCGGTGGCTCGTTTCCGGCCACTGGCCGCTCGGCCGACATCGCGTCTCCTCTCGGCAGGAGGTGGCGGCTGGGCTACCCGGCCGGGTAGCCCAGGCGCATGATCACTCCCGGGAACCCGGGCAACGCCAGCTCGGAGATGAGCCTGTCCCGCACTGACGGTACGCGCAGGGGCCTGGTCAGCGCCGAGGCCGCTATCCCGCTTTCGATCCCGGTGAGCCAGGCGAGCTCCATCGCACGCCCGATCGAGACCTGCGCGGCTCGCCGATCGGAGTCGGCGCCGATGATCAGCAAGGTCTCCCTCGTGACGCCCGGCCACACCGGGGGCGGGTCTTGGCCGGGTGGTGCCGGCCGGTCGGCGAACCCGCCGGCGGTCCAGGCCGATGTCCAGTCGGCCGGCCGGGCCGTTCCCTGGACTGATCCCGCCGCTTCGAGCGCCACGGCCAGCGGCCGCAGCTCCCCCGGGGCCACCACCCGGCACAGCACGTCGCCGGGGACCCGGCCGACGATCCGATCCAGCAGCGCCGGAGCCACCGGCGTCCTGGAGAACGCGGTGCCGTGGCCTCGCCGGCGGGAGATCGCGGAGTAACCGTGCAGGTCCGCCCCCGAGGGCGGGAACCGCCTGCCTGCCATCACGACTGCCACCAACGGCGCTCGATCCTCGACGGCCAGGCTGACCCGCGCGTTCCAGCCGAGGACGCGCATGGCCACGGCCAGGTTCGCCAAGGCCGCGCCGCACGAGATCAGCCGATCGCGCCCGTCGTAGCCGGAATCGGAGCCGTGGACGTCCTCCCACTCGCTCAGCTCGGCACGCCGGCCCGGCAGCGCCAGGGACCATGGCTGGGAGTTGCGTACCGACGGGGCGCTCACCGCGGCTCGGGCGAGCACCTCCACTTCGGCGGCCGTCCACTCTCCGCTCGGCGGGTCGTCCGGCTGCTTCATCCCCTCGCCTCCCTCCTTGCCCGCGTTCCGGCTCGGCCAGAGGGCGTCATTCCTTCGGTTCGACGGCTTTCTCCGTCGGGTTCACGACCGTTATGACGCCTTCGCCCTGACGACCGCTCCGGGCGGGCGGCGCGGCGTCGGGACGCCGGGAAAGCCATACCCCAGACGGAAAAGCGTTTGCGGATAGTCGGTTCCGCCGAGCAATGCGCGCAGTTCGGCACGCGCGGAAGGGATTTCCATGGGCTGCGAGTAGAACGAGGCGCTCAGCCCCTCCATGGTCGCGGTGAGCAGTACGCGTTGCATGGCCCGGCCCGCGCGGAGCTGGGCCACCGGACCTTCATCGGGCGTCGTCAGCACCGCGACGACCGGATCCCGCTCGTAAGACCGGGGCGCGTCGCTGTCGTGGAAGTGCCGTACCGGCAAGAGCCCGCCCGCCGAGCGCGGTCCGCCCGCGAAGGCGGGCACTCCGTCGTCGCGGTCGTGCGCGCTGGTCCACGACCTCATCTCCGCCTGGAAAGCGTCGTCCTGTGTCTGCAGGTGGTCGGCGCGCCGCAGATCCCCGGCGCTCGGGCGGTGCCGGTCGCCGATTTCGACCCGGGCCAGCAACGACGGCCTGGTCCGGTCGGGCATCAGGTCGGTGTCCGGGAACCATCCGGCGGCGGCGATCGCGAGTTCGATGTTCAGCAGGGCGGCGCCGCAGGCGAGCCGGGCCTCCCGTCCATCGGGGTCGCACACTTCGAGCACCCGGTCTTCGTCGAGATACAGCTCCACCACACCGGGCTCCAGCTCGAAGAACCACGGTTGGGTGTTGTGCGGCGACGGTGCTCTCACCGCCGCCTCCAGCGCGGTGGCGAGTACCGGGGAATCGGTGAGGATCATCGTTGCGCTCCAAGCCGGTCGGTGGACGCTTCCAGCGTGTTCCGGCTCCGCCCCGCACGGGAGTGCCGTGGGCCCCGGCGACCCGGGACCTTCGGCACCCCTTCGGAACGGAAGCCCTGGAAGAAGGGTCGTCCGTCCCGGGTGACCGGGACCTCCAGTGGTACCGGACCGCGCCGTGGCAGGCCGACACTGTGGACATGCCTGTACGTGAAGTCATGAACACTCCCGTCGCCGCGCTGCCCCCGGTCGTCCTGCTGAACAAGGACGACCTGATCCGCGCGCGAGCCATCGAAACGGCACACGGGACAACGCCATGAACCGGCGCCCGGGGATGGAACGCCGGATCATCGTCGGAACCGACGGCTCGGACCACGGCAGCGAAGCGATCCGCTGGGCGATCACCGAAACCCGCGCCCGGGGTGCCCGCCTCGAAATACTCCTCGTGCGGCCGAGGGGAAATCTTCTCGCTCCCCCGCCACCCGGCAGGCACCCGAGCCGGAACGGCCGTCCGATGACGGGCGAGGTGGCGAAGATCTGCGAACAACTCGCCGCGGACATCGTCATCGAGGCGTCGGTTCGCACCGGCGATCCGGCCTCGGAACTGCTGGCCGCCGCGCACGGCGCCGACCTGCTGGTACTCGGCGCCCACTCGGAGGGACCCTTCGGGCGGCCCGTCTTCGGACGTGTGTCCGCCGCTTGCGTCCGCCACGCGACCTGCCCGATCGTGCTCGTCACAATGAAGGCGGCACACCGGTTCAGCCCGTCGGCTCCCTGAAGACGCGCGGACCTCAGAGGTGAGCCGCGGCAAGGACTTCCCCTTCGCCGAGGCATCGGGCGGGGTCGAGCGCGACGGCCGGCGTGAGCACCGTCGGCCGTACGCCGAGAGCGGTCACCGCGCGTTCCTCGGCCGGACGACCATCACCGGGCATTCGGCGTGATGGGCGAGCGCCTGGCTGGTCGAGCCGAGCAGCAGTCCGGTGAACCCGCCACGGCCGCGGCTGCCCACGACCACCAGCTGCGCTTTGCCGCTCCACTCCAGCAAGGTCTGACGAGGCCGATCGCGAACGACGACGCGTTCCACGGTGACGTCCGGGTACTTCTCCTGCCAGCCCGCCAGTTGTTCCGCGAGCAGGCGGCGTTCGTCGTCCTCAAGAGATTCCCACTGCGTGGTCAGCCGCGCCGTCCCGAAGGCGTCGTCGTAGGTGACGTCCGTCCAGGCATGCACCGCCACCAAGTGCGCGCGACGTCGTGACGCCTCTTCGAACGCGGTCTCCAGGGCCTGTTCGCTCAGCGGGCTACCGTCGACCCCGACGACCACCGGACCGCTGCCGGGGTAGTTCGTCGTGCCCTTCCTGCCCCGGAGCACCACCACCGGGCACTGTGCGTGGGCAAGCACGGCCGACGCCGTCGAACCGATGGCCATCTCGGCGAAGAAGCCCTTGCCCGCGCCACCGAGGACCACCATGGTCGCCGTCATCGACGTGTCGATCAAGAACGGGACGGGTGAGCCCTGAGGCATCGCGGTACTCACCGGGACATCGGGTGCGAACGACGTGGCCTCGGCGGAGGCCTCGTCGAGCACCCGCTGTCCAGCCTCCGCGAGCACGTCGAACCACGGGGCCGCTCCGGTGAGTCCACCGCCGTAGCTGATCCGCTCCGTATGGAGGGCGTGCACGATCAGCAGCCCCAAACCGCGTTCGGCGGCAGAACCCGCCGCCCATCGGACGGCGGCCCGCCCGGGCCCGGAGCCGTCCACCCCTACGACGATCTTGTGGTCCGCAGTGCTCATCGGTCAGCCTCCTGGTAGGTCACTTTCGCTTCCACGACACCCGGAACCGCCTCGGCGATGACCTTCGCCACGTGGCGGTCGGTGTCGTTCCCGTACTGGTCGCCGATCCGGCACACGCCGCCGTCGACCTCGACGCTCCACCGGCCGGGACCCCCGTAGACAGAGAGGTGGTGCCGCACGTCGGCGGCGATCGCGGTGTCCTCGCGGGCGAACGCGCGCACGAAGTCACCGCGGGTGATGTCCCGCTGAGCGAATGTCCCGGGGGAACCGGTCCCGCATCAGGTCCGCCTCGGTCACGCTTCACAGTTCCGGCGCCGCGAGCCGGATGACAGCGACAGGACATGCCGAATGGGCGACCAGCGCCTGGCTGGTCGACCCGAGAAGCATGCCCTCGAATCCCCCGCGCCCCCGGCTGCCGACGACAAGAAGCCTCGCCCTCGCCCCGAATTCGAGCAAAGTACGAACCGGCCGTCCCTTGCGGATGACGATCTCGACCGGAACGTCCGGGTACTTGTCCCGCCACGGAGCCACCTGCTCCTCGGCCGCTTTCCTTTCGGCGGCCTCGATCTCGGCCGGATCGACGGCAAGGAAATGCGGCCGGATCGCGCCGTGGTCGACCAGCTCCGACCAGGTCCGGACGACGGTCACGTCAGCGTCCCGCACCCTCGCCTCGTCGAACGCGAACCCGACGGCCGCCTCGCCGGCAGGCGAACCATCCGTTCCCACGACGACCGGCCCCGCTTCCTGCGCGGCGACGTCCAGTTGCCGGCCTCGGGCCACGACGATCGGGCAGTGGCCGTGATGGGCGAGCGCGACCGCGATCGAGCCCACGAGCATCCCGGTGAAACCGCCGAGCCCTCGCGACCCCAGTACGACCATCGTCGCCTTCACCGACTCCTGGGTCAGAGCCGCTACCGGGTTCCATTCGCGGACCGCGGTCTCGACGACGAGATCCGGATGCCGGACGAGCGCCGCTTCCCTGACCTCGGAAATCCAGGCGAGACCACGGCTCTCGAAACCCTCACGGACCCCTTCGAACGAGGTGATGACACCCGGCATCGTCACGACCGGGATCGTGAACACGTGGACGAGCCGCAAGGGCAGCCCACGCTTCGAGGCCTCGTCCGCCGCCCACATCGCAGCGGTCTTCGCGGACCGTGATCCGTCGATCCCGGCGACGATGGATCTCTCCGTGGCGACCGGCATTTCCGCTCCTCTGCTTCGTCGTCCCGTTTCCGCACGCCGGCGACCTCTGGCCGCCGTGCTACCCGAGTCTTGTTCCAGTCTCGGCCGAGACCGGTGGCGGAACGCAGAGGATGAAGTCCCGCAGGCCCTGCCCGAGGGCCCCTCCCACCCGGCCGGTGGGCCCGCTCCGCGAGGACCAAAGTCCCTATCGCACCCGACGTCCCACCGGTCACGTGCACGGCATGGACGTTCCTCGAGTCGATTCCCTCCGGTTCGACCAGCCGCCGCTATGGCGTTCCCACCGTGAACAGTGAATTTTTTCCACAGTGTGCAAGTCGGCCTCAGTCCACGATTTTCGTTATCAAACCCTTTCCGCAGAATAATTCCAAGAAAGTTGCCGGAAAGCATCCGAACGAATTCCACCACTGTCCATTTCCGGCCGACAGGTGTAGGGTCCGACATGGTTGTTCATTGACCGCCGGTGACCGCTTTCAGCGGGACGTTCGAGCTTCTTGCTCCTCCACCATCGGTCTCGGATCCAGGAAAGTCCACATGCGACACAGCCGCACGATTTCCACTCTTTCCGGCGCCCTTTTCCTGCTTGCCGGATCAGTCGTCCTTCTCCCCGCATCGGCACAGGCCCGTGCGGAATCCGTCCCGTGCACCGAGGCGGCGCTGGTCTCCGCGGTCGACGCGGCCAACGCCGCCGGAGGCGGCACCGTCACCTTGACCCCGGGCTGCACCTACACCCTTACCGCGCCTCACGGCGACGACGGTGTGCACGGCCCGGCCGGCCTGCCGATCATCACCACGCCCATCACGCTCGAGGGCAATGCCAACACCATCACCCGCGCACCGGCCGCGGCCGCCTTCCGCATCGGCCAGGTCGCACCCACCGGCGGCATCACGCTCAAAGCGGTCACCGTCAGCAACGGCCATGCGGCCGCCGCCGGCAACGACAATGGCGGCGGAATCCTCAGTTTCGGTGCGGTGACCCTCACCGGCAGCGCGTTGTCCGGCAACACCGCCAACGGCAGTGGTGGCGCCTTGCACAGCACCGGAACCCCGTCCGCGGCGACGTTCACCAACAGCACGGTCAACGGCAACACCGCGGGCCAGGGCGGCGGAATCGCGAGTGTGAACGGGACGCTCACGCTCACCAGCAGTGTGGTCAACACCAACACCGCGACGGTGAATCCCGGCGGGATCTACTACGTGGCGGGTTCGGCGACGCTGAACACCTCCACGGTGACCGCCAACACCGCGACCAACTGCACCGGCAGCCCCTCCCCTGTCCCCGGATGCGTCGGATGACCGCCCGTTCTCCCGTGACCACACCTGTTGATTTCGTTCCAGGAAAGAAGATGTGATGCGAAGAAAGCGCAGTGTTCTGCGGGCCGTCGTCGGCGCCACCGTCCTGAGCGCGGGCATGATCACGCTGGCGCCCCTGGCGCAGGCGACCACCATTCCCGTGGCGTGCGGCGAAAGCGCCCTCGTCGACGCCGTCAACCTCGCCAACTCCACGGTCGCCAGCGACACCCTGACGCTGGCGGGCGGCTGCACCTACGCGCTGACCTCGCCGCACGGCGGACTCGCCAACGGGCTGCCGGTCATCACCACACCGATCGAACTACTCGGCCCGGCGACCATCACGCGAACCTCGCTGCTCCCCTTCCGGATCGCCGAAGTCGGTCCGACCGGCAACCTCACCCTGACCACCTCGGTCGCCTTCACCAACGGCAACGTGGTCGGCAACGGGGGCGCCATCCTCAACCGCGGCGCCGTGACACTCACCACCAGCAGCCTGAGCGGAAACTACGCCACTCTCGCCGGCGGAGGCCTCGCCAACGCCGACACCCCGTCAGGCACGGCACCCGCGGCTTCGTTCACCAGAAGCAGCGTTCTCGGAAACACCGCGCTCCTTCAAGGCGGCGGTATCTACAACGGCCTCCGCGGCACGCTGACCACCACCGGCGTCTCCGGAACCCCGATGCTCATCAGCGGCAACAGCGGCGCGCAAGGAGGCGGGATAGCCGCGGTCGACTCGACCGCGACGACCATCACCCAGACCGCCGTGACCGTGAACCACGCACTGCTGACCGCGGGCGGGGTCCACCGGACCAACGGGACCATGACCACCAACAACGCGCCGATCACCGCCAACACCCCCGGAAACTGCGTCGGGAGCGCCCCCGCAGTGCCCAACTGCACCGGCTGAACCAGAGCTCACCCGCTCTCCACCTGGCTGACATAGACAGCGTGCGAGTCAGGATCGCGAGCGGTGATCCGGCCGCCAGGCGCGCAGGCGGGATAGCTGACAGGGCTCGTGTCAATGCTGGACGCCCAACACGGTGTCCGCGTTGCGCAGCTGCACCCAGCCATCACCGGTCAGCCGGACTTCGCAATCCAGGGCGAGGTAGAACCTCAGCGATCGCCCCAGGTGAAAGGCACGAATACGCACCACTGCCCACTGTCGTCACAGGACCGACGGCCATTCCTTACCCGCCAAGCCACAGATGCCCTACGCGCTATCCCCAGGTGAGCGGGTCGAGATGGAGGTAGAACCGCCGCCGGTCGGTGTCGAACGTGGTCCCGTAAGCACGAGCGAAGGCGTCGTCGGCGGCGATAGCTTGGTTCTCGTCATCCCAGACTCCTCGGGCGTTGGCGAGCAGCAAAGCGATGTCGACATAAGGATCGGCCCGGCCGAGGCGACCGAGGTCGATGAATCCCGCGAAGTTCAGGGCGACCGGGTCGAGGATGATGTTGGGCAGGCAGAGATCGCCGTGACAGACGACGGTGTCGCCTGCCTCCTGCACGAGACGGCGCTCGACTTGCCCGGCAAGCCGAGCGAGCAGCTCGACGGGCGGCGTCTGCTGCTGCTCGACCGGCAGGAACTCCGGGTTGACCTTGTCGCGGGCGACGACATCTTGGGCGATGGCGAACATCTGTGCCAGATCTCTGCTGAAGGGACATTCCTTCGCCGGCAACGCGTGCAGACCTCGTACGCCCTCGCTGATGGACGGCCAGGCTTGCCAGAGCGCCTGAGCCGGCACGCTGTCCGCGGGCACGCCTGGGACGGTGCTGGTCACCAGATACGCGCCGTCGGCGTCGGTGCCCCATTCGAGCACCTCGGGTCCCGGGATGCCACTGCCGCTGAGCCAGTCCACACGGTCCCGTTCCTCTTCCAGAAGAACCCGCTGCTCGCCCGTGACGCACTTGGCGTACCGCGAGCCGTCGGCACTGCGGAAGACAGAGGCGCCGGACTGTCCACTCGTGACAGGCTTCCACTCGCCGGGATGAAGCCGGGCGAGCAAGGACTCCCACTCGCGGACCGGTGACCTATGCACGAAAACCATTCTAGCTTTCCGCTGTCATGGTCGAGGCTTGGTCGCGAAGACCCACCTGTTGCTCGCCAACGCGTCGTCCGGCTCGGGCCGTGGACCGCGCCCGAACTGGCGAGTGAAGTCGAAGGGCGTCTTGACCTCGGTGGACCACCCCTTGCGCTCAAGGTCTCTCGTGGAGTCGGGGCGTGGTTCACGGTCGAACAGGGTGAGCAGGTCGACCCCGATCCGCTGCTTCGCCGAGGTGTAGACGGCGTTAGCCCGGACTTCGGGGCGTTCCACGCCGAGTTTGACTTCGAACGCCAGTGAACTGCCTTCGGCGCTCAAGCTGTCCACGGTGTCGATGAGGCCGCGCTCGGCGGCACTGGACAGGTAGAGCATGAGGCCCTCGGCCAGCCAGACACTCGGCATCGCCGGATCGAACCCGGCGGCGATCAGGGTGGCCGTCCAGTCGCCGCGCAGGTCGCCCGCGATCGGCACGCGCCGCGTTTTCGTTATGGCGCCTAGCTTGTCGAGGACGTCCTGTTTGAATCCCAGCACCGGCTCGCGGTCGATCTCGAACAGCACACAGCCCGCAGGCCAGTCGAGCCGGAAGGCCCGCGAGTCGAGGCCCGCGCCGAGGAGCACGACCTGACGTCCTCCGGCCCGCGCCGACCGGAGGACGAAGTCGTCCAGGACCCGGGTTCGCAGACCGAAGTAACGCCCGAGCCTGCCCCACAGGGGATCGGCGTCCCCGTCCGGGACCTGCTCCATGCGTAACGGCCAGTCTTCGCAGGTCCGGGCGGCACGCACGAAATGCTCCGCGAAGCCGTCCCGGGCGAGCGAGTCCGGGCGGTGGGTTTCGATCGCGCGGGCGGCGGCGACCATGAGCGCGGTCCGGCCGACACCCAGTTCTATCGCGCCGCCGTCGTGCTTCGTACCGGCCAAGGCTCCTGCCTTTCGGGCGATGACCACACTTCCGGATCGTCGAGGATGGCCAGGCGGGCGCCGTAGACAGTGCCCATGAAGCCCAGGATCGTGTCGTCGGGCAGGTGGAGACTCGTCGTGCAGTCGGTCAGGACGGTCACGTGGAACCCTTGCTGGAACGCCGTCCGCGCGGTGGAGTCCACGCAGACATCCGTGTAGAGACCCGCGAACACCAAGTGCCCGAAACCGTTCCGGACGAGGTACTCCTCGAAACCGTCGGTGAGAAAGGCGTCGAAGCGCGCGTTCTTGGTGAAGACACGTTCGCCGCCGGCGGGCGAGACCCGGTGGAATTCCGCACCCCAGGTGCCTTCCCGGCACTTCGGGCGTTTCCCGAGCATCAGGTCCCGATGCCGCCAGCTCGGGCCTTGATGCTCGACGTCACCGTGGAACCGGACGAAGACGACCTCGATGCCGCGAGCCCTCGCCACGTCCACCGCCCGCGCGGCACCGGCCGTCGCGGCGTCCACTGTGGAAAGATCGCCCGCGTACCTGCCCGCCACTACCGGCCCGGTGCAGAAGTCGTTCTGCAGGTCCATGACGACCAGCGCCGTCCCGGTCACCCTTCCACTGCCGAGAGGACGTCGGCTGATCGCCCGGGTTGCTTCAGCAGGTCCACCACGGCCTCCGTCACCTCCGTGGTCGAGTGGGGTCCGCCGAGGTCCGGAGTCGTGATTCCCTGGCGTCCGACGGATTCGAGAGCGTCCTCCGTGCTTTTGATCGCGCCCGCGCAGCCGGCATGCCGTTCCGCGATCGCCGCCGCCGCCCGGATGGTCGCCACGGGATTGACGATGCCCAGGCCCGCCAGGTCGTCCGCGGAACCGTGCACGGTCTGGTACTCGACCAGTCCGGCGACGTCGGGATGCAGGTGGATGTTCTCCGTGTAGCGGTTTTCCTGCCGTTCGGAGCCCAGCCGGTCCAGCAGGACCACGTGCATGATGTCGGCCCATTCGTTGGCGCCGATGATGACGGTGCGCCGCGGCAACCCGTGCTCGATGAGGTTGCGGTTGACCGTGTCCGGCTGGGCGAGGGCGATCTCCACGCCGTGCCGTGCCGCGATCTCCTCCACCCAGCCACCGAGAGCACCGTCGAGGAGGTGGAACTTGTAGGCCATGACCACCCGTTCCACCTGCTCGCCGGGCCACTGCCGCCGCGCCTGCTCCAGGGCGGCGGCGACCACCTTCGCGGTGATCTCCTTGCTGAACTTCATGGTGCGATGGACGACCCCGGGGCTGTGGCTGTTCTCGCCGGTGTAAAAGCCCTGGGCTTCGTCGCGCACCATCAACAGCGACGAGTCCCGATCCTCGATGAGGTCGGTCTTCACCGCCTGCAGTCGCTCGCGGACCAGGTACAACGACTGGGCGTTGATCGCCGTGCGGAAGACGGCGGTGGTGCCCGCGAGTGCCCGTGCGCGGCAGAACCGCTCGTAGTGGTCGGCGTCCTGCCGGGTCAGGTCCGCGATCTCCGCGAAGCCGCTTCCTTCGGCCTTGAGGGAGAAGTACGAGTGGTACAGCCTGGGCGAGCGCACGATGCGGATGGTCGTCGAAGACGCCTTCCCGAGGGTGTTCAGGACACGTTCGAAGACGTTCGCGAGTTCTGGTCCGGTTCCGCGGCCGACGGCCAGTCCGATGGTGGGGTCCACCGTGCTCCTTCGCTGTTCGGATGCCGGATTCAGGCCGTGGGCGCGCCGCTGACCAGGTGGTCGCCGGGGATGCCCGTCTTCGAGGGGCTGTAGTAGTCCTTGATCCCGGCCACCCAGGTCGAAACGGTGATCTGGTCTGACGCGGACGGGCCGAAGGCGTCGAAGAGCGCCTCGATGTTGGCGCGTTCGAAGCCGATCGCCGTCATGAGCGAGTGGAAGACGTGGCGCTCGATGAGACCGTCTCCGTCCGGGTCGCCCAGCGCCGCCAGCGACTCGGCGAAAACCCTGATGGTCGAGTCGAACCGTTCCGGCGACAGTACGACGGCGGTGTACTCGTCGAAAGTGATCTCACCGTCGCGGTCGACGTCCAGTACCTCGGCCAGGGTGCGCCAGTACTGCCGGAACGCCGCCCGCATCGCGTCCTTGGCCGCCGCGCCGGATTCGGGTGCCGCCTCGACGACGTCGGCGGCCATGATCTCGAAGTCTTCGGCTTCGAGATGCCCGTTCCCGTTGCGGTCGAACAGAGTGAAGATGAGCGTGACACGTTCGAGGGCATCCGTCGGCATCAAGGAACCATCCTTTACTCGAAGCGAAAGGGAATGGCGAAATGTTCGGTCGTGACTATGCCAGCGGCGGCATCGGGGAAATATACGAAGAACCCGGCCGCCACCGTAAAGTGTGAACCAGCACCGAACAAGGCCGGAATGCCCGAAAGCACGTTGTTTCAGCTTCGCCGACGTGCAGCGCCCATACCGGACCCGTACCGAAGACACTCTCGGTCTTCGTTCTCACCGCCAGGGCTCCATCCTCCGGCAGCACCGAAGTCCTGATCGGGTCCCCGGCCGCGACCCACTGTCACCCGGCTCGCGTCGACGCCGGATTCGAAGCCTTACTCCGAATATCGGATTCGGAGAATGGCATTCTCGAGCGGATCGACCGGGTCGTCACAGCATCGCCAGCAGTTCGGCGGCGGCGCGGCGACCGCTGTCGATCGCACCGTCGATGAAACCCGGCCACCGCTGGGCGGTGTGGGCCCCGGCGAAGTGCACCAAGCCCTCCGGCACGGCGAGATCCCTTTCGTAACGGGAGATCTGCCCGGCCCGGAAGGTCGTCCAGGTGCCGCGCGACCACTCGTCGTCCACCCACTCGTACGTGGTCGCGGCGACGACCTCGGCCTCGGGCGCGAACTCGCGCACCGCCCGCTGCACGTCCGCCACGTCGTGCCCGTCCACCCGGTCGTGCTCGGGCGCGAAGCACACCAGCACCACGCCCTCGGGCACGGTGTACATCGCGCCCACGTAGTCGAACTCGGTACCCCAGCCGTATCCGCTCAGGTCGTCCGGCACGTTGCGGGCCAGCGCCCACACCTTCTGCCCCTGCCCGGCGTGGTTCTCGGTGGAGATGGCCAGCTTCGCCGGGGACAGCGCGGGCGTGAACTCGATGTGCCGCTGCACGCCGATGGGAACGGTGACCAGCACCCGCCGCGCCGTGACCTCTCCGCCGTCGTGTCCGACGACGACGTGGTCCGCCTCCTGGCGCACCCACCGCACGGGCGTGCTCAGCCGGATGTCCGCGCCGCCGTCCTCCGCCAGCGCCGTGGCGAGCGAGACGGTGCCGTCGTCGAAGGTCCGCCCGAGCACGCTCGCCCGGACCATGCCCCAGACGGAGTTGCCCATGGCGGCGATCCAGCGCAGGATGTCCAGCGCGGAGCCGGTGTCGGCGGAAGCGTTGCCGCAGCCGCAGAACCAGGAGATCAGCAGTTCCCGCGCGTTGCCCTTCAAGCCGGCTTCGTCGGCCCACTGCCGGATCGGCACATCGAGGTCGGCCAGGCCCTGTCCGGAGAGCGGGCGGTCCACGTCGAGCCGGGCGCCGGCCGCCACCAGGGCGCGCACCGCGAGTTCCAGGTCCTCCAGTTCGCCGGGCGGCACCGGAAGCAGCGACTTCAGCACGGTGCCGCGATCCGACCAGGTCATCCGGGCTGGCAACTCGCTGTCGCTGACCGCGATCCCGTACCGGCGGACCTCCTCGGTGACGAAGGTCTGCTCGGGGACGATCCACGTACCGCCCATCTCCAGCCCGACTCCGTCGAACAGGTCGGTCCGGTACCAGGTACGGCCGCCGATCCGGTCGCGCGCCTCCAGCACGCGCACCGTTCGCCCGGCCGAGCCGAGATCACGTGCGGCCGTCAGCCCGGCGAAGCCCGCGCCCACGATCACGACATCGACTTCCGGAGAACCCATCGAACACCTGCCTTCTGTCAGCGTGCCCGGCAACGTACGTGCGCCGTCCTGCCCCGGTCGATGGACGCGGAGTCCAATCTGGCCGGTCAATGTGGACGCGACGGCGAATCCCGTCCGGTGTCGGCGTAGGCGAGCGCGTCCCGGGCCTCCAGCGCGAGCCACAGCTCGTAGCGCGCGGAGGCGGTCGTCAGCGTCCGGCCGGTGAGCTGCTCGATCCGGTCGATGCGGTTGCGCACGGTGTGCCGGTGCACGCCGAGGCGCTGTGCCGTGACGTCCCACGCGGAGTTGGCGTCCAGCCACGCGCGCAACGTGGCCAGCAGCTGCTCCCGCTGGTCGGCGGCGTCGACCGGCGCCAGCACGGTGTCGGCGAACGAGGCCAGCAGTTCCGGCGGCCCCAGGGTGAGCAGCAGCCTGCTGGTGCTGTGCTCCCCGGCCTCGGCGGGACGGCCAAGACGAACGCTGGTGGCCAGTAGCGCCCGTGCCTGCCGAAGCGAGACGGCCGCCGAGCCCGGCCGCAATGCCGCGCCGACGCCGGCCGGGCGCCCCGGCGCGAACCGGTCGAGCAGCGCGGTCACGTCCACTTCGTCGACGACCAGCGCCTCCACGGTGTCCTCGGACCACCGCACGAGGCCGCCGGGCAGCACGAGGGCGAGATCGGCGGCCAGGTCGTCCGCTTCCCCCGCCCCGGCCACCACCGCCAAGCCGCGCACCGAGGACGCGGCCAGCCCGAACGCGGTCAGGACGGACTCGGCCCGGTCGTCGGGCAGCCCGTTCAGCAGCCGGGCCAGCGCCTCCGCACCGGCTCGCCGCCGCGGTTCGTCGGCCAGGTGCCTGCGCTCCAGTTCCAGTGTCAGCAACGAAACCAGCGCGGCGTCCAGAGTGCCCGGCTGTGGTTGGGACGGCCTGGCGAGCAGCACGTGCCCGCGCAGCCGCCGGGCGCCGATCGGCTGCACGGCCACGGTCAGCCCGTCCGCCGCGACCGACGCGCTGCCCAGCAACCCGCGGGCGCCCACCTCGTCCAGCACCGTGCGCCCGGCGGCGAGCAGGGCGGGCGCGGACTCGCCGACGGCGACCAGTTCGCGGCCGAGCAGGTCGGTCACCACGGCGGCACGACCGGTCGCGCGCAGCCACACCTTGAGGATCGCGTTCAGGCCGCCGCCAGAAGTCGCCGCGACGGTCAGCCTGCGCTGGACATCGACGGTGTGCTCCAGGGCGCGCCGGTCCTCGGCGGCCAGCGCGGCGAACACCGCCTTGGTGACCGCGATGAACGGCACCTCGTCCGGCACCACGAGCAGCGGCAGCCCGGCCGCTTCGGCGGCGGCCACCAGCTCGCCGGGCGGCTCCCGGTGCGGCTGGCCGTGGCCGACGCCGAACGCCAGCGCCGCCGCGCCGCCCTCGACCACGTCCCGCACGAAACCCCGGCAGGACCGCCGGTCCGTCGGCAGCACCACACCGGCCGTCATCAGCAGTTCCCCGCCCTGCAGCCATTCGCCGGGGCGGGCCAGCTCCGAGACGTGCGCGGCCTCGATCACCCGGTCCCGGCCACCCTCTCCGGCGACCAGGGTCAGGCGGAGCTCGCGCACGGCGAGCAGGGCGGCGACAGTCAGCGGCATGGACGCAGTGTCCACCGTCACGCGCAAAGTTCAACCCCGCGTCCATCGACGCGGCCGGGCGGCCCGCCCTACCGTCCCCACACCCCGTGACCCACGTCTCAGGGCCAGTTGGCAGAGCTGAGATGGACCCGCGAACAGGACCAAATGTGAACCCGCCCCGGCCGAAGGCCCCGCTATCGCGGTGGCAGGACGCCTTACCCGCCAACGCGGGTGTGGAAGACCAGGCAGCGTCCTGCCGACGTCGATCGCGGACGCGGGTTCACCAACAGACACTCAGTCCACAGAGGACACCGCTGGAGGCCCCGCCGTGATCCAAGACCCCGCCAGTAGAGCGATACCCGAACCCGTTTCCGCACAGGCCACCCGGATCGAGACGCACGGCATCGACGTCATCGGCGACGAGGAACGGCACGGCCGGGCGCGCGACCTGTTCGGCGTGTGGGCCGCGCCGAACGTGAGCTACCTCAGCCTGGTGGTCGGCGGCGCGCTGGTGGTGCTGGGCCTGAGCCTGTGGCAGGCACTCGGCGTGATCCTGGTCGGCAACCTGTTCTGGGTGCTGGTCGGGCTGATCTCGGTCAGCGGCCCGGCCGCGGGCACGCCGAGTTCGGTCATCACCCGGACCATGTACGGCGTTCGCGGCAACCGGGTGCTGGTCACGTTCAACGGCTCGCTGATCTCCGTGTGTTACGTCGCGCTGAGCCTGTCGGCCGCGTCGGTGACGGCGTTCAGCCTGTGCTCCAGGTTCGGCCTGGAACTCGGCACGGTGGGCAAGACGCTGGTCATCGTCGGCGTGGCGGCGGTGACGCTGGCGATCAGCGTCTACGGGCACGCCACGATCATCCGGCTGTACATGCCGCTCGCCGCGGCACTCGCGGTGGTGTTCGCGGTACTGGCGTTCTTCGTGCTGGGCAACGCCGACTGGGGTCACCAGCCGCCGCGGGAGCTCCAGGGACCCGACCTGTGGGCGGCGCTGGCCGCGGGGCTGGCCATGGTCGCCTCGGCCCCGCTGTCCTACAGCACCAGCGCCGACTTCGCCCGCTATCTGCCGCGCACCGCCAAGCCGTCGGCCATCGTCGGCTGGACGGCGGCGGGCGCGTACCTGCCCAGCGTCCTGTGCACCGCGCTGGGCGCGGTCGCCGCCACCACATTGGACATGAGCGACCCGCAGACCGCGCTCACCGGCCTGCTGCCTGGCTGGTTCTCCCCGGTCTTCCTGATCGCCATGATCCTGGGCGCGATCGCCAACAACGCGCTGATCATCTACAGCTCGGGGCTGGCGCTCCAGGCGATCGGGATGCGCGTCCGCCGGTCGCGCAGTGTGCTGTTCTACGGCATGGTCAGCATCCTGCTGACCATGTACGCGCTGCTGGTCTCGAACTTCCTGGACACGGTCAGCCGGATGCTGCAGATGATGGTGGCGGTGCTGGCCCCGATCATGGCCATCTACGTCACCGATCTGCTGCTGCGGCGCAACCGGTACGACGGCCACGCGCTCAGCGATCTCGGCCGGAGCAGCCCGTTCTGGTACCGGGGCGGGGTCAACTGGGCCGGTTTCGCCGCGCTGGTGGCAGGCGCCGCGTTCGCCATCGAGTTCCTGGCCGTCCCCGGCGTGCACATCGGGTTCCTGGCCGAGCTGGTGGGCGGGATCGACCTGTCGCTGCCGGTGGGACTGATCGTCCCTTCGCTGATCTACGTCCTGGCGATGCGTTCGTCGACACAAGGAGTGAAATGAGCAAGCCGGAACTGGTCCACTACCGGGGCGGCCGGATCTTCACCGCCGACGAGCCCGCGTGGGCGGAGTCCATGGTCGTGCGCGGGGAGTCGATCGAGTTCGTCGGCGACACCGCGACGGCCGACGGTCTGGCCGACGGCGCGCGGCTGGTGGACCTCGGCGGGGCGTTCGTGCTGCCCGGTTTCGTGGACGCGCACACCCACCTGCTGGGGATGGGTGAGGCGCTGCGGCAGGTCGACCTGTTCGACGCCGCCGACGTGGCCGAGATCCAGGCCAGGATCGGGGAGACGGCGGACGCCGACCCCGGCGCGCCACGGATCCTGGGCCGCAGCTGGTTGTTCGGCGCGCTGGACGGCCGCGGCCCGGACCGCGGCATGATCGACGCGGCCGTGCCGGACCGGCCGGTCTATCTCGCCGCCAACGACCTGCATTCGACGTGGGTCAACAGCGCCGCGCTGCGGGAACTCGGGATCACGGCGGACACCCCCGACCCGATCGGCGGCCGGATCGGCCGCGACGAGGCGGGCGAGCCGGACGGCATGCTGTACGAGGCGGCCGCGTTGCAGCTGGCGCGGCGGTTCCTCGACGCGCAAGCAGGCGACGACGAGCGCGACGCCGCACTGGCCTCGACGTTCGAGCAGTATCTGTCCGACGGCGTGACCGGCGCGGTGGACATGGGGCTGGGGCAGGACGACCTGGACGCGTTGGAGCGGGCACTGGCCCGCGGCGGCGGCCGGTTGCCGCTGCGGGTGGCCGGGCACTGGCTGGTCGAGCGGACCGGCAGCACCGAGGACGATCTGCGGCAGGTCCGGCGGGCGGTGGAGCTGGCCCGGCGGCTGTCCGGGCCGTGGTTGCGGGTCACCGGTATCAAGCTGCTGGTGGACGGCGTGATCGACAGCTGCACGGCGGCGATGAAGGCCCCGTTCGCCGACGGCAGCCATCCCGGGCCGATCTGGGACCTGGCAGCCCTGTCCCCCGTCGTGGCGGCGGCGGACGCGGCCGGGTTGCAGGTGGCGCTGCACGCGATCGGCGATGAGGCGTCGGACATCGCGCTTTCCGCGCTGGAGCAAGCGATCGAGGTCAACGGGCCGCGCGACCGGCGGCACCGGCTCGAGCACGTCGAGGTGGTGACCGAGGAGAACGTGCGCCGACTCGCCCGGCTCGGCGTGGTCGCGTCCATGCAGCCGGTGCACGCCGATCCGGCGATCCAGGACAACTGGCGGGCGGTGCTCGGCGACGACCGCGTGCGGCGCGGGTACCCGTGGCCGGAGCTGACCGCCGCCGGCGCGGTGCTCGCGTTCGGCTCCGACGCGCCGACCGCGCCCCACCCGCCGCTGCCGAACATGTTCATCGCCACCACCCGGCGATCGGCGTCCGATCCCGGGCTGCCGCCCAACATCCCGGAGTACGCCCTGCCCATGGCCGACGCCCTCGCGCACGGCACCCGGCACGCCGCGTACTCGTGCCGGTGGGAGGGATTGACCGGGCGCCTGGCGCCGGGGCTGGCGGCGGACTTCGTGGTGCTGGACCGTGATCCGTTCGCCGAGGGCGCTGACTCGCTGTTGCAGACCAAGGTCCGGTTGACCGTGGTCGCGGGTGAGGAGCGTGCCGGAACGCTGTCCTGATCCGCGGACCTCAGGCGTTGGCGGTGGGTGGGGCGGTGTAGCGGGCTTGGCCGAAGCCGATGATGAGGTAGCCGATGATGGAGAACAGGAACAGGCCGAAGAACCCGAAGACGCCGCTCTTGCCGAACGCCTTCGCGACGTCGATCGAGACGATGATCGCGATGACGATGTTGACCACCGGGATGAGCAACAGGATCAGCCACCATCCGGAGCGCCCCGCGACCTTCAGCAGCGTGTAGGCGTTGTAGAACGGGATGATCGCCGCCCAGCCGGGTCGCCCGGCCTTGGTGAACACCTTCCACAGCGCGATGATCATGAGCACAGCGAAGATCAGGCCCGAGGCTCCCCAGCCGAAGCCGAGGTCGGGGGTCGTGACGGACGTCGTCTCTTGGTGCACGGAACTGGTGTCCTTCCGGAAGCGGGCTGCCAGGCCGGTGACATTAGCGCCGACGAGACACCTTCGCAGCGGAGAAGACACCGACGGTGGAGACGTTCACCGACCAGGCTGAACGCGCAGAGCGCCCTATGACCGGACGGTCAGGTGAATCGCCGCCGTTCGGCGACTGTTGCTCGCTTTCGGTGTCGGAGGAGAAATAGACGGTCACGTTCGGAAGCGCAGGTACCGCATTCCCAGAGCTACCGCGGCGCAGAACACCAGCCCGACGATGACCAGGACTCGACGCGCACCCTTCGGTTTCGGCTCCCGGGCCTCCATCGACACCCCGAAACCCAGTAGCGCGCCGAACAGCACGCCGATGACACCCCCTGTCACCGGGTTCAACCAACTCACCTCAGCGTCGCTCGCGGAGCCGTACCACGCACCCAACGCGCCGAAGACCGCGGCCGGAACAGCGGTCATCACTCCACCGTGACCCGCCATCCAGCGCCTGCGTCGGTGTCGCCGTTCTGCCGGGACAGCTTGCTCATCCACTCCACTGGACATGACCGCATGCTTCCCGATCCGGCCGCCCCTCAAACCGGCCGATCTTCGCGGCATCACCTGAGCCTCCGACGACGGTGGCTGCACTTTCCTGCCCAGGCGGGGCCACCACCCGGACAAGGGCGCTCACTTCAGGCATCGCGCAGCTTCGGCAAACTCCACACCGCCTTCCTCGGCGCACAATGCCAGCAAGGAGGCCGCGGTGTGATCGTCGATCTCGTGCCGTCGCATCAGTGTGCTCTTGGCCTGCTCGATCGCCGCCATCTCACGCCACAGCAGCGCACGCCACTCGGCGTCATCAACCTTCGCCTCCGTCGCCATAGGTCGAGGATCTCGCAGTCACACCTCTTCCGGAACCCCGTTCGGGGAGGGTGACCAGGACGAGTGAACCCTGATCACGATCGGCCTAACGGCTTGTGAAATCCCTGCTGCGACCTGACTCGGGCGTACACGGCGCTCTCCGGTATTCGCTCCTGCCCGAACAGGTGGTTTCCCGCCGCGCGCGGCGATCCGGGCAGACACCGACTTGCCGTCGCGGAGCCTGAATGAGGAAGAGCCGGTCGAATGCCCACGGCCGATGAACGTCGACCGTGGACATTCGAATGAACCGGAAGGTGCGCGCAGCTGTCCAGCAGCTCGGTGACAAGGGGCAGCTCGTCGTTTCCCGCTCCGCCTGCGATCCGGTGCGATACCGGCGTCACGCTTTCCTGTGACGCGAGATCAGTCCGGGTAGTCCACGCTCATCCCCCGCAGACCCGTGGTGTCCTGCGGGCAGTTCACCTTCGATTCCTCGTTCTTGTTCGCCCAAGCGCCGAAGTACCACCGGTATGCGGGTTGGGTGTGCGTACGGCACTCCGCCGCGGCTCGGTGCGCGCGCTGGGTGCACTTCGACGAAACCGCCCAAGAGCCTGTACTCCGCCACACCCTGCAATCGGGTGGGATGGCCTGGGCCGACGCGGACACGGCTGGCGCCGCGGTCACCACCAGGCCCGCGACCATCGCCATCACCGCCGCCGTGGCCGCCCTGGTCGCGACTCCTGCTCGCACTGTTGATCGAATGCCCATCAAGTCCTCCCTCACGGTGGCGAGGTCCAGCGGATCCGGACTCACCACGGGCTTCACGCACCTGTCGACGAGGGCGTTGCCGCCGCCAAGCGTGATCACCCGGATGGGGTCCTGGTACTCGGCGACACCCTGCTCACCCGCGCGGACGGCTCTTGCGGCAGGTCACCTTGTTGTGGATGACCAGGACGATGGTCCGCAACAGGCCGAGTGCTATGGCCGGACCGCGACGGCGTCCACTTCGAAGAGCATGTCCGGGAAGGCGAGGGCCGCCACCCCGAGGAGAGTCTGCGTGGGCGGCCGCTTGCCCCAGATCTGGCCGATGAGCCTGCCGATGGTCTCGAGCTTGGCGGCGTCATGCTCGACGATGTAGGTGCGGAGCTGGACGACGCGGCTGAAGTCGAGACCCACCTCCGCCAGGGCGGTGCGCAGGTTCGCCAGCGACTGTTCGACCTGTTCGGCGAAGTCGCTCGACGTGACCTGGCCGCTGCCGTCGGAGGCGTACTGCCCTGCGATGAAGACGAGCTCACCGGAGGTGGTGGCGATGTGGCTGTATCCGAACGCCCCCGGATCGTGCAGCCCTGCCGGGTTGATGATTTCGTGCGCCATGGAATCGCCTTTCGCTGAGTGTCGTTTGCCGGGGTTCGGGCCTGGACGCCCGTGAACCAGCGGCGGGTGCGTTCGGGTACACCGGGGGCATCCCGCTCCACCCGCACCTTGATATCGGCGACGGTCTGCCCGGCGAGCTCGGTCCGCCACGCGAGTTCCGCCTTCCGCATGGCCTGGTCGATCAGGCAAGGCTTCCGGTAGTCGTCCCGCGCCGCGCCTTTCGGTCCCTGTCTGCGGATCTCGGTGCAGAGGAAGGCCCGCTCGGCACCTTCGATCGCGGTGACCACGTCCATCAGCGTGATCTGCTCGGGTCCACGGGCGAGCCGGAAGCCGCCCCGGGGGCCACGGGTCGAGTCGACGATCCCGTCCCTGGCCAGCGCCTGCAGCTGTTTGTTGAGATAGGCCGTCGGCAGGCCGTGGCCCGATCACCGGCACCCGGCTCCCACGCCGCGAAAAGTCCGGGCACCGGGTTCCCGCCCGCCCGAGGACACGCTCGCCGTCGAGAACGGTCTCACCGGCGGTGATGCGCGGTGTCCTTTTTGGACTACCCGCTCCCCCGGCCCCGGCGGCTTCGGAAACGGCAGCGTTCAGCTCAAGGCGTCCAGGCCGCGTCGCCACCGTTGCCGCCGCTCCGCGGAATCCTGATCCCACCAAGGAGTACCACGCTCGCCCAAAGCGACCTTGGCGGTGTGCACCCGCGCCCGGGCGTCCCGTTCCGCTTCGACGTCCTGAGCACGGCGGGCCGCGCCGACATCCCGGCGAGCCCGCATCAGCAGACTGCGCAACCGGGCCGCCGCTTCCTCCGGGATCTCCGGATCGGTGGCCCGCCATCGCCTGCCGTCGATCACCACGAAGTGCCCGTCGGGCGTGCGGTCCGGCTCAGCCATTCGCATGCCCCGGCAGCCGGATCCTGATCGGCCCCTCCCACTCTCCATCCGGATCGACCGACCGGCCACGCTGGGTCAGCCGCACCTCTCCGGTCCGTGCGAGTTCACGTGCCAGTTCCCGAGCCTGCGGCAGCAGCGGACGCCAGTCGTCCGCCAGCGCCCTGGCCGCGTCAGAAGGACAGGTGCTGCTGTCCGCGCCACGCGCGAAAGCCAAGGCGAGGATCGCGGCCCTCAGCCGTTCTCGAAGCGGCCCGGCACCCAACGCGACCCGGGAATGACCCGCGCCCGATCCCGTGCCCTCCCGGATCCGCTCCAGTTCTCGGCGTGGCCCTGGTCGATCGGTCATACCGCCAGGGTCGCACCGATCAAACCAGCCCGCCTTGCAGGAAACCACGGCCGCCGCAACCAGACGGCGGCATCGCTCGCAGGTTGCTACGTTCGATCGTGGCAGATCGGGATGCGAGGATGCGCGTATGGACGTAAGTCGACGGAACAACGTCGTCGTCGCCGGGCCCCCCGATGGGCCGGTGGTGATGCTCGCGCACGGATTCGGTTGTGACCAGAACATGTGGCGCCTGGTGACGCCGGCACTGGCCGAACGCCATCGCGTGGTGTCGTTCGACTACGTCGGTTCGGGACGATCGGAAATGTCCGCTTGGGACGAACGACGGTATTCGTCCTTGGACGGTTACGTGCGCGACGTTCTGGACATCTGCGAGGAACTAGACCTGCGCGAGGTCACTTTCGTCGGGCACTCGGTGAGCGCGATGGTGGGCGTACTCGCGGCGAAAGCGGCGCGCGAACGGTTCGCGTCGCTGGTCTTGCTCGTACCGTCACCCCGCTACATCGACGACGGGGACTACCGGGGCGGGTTCAGCGCCGAGGACATCGAGGAACTCTTGGAGTCACTGGAATCCAACTATCTCGGCTGGTCGTCGGCCATGGCTCCGGTGATCATGGGCAACCCTGACCGGCCGGAGCTGGGCGAAGAGCTGACCGCCAGCTTCTGCGCCACCGATCCGGCGGTCGCCAGAGTGTTCGCCCGCACGACTTTCCTCTCCGACTCGCGTGCCGATCTGGCTGGAGCGGACCTCCCGACGATGATCCTGGACTGCACGCAGGACGCGATTTCCCCGCCGGAGGTCGGCGCCTTCGTGCACGCGTCCATGCCGGGCAGCCGGTTGCGCACCCTCGACGCGGTCGGGCACTGCCCGCAGCTGAGCGCTCCGCAAACGACCGCCGACGCCATCCTCGAGTTTCTGGAACACCGGCGTTGATGACCCACCGCGGGCACTGCCCGCCACATCAGCCCGATGACGCGGGCACGGACGTGGCCTTCTCCGCCTTGTTGGAGGACAGCGCCGAAGAGCTTTACGAGAACGCGCCCTGCGGCTACCTGTCCACCCTGATGGACGGCACGATCGCGAAGATCAACGGCACGCTGCTGGAGTGGCTTGGCCACCGGCGCGACGAGGTCGTCGGCCGGATGCGGTTCTCCGACCTGCTCACCGTGGGCGGGAAGCTTTACCACGAAACGCATTTCGCACCGCTTCTGCACCTGCACGGTGAAGCGAAAGGCATCGCGCTGGAACTGCGCACCGCCACCCGCGAAAAGCTGCCGGTGCTGGTCACCTCGGTGGTCAAACGGGGCGGTGGAGGCGAGCCGCTGCTGATCCGCACCACGATCTTCGACGCCCGCGAACGACGCTCGTACGAACAAGAACTGCTTCGCGGACAGCGGAGCGCCGAAGAAGCGCGCAAGCAAGCGGACGCCGACCGGGAACGACTGCAACACGCGCTGGCGGTCCTGCAGAAGAGCCTGCTACCCGAAACCCTGCCGCAGGTGCCGAACCTACGGACCGCCGCTCACTACCACACGGCCTCCCCCGACCAGCTCGGCGGCGATTTCTACGACCTGTTCCCGCTCTCGGACGACCGGTGGGCGTTCTTCCTCGGCGACGTGTGCGGCAAGGGACCCGAGGCGGCGGCGGTGACCTCGTTGACCCGCTACACCCTGCGCGCCGCCGCGATGCACGACCCCGACCCGATCGCCACGCTGACCACCCTGAACTCCGTGCTGTACCAGCGCTACACCGGCGGTGACACCCGTTTCTGCACCGCGATCTTCGGCACCCTCGAACCCGAAGACGGCGCCATGCGGGTCCGGCTCGCCACGGGCGGGCATCCGCCGGCCCTCATCACCCGCGCAGACGGCGGCGCCGACTACCTCCAGACGCCGGGCGGGATGCTGCTCGGCTTCCTGGCCAACCCGGCGTTCACCCCGGCCGAAACGATACTGCGGCCGGGTGACACGATGCTGCTCTACACCGACGGCCTCACCGAAGCCCGCACCGGCCCTGGCCGCACCCTCTACGGAGAAGATGCCCTCCGCTGCCTCGTCGGCGAACTCGCACCGGTATCGCCGGAAAAGCTGATCACCGACCTCACCGACCTGCTCGGCAGCTTCGGTGACGGCCTCGGCGACGACGCGGCCCTGCTCGCCATCGGTGTCCCCGGGAAAACCTCGAGTCCACCACGAGGTTGAAGGCGACACTTTATTGAGGGGTAAGTCAAATGTGGCATGACCGAGCCTCTGCGGCGAAGGACTCCTTCGCTGCTTTTCTGGCGACAGAATGTCCGATTGATGGTTAGATGTGCGGTTTTCGAGGGGTTCGTGTCCCGTGTGGACAGTCAGGGTGCGGCCGGTCCAGATCCGCGCCGCTGAAGGCTCCCTTCACCGCATCGGACGCGGCGAAGGGAGCCTTCAGTCCGGCACGACCCGCCCGCGAACACGACACGTTTGCCCTTCCCCTCAATAACGCTCACGATCGCTGGCGGTCACGCCTCCCCTGATCGTTTGTGCGCTGCTTCGGCTGATGTTCCGTAGACCGCTCTGTGATGCCGGGCGGTTCACCGATCACGATGTGGACGAAGATGCCGGACAGCCCGTACGTACTGACTCCGGCCACGGCCGCGCCGGGGTAGGGCCAGTCGAGCCGGTCGGGAACACCGGCGATGTTCAGCCCGGTCCAGTCGACGCCGGAGGTGGGCCGGTCGCAGTGCAGGCTGGCGGGAATGCTGCGGTGCCGCACGATGAGGGCGGCCTTGATCAGACCGGCGAGTCCCCCGGCCGCCTCCGGATGCCCGATGTTCGTCTTGACCGAGCCGACCAGACAGGGCTGCCCCGGTTCCCGGTGGCGTCCGATGGCGGTGCCGATCGCCTGCAGTTCAAGGGTGTCCCCGGCGGGGGCGGCGTTGCCGTGCGCCTCGACGTAACCGAGGCGTTCGGGCGCGATGCCGGCGTTGGCGCAGGCCCGGTCGATGACTTGGAGGTAGCCCGGTATCGACGGCGCGATGATCGCCTTCGCCGTCCGTCCTTTGCTGGCCTGCGCGCTACCGAGGATCACCGCGTGGATCGTGTCGCCGTCGGACCGCGCCTGATCCAGTCGTTTGAGGATGACCACACCCGCGCCGTCACTACGGATGAAACCGTCGGCGTTCTCGTCGGCGAAGCTGCAGCGGCCGGTGGCCGACAACATGCCCGCCGCGGAGTAGCCGACGGTGTGGTCGGTGCCCAGCACGAGGCTGACCCCGCCGGCCACGGCGGTGTCGCACTCGCCGGTGCGCAGGCTCTGGCAGGCCAGGTGCACGGCCAAGGTGCCCGATGAGCACGCGGCGTCCACTGTGGCGCAGGGACCACGCAGATCCCAGGCGTGACTGATGCGTCCCGACGCCATGCTGCGCGCGGCGGCGCCGGCGATGGCGTACATGTCCACCGTCACGTTCGCACGGAGCGCGTCCCAGTGTTCCCCGGTGCTCTGTCCCATGAAGACACCGATGTCTTGCCCTGCAAGCGATTCCGCGGCGAGACCCGCGTCGCGGAGGGCGTCGTGCGTGGTGGTCAGCAGGACCTGATGCTGTGGATCGACGACGGCGGCTTCGCGCTCGCTGATCCCGAAGAGCGCGGCATCGAAATCACCGGCGTAGTCGACGAAACCGCCCGCACGGCTGACCAGCCGACCGGACCGGCGTGGGGTCGGGTCGTAGAGATCCGCCGTGTCGATCCGGCCGTCGGGAGCCGACGGCGCGACCGCGTCACCCCGCTCACCGAGCAGTTCCCAGAGCCGACCATAGGTGGGCGCGCCGGGAAACCGGCAACCCATCCCGATGATCGCGATCGGGTCGTACGACATCTGTCCCGCCTCGCGTGTGCCGTAGCTGGTCATGACCTGACTTCCACCCGTTGGTGGCAGGCCCGGATACCCCGGAATCTTTGCACTCTATGTGATCATTCGTGCCGTCCGGGTAGTCACTCGGGGTCGTTTTGGTCGCCGCCGGTCGGCGTCTCATGGTGGGTCCCGGAGGACTTCGGCAATGTGCGGTATCGCGGGCTGGGTCGATCCGACCCGCTCATTGAGGGACAAGGGCCGCGTGGTCCGGGCGATGGCCGACACGCTGGCCGCCAGAGGACCGGACAGCGAGGGTGTGTGGGCAGGCGCGAACGCGGTACTCGGCCACCGCAGGCTCGCGGTGATGGACCCCGAGCACGGCGAGCAGCCCATGCTGCTCAGCGATGACCGGGATCGGCCGCTCACGGTCATCAGCTACTCCGGCGAGGTGTTCAACCACCTCGAACTCCGCGCGGAACTGGAACTGCTCGGCCACAAGTTCCGCACGGACACGGACACCGAAGTCGTCCTGCACGCCTGCCTGGAATGGGAAACCGGGGTCGCCGAACATCTGAACGGGATGTTCGCCTTCGCGGTCTGGGACGCGCGGCGAGGACGGCTTCTGCTCGTCCGCGACCGGCTCGGTGTCAAGCCCTTGTTCTACGCTCCTCACGGCCACGGCGTCCTCTTCGCCTCCGAGCCGAAAGCCTTGTTCGCCAGCGGATTGATCACCCCGGCCGTCGACGACGACGGGTTGCGCGACTTCCTGGCGTCCGTCAGAACTCCCGGCGGCAGCCTCTTCCGAGGCGTGCACGAGGTCCGGCCCGGCACCATGGTGGTGGTCGACGACCGGGGAATCCGTGAACACCGTTACTGGGCGCTGCGGGCTCGCCCGCACACCGCCGACGTACCCGAAACGGTGGACCACGTGCGAGACCTGTTGGGAGACATCGCAAACCGGCACGTGCGCGCCGACGTCCCGCTCGGCGCGCTGTTGTCCGGCGGGCTGGACTCCAGCGCGCTGGCCGCGCTGGGCCGTCGCTCCACACACGGACGGTTGCGCACTTTCTCGGTCGACTTCGACGGCCAGTTCGTCCCGGACCGGCTCCGTGCCACTCCCGACGCCCCCTATGTGCGGGACATGGTCGGCCACTGCGGACTCGACCACCGCGACATCGTCCTCGATTCGGCGGCGCTGGCCGATCCCGCCACCCGGCAGGCCGTGGTCACCGCCCGGGACGCACCGGCGACCGGCGACATGGACACCTCGCTGTACCTGCTGTTCCAAGCTGTCCGGGACCACGCGACAGTGGTGATCTCCGGGGAAAGCGCCGACGAAGTCTTCGGCGGCTACCCGTGGTTCCACGATCCGGCCGCACTGGCCACCGGCGACTACCCCTGGCGATATCTCACCGGCCGCAGCGGCACTTATCAGGCCCTGCTGCGCGAGGACGTCGCCGCCGCACTCGACGTCGCCACCCATCGCGAAAACCACTACCGGCAGGCCCTGGCCGAAGTTCCCGTGCTGCCAGGGGAAACCGGAATCCAGAGGCGCATGCGGGAGGTGTTCCACCTGCACCTGACCCGGTGGCTGCCCGACCTGCTCGATCGCAAGGACCGGCTGAGCATGGCCGTCGGCCTGGAAGTACGAGTCCCGTTCTGCGACCACCGCCTCGTCGAATACGCCTTCAACACCCCTTGGGCACACCACACCTTCGACGGCCAGGAGAAATCCCTCCTCCGCGCGGCCACCGCCGACCTGCTCCCCGCCAGTGTCGTGAACAGGACCAAAGCCCCGTACCCCATTACCCAGGACGTCGCCTACGACCGCGCGATCCGCGACCAGGCAGGTGACCTGGCGGCGACACCGACCGCTCCGGTGTGGACTTTCCTTGACCCGCAACGGCTTCGCGATCGGCTCGCGCGCCCGGTGACCGACCGCGCCACCCGGGCGGGCATCGATTTCGCCCTCAACCTCGACCTGTGGCTGTCGTCATCGTCGTCCTGGTCGCGCTGATCACGGCCTCAGCCGTGACCACTGTCCAGCCTGCGTCAGTGGCTGCCGGCGAGTTCGCCGGAGAGCTTTCCGTGCATCCGGGCGCTGTGCTTGTTCAGGCCGACGATCTCGACGGTTTTGCCTCGTGATGTCGACCACAGCGAGCACGCCCGAAACCGAGTACGCGGGTTCCTGCTCTGGGCCATGACCAGCAGACTCACCCGGCCACTACGGCTGCCGGGCCCGTCGGTCAAACGAAACGCTCCACTACCGCAGTCCGAGCGGATAGCCCTGCTGGGACACCTGCTCGCCGACCACCAACTCCCGCTGCGGTCCCGGGTCGCCGGAGTCATCGTCCTGCTCTACGCGCAACGGCTCAGCCGGATCGCCCGGCTCACCATCGACGACGTCATCCGTGACGGCGACCAGGTGCTGCTGCGCCTCGGCGAACCACCCTCACCCGTCCCGGCACCATTCGCGGAGCTGCTGCTCGCCTGGATCGACAAGCGGGACAACATGAACACCGCGACCAACCCGAACTCCCGCTGGCTATTTCCCGGACGCCGCGCCGGCCAGCCGATGCACTCCGACTGGCTCGCCGCCCTCGTCAACGAACTCGGCATCCCCACCACGACCGGCCGCACCTCGGCCATCCGCCAGCATGTTCTCGACATGCCAGCACCTGTGGTCGCAGACGCCCTCGGCTACCACCACGTCACCGCGACCAGGATCGCCGCACAGGCCGGTGCCACCTGGAGCCGTTACGCCCCCGGTGATCACTCACCGCTACAACGACGGGGAACTGGCGACAGTTGAGCTGAGCGAGCTCACCAGTCTTCTGTCGTCGGCGCACGGCATCGTGGGCGTGGTCTGGGGACGCTTTCAGCGTTCTTGCAACGCTGTCCGGATCACGTGTCGGGCGTTGTGCGCCATCGCCGGGTTCGTGTCGCGGTAGTAGGGCAGCGCGATCAACGCCTGCGAGAGTGTCCGCCCGCGACCGCGGGTCCAGGTCGCGTCGTCCACGTCCAGTGCCTGACGGAAGACCTCCCGCGCATCAGCGGGTAACAGGTTCCACGCCGGGAACAGATCGCAGGCCGGATCGCCGACCCCCGCGCAACCGAAATCGATCACCGCCGTCAGCCTGCCGTCATCCACCAGCAGATTGCCCGGCATCAGGTCGGCGTGCAGCCACACCGGCGGGCCGCCCCAGGCTGGGGCGCGCAGCGCATGCTCCCAGGCGGCGGCCGCCGCATCGCAGTCGACGCCTTCCTCCGGAAGCCCGCGCAGCTTCTCGATCGCCGCCCGTGTCGCCGTGTCGAGCGAGGCGAGCGGCCCGCCCCGGTGGGCCTGCGGCGCCCCCGGCAGGATGATGCTCCGCATCGCCACGACGAACCCGGCCAAGTCCTCGGCCAGCGGCGCTGGCTTGCTCAGCGCTCCCGCCTCGGGGTTCTGCCCTGCCAGCCATCGGTACACCGACCAAGGCCATGGATACCCCTCACCCGGCTCCCCAGCCGCCAACACCTGCGGGATGGCTGTGGGCAGGTAGGGCGCGAGACGTGGCAGCCACTCCTGCTCCAGCGCCACATCTGCGGTGCCACCCTTCACCAGCGGCAGTCGCACCGCCAAGCTCTCGCCCAGCCGATACATGGCATTGACCGTGCCACCGGACGGAAACCGCTCTACGGCCAGCCCCGCCCACTGCGGGAACTGCCCTGCGATCAGGCGCCGGACGAGGTCGTCGTCGATGGACTGCTGATCAGGATGCATCTGCCTCGTGCTCATCGATGCCATTCGATCGTCGCATTCCGACTGGCGTCAAACGATTTCCACCTCTGCGACAGCGCGACCGCTCGCTACTCCGCCCCAGCCGACGCCGTTCCCGCGACCACGCACCGTCACCTACGCCGAGAATTCGCGACAGTTGAACACGCGACCTCACCAGTCACGGCCGACGACGTCCTGGTCGAGGACCCATGTCCCCAACCACGCTCGAACTACGCCTCCGGTGGGTCGGGATTCCCGGGCGTCGCGGCCGGACCGCACGGCTGGTCGCCGAGGCCGGAGAAACCTGGGTCCGCTATGCCGGAGGTGATCACATCCCGTTACAAGATCGAAGAACACACGACAGTTGAAGACGCGAGCTCACCGGTGGAGGCCGTTCTCGTGCCGACGGCAGGCAAGCAGGGTGGAGTCGGCGGCGTGGATCGTCGTTCCGCCGCGGATCAAGGTCCGCGGCCGTTGTTCGACCGCGAGGACGTCGAAACCGTCCGGCAGGCCGGGCAGCAGGTCCTTGGCATAGAACATCGCCGCGCGCTGCCCGGCGGTCAGTGGGGCGGACGACCCCATCGGGGCATGGCCCACGATCAGGAGGTGCCCACCGGGGGCGACGGCGTCGGCGAGCCGGCGGGTCACCTGTGTCATCCCGCCGTCCGGCGGCTGCAGGTAGTGGCTGGTGACCAGGTCGTAGGATCGGCCGCCTGCGGTGAAGACGCGAGCGTCGATCTGCCACCAGCCGACATGGTCGGCGACGCCGTCCTGCTCGGCGCGCTGGGCAGCGCGTGCCAGGCCGGCTGCGGAGAAGTCAGCGCCGGTGACAGTCCAGCCCTGCCGGGCCAGCCAGATCACATCGCCTCCCTCGCCACAGCCGACGTCGAGAGCGCTGCCCGGTGTCAGCCCGGCAGCCTCGGCTACGAGCTGCACATTGGGCTGTCCGCTGAAGACCTGCTCCTGGCCGGCGTAACGCTCGTCCCAGCCGCGCGGCTCGAACATGGCGGCCGTCTCCTCGTCGCTGAGCGGCTGGTGTTCTGTCATCTCAAACGCCTTCCCTTTACCTGTGGCCGACTGTCTAAGCGAGTGTCAGGACTTCACCTCGTGTCGGCGCTCATCGAACTTCCGCAGGCTGGACTCACGAGAAGTTCAGAGCGTGGCGGGATGTGCCGCGACGGCGCGGTGCACGTCCTCGGTGACCAGGTCGATGTTCATCATTGCCCCGGTCAGCCCACCCTGTGCGGCGGCGTCGATGACCTGCGCCCGGTGTCCTCGCACGTTGCCGGCCGCCCACACCCCGGGAACAGAGGTCGCTCCCGTCTGGGGGTCGGCGGGCAGGGTCTCGCCGATGAGCTGGCCGTCCATGTCCTTGACCTCGGCCGTCAGGCCCAGGTCTGCGAGCAGAGTGTCGACTTTGGCCGCCGACACGGGGAAGACGACGACGGCCTGGACTTCGGTCACGCTGTCACCGACCCGGACGCCGCTGAGTGCGTCGTCGGTGACCTCGACACCGGTGACCCGGCCGGGCACCACGCTGATCTGGCGCGCGGCGAGCTCGGTGCGTTGCGGCGCGGTCAGTTCCACGGACTCGTTGGTGAACAGGGTGACCTTCTCGCTCCACTGACGCCACAGCTGCGCCTGGTGGAGGGAGGCGACGCCGCTGGCGATCAGCCCGATTGCCTTGTCTCGGACCTCGTAGCCGTGGCAGTAGGCACAGTGCAGCACGTCCACGCCCCAGCGGTCGGCGACGCCGGGAATGTCGGGCAGCTCGTCGACGACACCAGTGGCCACCAGTACCCGCCTCGCGTCAACAGTGCTCTCGTCGGCAAGGGTGACCCGCAGGGCATCCTCGCTGACACGCTCCACGCCGATCACGGTGTCGTCGCGGACGGTGCCGCCGTACTGCTCGACCTCCGATCGGCCGATGGCCAGCAGTTCGTGCGGATCGACACCTTCGCGTCCGAGATAGCTGTGGACCTGGGTGGCAGGCGCGTTGCGTGGCGTGCCCGCGTCGATGACCAGTACGTCACGCCGGGCACGGCCCAACGTCACAGCCGCCGCCAGGCCCGCTGGTCCGCCACCGATGATGACTACGTCGTGAGTGCTCATGCGAGCAACGGTGCAGCGGCCAGTTTTCTGCCGCAACTTACCTTGCCGAAACGGCAAGCCGCATCGACCTTCGCGCAGGTGGCGTGCTTGTTCGCCGCCAGTGACAGCCACACTCGAAACCCCGACACAGCCAGGTGAACCCACGATCCGCGACGACGGAGCACTGATCTGGCCACAACGTCGCGCCCGTGCGGCCAAGCGGACTACCGGCGATGCTGGGGTCACTGGTGACCGGCTAGCGACCGTGGGCGTCGAGCCGGCTCAGTGCGGTGCTGAGGAATGCATCCCGCCGTTGCCCGAGAACGCCCGCATCGAGGTCTGGCCTGCCCTGGTCGCGGACCGCCGGAACGCAGAACGCCATGTCGGCCAGGGTGCCTGACGCCGCCACGACGTCCCAGTAGGCGACCCTCTCGGCTCGTCGGCCGGCAGCACGCTGCCAGCCCTCCAGCACCTGCTCGGCGGCGGGGAGCCCGAACATCAACGCCGCGTCGAAGCGCGCCCCACCGAGGTCGATTCCCGGCGATCCGGCACCGGCGCAGTCCCAATCGACCAAGCCGGTGCAGCGGTCACCGGACCACAGGGTATTCCCGAACCACAGGTCACCGTGCACGAAGACAGTCGGGCCCGCGGGTACCGGAAGCTGGTTCAGACATTCTTCCGCAGCCGTCAGCAACGCAGTGGTGCCCTTTTCCCGGCGTTGAGCCGCGAAGTCCACATCCGCGATCGAGCGGGCCCGCAGCGGCAGAACAGCCCGGGGCACCAGCGGGACCGCCTGCAGTGCGGCCGCTGTGGCCCCCAGGCCCTGCAGCCGCTCGGTAGAGGCGACCGACGGGATCCGGCTGTGCCCGGGCAGCACGGTGGTCAGCACAGCCAGGACGCCCGCCGCGGAACCGTCGAGATCTGTGGCGATCAGCCTGGCCGCGGGCAACTGGTGTTCACCGGCGACTCGCAGTGCCGCGGTCTCGGTCGCGAACCGCTGGCAGTGCTCGGGATCAGCGGGGTCCCCGAGTCGCAGCACGGCCGCCTCGACGCGACCGGCCGGTTCGAACCTCAGCAACCACGGATTGGCTCCCTCTCGCAAGCCGGCCACCGTGGCCACTCGAGCGCCGCCTCCCACCGCCTCAGTCACCCAGCGCAGGGCCTTCTCGGACAACTCCGGCACCGAAATCACCGCCCCGTGACATCCTGAATATCGAGCGACCTGCTACGTCGACCCCGCCGACGCGAACCTCGGATCACTTGTTCGGGACCCGCGGTTTCCCCGCCACGCAACTGTCCACGAAGTACCCCCCATGCAGCGAGATCCAATCCGGCGTGGCGCTGTACGGCTCATCCGGCGGCGCGCCACCCTCGGTGAAGCGGCTGTAGTTGTTCAAACACTCGTCAGGCGTGGGAAGCTTGTATTCGGCAAGCAGCGCGAAGTGCGCCTCGGCGCCTCGCTCACCTGCCCTGCGCAGCTCCTCCACTTTCTGTCCTTCGCTCATCATCGAGCACGACGACACCGGCAACACCAGCACACCGGCCGACACGACAGCCACCGTGCGCCCCCACCTCGTTGTCACACACACAAGTCAAGCAGCACACGTTCGTACGCCGAGCGCGGCGGGCACATGCGTGTTCCCGCACGGCTTACTCGGATGGCCGGCCACGTTCGAGCAGCCGGCTCAGTTCGCCTGCGAGGGCGATCGATGCCTCGATCTCGACCCTGCGGATGGACACGCTTTCGACGAGGAAGCCGAACGGCATGCCGAGCTTGCGGCAGAAGGCGACCAAGTCCCGCGCGGTCGCCACACAGTGTTCGTACGATTCGGCCAGCGTGTCGTCCGCGTGGCGCAGGGAGTTCTCGAGCCAGCGCGGGACATCGACGCCGAGCCACTTGAGGAACGACAGCGTCTTCATCGACCCGCAGACCGAGAGAGTGAAGAGGACGGGCTTGGGCGTGAGTCGCCTCTCGAGGCAGGCGTAGAAGTAGTCCGAAACCATGCTCTTCGCCGCGTCAGCGTTGTAGACGACCTGCGAGATGAAGTACGAACATCCCGCCTCCTGCTTGGCGATCAGCCGCAGGTGCTCCTCGGGGCGCTCGGTGATGGCGACGCCGCCGAGCAGCATGTCCGGACGGACGTCCCGGCGCAGGTCCTGCGCCTCGGACAAGCTGGTCAGCACCGGCTTGTCCGTCGAGGACGCACCGACGAAGACACCGTGCACGCGCTCCGGATCCGCGGTCCGCAGCCAGGTCCGCAGTTCGGCCTCGGCGTACTTGCCGACGCACCGGTAGACGATCGCGGGGCGGTTCCACCCGTCGAGGTATTCCGAATGGTAGACGGCGGGATCCATGGTCGGCAGGTAGGGAAACGGCCGCTCCGCCGGATTGCGGTCACTTTCGTCGTCGATGTCGTAGAGCGCCAGACCGTCCACATCGAGAGCGGCCAAGCGTCCCAGGGTGGCCGCGGTGATCTCCCGGATCCGCTCCGGAGCGGTGCTCAGGCGGGGCGGCGTGATGCCGAACAGGAGAATGCCGCTCTCGGCGCCGGTCACCAGCGCCCGGAAAGCCGTGCTGTCGCTGTGGTCCACCATGACGCGGAAGTTAGCAGTTCGCCCGCCGGGCGGTAGGCGCGCGTCGGCGGCATCAGCGAAGCTCAGGCAAGAGCGGTGACCAGCAGGGCGAAGGCGGCGATGATGACGGCGACGCGGATGTAGTGGAAGCGGTCCCAGCGGTTCATCTGCTGCTTCCAGTCGGCGGGCCGGTTCTCGGCGGTCCACGTCTTGCCCCGGTTGTTGATCGGGACGAGCAGCAGGAGCGACATGACCACGCTCACGATCAGCAGCGCGCCGGCGGTGACGACGAGTCCGGCTCCGGGGTGCCGCCATCCGGCGATCGCCCAGACCGCGACGAGGATGAGCGAACCGATGTACCAGACCGGCATGACGGCGCCGAGCATCCGGCCCCCGTGGGCACGGCCGCGCACCAAGCTGTCATCGGGAAGGGCGTTGAGGATCGGGTTGATGACGAACGCGACGGAAAACTCCACGCCCACCATCAGGCCGACGATCACGGTGGTGACGATCTCAAGTGCCGTGAACATGACTCTCTCTCCTGAAATCTAGCGTTGCTAGGACGAGAGGAACGTTAGCCTAGCGACGCTAGATTGTCTAGCAACGCTAGGTCTTCGTTGTCGAGTCTCCTGTTCGTCGGCGTGGAAGCCGGGTACGAGGAGCGGGGGCACCGGATTCCGGTGCCCCCGCTCGTGTTCTGTCCCTTGCCCGTCAGACGGTGCTCAGGTGGCGTCCGGCGTTGTTCCAGCCGTCGGCGTGGACATCGGCGTCGCCGCCGTCGCCTGCCGGGCCGGAGTTCCCGCCGGTGGTGGTGCTGTGGTTGACAGCGTCACCGGTCGCACCGGTGTCCCCGGTCGAACCGGAGTCGCCCGAGGTGACCGTGATGTTCGAGCGGTCACCTTCGTGCTTCCAGCCACCGTGGTGACGGCCCTGGTCCTGGCCCCGGGTGGCCTCGACGGCGGTGTTGCCGCCGGTCGAGCCCGAGTTCCCGGAGTCACCGGAGTCACCGGTGACGGCGTTGTTCCCGCTGGTGGCGTTTCCGGCATCGCCGGAGTCACCACCGTTGCCGCCCTTGGCTTTTCCGAAGACAGCGCCGAGGACGCCGGTCTTGCCACCCTGATGGTGACGCGACTTGTGCCCACCATCGTGGTTCATCGCGGAATTGCGACCCGACGTGAGGACCGCGGCGTCGCCGCCGTGACCCGCCGGACCGGAGTCGCCGCCGACGGTGGCACTGTGGTTCACCGCGTCCCCGGTCGCACCGGTGGCGCCGGTGCTGCCCGAGTCACCCGAGGTGACCGTCGTGCTCGAGTGGTCACCTTCGTGCTTCGAGCCGTGGTGCTTCCAGCCACCGTGGCCGAAGTCCCGGCCGCCGATCGTCCCCGTCAGCGCGGTGTTGCCACCGGTCGAGCCGGAGTTGCCCGAGTCGCCGGAGTTTCCGCTGACGGCGTTGTTCTTGCTGGAGGCGTTCCCGGCATCGCCGGAGTCACCACCGTTGCCGCCCTTCGCGGTCCCGGTCACGATGCCGAGCACACCGGTGTCACCGTTTCCGTGGCGACGGTTCCAGCCACCGTTGTTCGTGGCGGAGTTCTGGCCGGACACGGCGGTGGTGGCGTCGCCACCGTTGCCTGCCGGACCGGAGTTGCCGCCGGTGGTGGTGCTGGAGTTGTGCGCGTCACCGGTGGCGCCGGTGCCGCCGGTGTCTCCGGAGTCGCCCGAGGTCACCGTGGTCTCGCACCGGGCGAGCACGCAGAGCCCGTAGGCGCTGTTCCCGCCGGTCGAGCCCGAGTTGCCCGAGTCACCGGAGTTTCCACTGACGGCGTTGTTCTTGCTGGAGGCGTTCCCGGCATCGCCGGAGTCACCACCGTTGCCGCCCTTCGCGATCCCGGTCACCGTGCCGAGCACACCGGTCTTTCCGCCGCGGGCGCCCCGCGAGTCCGCGGTGTTCTGACCGTTCGAACCGGCGGTGGCGTCGCCGCCCTTGCCCGCGGAACCGGAGTTGCCCCCGGTGGTGTCACTGGTGTTGGCGGCGTTTCCGGTCGCACCGGTGGATCCGGTGTTGCCGGAGTCGCCCGAGGACACCGAAGTCGAGCAACTGGCCAGCACACAGATCCCGTAGGCGCTGTTGTGCCCGGTCGAGCCCGAATTCCCGCCGTCACCGGAGTTTCCGCTGACGGCGTTGTTCTTGCTGAAGGCGTTCCCGGCCTTGCCGGAGTCGCCTCCGTTGCCACCGTGGGCGGTCGCCGACGAGGTGCCGGCCACCACCGAGTGCACTGTGTCACCGAGCCCGCCGAGCGGGTTCGAATTCCCGGTGTCCGCGCTCGCCACCGCGGTGCCCAGCAGGACGAACCCGCCGGACAGCACTGCGGCGGTCAATCCGCGTCGCACGTACTTGTGCATGACTTCCCTTTCCTTACCTTCTGTCCAATGTGGAGTTGAGGGTGGAAAGGGTTCGTCAACTGGGATGGTCGTGGCCGTACTCGTCCGGCCACGGGACGGATCTCCGGTCGTCCGGTGGTGCTCGCCACGCCCGATCCGTTCCGGGCATGCCCGTACCGGTCTCGGTCACCGCGTACTCACCGCCGTGCGATCCGCCCGAACTCGCCGACATCGAACCACCGACGCCGACGGAACTCGGCCCGCTCGGCAAGGCGGGGCCACCACCGGCCGGACCAGGAACCTTGACCACAGACGCTTCACCGGGATGAGTCGTCTCCGGAGAAACCGGCCGTTCGCGCCCTGGAACCGACTGTCCGCGCTCTGCGGCGCGGGCCCAGGCCGAATCCGCACCCCAGACAAGTCCACTGTGGACTTCGATTGCGGGCGCGGGTGCCGAACCCGCGCTGACGTCGCTGCGCGACGCCGACCCGGCTACAGCCGGCCGCTCCGACCTGGACGGTTCACCGTCCAGAGCCGTGACCAGCCGTTCCGCTCCCACCGCGTGGGCAACCGGTTCGGTGACCGGAGCCAGCGAATCGAGCACTGGCCGTGCGACCGGCCCGGCAACCCTCGCGACCGGTCGTACCACCTGCGACAACACCGGCTCGACCGGCTTTGTCACCTGCTCCACCACGGGCGCCACCTCCGACGCCACCCGATGAACGGGTTTCGCAACCGATTCGAGGAGCGGCATCGCGGATTTGGTACCCGCGCCCACGACGTCACCGAGCAGACCTGAGCCGCCGGGTTCCGGAGACCGGTCCGACGCGTCCGCCGTCCCGGACAACAGGATCGCCAGGAGAGCGAGACCGAACAACGCGCCTATCACCACGAGCACTTGCCTCAGGACAATGATGTCGTCACCGGGCAGGACTCGCGACTGGGAAGTATTCATCCATTTCACCCCCCTTCCGGGTCGGAACTTCACCTGTCATGGGGTTTTCGTTCCGAGGGGTGTCACCAGATTGGGGGATGAACAACCTTTTTTAATTGCTGCGCAAGGGTTTTCTACCGCCAGGTAGCGGGTACGCTGCTGAATTCTTCAGCGTTTCGGCACACTTTTCCACGAAGAGGCATCGCGAGGCAGCGCAGAGTGACCAGGGAACGGCGGGCCGCCACACAGTGAAAGCAAGGTTGCCGTTCAGGAGCGTCGCCGACGAGGATTTCGTCGCGGCCACAAGCCGGTCAGGGTGTGCGGACGTGTGCCTGAATGGCGGCGGCGATATCGGACAGGGCCAGCACATCGCGAACCAGACCGGTGGCGATCGCGGCACCGGGCATGCCGAAACTTTCGGACGAGGCTTCGTTCTGGGCGAACACCGTACCTCCGCAGTGAGAGATGGCACGGACCCCGGCCTGGGCGTCGGTGCCGCTTCCGGTAAGCACCACGGCCAGCGCACGGGGGCCACAGGTAACAGCGAGGGTGGCCAGCAGGAGGTCGGCCGACGGGCGGGCCGGAGGCAGAGCTCCGGTGTCGAGCAGCCCGATCCGCGCATCGGGGGTCACCAGCAGATGTCGTGCCGCGGGGGCCACGAGCACCGTGCCGGGAATCAGCTCGTCGCCATCGACGGCGTGCTGCACACGTAACGCCGTCCGATTCCGGAGGATGTCAGTCAAGTGGCTGGTCCGATCGGGGCTCAGATGCTGCGCGACGATCACGGCGGCGGGCAGATCGGCCGAGAGTGGGCCAAGGACCCGGGTGAGGGCGTCGATCCCGCCAATGGAGGTCACCAGCGCGATGACCGGGAACCGCAACGCGTAAGGATCAGCTGTGCCCATCGCCCATCATCCTCACCTGTCAGGCGGGTTGGAAGATCATCGCGAGGGCCGCGTCCGGCTACGCGAGCTCGACGAGGGTCGGGTCCTCGACGAGGACGGCGGCCAGGTCGCGGATCTTGCGGTTCGTGCGTTGTGAGAGATCGATGATCCAGGCGAAGGCCTCGTCGGCGTCGACTTCGCGTCGGGCCATCACGATGCCTTTGGCCGTGGCGATGACGTCGCGGGTGGTCAGCGCAGTCTGTAGGTTTTCGGCCAGGATCGCGGCACGTTCCCAGCGGCGCGCGGTCAGCACGACCGCGGAGACCGCGCCGGTGAACATGGTGACGAGCGCGGCTTCGACCGGGTCGAACGCCCCCTGCTGATCGCTCCAGACGTTCACCGCGCCCGCCATGGTGGCGACGGAATCCACTGAAGACGCCGTGGACCCGGCGTCGGGCAGCACCAGCGCACACGCCAGGACAGTCACGATTCCGGCCGAGGCGGCGGCGTCGGCGAACTCTGGCCACCGGCGCGTGGCTTCGGGGGCGTCGGCACGGACGGTGGTCACGGTGCGCAGGGCGTGCAGGCAAGGCCCGTCGTCGGCGTCGTACTGGGCACGGTCGAGATCCATGATGCGTTCGTCGGTGGTGGCGATCGTGCGCGGCCGGCCGTTCTCGATCAGCGTCACCGACGCGGCGGTGGCGTCGGGCACCAACGAGACCACCCACATGCAGACTCGCTGGAGCACGGCGGGTACGGATTCGTTGGTGGTGAGGGTCTCGGTCAGCTCCCGCAACGCGGTCGCCGTGTCATCGGTCTGCGTCATGATCCCTCCCTGTCCCGCAACTCGGCGGCGTGGTGATCCGTCCTACGGCAGTGAGCTTCGACGGGGTTGCGGGTGCTTCAAGATCGCGGTCAGGTCCGCGGTGCCCCCTGCGACAGCGTGGGCGAGTTCGGTGAGCCGGTGGTGGTGAGTGCGGGCATAGCCGCGTAGCCGGGTGAAGGCCTCGTCCATCGAGACCTGACCGTGCTCGGCGAGCACACCCTTGGCCTGTTCGATCACGACACGGCTGTCCAGCGCGGTTTGCAACTGCCCGGTGAGCTGGTCCCCGCGTTCGATGCTGCGCTGCTGCAGGATGCCGATGGTGGCGACGTCGGCCAGGGCCTGCCCGAGTTCGATGTCGTCGCGATCCGGGCCGCCGATACCGGTGTCCAAGAGCGTCATGACGCCGACGACCTGGTCTCGCAGCCGCATCGGCAGGGCATGGGCGGCGCGGAACCCGCACTCCGCGGCCGCGGCGGTGAACCTCGGCCAGCGGTGTGCCTCGGCAGACAGGTCCGCGCTGGACACCGGGGCGCCGCTGCGGACGCAGTCGATGCACGGCCCGTCATCGGTCTGCACCGCGAACAGCCCCAGCAACTCGGCTCGCTGCGAGGAGGTGGCCGCGACCTGCAAGCCCCCGTTGGAATCGAGCAGGATCACTCCGGCCGCGGAAACACCGAGCAGGTCGACGCATTGCTCGGTGAGCATGCTCAGGAAGTCGGCGATGTCGAAGTCGGCCACCAGGGTGTCGGCGAGGCTGACGAACGTGCGGGACACCTGTCGCTCCCGGTCATGCGACGTTTGCTGCACCGAGTCCGGGGTCTGGGACATGAGCTGCGCTCCTCTGTCTTTTCACGGGGTCACGACCGGGAGACATCGGTCGGGGCGGTCAGCAGGGTGTGCGGATCCAGGGCCATGGTCGCCACATCTCGCGCGATATCGGACAACCGGCGGCGGTGCGCGTGGGCGTAGCCGCGCAGCGCGAGGTACGCCTGGTGCATGTCCAACCCGCCGGCTTCGGCCAGAACACCCTTGGCCTGCTCGACGACGGTGCGGTGATGCAAGGCCGCTTGCAACTGCTCGGACACGATCTCGTCGTGCCGGATCGCGCGATGCTGCAGGATCCCGATGGTGGCGATGTCGGCGAGCGACTGTCCCAAGGCGACACTGGTGTCGTCGATGGCTACCGGTTTGGTGCCCAGCAGCGTCAAGGCGCCGATGACGTCGTCACGGAGCCGCATCGGCACCGCACACGCCGCACGGAAGCCCGCGTTGACCGCCGCCGGCGCGAAATCGGGCCATCGTTCGAGGTCGGCGGAGAGATCGGCCGAGGCCACCATCACGCCGCTGTCAACGCAGTCCAGACAAGGGCCCTGCTGGGTTTGCGCGGCGAAGACCTCGATCAGCTCGGCCTGTTCGGACGACCCGGCCGTGGGCCGCCATCCGCCTCGCTGATCGGACAGGATCACCGCGGCGGCGTCGACGTTGAGCAAGTCGACGGCCCGTTCGGTGAGCAGACCGAGGAAATCGAGCACATCGAAGTCCGCGACCAATGTGTCCGCCAACGACACGAACGTGTCGGCGACTGTTTGCTCCCGGTCGGTGGTCATCTCGTGGGACTCTCCCTCAGTGGGCATTGTTGCCGTCCTCGGTATCGGTGAAGCGCAGGGAACGCTCGACGACCTGTTGGGCGACATCGGCCAGGGGAACGCCGTGGGTGAAGGCATAGCCGCGGAGTCGCATCAACGCCACCTCCGTGGTCGAACCCAGCTGGACCTGCACCATCCCCGCTGCCTGATGCACCTGGACGTGCGGATCCGCCAGCCAGCTCACATCGTCGACGCTGTGACCGTCCAGGTCGTCCACGACCCCTTGGGTGGCCAGGTCGCTCAGGATCAGCGCGTCGGCCAGTTCGACCCGGGTGAGGGGGCCGGCCGTGTCGCGATAGAGATCCAGCGATCCCAGCCGCGCCACCCCGACCTGCAACGGGAAGGAGAACACCGCCGCCGCGCCCAGCTCGCACGCGGCGGGCGTGAACGCGGGCCACCGCGCCAGCTCCGCCGCCAGATCGGCGACCAGCACGGGTCCGCCGGTCGCGAAGGCGTCCAGGCACGGCCCTTCTCCCACAGTGAGCTGTAGATCTTCCAGCCCGGCGCTCACCGGATTCGTCGCATGCACCAGACCACGGCTCTGACGCCTGTCGCCATTGCCGTTTCCAGTGGGCATCTCGGCCAGCACGGTCGCCCCAGCGCCGGTGACGGACAACTCCACCACACAACGACCGCACGCCAGGCTCACCACCGAAGCAGGCTTGGCGGCACGGTCGGCGGCCAGCAGCGCTTGCAGCCGCTGACGCCGGTTCTCCACCATCGGTCCTCCCTGGCGCTAGACCCTGTGGATACCCGGAGCGTACGGCTCTCACACCCACGCGGCCGTTCGGAGGCTTCTCGCAAAAGGACCACCGAACCCAGCCGGTTCCCGCCAAGGCTTCAAGCCGCGTCGGCGGGGTACTCGGGCTCTGCCACCCCCGAAACAGGAGGACACCGTGATCGAGGTCAGCCGCATCATCGATGTACCACCGGACGTCGTCTTCGTCGTGCTCGCCGACGGCTGGCAATACGCGGGCTGGGTGGTCGGCAGTTCCCATATCCGTGACGTCGACGAGGACTGGCCCGCCGTCGGGTCGCGGATCCATCACAGCGTCGGGCCGTGGCCACTGCACATCCAGGACGTCACCGTGGTGAAGGCCGTCGAACCCGGCACGTTCCTTTCCCTCGAGGCCAGGGGCTGGCCATTGGGCGCCGCGGAGGTCAGGCTCACCCTTCGCCCTCATGGCGAAGGCAAGACCGAGGTCCGGATGGCGGAGGAGGTCACTCGAGGTCCTGGCAAGTTCCTGCCGGAGGCGGTCCAGGCGCTCGTCGCCAAGCCCCGCAACACCGAAGCCCTCGCGCGGCTGGCCGATCTGGTGACCGGGAAGCACGCGAACCGGAAGGCCGCTCAGTCGTAGACCGCCCGGTTCGCGGCGCGGATCACCGCCGCATAGCCACCGCCGAGCCGACCGGCCCGCGCCAGCGCGGCGCGGGCCGCGTTGGCTCCGGGGCCGCCGTGGACCGCTCCTCCCGGATGGGCGGCGGATCCCGCCAGGAACAGGCGGTCCACCGGGGTGTCCGCGCGGCCGAGGCCCGGGACCGGGCGGAAGAACAACTGCTGGTGGATGGCCGTGGTGCCGCCGTTGATCGCGCCACCCACCAGGCCGGGATCGTGGCCTGCCAGTTCGAGCGGCCCCTGCACGTACCGGCCCTGGATCAGGTCGAGGAAGCCCGGCGCGTTCGCCTCGACCGTCTTCTCGATCCTCGCGACCTGCCGGTCCAGTGCCTTCCGGTTTTCCATGACCCCGCGTGGCACGTGGGTGTACGCCCACGCGGCTTCGGTGCCCGGAGGTGACCGGTCCGGGTCGCTCGTCGTCATCTGCCCGAACAACAGGAACGGATTGCGCGGGCTCCGGCCGCGAACGAGGTCGCCGCCGAACACCGACAGGCCGTCCAGGTCGGTGCCGAGGTGGATCGTTCCCGCTCCGCGAGCGCCCTCGGCCTTCCACGGAACGGGGCCGGACAGCGCCCAGTCCACCTTCACCGTGGCGCTGTCCCACTGGAACCGGCCGAGATCCTCCAGCAGCCGGGACGGAAGCCATTCCGGAGCGACCATCTCGCCGTACAACGTCGGCGCCGGTACATCCGCGAGGACGGCCTTGCGTGCCCGGATCGGATCCCCCGCGCTGTCGCGCACCCCCATCGCACGCCCGCCCGCGACCAGTACTTCCGTGACAGGACAACGACATCGGACCTCGCCGCCACGAGCGACCAGCCGCCGCACCAGTGCCGCGGTCAGTTCTCCCGCTCCGCCGGCCGGCACCGGAAATCCGGCGTCCTGGCCGATCATCGCGAGCAGCCAGCCGAATACGGCGCTGCCCGCGTTGTCGACGGAAAGGTCGCTGTGCGCGGCGTTCCCGGCCAGCAGCAACCGTGCCCCCTCGCCCTCGAAGAGTTCTTCCCCGAAACGGCGCGCGGGCAACGTGAGCATCCGGGCCAGGCGCAGCGCGTCGGCGGTCCCCGTGTGCCGCAGCAGCCGCAGAGCCGGGCGCACCGGCGGGAACGGCGTGAACAAGGCGTCGAGCAACGGTTCGCGAATGTCCTGCCACTGCGCGAAAAGCCGCTTCCAGGCGGCGCCGTCTCCCGACGCGAACTCGTCGGCCGACGCCGCCGTTCGCTCGATGTCCCGTGAGAGCACCGCGCATCTGTTGTCGGGCAGCACGTGCGCGAGGACTTCGGGAGCGTGCCGCCACCGCAGGCCTTGCTCCTCCAGATTCAGCCCCCGGATCACCGGCGACACCGCGGTGAGCGGGAAGAAGGCGCTGCAGAGGTCGTTGCGGAAGCCCGGCTCGGTGACTTCTTCGGTCCGCACCGCGCCGCCCGGCTTGTCCGCCTGTTCCAGCACCAGGACCGACCAGCCCTCGTCGGCCAGCAGGTTCGCCGCGACCAGGCCGTTGTGGCCGGCGCCGATGACGACCGCGTCGAAGACTTCCGTGCTCATCCGAGCCTCTCGATCATCAGGTTGTCAGGATTGCGATTGGTGGCTGGGCCTCAACCGGGCGAGCGAACGGAGCCGGGGCAGAAGTCCGTCACCCCGCGGCGGGGTGAGCGGCGGGCTCGCCGCGCCCTCGCCCGATCGGAGTCCGGCGACCAGTTCGGCGATCACGCTCGCGGCGTCGTGGCGGGGTTTCCATCCCAGCGCGGTCTCGGCGAGCGTGGTGTCCACGAGCGGCGCGTTGTCGGCGAGATCCAGCCAGCCGGGGTGCAGGGGCAAGGCACCGGTCCGCCAAGCGGCGAAGGCGGCCAGACGGACGACCGAGCGCGGTGCCGGGACACGGATCCCGCCGAGCAGACCGGCCAGCGCGTCAGCACCGAGCACTTCGGGCGCGGCGAGATTGACCGCTCCGGTGAAACGGCTCGCGAGTACCAGGCGGATGGCTTCGGCGACATCGGCGCTGTGCACCGCCTGCGCCCGCAAATCCGTCCACAGTGGAATCGGGAGCCACCGCCCGCCCACGATGCCCGCGGGAACGGCCGGACCGAGCAGCCAGCGCTCGAACTCCCCCGCCGCGCGCCGCTGCAGGATCGCGCACGGACGCAACCGCGCCATTTTGATGTCGGGGTGATTCTCCTCGAACCGGTCGAGCAGGCTCTCGAGTGCGGCCTTGCCGCGGCTGTAGGCGCTGGTCGCGATTCCGTCGCACGGCCAGTCCTCGGTCACCTTGCTCCACCGCGGGGCCGGCCCGTAGGCGGCGACCGACGACAGGACTACCAGCCGCGGCACCCCGGCCGCCGCCACCGCGGCAAGTACGTTGCGGGTGCCGTGGTCGTTCGTCCGCCACATCGGCGGCTCGTCGCGTCCCGGCGAGATCGCCCAGGCGAGATGAACGACCGCGTCCGCGCCTTGCACCACATCCGCCAGCTTCGCTCGGCCGACGTCATCCCCGAGATCCGCCGCGCACCAGCTCGCCGCGCGGTACGGCTCGGCCGTGGTGTCGGGAAGTCTCCGCACCACCCCGATCACCTCGTCGTCACCGGACTCGAAGGTGTGGAGCAGCGCCGTCCCGACATTACCGGTAGCGCCGGTGATCACAATCCGCACAAGGGGGGCTTACCCGGCCGGATGGGGATGAAACCTCGCTCTTCCGGCCGTCCGCGACGTTTGCCTGCTGATCACCGGGGTATTCGGGTCCATCAGGTTCGCCCCAGCCCCGGCGGCACGAGTCCGTCCAAGTGGGGAGCGGCCATGACGATCGAGACCGGCGATCCGACCACTCGCGAGGCAGTGCACGTCGAACCCGGCGCCGGAATGACACGGGCCTTGGACTGGTACCTGGCCACCGGATACGACATCGAGAGCGCCCGCGACGGCTGGGTTCTGTTGCGTGGCCCGCGCGGCCGTCTTGTTCTGACCGTCGGACGGCCACGGACTTCTTGAGCCAGGCGACCGGTCGTGGTGGAGACCATGAACGACGGCTGCCCTGCCCACCACCGGGGAAAAACGCGATATCCATTCGAGCGCAGACGAAGTTTCACCATTCTGTGTGAGCGGCCGCCTCTGGGGTATCCGGCCGATGTTCGCTCCGATATCCGTTTCTTTCTTGGAGGTCACCGATGTTCCGCCATAGTCAATTGCTCCAATTCGAAGCCAAACCCGAAAAGCCGGACGCGCTCTATGCCCGGAAGCTGCAAGAACTCATCGGCGGCGCTTATGGTGAGATGACCGTGACGATGCAGTATCTGTTCCAGGGCTGGAACTGCCGGGTCGAAGGCAAGTACAAGGACCTGATCATGGACACGGCGACCGAGGAGATCGGGCATGTCGAAATGCTCGCCACCATGGTCGCCCGGCTGCTGGAAGGGGCGCCCGCCACCGAGATGGCCGAGGCCGCCAAGGATCCGATGACCGCGGCGATCCTCGGCGGGATGGATCCGCAACAAGCGATCGTCGCCGGTGGCGGCGCGATGCTCGGCAACAGCCAAGGCGTGCCGTGGAGCGGTGGTTACATCGTGGCGAGCGGGAATCTGCTGGCCGACTTCCGGGCCAACGCCGCCGCCGAGGCACAGGGAAGGCTGCAGACGGCCCGTCTGTACAACATGACCGACGATCCCGGTGTGAAGGCGATGTTGCGATTCAACCTCGCTCGCGACACCGTGCACCAGAAACAATGGCTCGCCGCCATCGAAGAACTGGAAGCCGACGGCCTCGAAGGCGACATCGCGCCCACCGCGCTGTTCGACGAGGAGGACCAGGAGCACAACAACACCGTTTGGCACCTCTCCGACGGACCCGCCGGTGCCAAGGCGAACTGGAGTTTCCGCGGTGAGGAGATCGAATACCTGATCGATCCCCAACCGCTCGGAGGTCCCGGAACCGCGCCCAAGCCCGATCCCGCGCTGTACGGGACCTACGCGCCGGTGCAAGACGCGGTCGGAACGATGAAGGGCAAAGCCAAGTCGGCGAAGAACAAGATCACCAAGAATTCCAAGAACTGATCACAACGCGACGGGCCCCTCACAGAGAGAGGCCCGTCGCGGCACGACCGGCGACGGGCTCAGGTCCAGCCCTGCTGATGTTCTCCCGCCTGCCGGTCTGTTTCGGCGGCGGCCCGCTGCGTCAGCGTGGCGACGGCCTCGACCAAGACGCGTTGCACGTTCTGCCCGCCTTCACGTCCGGTGTGAAAACGTATCGAGACCTCGCACTGACCCGCGCCGCGCTCTTCGACGCTCAGCCCGCCGTGGTCATCACCTTCATCGGGTGAACCCCAGCGCAGGGTCTTCGCGTGCCGATCGGCTCGTAGCCACGCCTCGCCCTCGGCCTCCACCGGGACTTTGACGCCACTTACGCTGAATACTTCGGTCAGCTGAGCCAGGTTTTCGGGATCGGCGAGGTACGCGAACAACTCGTCCGCCGGAAGCATGACACCGGCGGTGTGCTCGAAGGACGGCATTGCCGTCATCTCCTTCCAAGGAATACGGCGAACTTCCAGAAAGCAGGCGCGCGGCCGGTTTCCCTTCGAGAATGGCCCCTCACGAAGGGAAACCGGCCGCTCTGCGGCGACGGGCCTCCGGAGCGGAGCCCGTCGCGGCCTTCGGTTCCGCGAAAGCGGAAGTCAGCTCGGCTGCTGGGGTGCGCGATCGACGTCACCGCGCCAGGAACCGGTCGCGTGACCGTCCCGGTTCTCGATGAACGTCTTGAAGCGGTCCAGGTCGCTTTGGACGCGGCGGTCGATGATGCCGAGCTTGTCGGCGACGTTCTCCACGAATCCCTCGGGATCGATGTCCATTTGCACCGTGACGCGCGTACGGACGTCATCGATGCGATGGACGGTCACCACGCCGGCGTGATTGGGACCTGAGGCAGACTGCCAGGCGACCCGCTCGTCGGGGTGCTGCTCCGTGATCGTCGCGTCGAATTCACGGGTCACGCCGCCGATACTGGTCGTCCAGTGCGTATGCGTGTCGTCGATCTGCTCGATCCGCTCGACGCCTTCCATGAACCGGGGGAAGTCGGAGAACTGGGTCCACTGGTTGTACACCGCCGGAACGGTGGCCTCGACGTCGACGGACTTGATGATGGCGCTCACGGCGACAACTCCTTGAAGTGGTGGTTCGATTTGCGGCACCTGAGTGCACGGGCAATTCCTGGCTACCCGCCCAGCGCAAAGGCAAACCGATCCATATTCGAGCGAACCGGCCGCCGGGCGATGGCGCGTCGTTTCGATCCCGGCGGGCCGGGTATGCGCCGAAGGACAGGAGAGGAAGGTGCCCCCGATGTCCACCCGGCCCACGGTCAACCCATCATTGTGGTCGCAAGACGTTCCGGCCACGACGTCCGAAGCGCTTTCCGGCAGGCACACCAGCCACGTGGTCGTCATCGGAGGCGGGATCGCCGGGCTCACCACCGCCCTCCTGCTCCTGCGTCGCGGCTTCGAAGTCGCACTCGTCGAGGCCGAAACCGTCGGTAGCGGGGCGAGCGGCAACAACACCGCGAAGGTGACCGCGCTGCAATCCACTAAGTATTCGACCTTGACCAGGTCTCACAGCGCCGCGACCGTGGCCGCCTACGCGTCGGCCGCCACGGCCGGTGTGGAACTCCTGTCCACATTGGCCGAACCGCTCGACTGCGACGTGCGGCGCGCTCCGGCGGCGACCTTCGCCCTGACCGAGGCCGAACGCGACATCGTCCGCTCCGAAGCGGACGCGGCGAAGAAAGCCGGACTTGCGGTGGAGTGGGCCGAGGAGTTGGACCTGCCCTTCCCCACCTACGGCGCCGTCCGCCTGCACGATCAACTCGTCCTGCATCCGGTGAAGTACCTACGGGGGCTCGCGGCCGCGTTCGTCGCGGAGGGCGGGCGGTTGTTCGAACACAGCAGGGTGCTGAGCGTGTCCAACACCATGCCGTTCGAAGCCCGGACCGCCGGTGGAACCGTCCGGGCCGAGCATCTCGTGGTGGCGACCCATTATCCGATCCTGGATCGCGGCCTGTTCTTCGCCCGGCTCGACGCCGAAAGGTCTTATTGCGTCGCGATGCGCCTGCACGGCGAGTCCCTGCCTGAAGACTTGTCGATCAGCGCGGGAAGTCCTTCGTATTCCTTCGGCCGCCACGGTGAACACCTCGTCCTCGGCGGCCAGAGTCATCCGGTCGGAGACCGCGGCATCGACTTCGAGCGCTATACCGCCCTCACCGACTTCGCCCAGAAGTACTTCGACGTCGCCGAAGTAGTCCACCGCTGGTCAGCGCAGGATCCGCACGCCTACGACGGCTTACCCATGGTCGGCTCCTATCTGCCGGGCGCTTTGCGACTGTGGGTCGCGACAGGATTCGCCAAATGGGGCCTCGCCATGGCCACGATCGGCGCCGAGGTCCTCGCCGATCGCATCAGCGGCGCCGGAAATCCGCACGCCGCCCTCTTCTCCCCCCATCGGCTCAGTCTCCGGAACGTTCCCGCGCTGGTTCGGCAGAACACGAAGACCGCCAAAGACCTCGTCGGAGACCGGCTGTCTCCTGTGGACGAACACGACACCGCCGAGGTCCCGATCGACGAGGCACGGGTCCGCCGTGACGGAGCCGGCAAGAAGGGCGTGTACCGGGACCAGGCGGGCGCCCTGCACGCGGTCTCGTTGCGGTGCACCCACCTAGGTTGCCTTCTGCGCTTCAACGGAGCCGAACGCAGCTGGGACTGCCCCTGTCACGGCTCTCGATTCGACGTCGACGGCGCGGTGCTCGAAGGACCTGCCGTCGAGCCACTCCCCCGGCGCGATCCCTGACGCACCGCTCAGTGAGGCTCCGGCCAGTGCCCGTGTACGCGTTCACGCGCGGGCTCCGGCCGGTGCACGGTGCCCACCGTGGGCTCCGAGCGTCCGCGGCTGAGCGCGGCCAGCCGGAACAGAGGGCCGACCAGCCTGTCGTAGAGCAGCGGCAGGAGCCGGAATCCGGCGATGACAATCGGATTCCCCGGCCCGACCGGCACGGACACGTGTCTGCGGGGCCGGTCGGCCAGCCGGACGATCGCCGCGGCCACCCGTTCCGGGGCGAGGACCGGCCACGGCGGCCGGACGATCCGGCCGGAGTAGTTGGCGGCCTGGTAGTAGATCGGGGTGTTGATACTTCCGGGACTCACGATGCAGACGTGGACCCCGGGTTCGTCCCGCGTTTCTTGCTGCAGGGTGCGCAGCACGGCGCGCTGTCCCCATTTCGACGCCGCGTAGGCACCCATCTGCGGGACGGTGACCGAGCCGAGCAGCGAGTTGACCCCGATGAACGTGCCCGTGCGTTGTCTGCGCAGCACCGGGAGAACCGCGCGGCTCAAGTGGACGGTGCCGTGTACCGCGGTGTCGACGACGGCGGTGAACACGTCCGCCGGCATCGCCTCGACAGTGCCGTAGGCCATCACCGTCGCGGTGTGCACGACGACGTCGATGCACCCGTGCCGGTCCAGCGTCCGCGCGACGATCCGCCCGGCGGCCGCCGGATCGCCGATGTCTTCGACAACGGCGTCCACTTCACCGCTTCCCGCGTCCCGGCAAGCCGTTTCCGCGGCTTTGAGCGCGTCGGCGCTGCGCGAGACCAGCACCAGGTCGTCATCGAGGGCGGCGAACGCGATCGACGCCGCCAGCCCGATCCCGCTGCTGGCACCGACGACGAGCACGACCCGGCCGGTCAAGGGTTGAGCACCACCTTGACGCAGCCGTCGAGCTTGTCCCGGAACATCTCGTAGCCGCTCGCGGCATCGGCGAGGGGAAGGTGATGCGTGGTGAGGTCCAGCGCTCCGAGCGGGTCGGCCGGGTCGAGCAACAGCGGCAGGATCTCGTCGGTCCAGTTCCGCACGTGGGCCTGGCCCATGCGCAGGTGAATGCCCCGGTCGAACATCTCCATCATCGGCATCGCGTCGAGTTCGCCGCCGTAGACACCGGAGATCGACGCCGTCCCGCCTCGTCGCACCCCCTTCACGGCCGCGTGCAGAGCGCCGAGCCGGTCGACGGCCAGCTTGTCGGTCACCTTCTGGGCGAGCGCGTCCGGGAGGAGACCCATGGCCTTCTGCGCGGCCGCGACGAGTCGTCCGCCGTGGGCTTCCATCCCGACGGCGTCGATGGTGGCGTCCGGACCGCGGCCGTCGACCAGGTCGATCAACGCGGCGGCCACGTCGTCGACGTGATCGAGGTTGACGGGTTCGGCCCCGTACCGCGCGGCGAGCGCGAGCCGTTCGGGCACCCGGTCGACCCCGATGATCCGGCCGGCCCCGAGGTGGGCGGCGATGCGGACGGCGAACTGCCCGACCGGACCGAGGCCGAGGACCGCCACCGTTCCGCCGGGTGGCACGTCGGCGTAGCGGACGGCCTGCCAAGCGGTCGGCAAGATGTCGGACAGGAACAGGAACCGCTCGTCCGGAGTGCCCTCCGGGACGACGATCGGCCCGAACTGGGCCTGCGGTACGCGGAGGTACTCGGCCTGTCCACCCGGGACGGAGCCGTAGAGGGAGGTGTACCCGAAGAGGCTCGCGCCTTTGCCCTGATCGCGGACCTGAGTCGTTTCGCACTGTGCGAAGAGGCCGCGGCCGCACATCCAGCAATGACCGCACGAGATATTGAACGGCACCACCACGCGGTCCCCCACCGACAGATGACCGGCGGCGTCGGAACCCACTTCTTCGACGATGCCCATCGCCTCGTGACCGAGTACGTCACCCGGCTTGAGGTACGGGCCCAGCACACCGTAGAGGTGCAGGTCCGAGCCACAGATCGCGGTCGAGGTGACCTTGATGATCGCGTCGGTCGGTTCTTCGATGCGCGGATCCGGCACCTCGGTGACCTGAACCTTTTCATTTCCTTGCCATGTCAACGCTTTGATGTCGACTCCCGGGTTCGTGATTCCAGGCGACCCCGGACGAGGCCGGCTACGGACGGCATACCCTCGCCCGCCGGCGCCAAACAGGCTGTCGCGTCTGCGATCAGGCTGTCACCGATTCGCGCTGACGGCTGAGGGCCGTTGCTCGTTCAGCGACCGTCAGGCCGCCCCAGACGCCGTAAGGCTCCCGTACTGCCAAGGCATGCGCACGACACGACCGGATCACCGGGCAACGGGAACAGACCGCCTTGGCGCGGCTGTCGCGGCGATCCACGGCCTGACCGCGTTCGTATTCCGGATGAAAGAACATCTCGCTGTCGAGCTCGCGGCACGCGGCGTCCATCTGCCAATCCCAAATCGTCGTGATCGGGCGGGGCAACCGGCTCACATCGACCATGACGACCCACGAAAGAACAAGGAAATTCTTGGCGCGACGAAACCTCGCGAAGACGAATGCATATCGACCGGCCTCCTCGAGGCACAGCTTTCCCGGGCGAGTGCCGCCATGGACCGGGGCGGTGGCGTGAGCCGGACCGGACACGGCCGCCCATCGGCGCGCCGCGTGCCGAGATCAACAGCTCGACCAATCACAGCGTTGCACAAGCGATTCACTACGACAAGAGGTGCGATGTGTGAGATCACCGCTCAGGGGTATCCGCCCGTCAACCGATGCCAGAACGGTGTAAAACCGCGGCAAGGACGGTATCCCCTTTCCGGCACCTCGATGAAACAGCACAACGATCCTGAGCCCGCCCCCACCGGTTCGGAATCCGACGACAGACGGGATCATTGATGTTCACGGTGACCGAGTCCGCCATTGAGGCGATCACCAAGCTGGTGCAGGCAGGGAAGGTCCAGTCCGAGGGAGGCCTGCGCCTGTCTCTGGACGGCCTTCCCGAAAACGGGGCGAAGATGGACGCCGAGGTCGCCGCCCGGCCGTCCCCGGGTGACGACATCGTCGCGACCGCGGACACCCAGGTTTTTCTCGCCCGCGACACCAGGGTCCGTCTTACCGACAAAGTCCTCGATGTCCGCAAAGACGTCAACGGACACTACACGTTCCTCATCACGTCAGAGCTCTGAGTCGACCGACTCCGACCGCTTCAGCGCGAGGAGAAGAATTCTCTACGGAGGGAAGATCATGACCCGCACTTCGTCACCCACCACCACCGCTCGCGCACCGAGCCAGCTGATCGCCGCTGTGGTCGGGGTCGTGTTCCTGGTAGTCGGGATCGGAGGATTCATTCCTGGCCTGACAACCGACTTCGACCAACTTTCCTTCGCGGGCCATGAATCGATGGCGATGCTCCTGGGACTGTTCATGGTTTCGGTGCTGCACAACATCGTGCACCTGCTCTTCGGCGTCGCAGGCCTGCTCCTGGCGAGGACACCGCGCCGGGCGTTCCAGTACTTGATCGTCGGTGGGTCGATCTATCTGCTTCTCTGGATTTACGGTCTTGTCATCGACCACGACTCTGCCGCGAACTTCGTGCCGGTCAACACCGCGGACAACTGGCTGCACCTCGGCCTGGGCGTCGGCATGATCGCACTCGGCGCCCTCACCGCCGCGGCCTCGCGCTCGCATTCCTCGGCACGCGGTGTCTGATCCGCGGCGGACCATCGGCTCCACTCATCGGCGCGACGATCCGCGCCGATGGGTGGGGACCCTGCGGCAGACCCGGCTGCCGGCCGGCCGGAATTACGCGGTCACTCGCCCGACCGCGGTGCCCGGGCGATGCCGGAATCGTGGACGGGTCAGTGCCGCGCCATTTCTCGCACCGCGTCCGCTAGCCGCGGATAGACCGGCATCCGCACATCGACGGCGAACAGCCGCAAAATCCGCAGCACCGATGACCTGGCGGTGACCAGACCGATCCGACGGCGCTCGGCTCGCGCTCGGGCGGAGGCGGTCTCGAGCACGCGCAGCCCCGCGGCGCCGAGGAACGTGACCCCGGCCAGGTCGATCACGGTACTGGCGGGCAAAGGCTGGTTCAAATTCCGTTGCAGCAACGGGGAGGTGATCACGTCCAGCTCGCCGGACACGGCGAAGATCAGCAGGTCGGCGGAGTAAGCGTGCTCGACGACTTGCGTCGGCCGGAATACGACGGGCTGAGCGTAGAAGCCGAGGCGATCACCGGAGGTCGAGGCCGCGAGAACCCTGGCGGCTTGTTCATGATCGAGTCGCGCCGATTGCTGAAATGGAGAGGTCATGAGGATCTCCCGGGAAAGCGGGACGACACGGAACCTCCGGACGGGACGTGCACGGCATGCAACGGCCTCGCGGTAGCGCGTCGCCAAGCCGCACGGCGCGAGAGCGCGGACAGTGCGGCGGCGGACATTGGCGTCAATCACGCGAAGCTGGGTCTGGAACCCCACGCACCCTCATCATAACCCCGTTGGGGGCTTCTCACAGTGCCCACACCAGGGGTTTCTGAATATTGAATCGATCGTGCATCGTTTTCCGGTGAGCCTTGGACCACCAAGCGCTGCTCGACCGGCACGACGGGTTTAACGACTGATCACCGGGGTATCCAGTGACGACAAGGGCTGCCCCAGTCCCAGGCGGTGTAGATCTGCCCGTCCATTTGGGAGCGGCCTGGTGACCGACACCGACAATCCGGCACTCTGTCAGATACTGCTGCAGCGAGCAGGGCACGGCGATACCGCCGCCTTCGCGGAACTGTACGACCGCACCTCTCACAGCGTCTTCAGGCTCGTTCGCAGCATCCTGACCGACGCGAGCGCGGCCGAAGACGCCACCCGAGAGGTGTACCTGCGACTGTGGCGCACAGCGCCCCGCTACGATCCCGACCAGGGCGAACCATTCACCCTCTTGATGACCATGGCACGCACCTACGCGCGCGACCAGGCCGGAAACACCACGCCCCGTGACGGGGCATCAGAACCACCACCGCGCCCCGCCTCCACCGAGTGCGCCGCCGGACTCGTCGAGCAGTGGGCGTGCAGTCACCTGCTGACCAAGGTTCCCCTCGAGGCCCGCGAGGCCCTCGTCCTGGTGTACGCCCGCGGTCGGACGCCGGCAGAAGTCGCCGAGCAGATCGGCATCCCGGTGGCCACGGTGATCACTCGGCTGCACGATGCCTTCTCGGCTTTGCGTCAGCAGGGCTGCGACCACCCTGATACCGCTTCGCCCCAGGCCGCTACGCCGAATCAGTCTCGACAGCGAGAGGACGCGCGGTGACCGCCGAGGCGCTGATGTCACTGGCATCACCCACAGAGGATCAGGACGGCCTCCATCGGCCGGCGGCCGGAGACTAGAACAGGTCGAAGGCCCTCACGATGAAGAAGCCGCCCACGCCCAGGACGACGACTCCGATGACGATGATCGTGATGATCGCCGGCAGCCGGGACGGAATCGGTTGTGGGTGGGACAGACCCGACGTCTGTCCGGCGTCCGGCGGGGTGTCCCCGGGCTGGACGGAGCCGCCTGGCTCCAGGCCGGGAACGTCTTGTGGTTCTGGTCCGGGTGCAGTCATGATTCTCGATTCTTCTCGGTGGTCGGTTCCGGCCGGTCAAGAGCGCGGGATGGATCTCGAGTGGTGGCTCGTCTGGCGAAGGTCTGGACAGTGTCGTCGGCACACAGCCACTCGAGGAGTGTCGTGTACACGAGGTCGTCGCGGAGAAGGGCGAAGTGATTGAGCCCGCCGAGCCAGACGATCTCGGCGTCCTCCGTCAGTTCCTCGGACAGAACGGGCGTCACGAGCAGATCGCCGATCAGACGCCCCCACGTGCTTCCTTCCCGCCGTGACAACGTGGCTGACACGAAGAGGCGGCGGATTCCTGGTGAGGGCGAGGGGTCGGCTCTCGAGGACAGGTGCGGTTCGGTGGCCCATTGCCGACGGTGCACGTAGCCGTGCGCGAGGTCCTGAATGCCGTTGCTGCGCAGAGCGAACAGTTTCGTCAGAGGAGCGGTCAACGTTGTTTTGCCGAACAGCGCCGTCAACTGCGCGACGCGCCGTTCCAACGGCGCGCCGCTGTGTGGTGTACCCAGGCACACCAGCCGAGTCACGACGGACAGCCACGACACGTTCCGTTCCTGTGCCTGATACAGGGCGCTTCGTGCCACGAGGCCCCCCATCGAATGTCCGATCAGGACGATATCGGCGACGGGAACCGGCCACGCGGCCACCAGTCTGGAGAGCAACGCGACCAACTCGGCCCCGCTCTCCGAGACGTGGCGCCCGGAGTTGTAACGCACGTACACCGGGCTACTGCCGAAGTCACCCGCCAGGCGGGCTCCGAAGTCACCCTCGGGCGCGGACCCGCGAAACCAGCCGAGTTCGGTCTCGACCAAGCCATGCAAGAACACCACCACGCGACCTGTCGCCCGGGGGAAGGCCGCGGCGAGCGAACGCTCGTCGAGCCCAACCGGTCGCCGCCCGACGCGGACGGTCATCCCCTGGCGTGCCCCTCGCTCCAGTGTCGATGTCCCCCTGCCGAACAGGCCGTCGGCGACACCGACGAGGTGATGTCCGGTAGCCGATTCGAGCACCGAACTGGCCCAGTAGTCCCGTGTGAGCACGAGAGGCAGCCGAGAAGTCGCCAGAGCCAAAGCCGCCGTTCCGTTCAAGAAATCGTTCAGCGTCGAAATCGCCCTCTTCATCATCAGCTGGTCGCGCGGAGCGGCGCGCTGACGTCGCGCAGGTGCAGCAGGACATGCCGATAGGTCGTCATCAGCCCGCATTGGGCGTAGTCGATCTCGTGTGTGGCACAGAAGTCACGGACCAGAGGCTGCGCGCGGCGCAGGTTGGCGCGCGGCATGCTGGGGAACAGGTGGTGCTCGATCTGGTAATTCAGCCCGCCGAGTGCGAAGTCGACCCACGGGCCGCCGCGGACGTTGCGGCTGGTGAGTACCTGCTTGCGCAGGAAGTCGACCTTGGTCTTGTCGGTATAGGTGGGCATCCCCTTGTGCCCGGGCGCGAACGAGCAGCCCATGTAGACACCCCACAATCCTTGGTGGACCGCGATGAACGCGACCGCCACCGGCGGGGACATCACCAGGAACACCGCGCCGAGATAGATGCCGAGGTGCGCGACGAGGAGTACCGCTTCCAGCCGGCGGGCCTTCACGTCGCCGTGCCACACGGCCTGGATGCTCGCCCAGTGCAGGCTCAGCCCTTCCAACAACAGCAGCGGAAAGAACAGCGCTGCCTGATGTTTCGTGGTCCAGCGCACGAACCCGCTCTTCTCACCGGACTGCCGCCGGGTGAAGGCGAGCAGGGGGATGTCGATATCAGGATCGTCGTCTTCGTGGTTGGGGTTGGCGTGATGGCGGGTGTGTTTGCCCATCCACCAGCCGTAGCTGATGCCGACGATACCGCCGAAGGCATAGCCGATCCGGTCGTTGGCCCGCCCGGTGCGGAAGATCTGGTTGTGTCCCGCGTCGTGGCCGAGAAAAGCGATCTGGGCGAACATCACCGCGAAGAACACCGCCGAGGCGAGTTGCCACCACGAGTCCCCGAGCAGCACGAACGCCACACAGCCTCCGACCAGAGCCAGCAGTGTCAGGCTGATCTTCACGGCGTAGTAGCCATATCGGCGGTCGAGTAGACCTTCGCGCCGCACCAAGCGGGCGAGATCGGCGAAGTCGTTACGTGAGGCCGCGCGAGCCTCGCTGTCGAGGTGAGTCGGTAGCGTCACCGAAGGTGTGATCATGGCGTCCCTTCACCGAAGTCTTGCGGCGCCGGGGCTGGGGCGACCAGTACTACGATCCTTGAGTTCCCTGGGTGATCTGTGCTGAAACGAAAGTCAGGCAAGAAACACAACGGCCGACGCTCGGCCCTCGTGCCTGCCCCACGACAGTCACCGGACCGCTTGGCTCGCCGCCGGCGTGCCGTTCACGTAGTGCGCTGAGTGGGCAGGCCACTCGGTCGCAGTGCCGCACCAGACCTACGCCACGGTGATCGCCGGTTTGGAGTCCTCCGCGCGAATTCGGCGGCGCATGGGGGGTGGACACCCGTAGAGCGCCGGATACAGCCGGACAACATGAGACCGGCTCCTCACCTGATTCGCCTGGCGAGGGGCCGGTCGCCCATCACTGCTCACTTCTACGCTTCTGGTGGCAGGAAACGAATCCCGGACTTTCGGTACGGCCAGAGCATCGGTGAAGCCAAGAGCGTGGCCTATCGGTGCTTGTCCAGCCAACTGAGGGACTACACCGCCGAGGCCGACCTGACCATCAGCCACCACAACCGTTCGCGCTCGCCGCCTTCCGCTGCGCGGGCCCCTAGCGCCCCGAGCAGGGGTTCTGTTCTATGGCAAACGACCTGCGAGTGTGCTCACGATGCTGAAAAGGTGGTCCGTTCCGACCGCCTCGACTTGTCGACTTCACACGCTTTCCGGCTTCGGGATCGGGACACACGGGAAACGATCGGTGTCGACCGTCGTCCCCTTGGTCGGCCCGCAGAGCTGGAGGCCTTCGGTGTCCGCGCCGTCCTCCAGACTGAAACCGACCACGCCGATCACGGTTTCGCCCCGGTCGATGTCCCTGCCCATCAGGGAGTCTGCCGACCAACTGGCGTCGCGCCACGTCTTGTCCGCGACTTTGGTTTTGAGGTCGCTGGCGGGGTACGCCTCGGTGAAGCAGTACTGAGGGACCTCTTTCGGCTGATACGGGTCGCACGTTTTCCCGGCCGTGTTGCGGTGACGGAGCTGCAGATACTTGATCTTGGCTCGCTGCACGCCACGATCGGCAAGCTCTCCGGTCGCAGCCACGTACACCGCGACGTAGTGCTGTCCCGCCTTCGCCGACACACCGGCCAGTTCGGGCGTCCAGACGACGTCGACGGCCTTGACCTGTATCGCCAGGTCCAGGCCCGGTTCCGTGGTGACGAGGGCCTGACCGGGAAAGTCGGCGAACCGCGTGTATTTCGGGCCGGACTGGGCCGTGGCCGAGCTATCGGACGGTATATCGCCGGTGGTCGCCGCCGTGTCGGTGCCGCCGCCGTCACCGGAACACGCGGTGACCAGCAGAACGAGTCCCGCGGCGAGCACGGGCAAGAACCGAGTCGACATGTGACACACTCCCTCAGATCGATGTGACATCGTAGCATTCAGTGTCACTCTGACGCGTGCGGGACCGGCGCGGTTCCCCTGCCTTCGCCCGGGCAGCTTCCGTTCCTGCGCGACGTCCGCGAACCCCGCATGACCTGCTAGGCGGACCGGCCACCGGCGGTGGCGAGAACCAGCACCGCCCCGGCCGCGAATACCCCACCGAGCCACATCACCGCGGTGGTCCCGGCCGCGTCCGTGGCCAGCCCGCCGACCAACGCTCCCACCGCGATCGCCGCGTTGAACACTCCGGCGAACAGACCCGACGTCGCTTCACGAGCCTCCGGGGCCGCCATCAGCATCCATGCTTGCGCGGCCACCGAGACACCGCCGTACGCCAGGCCCCAGACCACCAAGAGCGCCAAGGCTGCCAGCGTGGTCAGCCCCAGGAGCGGAACCAGCGCCATCGTCGCCGACAAAGTCCCGCCGAGCACCAGCAAGGTCACCCGTGGTGATCGCGCCGCTCCGGCGCCCGAGGCGAAATTGCCCGCCACCCCGAAGATCCCGTAGACCAGGAGGAGCGTTCCGATCTGCCCCGCGCTGACCCCGGACACCTTTTCCAGTACCGGCCGGACATAGGTGTACGCGGTGAAATGCCCGATGACGATCAGCGCCACCACGATCAGCCCGAGGCGCACCCGCGGCACACCGGCCAGCCGCAGCATCGCGCCCAGGCGAACGGCCCCTTCCGTCGGCAACGACGGCAGGGACATCACCAGGGCGGCCACTACCACCAGCGAAAGGCCGCCGGCACCTACGAAGGCCATCCGCCAGCCGACCAGTTCCCCGAGATAGGTGCCTGCCGGTACACCCAGCACGGACGCCACGGCGATTCCGCTGAAGATCAGTGAAGTCGCGGATCCGATCGACCGCGGTGGAACCAGCCGCACGGCCAGGCTCGCGGCGATCGCCCACACTCCGCCCATGCCGATCCCGACGAGGACTCGGGCGACCAGCATGACGCCGAAGCCGGGCGACCACGCTGCCAGGAGATTCCCTACCGCCAGCAGCGCCATCAACGCGCACAAAACGGCCCGCCGGTCGAGATTCCCGAGCGCCGGGATCAGCAGGGGTGCGGAGACGGCCGCGACCAGACCGGTGACCGTGAGCGTCAGACCCGCCATGCCCTCGGTGACCTGCAGGTCGCGACTGATGGGGGTCAGCAAGCCCACCGGCAGCATTTCCGAGGTGACCACGGTGAAGGTCGCCCCGGCGAGCGAAATCACTGCCGGCCAGCCATTTTTCTTCTGTTCGGTTTCCCTTGTCGTCACGTGTTCCAGGCAACCGTCGCCCGCTGCCGGGAACAATGGCCGATGTCTCATCCTTCCATGAGCAGGACTACTGGATCCGCGGAAGGAGAAGACCGATGAGCGGCCTGGAGATCCGTGAGCTGGAGGCGTTCCTGGTACTCGCCGAGGAGCTGCACTTCGGCCAGGCAGGCGAACGCCTGTACGTCTCTCAGAGCCGGGTCAGTCAGCTGCTCCGCTCACTGGAGGGACGGATCGGCGCGACGCTCGTCGAGCGCACGAGCCGCCGGGTGGAACTGACTCCGCTGGGAGAGAAGTTCCTCGCCGAACTGCGTCCGGCCTATGAGGCGCTGCGGGCCGCCGTGGACCACACCCGGTCCACCGCGCGAGGGATCGGCGGCGTGCTGCGGATCGGCTTCCAGGGCATCATCGACGACCACCTCGCGAACGCCATCGGCGGATTTGAACAGCACCACCCGGACTGCGCGGTGGAGCTCACCGAAATCCCGCTGGCCGATCCGTTCGGCTCGCTCCGCCGTCGAGAGATCGACGCAGCGGTGGTGCTGCTTCCGGTGGAGGAACCGGATCTCATCCTCGGCCCGGTTTTCTCTCGTCAGCCGCAGATGCTCGCCATCTCGCCTCGGCATCGGTTCGCCCACAGGGAGTCCGTCACCGTCGAGGAGCTGGCGGAGTGTCCTCTGATCGGGCTCCGCGGTCCGGCCCCGGAATACTGGCGCCACGCCCAAGCCCCCGAAATCACCCCCGGCGGCCGCCGGATACCGCGCGGCCCGACCGTCGGCACACTGCAGGAAGGCATGGGTCTCGCCGCGGCAGGCCAGGGCGGCATGGTGCTGTGCCGCTCGACAGCCGAACACCAGGGACGGCGGGATTCGGTCGTCTTCGTACCGCTCACCGGGCTGCCGGAATCGGTGCTCGGTGTGGTTTGGCATGCGGAGGACGGCGGCAGGGCGCGTGCCTTCGCAGAGGAGATCGCTGTTCAGGCTCGAAGCTGACCTCGATGTGTGATCGGGCCGCCTCGAAGCCCTGAACGTTTCTCTCCGAATTGTGCATCGGCTCATGGGCACGTGGTCCGGCGAACTCGACGATCCGCACATCTACGACATGCGCCCGCGTCCGACTCCACGCCTACGGACCTGCTCGTCCCAACCTGCGCAGATCCCAGACCGACAGCCGAGGACAACTTGAGACGATGCAAGATCTCAACCGCGAATGCCATCGCAGTCTGCTGTTCGGCTGAGTCCTAAGCAGATCCTGTTCATCGTTCTCGAAATGCGCGTACAGGACCGCTTATTGAGGGGTAAGGCAAACGTGTCGTGTTCGCGGGCGGGTCGTGCCGGACTGAAGGCTCCCTTCGCCGCGTCCGATGCGGTGAAGGGAGCCTTCGGCATCGCGGATCTGGACCGGCCGCACCCTGACCGTCCACACGGGACACGGGTAGCCGGGTAAATGTCTGATTGATACCCATATGCACGCTTTGCGGAGGGGGTCGTGAGTGGCAAAGAGGGTTCTAACCCTCTTTACCACTCACGACCCCCTCGAAAACCGCACATCTCACCATCAATCGGACACTCTGTCGCCAGAAAGTGTCCCCTGTGGACACTGAGGGAACGACTGGCGCCCGCAGGCCGGTCCAGAACCACGCCACGAAGGCCACCTCTTAACCTCGAAGCCAGCGAAGGAGTCCTTCGCCGCAGAGGCTTGGTCATGCCACATTTGACTTACCCCTCAATAGAGGTACCGGCACGGGCCGTGACCAGGATGTGGCGGCGCAGTTCCTCTCCGCGGCGCCGCTTCCCGCGGGCGGGCGCTCCGTCTGTGTGCGTCATCTCGCCTTGCGGCCTCATGAGTAAACGGCGCAGTAGAATTTACTGATCGACTGAACTCATAGACCACTCAAGGAGTTTCCCCAGTATGTCCGACACCACCATGTCCGAGGCCCCACCGTGGTCAGGCAGTTCTACGCCACACTGAGCACCGGCGACCTGACGCTCGTCGACGCCGTGCTCGCGCCCGACTGGGAAGCCGTGCCCGCGCTGAGCACCGGCGGCCCCGAGGGCTGGAAGGCCACCGTCACCTATCTGCGCGCGGCGCTCAGCGACCTCGAACTCATCATCGAGGACGTCGTCGTGGACGGCGACCGGGTCGCCGTGAGCAGCACGTGCCGCGGGGTCCACACCGGCGAACTGCTGGGCGTGGCCGGGACGGGGAAGCAGGTCGAATTCCAGGCCATCGATGTCCACCGGCTGGAGCACGGCCGGATCGTGTGGAGCAGGCACCTGGAGGACCACTTCGGTCTCGCCCTGCAACTCGGGCTCACCTTCACCCCGGCGTCCTGAGCAGGGCACCGGCCGGGAAGACCGCGCAGCCAGGCGCCGATCGTCGGCGTGCCCATCAGCACGGGCAGCCGCTCGCCCGAACGCGCGGATGCTGTGCGGTGCGTCCCTGAAAAGGCGTCCAAGGCGCGCAACCTTGGACAGAAGTCGATATTCTTCTGCCCGCCGCGGGTACGGACGTGCAAAGAACGGCGATCCGACGAGGTTCGGTCGCACTGGCTCGGACATGAGGACCCGCTGTCTCGAGTTTCACGGTCCGGTCGAGAATTCTTCAAGCCCCTGCAAAATCGCGCCGGTAATCGTGTAGACGCACCGGCCCGGTCGAGGTTGCTTCCGGCTGATCAATCTCACTTCGGCGCATTTCCAGGTTATGGCGTGGGCATCTTCGGTGGCGAGAGCGATTACGGCAGAAGGGGAAGAACGATGACCACTCACACGAACATCCGTCGGAGCGCCGCGGTCCTGCTGGTCGCCGGAGTGGCGGCCGGGGCCACCGTTTTGGCCACCGGTACCGCCGGCGCGATGCCTACCGACTTCCACTGCACGTCCGGTCAGGTCACCACTCGGCTCGTCTACGGCGGGGCCGGCGCGGGCGGCCGGGACGCGGCCATCCAGTTCACCGCGAAGCAGGGCGAAACCTGCACCCTGCCCGGAAGGCTGCCGATCGACCTCGTCGGGGCACGCGACGTGCTGCTCTCCTCTGACGCCGCGCCGGACGCTCCGTCGGTGGAAATCGGTGACGGCTCCTCGGCCTACATCCCGCTGCACTGGAGCGCGATCGGTGCGCCGCGGCAGGAGACACCGTTGGCGATCACGATCACCGCGCCCCAGGAGACCAGCCCGCGCGGCGACACCAGCGACCCGCGGATCACCCTGCCCTGGGACTTCGGCGCGGTCAACGCCGCCCCCGAGAGCCACACCATCCGCACCGGAGCGATCACGGCGGGCGCCGCGCCCACTGTCTGATGTCCGAGTCTGCCGGGGCCGGGCCCAGTGCCCGGCCCCGACGCCCGGGCGCAGGACTGCGCCGCGGTGGTCCAGCCACGACTGCTGGAGAGGATCGACAGTGAGCCGTGCATGTCGTCCTCGACGGTGAGGAGCGGGCCGCCGATGTGGGCACGTATGTCGTGGGCCCACGGTAGCGGCGTGACCGGCTCGTAGGCGTGACCCACGAGCTGTGGGTTGAACGCCGGGTCCGGGTCGTCCCAGCCGAACCCGGAGCGGGTGGACACGGCCGCACTAGGCACCTCGCCGCCGGAGCGGAGCTTCACCAGCCGCTGGGCCGAGTCCGGCCATGTGCGGCGCGCTCCGAGGAGCAGGCTGTCGAAAGTGGCTGTCGCGACCGAGTCGAGCAGCATCGCGGCGACGTGGTCATCGAACAGCGTGCGGTATTCGGCGCCCGGCGCGGTGCCCCAGAAAATCCCGTAGTAGCCGATCTTTTCCTCGCCGAGCGCCTGCCGGATCCGGTCCATGTCGCGGGGGAAGGTGCACGCCGAGCCCCGCGGCCTTCGAGGCCGGCACCGGGCGGTGGGCCGCACCGTACTTCGACACCGAGGGCTGCTCGACGGCTCACGTAAAGGGGCCTTCGGTGACGAACCGGCGCAGGCCGCGGGCGAACGTCTGGGCTTCGCCCGGCGGCCAGGTGGTGATGCTTGCGGTGATATGAGCGGCCAGACGGCGGCGTAGCTCGTCCACCGCTCGTTCACCCTGCTCGGTGAGGACCAGCAGAGTCGCTCGCCGGTCGAGGGGGTCGGGCTCGCGGCGGAGCAACCCGGCCTGCTCCAGCCTGGAGGCGTGCCGGGTGACGCCGGAGCGATCGAGCCCCACCTCTGAGGCCAGGTCGGCCGCGCTTCGGGGGCCGACCCTGGCCACCGCGCTCAAGACCGGGTAGGTCAGTTCGTCCAGCGCCTCGCCCATGTCGGCGGTCAGCTTCTTGTACAGCTGGACCCGCGTAGCGCGCCTGAGCAACACACCCAGCACGTCGGCGATCTCGCCTCCCACCTCATTTTGCATTTCCGCAGACTACCGTGCGCCGCGCACGCATCATGTGCTAGCTTCCTTGTAGTGCGTGCGTGGCGCACGCACATTACCTCCAGCGTGAAGGATCTCCATGAACCGGACCGATATCCGTGCCGCCCTCACCGACCTGCTGTTCACCCCCGATCTCGACCTGCACGAGGCCACCGACCGGCACTTCGCCCCCGGCTACCGCCAACGCACCGACGGCGAGTGGGCCGACCGCGAGGGGTTTGTCGAGCACATCGCCCACCTGCGCACGATCGTGACCGCGGGGTCCATCGAGGTCCATGACGAACTGTACGACGGCGCCCTCTACGCCGATCGCCATACCGTCGAGGTCACCAAGACCGACGGATCGACCGTACGCACGGAGGTCTACGTCCTCGGCGAGTTCGCGCCCGACGGGCGCTTCAGCCGCATCGAGGAAACTACGCTCATGCTCCAAGGCTCCGACGCGGACCGAAACATCGGCAGGGCCCGCTGAGGTTCAGCGCACGCCTGTCATCCACTCGGCCAGGACGCCGATGCATTCCGTAGATTCCACCGTGCTTGCCATTGCCAGGTCCACGCGAACGTCCCCGCATCCCGAAGCGCCCCGGCTGCCCGCTCGCGGCCGGAGGGCGGCAAAGGGTCACTCGCTCAGCGAGCGGTACCGGTTTCTCGCTCATATGAGCGTCCAGCAGAGACAGATGCAGCAGATGGGCACCTTAAAGCGTCAGAAGACCGAGGTAATAGGGCAGGCGTGTAGAAGCGCTGAAGAAAAACCACTGCACAATTGAGCAGTGGCAGCTCGAAGGAGGCATAGTGTCCAACGTTGCGGTCTTGGTCGAGGCAGCCGACGAGGTCGGCCGAGCCGGTATCGCGCACATGCTCCGCGCCGGTGGCGTACGAATTCTCGAAACAGCCGAGCGCCGACTTGCCGCGGTGGTGGTCCGGGTCGTACCCGTGCTCAACGATGCGACCTTGAGTGAGCTACGCCGGGAACGCGCGGGGTTCCCGGCGGCCGAGCGGCCTCGCTATCTCGTCGTGACCGAACAGGTGGATCCGGCCAGCGCCCTGTCCTGGCCCGAGAGCGGGGTCTTCGGTGTGCTGCACCAAGTGACCGCGACCAGTCACCGGCTCGCGACAGCGGTGCACATCGTGGCGACGGGCGGCGCCTGCCTGCCCGCGGGACTGCAGGGCGCCCTGCTCGCCGAGCTGGACAACGTCCGGCGGACCGCGCTGGAGCCACGCGGGCTCTCCCTGTCCGGACTGAACGTCCGCGAGCGGGACGTACTCAGCCTGGTGGCCGAAGGCTTGGACACGGAGGAGATCTCGGCAAAGCTCGGCTACTCGCAACGCACAGTGAAGAACGTCCTGTCCGGATTGAAGCGACGGCACAACTTCCGTACGCGTTCCCACGCCCTGGCGTTCGCGGTACGCACGGGAGCGATCTGAGTGTCCGATGCCGACCGTGCGACCACCGCTGAAAGTGACGGACCGACCGATCGACACATTTACGCCTCGAGAAGCCATCCTTGACACGGATACTCGGTCATGCCGAGGCCGCCTAGATCTGCAGCTGTCCCATCTGGACAGTCCGACCGGGAACCGTGCAGTCCTGCGGCTTGTCGCGGGATCACCCTCTTTCGAGAATGCGACGTGAACAGAACTTCGAAGGCCACCGCCGTGGCACTTGGCGGGTGCTCGGCCCTTCAGGATGCTTCCCCGCGGCACAGCGGGTCATCGGCCACGGTCACCGTGGAGAACTGCGGGCGAATCGGCTCTGCCGTACTACCGAAAGGCGGTCTCAGCGTCAGCCCTGCGCCACCGCCGAACGGGAGCAGCACTACGAGACCTCCTGAGTCGACCTCCAGCGGCAACTCGGTCGTCCATCGGGCGCGCTCAAGGGCGGAGCAAGCAGGCAAGGTTGTGGTCGAATGAATGTCAGGAAAGCCGTTACCATCGAACTCCTGCGACCGTTACGGTTACGGATAGCCGGTAGTGAAGTCTCGGCCGGGCCACCGCGCCAGCAGGTCGTGCTCGCCTACCTCGCCCTGCATGCCGGCACCGTCGTGCACCGGGACGAGCTGATCGACGCGGTCTGGGGGCAGGCTGCGCCATCATCCGTTGTCGGCAACCTGCACACGTACGTATCCGCGTTACGCCGAGTTCTCCGTCGCGACGATCAGGACGACGAGAGAATCTTGCCGGCGTCGGGTTCCGGTTACCTGCTCGACATAGATGACAACCAGCTCGATCTTCGCCAGTTCGAGCATGGGCTGGCAATGGCGGCTGAGCGCCAAAGGGCCGGCTCGTTCGCTGAAGCCAGGCAGCTCTGGGGCGACGCCTTACGGCGGTGGGTGGGCACCCCGTTCGCAGGTATGGATGCGCCATTCGTGGAAGCGGAACGGGCCCGCCTGGCCACGCTTCGGTCGGCCGCGATCGCCGACCTCGCTGAAGCGTCCTGGCGGTACGGTGGCGAGTCCGACATCCTCGCCGCGCTGACCACGCTCCGCCAGGCGCTCGACGAGTATCCCCTGCACGAGCGGCTGACCGAACTTCGCATCGAGATCCTGAACGTACGCGGCCGGCGTGCGGACGCGCTCGCGCAGTTCGAGCACACGAGGCGGCTGCTCGCCGACGAACTGGGGATCGAGCCTGGTGATCGGCTACGGTCCGCTCATCGGCGCACTCTCGCCGGGGTTCCGAACTTGGCGGTTGCGAAGCCGTGGCCTCTCCGAAATGCGACCGGATCGACCCGGCTGCCGGCGCGACCGGCCTTGTTCGCAGGGCGGGAGACCGAACTCGCCGAACTGGGCGACAGGCTGGCCGAACTGCCGGCGAGTCCGTTGGTCGTGTGCGCCATCGACGGTCCTCCGGGCATCGGCAAGACAGCGCTTGCCGTCGAGTTCGCCCACCAGGTACGCGAGCGGTTTCCAGACGGGTGCCACTACGTGGACCTGCGGGGGCTGCACGGAACGGACCCGCCGTTGACCGCCGCCGAGGCGTCGCGGGTGCTGATCGAGTCCGTCGGCGGCGTGGCGGCCGTGCCGGGTAGCCAGGACGATCGGCTCGGCACCTATCGCCGTCTCATGGCGGACAAGCGAGCTCTGCTGATCCTCGATGATGCCGACGACATCTGCCGGCTTCGCCCGTTGCTCGTCGCGGGCGCCGGAACGATGGTGGTGGTCACCAGCAGACGACGGCTGGGCGGTCTGGTCGCGCGGGACGGGGCGGTGCGGATGTCGCTCGATGTGCTGCCGCCCGGCGAAGCGGCCGACGTGCTGACCGGATCGCTGGGTCGTTCCCGGGAAAGCCTGGGCGGAGCGGAAGTGGATGAGCTCGTGCGACTGTGCGGAGGCCTGCCACTGGCCTTGTCCTTCGCGGCCGGACAGCTAGGTGCCCTGCCTCATCCCGACGCCGCCCAGCTACGGGACTGGCTGCAGGACCGTCGTACCCGGCTGTCCAGGCTCAGGCCGGTCTCCGGTTCCGGCAGATCTTGGACGGTGGAGGAGGTGTTCTCCTGGTCGTTCTCCAACCTGGACTCTGACAGTGTCGAGGTGTTCGGGCGTCTCGGAGGGCAGGAGGGAGACTCGGCGACGGCCGCGGCGGTGGCGGTGGCGGGTGACTGGCCGATCGAGCGTGCCCGGCGGGCGCTCGATGAACTTGCGATGGCCGGCCTGCTCGACTGGGCCCCACGGGACACCTACCACATCACCCCGTTGTTGCACCTGTATGCGGCATACAGGAGCTGATGTCCCGCATCGGAAATGCGGCACAGAGTGAGGGCAAGGCAAGACGACGTGTCACAAAGGACGCTTTCGCAATCTCGTGGGCGGATCGGCGGTGGACCGAAGGCTCCCTTTGCCGCGCCTGATGCGGCGAAGGGAGCCTTCAGCGACGCGAACCTGGGCCTGCCGACGAGAGCCGGCCGCGCCCCGATTGTCCACACGGGACAGCTCCAGGCGACTGGATGTCTGATTGATACCCATATGCGCGCTTTGCGAAGGGGTCGCGAGTGGCAATGCCGGTTCCAACCCTCTTTACCCCTCACGACCCCGGTCACAAAATACGCAAAGCACCCAAATCGCCTGAAAGCCACTCACGCCACGTTTGCCATCCACCGACTCATGTGCCGCTTTTGCGGGGCGCGACACCAGCGGGCCGCTTGTGAGCGACTACAGCAATCCTAGCCGTTCTTCCGGTACTGGAAGTCCTGAAAGGACCCGGTGGTGCTCACATCCGTGTAGTCCGAGTTGTTGGTGTAGTTCCATCCCTCATCGAAGCTGCTGTTGCCGTTATGTGTCGACGTGACGTGCAGGAAATAGTTCTCGCCGCGGTACCGGGGGCCCTTCCAGCAGCTGTTGGCGACGACCATGGTACTGGAGAAGCCGCCACTGTCCGGGAACACGGCTGACACTGCGTAGTCCCCATTCCCGTTGTTACACAGGCTGAACAGTGTGGAGTCGGCCGGCGCGGCTACCGCCTGCCCGCCCATGGCAAGAGCGCCGAGGACGACCGCGGTCGCGCCCGTGGCAACTTTTCGTGTCAACGAAGACATCGGCTACACGTTCCTCTCTTTGAAAAGCCGTACTGGCTTGTACATAGTGACGACTTTATTCTTCCGGAAACGATGCCACCACGCGATAAATTCACTGCGTACTGCCCTTTCAGTACACCGTTTTCTGCCCGGACGCGTTCTTCAGGACAGTGGAGGTCGACTGGGGCGAATTTCCTCCCAGGCGACCGGCAGGCGAGCCGGCGAGGTGTTGGGAGTGTCGGTCTCGAGCTCGATGTCCTCGATCGGCACCGCGAGGCGCAGAGACGGAATGCGGCGCGCCAGGGCCTCGAAGACCACGGTGAGTTCCAGCTGGGCAAGCGGTTGTCCGACACATCGGTGCGGGCCGAAGCCCCAACCGAGGTGCCGTCGGTGGTCACGGTGGGCGTCGAGCCTGCCAGGGTCGGGAAACCGGGCCGGATCGTGGTTGGCGCCCTGGATGGAGACCACGACGTAGTCTCCGGCCGCGATCGGCGTTCCGGCGATCTCGGTGTCGGTCACGGCCACGCGCATTCGCCCAGGTCCCACACCGAGCAGCCGGACCATTTCCTCGACCGCTCCGGGTATCAGCGCAGGGTCCTCGCGGAGCGGAGCGAACCGCGCGAGGTCTGCCAGCAGCACGAAAGCTCCGTGGCTGATCATGCTCGCGGCGGTGTCGTAGCCGGCGAGCAACACGCTGATGGCCCCGACGAGCAGTTCCAGGTCGGTGAAGTTTTCGGGGTGGCCGACGAGGAGGCCGAGTGCGTCTTCGGCCGGTTCGGTCCGGCGCCGGGTGATCAGCTCCTGCATACAGGCGTAAAGCGGGGCCGTCGCCTTTTCCAGGTGGTCGGCGTCGCCGCGGAACAGGGCCTCGGCCGAGTCGAGGAGCAGCTCACGCGCCGACGCGGGCACACCGAACAGCTCGGCGATCACGGCCGAACTGACCGGCTTGGCGAATTGTTCGTGCAGGTCGGCCGGCTGCGCCGAGGTGGCGAGGTCGTCGATTGCTTCATCGACGATGCGCTGCACCACGGGCCGGATCGCGGCCATCCGCTTCGCTGTCACCATCGCGGGGGCGAGCGCGCGGCGGAACCGGACGTGGTCGGCGCCGTCCATCCGGGAAAAGTCGCCGGGGACGGCCGGGACGCCCGGCGGGTGTTCGCCAGGATGTGCCCGGCCATGCCGGCCCGGACGCTGAACCGGGCGGTGTCACCGAGCACTTCGCGGACGTCCGCGTAGCGGGTCACCAGCCACGCGTCGATCCCGGTGGGGCACGAGACCCGGGGCAGCGAGGGGCTGTCCCGGATGTCTCCGATCTCCGGTGCGGGACTGAAGGGGCACGCCGAATTCGGCAACGGCAAAGGAACTGTGGGCGATGACACGGGCATGGTCCTTTCTGTGCCGGGACGGCCTTGTCCAGAGTTAGCAGGGGGTACCGATCCCCCGCATCGACAACACGGCGGATTGCCCGAGGCCCCAGCTCGAACGGGTACCTTCGGGCAAGGGCACCGGCCATGGGCCGCCCAGATCATCAGGACGCCCTGTCGGCTGACGATGGCCACCCGGGTCGTCTAGTGCGACTCGAGCACGCCGGACTCGACGAGTGCACCCACCACCGCCGCCAACCTGGTCACAGGTCCGCCCAGGCGCCGGCCGCCCTTCCGGTAGCAGGCCGAGCCACCGCCGCGGTGCCACCACGCGCACCGGAGTCCTGTTTCCGCTCGCACGTCCCGGTCCGGCACCACATCCGCTCATATGAGCGCACTTAGGACTCTCTCATGTCCTTATATGGGCCTCGTGGAGGGTAAATGGAGCGCAAGAGTGCACACTTGAGCATCTGCGGAATGGGGTTAGCGGAGGTACTGGTGGAGCAGACGATTCGAGTCACTGTCGAGGCGCTGGATTCGCTCACCCAGATGGGGATGGTGGCGTATCTGGAGCGCTTGAGCGGGGTGCGGGTACTACCGAGAAACCGGGCGAGTGAAGTCGATGTCGTCGTCGCGGCGTTCGACCACCTGTCCGCGGATGTGGTCGCCGCGCTGCGCCGGGTGGCCAGTGAGATCGGCCGGCCTGTCGTGCTGATCATCGATGACCTCAAGGACGACGAGTTGTTGCTGGCGGTGGAGTGCCGAGTCGTCGCGGTCCTGCCCCGGACGGCCATCTGGGACGACATGCTGCCGCGGATCGTGCGCACCGCGGCAACGGGCGGTGCCGCGCTGCCTCCGGACCGGCTCGGTGAGCTCTTCGCGCACGTGGAGCGGCTGTGGCAGCTGGTGCCGGACAGGAGAGGCCTGCGGCCGACCGAGCTGACCACCCGGGAGATCGAAGTGCTGCGGCTCATTGCCGAAGGCCGGGAGACCGCCGAGATCGCGGACAAGCTGTGTTACTCCGAGCGCACGGTGAAGAACATCATTTACGGCATCACGCGGAGACTCAACTTCCGGAACCGTTCGCATGCGGTGGCCAGCGCGTTGCGGGCAGGCATAATCTAGAAGATCCGGCGCGGGGTTCGCCGATCGAGCACTGTCCACTTTGTTCGGTGAGGAAGGCCGGCGCGCACTGGAGTCCCATTATGGACAATCGGCTGCCGCGTCCACAATGGCAGGATCGGGGAACGGTAAAGAGCCCGTCGGAAATGCCACGCCCAAATGAGTATGAATCGAACCGTGAGGAACCCCTTGCCCTCCGCCAGACCTTGGCTGCAGCGTGCGATGATGGGCTACGTGGATGCTGAGGCTCACCCGGCTATTCAGTTGATCGGCACCGTCGCAATACGACGAAACGGTGTTACCGTGCAGTTCGACCGGCCACGGCAGGGTGCGGTACTGACCCGCTTGGCCCTGCGCGCGGGGCGACCCGTACGCCAGGACGAACTGGTCCGCGCGGTCTGGGGCCAGGCGCCGCCACGCAGCGCTACCGGCAACCTGCACACCTACATTTCGGAGTTGCGCAAGATACTCGGTGAGCCCTCGGTCCTGTACACCGATCGGGACGGGTACCGGCTCGACGTACGTGTCCAGGATGTGGACGCGCTGGAGTTCGACAGCTGGGTCGACCGTGCCGCGCAAGCTTGGTCCGGAGGTGGTGTCGAGGCCTGTTTCACCGCCGTCGAACGAGCCTCCCGGCTGTGGACCGGCGCCCCGCTACCGGAGATAGCGGGGCCGTTCGCGGAGGCCGAGCGGCGGAGACTGGAGGCTCGCTGGCTCGCCCTGCGCAAGCTGCGAGTGCAAGCGCTGCTCGCCACCGCACGGGTCACCGAGGCGGTGGCGGAGTGCACCGGTCTCGCCCATGCGTATCCGGCGGACGAGCAAGTCGCCGTGCTACGCAGCACGAGTCTCTACCGTGCCGGGCTGGTAGCGGAGGCCCTCAGCACGCTGGACGTGTTCCGCAGGCGGCTGCGGAAGGAGGCGGGCACCCAGCCCCGCGCCGAGGTCGGCAGGCTCTACGAACAGATGCTGACCGGTGATTTCGACACCGGGTGCGCCGAGCGCAGCCCGTCCACATCGGACGGAGGTCCGTCGCCCGCGGACAGCTCGCCCAGGGCGGTCCGGCCGGCACAGCTGCCGCACCGGCCGTGGGGATTCGTCGGCAGGGACGACGAACTGGCCGAGCTTTCCCACACGGCGGGCTCGCCCATCGTGATCACCGGACACGCCGGTATCGGAAAGTCCGCCCTCGCCTGCCAGCTGGCCCGCGGCCTGGCGCCCCGGTTCCCGGATGGCCAGCTCTATCTCAGTCTTGGTGGTTCGAAGCGCACCGGCGTGCCGCCGTTGGGTGAGCTACTCGACCACCAGCTGCTGACCTTGGGCGTCCACGCCGACGACCTACCGGGCACTGTGGAGCAGAAGGCCGCCCGGTGGCGCTCGTTACTGGCCGCGAGAAGCATCCTCGTGGTGCTGGACGATGCCGCCGACGCGGAACAGGTGGCCCCGTTGCTCCCGGAAGGCACCTCCAGCACCGCTGTCGTCACCAGCCGAAAACGTCTGTCCCCTTTGGACAACGTGCACCGGGTGCCGTTGGCCGCGCTGGAGCCGGATGCCGCCAAGCGGCTGTTGATCAGCGGATGCGGGACTCCCCTGAACGTCCCCATTTCCTACCATCATGTGACCCGCATAGTGGAAGCATGCGGCTACGTTCCACTGGCCGTGCGGGCCGCCGCCGTCCTTCTCGCCGAGGTCGAGGCCGACGCCGACGCGGTCCAGCAGTTCGCCATGCGGCTCCGGTACCACGAGAATCCCTTGGAGATGCTTTCCCTGAGCGAGGATGACGACAAGGCGTCTGTCCTGGTCGGACTCGAGCACACCGCCCGGACCTTGTCCGCGCCTGCCCTGGACCTACTGGCCTGGCTGGGCTCGAGGTCGTACGAAGACGAGGCCACCGTCGGGATGCTTCACGAACACGAACCAGCCGCGCGGGCGGAACTGGTCGAATCGTGCCTGCTCGATCACCTCGGCGGCGACAGGTACCGAGTGCCCACGCTGGTTCGCGGGTACGGTCGGCGGCTCACGCGGGCGGGCACGCGATGACCGTCGAGATCAAACTGCTCGGCCCGGTGGCAGCGCTTGTCGACGGCAGCCCGATATCGCTTGGTGGCCCCATCCGGCAAGCCGTGCTGGCCGTACTGGCCATGCGCGCTCCCGAGGTGGTTCAGCCGGACGAGCTGATCTCGCTCGTCTGGGGGGATGCGGCGCCGTCGAGCGCGGCCGGCAACATGCAGACCTACGTTTCGAGCCTGCGGCGAGCGCTGGAGCCGAACCGGTCGCAGGACCAGCCGCCCGGCCTGCTGATGCGGGCAGGAGGCGGGTACCAGCTGCGCCTTCCGCCAGGCACAGTGGACATTCAGGAGTTCTCCAGGCTCGCGGACGAGGGTTTCCAAGCCGCGGCGGACGGCAGGCTCGACGACGCGGCGGCCTCCCTGCACGCCGCGCTGTCGAAGTGGCGCGGCGAACCGCTTTCGGGCGTCCATGGGCCGTTCGCCCAAGCACAGCGGAACTCTTGTATCGAACACCGGTTGAACGTCCTGGAATCCTGGGCACGCGTCCTGCTCGAACTGGGCAGACCCGCGGAGGTCGTAGCGGCCCTGCGCGAGCCCGCCGCCACCAACCCGATGCGGGAACGGCTCGCCGCGTACTTCATCCAGGCACTGCACCAGTGCTGTCTGGACGACGAAGCCCGGGCCCATTACGAACTGGTCGAGCGGGAGCTGGGCGAGCGGTTCGGCGTGACACCCGCGGCCGAACTGAGTTCCCTGCTCGCCGACATCACCGACGACCAGAACGCGGCGCCCGCGAGCGACCGCGCGCCGACGCACCTGCCGCCGGACGTGCGATCGTTCACCGGCAGACAGGCCGAACTCGCCCGGATGCAGGGGTTCGCCCGCGCGCCTGCCGGTTCCCCGCGGCTGATCGTGTTGCACGGCGCCGGTGGCTCCGGGAAGACCGCGCTGGCGGTGCGTTTCGGGATGGAGGTCGCCGACCGCTTTCCCGATGGCCGGTTCTATGTGGACCTGCGTGGGTTCGCACCGGGTGGCGAGCTGCCGTCGACCGGTGCCGCGGCGGGCGCGCTGCTGCGAGCCGTCGGGGCGCAGGCCGACCGGATACCGGCGCACGACGGCGCGCGGGTGGCCTACCTGCGTACGTTGCTCGCCGGCAAGCGGGCCCTGATCATGCTGGACAATGCGCGCGATGCCGAACAGGTCCGGCCACTCCTCCCGGGCACGGACGGCTGCCTCACGATCGTCACCAGTCGCAGACGGTTGCGCGAGCTGGCCGTCAGCGAGGGCGCGTTGCGCCTGCCGGTGGACGTGCTCGCAGAATCCGAAGCAGTGGCGTTGCTCGGCGGGATCATCGGTCACCGACGGATCGCCGCCGAGCCCGCCGTCGCCGTCGAACTGGTGCGGCACTGCGGGTCGATGCCCCTGCCGTTGCGGATAGTCGCCGAGCGCGCCGCCCTGCGGTCCCGCCGCGAACTCGCCGAACTCGTCGCCGAGCTCACCGAGGCCCAGCGGCGGCTGGACGTGCTGTCCGCCGGCGAGGACAGCACGTCCCTGCGGGTGGTGTTCTCCTGGTCCTACGCCGCGCTGGCACCGGAAAACGCGCGCATGTTCCGCCTGCTGGGCGGCTTCCCCGGACCGGACATCTCGGTCCCGATGGCGGCGGCGATGGCAGGTTGCGCGGACCGGGATGCCGAGCGCGCGATCCGCGCGTTGCAGGAAGCCCACCTGCTGGAGGAACGGACCGCGGGATACTACCGGCTGCACGACCTGCTTCGCGCCTACGCGCGGGAGCGTTTCGAACTCGACGAACCGGAGGAGGCCAAGAAAACGGCCCTGCGCAGGCTCGTTGGCTGGTATCTCTACGGTGCACAGGCGGCCGACATTCTGCTGGCCCCGCAACCACGAGCGCCCGGCCCACCGATGGAACCTCTATCGGAAGCCGTCACGCCACCCGAGTTCACGCATCAGCGGATGGCCGCGGAATGGTGCGAAGCCGAGTTGCCCAACCTGCTGGCCGTGATCGAACTGGCCGCGTCGGCGGGATTTCGCAGGCACGCCTGGCTGATCCCGAACTTTCTGATCGGGTTCTTCATCAGACGCTGCCATTTCCCGGAATGGATCCACACGATGACGATCGCGATCGAGCAGTGCCGGGCGCTCGGCGACCCGAACGCGGAGGTTCGCTGCCGATACAACCGGCTGATCGCGTACAACCAGGTCAGCCAGTTCGACCGGACACTGGCGGAGGCATTCGAGCTACTCGCGTCGGACGAGATCAACACGGAGCCGGGGGTGCGGCCCTACCTCCGCAACGCCATCGGCAACGCCTTGCTCGGCACGGACCGTCCCGCCGAGGCCGCGGAACAGCTCGAGAAGGCGTTGACCGGAGAGCAGGGCGAGGGCGCCGCGCGACTGCCGGGACTTCTCGCGTGCCTTGGCGAGGCCTACACCGCACTGGGCAGGCTCACCGAGGCACGGGAACGCCACGAGCAGGCACTGGAGATGCGCAACGAACAGAATGACCTGGCCGGGCAGAGTTCCAGCCTGCGCGGGATCGGACAGCTGGAATTGCGGGCCGGGGACAGCCGGTCGGCGGTGAACCACTTCATCGAGGCCCGGCGGCTCGCGCGGACAGTGGGAGTACACCGTGAGGAGGCGCTCTCCCTGCGCGCACTCGGGGAGACGTATCTGAGACTGCCCGGCAGACACGCGGAAGCCATCGACGCGCTGTCGGCAGCACTGGACATCTTCGACCATCTTGGTGACGCGACCGCCGAAGACGTCCGCGCCAAGCTACGCGGGCTGTCGACAACGAAGCCCGACACCAAGCCGGCCTGACCCGACGACTATGCGTCGGGTCAGCCAGGTTCGGTTGGTCGTGAGTGGCGTGTCGGGTCGCGCAGGTACTCAGCTGGCCGTGAAGGCCTCCTTCCCTACCCTGAGGGTAGGGAAGGAGGCCTTCACGGCCCTCCACTGTAGATCCCTGGTGACGCTGGGACGGCTGTGACACCGCTGCCCGGTCCCGAAGTCCGTCCGACACGCCACCTTTGCCCTGCCCCTCGATACGCCCTCACGGGACACCACGCTGCGCGTGGAGCACGAGCTCACCCTTCTCGGGTGGTGTTACGACGGGGTAGGGGCCGGGAGGGTCCAGCGGACTACCTCCAGGCCGGTGTCTTCGGCGCCCAGGGTGCGGTACAGGGCGGTGGCTTCGTCGTCGGTCATCGCGCCGGCGGCGCGCACGAGGCTGCCCACCAGTCGCACGGCGGCCGGGCCGTCCGGGTTGATCAGCAGGTCGAACTTTTCGTCCAGCAGGTCGAGCAGTTCCGGCAGGCCGACCCGGCGCCACATCGGCGCGAACACCTGCTCCCGGTGCTGCTCGGCGGTGGCGATCACCGCGCACAGCACCTCGTCGGGTGCCGGGACGATGAGCGGGCGCCCGTCGCCATTCATCGCGAGGTCGAACTCGGTGTCCCGCAGCAATGGTTGCAGGTGTTCCGGTTCGGCCGTGCCCTCGACCATCCGGCGCAGCACCGCGTCCAGTGGGTCGGTCGGCGAGTCCGGGTTCAGCGGCCGGTAGTCCGGGTTGGGCAGGAAACGGCCGACGGCGCCGTCACCGACGAGAGGCCAGACACCGACGACCGACTCGATCGGTGGCACGTCGTCGTCCTCGCCCGGCACCCATTCCGGATCCATCAGCAGGAACCAGTTCTCCTCCTGGCCGGTGCCTTCGCCTTGATCGCTCATCCGTGTCGCCTCCGAGGCGGGATCTCATCGCTGCCGGAACAGCTCGGTCATCGCCCGATGCGCCGCCACCTGGTCGAGCCGGGGCGGCCGGTCACCGGCGGCGTGTACGTGGGCGAGCAGCCTGCTCTCCGGCGCGAGACCGTGCTCTTCGAGGTAGTACTCGACGGTGTCGGGCCAGATCCAGGTTCCGTCGGTACGGAAATTCATCGGTACGACCCGGCCCCGCCCCGGTTCCCACACGTCGTCCATGGTGTCCGGTGTCGTGAGCAGTGTGGTGGCCGCACGCAGATACTCGAGGACCTCCGGGGCTCCGGCCAGTTCAGGGTGGCCGGGCAGGAAGAACGGAGTGCCGTCGGCCTGCACCCCGTCGAACACCCGCGCGACCTTCAGGACGGGAGCGGGATCGGCCGCCCAGAGCAGGGTGCCGGACGCGAGCGCGGTCCGCGTCGGCCGGGGCATGTCCCCGTCGGCGGACACGACCTCGACGGCGGCATCCCCACCGAGGCGCACCGTGTCCGCCAGCGCGGGCAGCGCGCGCGACTCGGCGAGCGCGATGTACCTCGTTTCGGTCTCGCCGTCCGCCCCCGACCGGCTGAGGTCGACCCACCGCGTGCGCCACAGGCCGCGCGCCCCCGGCGTCGCGCTCAGCACGGCGACCAGGACGGCGATCGTGGACTCGTCACCGGGCCCCGTGCCCTCCCGCGCGCGGTCGGGCACGGACCAGTACCGTGCGTCCGCCCCGGTCACGGGTGCCACCTCCGTCATCATCGGTTCTCCTCGCGGTCACGACCAGACAACCGGCGTGACGGCCCTGGTGACAAGCGCCGCGATCCAGCCGAAGTCCCGTGGCTCCTCGCCGCTGCCCGTTGGGGCAAGCACGCTCGATCGCGGTGATCCGAAGGCCTTGCGGAGCGTCAGCCGGGAACGGCTCGGTGAGATCTTCCTCGTCGAGTCCGTCAAGCTCGTCCCTCGCCGGTTCCCGGCCCCGGCCAGTCGGCTTCCCTCCGAGCCCGCCACGCCGCCAGCAGCGCGTGCGCCGCTTCGACACCGCCGTACTGCCCTGCCAGCGCCACGGCGTGCACCATCAGGTCGTACTGGTTGGACAGCCTGGCCGCGGCGAGTACCCGTCCACGCTCACTGCCCGTGATGCGGCCGTCTTCGCCGTCGGTTCGCGGGTCGAGCTCGGGACGTGGTCCGAGTACCTCCCCCGCCCACTGAAGCCATCGTTGGTCGGGCAGTACTTCTTCGGTGTAAGGCGGTACCGGATCCGCGGCCGCGACGTGGTCCGGCTCGGGCCGGTGCCAGCTCAGCAGGGCATCGAAGCTGGGCAAACTCTGCACCTGTCCGCTACGCAGTTGCTCAGCGAGAAGCTGGTGGTGATCGGTCGCCGTCGGATGTCGGGTTATCACTTTCACCAGCGCCGCCACCATCATCCGGTACAGCCGCTCCGCCACTTGCCCGGATATGCCGGAAAGCCCCTGTGCCTGCTGGGGAGTCAGGTCCGACCCCGCGGGTGCGGTGGCCAGTTCGTACGGGCCGAGCAGTTGTCGCGCCCGTTCCTCCAAGGTGGAGGCCACAGAGAGCTCGGCTGCCGTAAGACCGTCCTCCCACCGAATGGCGTACTGGCCGAGAACGTTCGAAAAGCCGGTCCTGAATTCGGTGATCTGCTCGTCAAGCACGGCGCCTGCGCTGGTGGCGATCCCCATTCCCGCCCACTGCCGCCGCAACGAATTCAGGCTGGCCTCAGGGGCGGACGACGCGTTCGCCACGCGAGCGATGTCGCGCAACAGCTCTACCCTGCGCCCTTCCGGTGAATCCACCAGGGCCTGCGGCAAGTCCTGATCGGCGACGCCCATCAAGCGGGCTCCCTCGGCGGCCAGCCAGTCTGCCGGGTGACGGAACTCGGTGATCGCCCTGGCCAGCGCGGCACCGGAAAGCGCACCGATCCGGAGGCGGTTCCACTGGCGCCGCATGGCCTCTGCCGTCGGGGGATGGTCGTCGCCGCTCCCGATGAGCCGCAGGAGCTCGTCCCGATGCTCGTCCCGGACCACGTCCTCGGCCCGCATCCTGGAGATTCCCTCGGTAAGCAACTCCTCGTCTTCGCGCCGCAGCATTGTCAGCCGCGCCTCTCCTTCGATGGCGTGTTCCGACAACTCGCGCTCGAATCTCGCGACGGCCTGCTCGATCCCGCCCGGGTCGACGACCTCGATACGCCCGGCGACCGTGTCCTCGTCGACCAGGTAGCCTTCGTCCGGCGCCGCGACGGCAGGCCCGGACGGCGTCCACGTCCGCAGGTACTCCAAGCCCTGCCGGATGTTCTCGCTCCACCACCAAGCTTCCAGCCGGACGTCACCATCGGTCTCGCGAGCGGTCAGCAAGAAGCCGGCGACGATCTCGATCAGCATGGTCCGGTGCAGCTGCTGGGCCGCGGCACTCGGGCCGACGCCCGGCACGACGGTGGACGGCGGCCCGACCATGGCCTCGGCGGACCTGAGTACCTCGGCCTGCCGCTCCGGGGCCGCCGCGTTCAGCGCGCGCCGCGCGTACTGGTGCGCGTCGGATGCGCTGGACAGAATCGCCTCGGTCGTCCCGGCGAGCTCGTCATACCCGTGCAGGCGACCGAAACCGTCCCGCAGGTTTTGCGCGAGCGGGCCGGCGGCATCCGGATCGTCCTGCCATTCCGCCGCGACAGCGGCCCGTATCCGTTGCCACAATCGCTGTTGCTCCGCGGCGCTCGGTCCCAGCCCCGCGCGGGGCTCGGGGGGCACGTCCAACAGCCGGTCGGCCTCGGCAAGTTCCCCATCGGCGAGGAGAGGGTCCCGCCGAACGAGGTAGGCGTCACCCTCCGACAGCGCTTCGTCCCAGCCGTTCTCGAACACCGCGACCTGCTCGGTAACCAAACCGGCAGCGTGGCGGCGCTGGGCCACCTGGTAGGGGACATCGAAGTCGACGCGCTGCCGGCCATCCCAGTTGAACCAGGTCTCGAGCAGTGCGCGGAGCCAGGCGGTCCTCTTCCAGCCAGGCTCGGTCGAAGGCTGTGCGTCCAGACGGACGGCGAGCACGTCGACCAGGGCGCGATAGACCTCCGCGTACCGCATCGGGCGCTCGGCACCGGGCGTGGGCGCGGGCGCGTCAAGTGGACCCAGCATCGCCCTGGCCGTGGACCGCAGCCCGGACAGCTGGGTTTCGTTCAGCGCGGATACGGTCTGCCGGGTGCTCGGCAGCAACGTCTGGAGCAAGGCCGGACCTTCGGCGTGACCGAGCAGGTCCCACACCCGCAGGCGGAGGGTCTCCGCGTCGTCGACGGCGCCCAGTCCGAGGTGGACACGGTGAGCCACCGCCGCGACCGCGCGCTCCCGCAACCACCGTGCCGTCGCGGGCCCTGGCCCGCCAGGGCGTGGTTCGTATGGCGGCCCGAGGAGTCGTTCCGCCTCCTGCCGCAGCGCGGCTTGCCCCGCCAGTCGCTCCCGGGTCAGCAGCCAATCGCCCCCCTCGATGTCCCAGCTCCAGTGTTCGTGCCAGCCTGCCACCGCCATGGCAAGGCTCGCGGGGTGGAGCCGCCGGGCGGCGACAGAGAACGGGACATCGAAGTCGACCCGCTGCGGACCGCCCTCGTTCACCAGGGCGGCCACCCTCGTGCGCAGGCCCGCGGTGGCCCGCCACTCGGCTTCCACCACTCCCCGTGTGGTGTTCTCCACGGACACGACGGCTGCCATCGCGATGCTCAGCAGCGACAGAAGGCGCCCACGGGTCAGGTGGAACGTGTCGGCCGGTTCGTCGATGAGTCCCAGCACCGCGCGGCCCCGTACCCGGTTCTGCCGGTGCTGCGAGGGCACCCCCTCAGCAATCAAATCCCGTGCGGAGTCGGCTCGTTCGATCAGCTCGTGGACAGTCCCGAGCTCGCCCGCCAAGCGTTGCTCGACGACCTCCCAAGGCTGGTCGGCGCCTTCCTGGTCCCGCAGCGCGGTGAACCGGTGCCGCAGCCGGCCCGCGAGTTCCTCGGTCGCCGCGTCCTGAACGGCCTGATCACGCCGGCCTCTTGCCAGGTGTGACCGATGCCCCAGCATTTCGGCCAGCTCATCGACGAGCCCGCGTTCCTGCTCATTCAGCTCGGCACCGGGTATTCCGAGCAAGCCATGACCATCCTCGCGCCACTGTGCCGCCACCCGGTCCTGCTGCCGACGTGCCTCTGCCGCACGCATTCCGTCGTCTGCGGCATACAGCTGGTTCTCGGTGCGAGCACCGGTATCGCCCGCCTGACGTTGTTGTCGCCAGTCCTGCCCGGACGCCTGGCCCACGGCAGCCCACCGGGCGAGGTCGCCACCGGCGACCATTCGGGCCGCTCGCATCCGGTCCAGGCCGACCCGCACGTCCGGGTCGTTGCGCAGTTCGTCCAGAGCCGGAAGGCTTCCCAGGCGCAACCGGCGGCGCAGTCGCTCGTAGTCATCCCGGATGTCGGCTGTGGCGTCCCACGCGTCGCGCAGCGCACCCGCTTCCGCCTCGGACGCGGCGTCCAGGATCTCAGCGGCCAGCACGTCGGTGACCTGCTGGTGCAGGTCACCCAGTCGCCGGACGTTCGCGTCAGCGGCCGCCGCGTCGGGCATCGGTCCGATGAGGGCGGTCGCCCACCGTCGGGCGTAGGTCCCGGCCACCGACCTCAGCTGCTCCGGGACGTTCTCGTTGTCGCGCAAGTCAGCACGTGCCGTGGCAACCCGGTCGGCGATGTGGTCCCGGAACGAGTCGATCACGGCGTTGTCGGTCAGATCGAACCGGGCCTGCCCCGCTTCCTCCCCGTCGCTGTCGGAGTCCACGGCGTCGGGCATGTTCACGTCGCTGTCGGAATCGTCGTCGCCCCAGTGGATCGGTTCGGCCAGCCGGTCACCCTCCACCTGCCGCGGGCCGTCCGCGAGGTGTTCGGTGGTGGCCCATCCGGCGCCCAGCACGGCCTCTCGCGCATCCCCTGCGCCAAGAGAACGCCGCAGATCACCGTGTTCGTACAACAGCCACTGGCTGCTGTCAGGTTCGTTCCGGGGCCCGGCGGGACTCATCTCGCCGTTCTCGAAGATCCGCACGGGTCCGGGGATCAGCAGCCCGCCGTTGGCCTGCCAGACCTGCTCGGCGGGCGCGATCACTTCGGCGTCGAGCACGTCGCTGAGCACCTTGGCCAACTCGACGCTGTCGCAAGACACCAGCAGGATCCGGCGCTCGGCAGGTGGCTTCGGCAGCTGCTCCCGCAGCAGGTTCGCGAACTCCGCGAACCCGTGACCACCCGGCCGGTCCCACCGCAGCACCCCGGTTCCGTCAGGGGTCAGCCGCGCGCCCACGGTGAGCACGCCGGGCAGCGCGGGCAGCTGGGCCGCCGCGGCGCCGGCGGCCGCCAAGGTGACCCCCGGCGGCGGGAACACGACGCGGTTGTCATCTGCCCGAGCGAACACCGAGAAGTCCGGACCGCGGTCGTCACGGCGGCCCGCGGTGTCCCCGCCATCCGGTGGTGGGGGCGCGACCTCGGTCATCGCGACCAGGACGGCCCCTTCGGCGGTGACGGCCCCGCGGTCGATCGTGAACCGGGTGCCGGGGGTGACGAGGATGTCCGGCGCCGTGTGACTCGGGGAGAAATAGGAGATGTCCCTGCCGCCGTGACCGGTCAGCGTGACCTTGACCAGCTCGGCCCGGCTCGCCGGGGCACCCTCCCGCGGCATGCGCAGGGCGCTGCTCTCGTCCGGGGCGAAGCCGCCCATGCCCTGGAAGGTGACGTCCTTTCCGCCGGAGGCGGCGGGAACGAGCCCGACACCCCATGCTTCCCCGGTAAACGGCGGCAGAATCTCCAGCGCCTCGAGGGCCAGCTCGGTGTGCGCGGCCAGTTCCGCCCGGACGGCGGGCAGCATGGCGTCCACGGCCAGGTGCAGCCACCGCCGACGCGCCGCCTTCTCCTCGGGCGTCTCCGGCGCGGGTTCGTCCAAGAGCCGCATGACCCGCGGGTTCGCCGCCAGGATGGCGGGGATGTAACCGGTGTCGTAGGCGTCCTCGGCCAGCCGCCGGAGCCGGTTGGACAGTTCCGCGTCGGCCTGCGGACCGGGGTTCCACGGTCCGGTCCCGAGCTGCTGGGAAGCCAGCTGGCTGTAGGCGCTGAGCGCGACGGCGTGGGCCCTGGAGAACCGCGCCAGCAGTTCCGGCGCGGTCATCCCGTTCCGGACGAGCCAGGCTCTGGCCTGGTCGGTCAACGGAGTGGAAACGTGCCCCGCGAGATGGAGCGATTCGAGCTTCTCGTCCACGAGCCCGCGGTGCAGCCTGCCCGGTGCGCCGAACCCGCCTTCGTCCGGGTGCCTCCCCGCTCGGTGGAGGTATGCGGCCTCGTGCGGGAGCAGGCCGTCGACCGCGATGTCCGACCGCACCGCCGCCATCTCGATTCCGGGCAGGCTGCGGTACATCGTGGTGGAGTCGGAAAGGTCGGCCCCGGGCAGGTCGGCGACCAGACTCGCCCCGGCCAGGATCTCGTAGGCGGTGTGGTCCCGGGCAGGCAGCATCCAGCCGAGCAACGCCAGCGCCAGGTGCTCGTCGGCGACGCCGAGGTTGACCAGTTTCGCGGCGTTCATCAGCCGCGCGCTGCTCGTGGAGATGCCGGTCAGCACCGGCATGCCCCGTTCATCGCGGACCTGGCGGACCCAGCCGGAGGTGTCCCGGAGTTCCAGCGTGGCCTCGCCGCTGCGCCAGCTCAGCGGGAGCTCCGGCCCCGCTTCCCCGGGAGCCAGGTCACCCAGCCTCGGATTCTCGATCCGGCTGGGTTTCGGGGCGGCAGGCTGTTCGGGGTCGAAACCCAGTACGTCCAGGGCGACGGGATTGTTCAGCAGGAAGATTCGCTCGCCCTCGCCGAGTGGCGCGCCACGGTCCCGGTAGGTTCCCGGGGTGTGAGCGTACTCGTCGGCACCTGGCCCGCTGGACTTCCGCGGGCGACGCGCCAGGTCACTGCGCAGTTGCTCGATCGCCGCCGCCCAGCCGGATGACCGCGCCAGGAGGTTCGCGCTCGCGAAAATGTCCTGGTCGAATGCTGTCCGGCCGGTCTTCCCCGCCGCCCGCAGCAACCATCGCAGCGTGGCGTGGCCGGGACTGTTCAGGTACTCGGCCTGCTGCCGCAGCGACACCACGTCCAGGCCGAGTTCGGCCGCGCGTGCCCAGTCCCGCTCGCGCACGATGCCGTTGAGCAGCGCCTTCAGCCCGAGTGGATGCTCGCTGAGGTAGGCCGCGGAGTAGAACGCCGTCATCAGCTCACGCAGGTTGGCCGAGGCGAGGAACCCCTCGAACTCCTCGCGTGAGGTGAGTGGTTCCACCTGGCCTGCCGACGTCGCGTCACCGGTCCCGAACGCCTGGAGGATCTCCCTCTCACCTACCGAGGGACGAGCGGCCCGCAGCACCTCGAAGGTCCGGCGAACGGTCCCTTCCGCCGCCGCCCTCGCGTGTTCGTTGCCGAACGCGTAGGCGCCGAGTCTGGTCTCGAACTCCTCGGCACGGGAAAGGTAGGCCGGATCGGCGAAGATCCGCTTACGTGGCCGCTCGTCGCCCGCGTCGCGGTGGAAGGTGTCCCGGTCCGAGGTGGATCCGCCGGAGCGCGCCTCGGCGGCCCCGATCACCTCGAGTTCCGGCCCGTCCCCGGTGCGCTCGACCCTCCGCGACTCGACATCCAGCGTCGATTCGGCCGGGAAGAGGACTTCCTGTTCGTTCTCGTTCTGGGCAGCCGAGAATATCGAGATATCCCTCCCCAGGCTGTCGTGGTGGAGCGCGACGCGCAGCAGGACGGGCCTGGTGTTCGGTTCGTGCCTGATGAAGGCCTGAGCTCCCTCGCGTGCCCTGCTGGTGCTCATCAGGTCGCGGAAGAAAAGGCGGGAGCCGTCGTAGTTCCGGTAGAACAGCTTGCCCCACCAGCCCCGGCCCGAGCGGTCACCACGCCACACCGTGCCCTTCGCGGGAGGCAGGGCAGCCAGTGCCTTACGCACCATCTCGCCGTGCGCCAACGCCTCCGCTTCAATTTCCCCCAGCGACTCGTCGACGGCCCGGTAGAGATCCCGCTTCAGATCAGGACTGCCGTTCTCGACGACGGCCTGGATCGAAGGCAGCCCGCCCAGCATCGCGGGAAGTGGCGCCGATTCGCTCGACAACATGGCGTCGACCAGGCGACGCGCCTGGATTCGCACCGCCTGCCCGCGCCAGATCCCCTGGTAGCGCAGTGCGATGTTGATCAATGAGAAGTCCAGCCCTGTGTACACCCGCAGGGCCGCCACGTGCGCGAGGTTCAGCCGACGGCGGACCTCGCCCGGGTCCGCCTCGTTGCGCCGGAGCCAGTCCCGCACCCCGTCGTCGTACCGATGGCCGTCCTGCGCCCTCCTGAATTGCTCCAGCAGGCTCTCCGAGAACTGGAACTCCTCGTCGGTCAGGGCCGCCCGGTACCGGCCGGCCGAGTTCGCGACCGGGCTCATCCGCTCCACGTAGCGCGCCTCGTCCGGCGAAAGGAGTCCGTGGTCGGGCAGGTGATAGTTCGGTTCGGGCACGACAGCTTCCGGTACCAGGAACGCCACTCCGGTAGAGGATTCCGCGTCGCTGGAGTCGTCCCCCGGCACGGTGGTCACCGGCGGAACCGCGGCGGGCGGGGCGGCACGCGGCGGGTCGTAGTCCTCGGGAAGCGACACGTCCGGACGGCCGCGCCGCTCGCCATCGGACGCGGTGGAGCGGCCGCTGCCGACCTCGAGCATCCGACCGTCGGTGCCGCCGAGCACGTGCAACTGGGCATCCGACCGGCGGGAGGTCGTGACCGCCTGGTTGAACGCGAAAGTCCTGCCACGATGCCCCATCCGGCGCAACTCGTCGGCGAACTCGTCGGCAGGGCGTGTGCCGGATTCGGCACGCGCCGGGTCGCACGAGATCAGCAGCACCGGCCGTCCCCGGCTCACCGCACCGGAGGCGTGCACCATCCGCGCCAGCTCCCGGCCGCTGACCCGCCGGGTCTCGCTGGTGGCCTGGTCCTCGACGGTGAAGAACCCGTCATCGCCGTGCAGATCCACCGCGAGCTGCCTGCCCCGGTAGGGCATCCACCGGGTAGCCACCGGGGTGCCATCGGACGTGATCTGGGTATAGCCGCGATAGCCGACGTCCGGGGCCGACCTGTGCGTGTGCTGGTGGAACCGCTCCTCCCCCACCGGGAAGGCCACGGCCTTGGGCGAGCCGTCGCTGTAGTGGAACGCGATCGAACGGATATTTCCGGACGGTCCTGGCGCGCTCTCCGTCGCGGAGCGAGCCGGTCCGCGACGGCTCAGCTCGTGGAGCCATTCCCCGAACCGTCCGCGACGTGCCTGCGGCACACCCTCGGCCACCGGCTCGAACACGACCTCCACCCAGCCCCCGGTCGCCCCGGCGGAGCCCTCGTCGAACTGGTGCTGGATCGACACCAGTTCCGGCGTGTCGGCGCCGTACCGGTTCAGGTGTTCTCTGAGCTCCTGCTCGACCTGCCTGTGCAGTACGGAGTCGCGCGGGCCGTGCCCGACGATGCTGATCCGGTGGGCCTGGGGCGGCCCGTCGCCCTGGTTGCCGAGGTAGTCGACCAACAGCGTGAGCCCAGCCCTCTGCTCGGCGGAAAGCCGGGGCGCGGCCCCATCACCCGGCTGGTCCGGGCCGCGCAACCGCAGGCCGCGGAGGCCGTCCGCGCCCTGCACCAACCACAGTGCCCCAGCGGGCGGCAGCGCTTCGGGGCCGCCATGCTGCGGCGAGACCTCCGAATACCCTGGGGGCCCGTCCGGAGCGTCGGGGTACCCCGGCGGGGCGCCTGGGGCACGCGGCGGCGCACCCTCGGAGTACTGGGGCACGCCCTCAGCCCACGTCGTGGCCCACGGCAGCGCCCACCGCGCGTGTACGCCGGAGCTACCCCAGGTCCGCCGCAAGTCCAGATACACCCGGACGAGCGCGGTCGACTCCCACGCCGCCTGCGCGACGTCCTCTCGCGTCCGGTCATGCCCAACATCCACCAGCCCGGCGGCGGAGACAGCGCCGTCCAGCACCCTGCGCAGTACGTCGTAGCGCTCCCGCTCGGCCGTCGGATTCCTCGGCGACCCCGGCTCGGGTTCCGGCTGTTCCCCGAGCATGGCGTCGACCAACTGATCGGCCCGCTCGACCAGCTCCGGGTACTGCAGTTCCACACGTTCGGCCGCGGCCAGGAGGCGGCGCTCGATTTCGCCCTCTATCGAGGCGAACCGGCGTGCCACGTCCAGGGGGATGCCCGCCGCCTGTTGCGCCGCACGCTCGGCCGCGGCCCGGACCTCCGGCCACGGGACGCTGAACACGCCCGGCTGCCCCGGCATCGGTACGGCCGGGGCCGCGGTATCGGTGGACGACGACCGCAACGCGTCGATCTCGGCCCGCAAAACGGCCGTGTGGTCCCACGCGTCCTTCGCGTCCGCCACCAAATCCGGCGAAGGCCGCCTGTGCAACGAGGAAATCATCGCCCTGCCCAGCACCGCCCCCAACACGGACCGAACGCGCGCGTTCACTTCCCTGGTGAGGTTGCCCGTCCCGGCCGGCAGCGCCCCCAGCATGGCGTCGACCATGAACACGACCTCGTTGAGCCACTCGATCTCGCGCCCGTGCCTGTCGACGAATGACGTGAACTGGCTCACCTCGTACGACCAGACGTGATGGAGGTCGGCTACCCCGTTCGCGACCAGCGCCTCGCCGGCACGGGAACGGATACCGTCCCAGGACGCCGTCCGTGCCTGCCCGGTCAGGCCCTCGGCACGCATGCGGCTGGTGCGTTCCCACGCCACGCGAGCCGCGCGTTCCCATGCCGGCAGCCCCCGGTCCCGGCCGAGTTCGTCGAGGATGTGCCACGCCAGCACGTCAGTGACCATTTGGTCCAGCTCCGACACATGCTCGGGCCTGCCCACCAGTCCTTGCGCCACCGTGGTCGCCTGATCGACCCGTGCCTGGTCGCCGTGGTCGCGCAGGCCCCGCGAGGCCCGAATGTTCTCCTCTTGCCAACGCTCACGGAACTCCGGATCCGCGTCGGGCCCGTCCGGGTCCGACGCCTCGCCGATGCTCTCCTCGAGTAGCCGGCCGACCGACGGCCCATCAGGCGAACCAGGCCCGCCCGTGCCGTCGACCCGTTCCGAACCGCCCAGCAGCTTCAGGGGCTTACCGACCACCAGCATTTCGGCCATCCACTTGGCGAGGCTCGTCGGATCCTTCCGGACCTCCTCCGGCGCCCAGTCATACGCCCAGGCCAGCCCCGGATCGAACGCCCAGATCTTCCGAACGAGCTTCTCGACCGACTCATTGTCCCGGCCAGGGCTCAGCAACCGCTTCAACGCTGATTTGAGCTTCGCCTCGAACGACTGGTTCCGCACCGCCTTCGGGACTCGCAGCAGCTCCGAGGCCATCCGGTCGGCTGCCTCCTTCAGGTTCGCCCGCAGGCTCTCCGGCACCCGGCGATACGCCCACGCCAACCCCGCGTCGAAACGCTTTACCGTAGTAAGGAGCTTCTCTGCCGCTGTTTCGCCCAACCGCCTTCTCAACGCGGAACGGAGTTCTTCCTCGCCGCTTCTCGACGCCGTCGAGAAGCGGGGGCGCGCCTTCCATACCGCGCCGTCCGGGTCGAGCAACACCTCGATTTCGACTCCGGCGCGGGTGCCGACCACCTCCCAGCGCCCATCGAACCGAAGCCTGGGCAGCACGCCGGGGTCGTGAGCCACCTGGAGCACTCGTTCGACGCTCTCGAGGTCCGACCAGCTTTCGGGAAAAGTCGTATTCCCTGACGGGGCGATACCGTCGGTGCGAGTTTCCAGGATATCGCGCGCTACGCGCATGCTCATCAGGACACTCGTCGGCTTGGCGACGTCCTCCGTGAACTTCGAGCCGCCCTGAACTTTCGTCCACTCACCCGCGAGGTCATCCCCGGAGCGTCTTTCATTCAGGTTGGCGATTGTCGCGTCTTCCAGGCGCGGACCGCGGTGCGCGTTGAGTACTACTCCTTCTCCGGACTGCGGAAACGCACTGAGAACCTCGCCGAAAGGATCGGCGATCACTTCGATGAGCACACCGTCACGCTCGCCTCGGGCGCGCCATTTTCCGGTTCTCAGCAACTCTGGTGTCGAGTCGGGAAACTTGGCGGCATCGAGCACATTGTCGAGCAACCTATCCGGCACCCAGTCGTGCGGGAATTCCGTCTTTCCCGGATGCCCGGATCCGGCCGCGTGGTTGTCGATGATGTGCTGACCGCCGTCGAACCCGAACCTGATCTCGTGCAGCCAGGGCGCCCGCTCCCCGGTAGTGAACCGCCAGCCACCGCCGTCCGGCCCGCCGGACTCCGGACCGGCGCTGCCCACCGGTCGTGCGCCTTCCGGCGCGCCCGCCGAGCGCGTCCGTACCGGTACCGATCCTTCCGCCGATCCGACGATTCGCGCGCCGCCGTCCTGCCCACCCCGTTTGAACAGGTCTCGCGCGTTCCGCGGAACGGGGACCGAGTACTCGCGCCCGGGTTCGATGACCTCCTTGACCATGGCGACCAGTTCGGGCCTGCCGAAGACGAACTCCAGCGCCGCGCCCAGCACCAGCTCCGGTTTCGGATGCCGGTCGAGCGCCGGCACGACCTTGGTGAGATCCAGCTTCCCTTCGCTGCTGTGCAGTTTCCACACCAGCGTGTGCACCACACGCTGGGTGAGCCGCAGCGTCGCCGTCCGGCTGTCCTCCGCGATCTCCCGCACATGCCGCATTCGTTCAGGCGCGTTGTCCCGGTCGTTCCGGTCGCCCTCGTGGGTGAGGTAATCCTGCCTGATCTGTTCCAGAGACGAATCCAGGAACGGGTGGTTACGTGGCGCGGCCAGCAGGCGCTGGTCGAGCTTCTTGCCGTCAGGGCTCTCTCGGATCGCGAACGACTGCTGGGCGTGGATGATGTCGAGCGGGTCCACGTTGGTCAGCCGGTCGCCGCCGTCGAGGTGGACACCACCCATCAGCTTGAGTAGTTCGAGCCTGGCCATGTCGCTCGCCGCGCCGTAGCCGCCCGGCGCCTGCCTGGCCATTTCCGCTTCGAAGAACTCCTGCAGGACCATGGGATGGTCCTTGTTGAAGACCTCGTAGATGTCGATCAGGATGATGCTGTTGTCCCGCGCCCAGCGCACCAGTTCGCGCACATCGTCGAAGTACTTGCCGCTTTCGCCGTCTTTCGCGCGCTCGACGGATTCCCTGGACACGTTGGTCACATGGACGAAAGTCGAGTCGCGAACGAGTTCGCCCGCCATCCGGGCGACGCTGGAGCGGAAGTTCGGTGACTGCTCATCGGGCAGGGGGTTGCCGAACCAGATCGAGGTCACGGTCCTGGGCATCTCCAGCACCCTTGGCAGCGGGGGTTTGTCCGAAGTGGGAGCCCACTGCGCCCGTTCCGCATCGGTGAGTTCCCTGGTCAGCACCGCGTCCTCGAAGCCGGTCATCCGGTCCGGTGCGTACTCGTCGCTGCCGAAGCGAACAGTGGAGGCAAGGTCCAGCTTCGTCAGCAACGCCTGCCAGCCCGCGGCGTTCAGCGCGGAGTAGTCGTGGCCACGGACAGGACCGGCCGCCGAAGGTGCCTTTCGCCGGGAGAAGTAGTCCGGTCCCATCGTCCGGCTCGACTCGCTCTGGTGGTTTCGCGGGTCAACGGCTTTCGACTTCAGCTGACCGGCCAGTTCCGCGACCGAGGTGAATCCGCGGGAACCCGCTGTCGGGGCGTCTTTGCCCAACGCGCGTTTCGGCGTGGGGTCCGCTCGGGATGGCGCCTCTTCGCCGTGGCGCGGGCGCTTCCGCGAACTTTCGGCAACGCCTTGGCCGGAGGCGGTTTGTGCATACCCGTCGAACACTTCGCCGTGTTCGGTCAGAAAGGCGACCACCTGCATACCGTCTCGGGTTCCGGCGGCCCGCCAACCCCCCTTGTCGAGAGGCCGAGGCGGTTGATCGGGTTTGCGTGCGACGTCGAGCAGCCGGTCGACAGTCCGGCCGGCGCTCCAGTCCGGGGGGAAGGCGGAGGAACCGAATTCGCCGACATCTTTGGTATTTCCCCTTATCGCCGCCAGGCGTCCGTACTTGACAGTCAGCTGACCTGGCGTCCTGCCGCCCCGAGCCTGTGACCACGCGTCCCCTAGATCGCGTTTGTTGTGCTTGCCGACGAGCTTGGTGAGCTCCGCCTCGGCGATCCCGATATCGGGCAAGTCCATCTGGACGCCCTTGCCCTCCAACGGATAGCCGGTGACGACGATTCCCGGGCTCTCGACCACTACCTCGATGGCAACGCCGGCGCGGACACCGGTAGCCGCCCAAGTTCCTGTTCCCTTGGCCACTCTGGGTACCACGTCCGGATTCTTGGCGACATCGAGGACGTGTTTCCTTATATCTCCGGCGGTCCACTCGGCCGGGAACCTTGACTTTCCGCTTACTGCCGATCCGCCGCTGTGCCGGTCGAGTATGTGGTTCAGGGCACTGTCAACGAGCAGGATGTTCTCCGGACTGGGCGCGGAGCCACCTCGGACGTCGCGCCATTTCGCGCCGTACTCCTCGCCCCAATGGAGGGGTTCGGTAAGGCGATCGCCGCTCGTCGTATCGTCCGCACGAGCTTCCGCCGAAGCCCAGCCTGCCCGCAACACAGCCTGTCCAGCGACCGCTGTGTCCAGGGACTGTGCCAGAGCACCATCCTTGTACAGTTCGAACAGGTTGACGTCGGGACTGTTCCGGGGACCGGCGGGCAGCATCGTGCCGTCGTCGAACAATCGCACGTCCCCGGCGACGATCTGCCCCTTGTTGAACTCCCAGACCAGCTCGCGTGTCGCGACCACCGCGGCGTCGAGAAAACGACTGAGCGACGCCGCCAGCTCGCTGGCATAACACGACACCAGCAGAACCCTGCGCTGTTCCGGCGATTCCGGAAGCCACTGCTGGAGCAGGCCGGCGAACTCGGCGAAGCTGTGGACGCCCTGTCCGTCCGACCGCAACACCCCGGAGCCATCCGCCGCCAGCCGTGCGCCCACCGTGAGCACACCGGGGAACACCGGCAACTGAGCCGCCGCCGAAACAGCGGTCTCCATGGTGACACCCGGCGCCGGGAAGACCACACGGTTGCCTTCGGCCCGCACATACCCCGAGGAATCGGAGGGCCGTGGCTCCGCGTCGGGATGCGCGTCCGGCTGCGATTCGCCGACCAACCGGTCGAAGAAGCTCGCGCGCTCCGGCGCCGCCGCTCGCAGGCCTTCCGGGTCCTGGAAGTACTGCCGGGCGACTTCGAACAGCTCCCGCAACATCCGGCCGGTCGCCTCGTCATCGAGTCGCGTGGGATCGTCGACGGTCAGTAGCAGGATGAGGTCCTGACGGCTCGCGTGCCCGGCGAAGGGGCCGCCTCCGGCCAGCCGGTCCAGCTTGCGCGCCACCTCAAGGTCCTGCGCGTCGGGCCGGCTGCTCGCGTCCAGGCCGTACAGCCCACGCACCCTGTTCCGTTCGACCAGCTCGGCTCGACCGGGCTCACCGATCTCCTTGCCCAGCTCGACGTCCAGGCCTGGCCGGACGGCGCGCAGGTCGTCGCGCAGTTGCTCGGCCTCGGCCTTGGTCAAATTCGGCTGGTCGTTGTCGCTGAGTCCGAACGCCCCCCAGTTGATCACCACCTTCTTCGCGTGGGAAAGGTCGAGCGGGCCGTGGATCTGCGCTTCCAGAAACCCGTGCGTACTCGGGCCTGGTGCGTCCTTCAGCGAAGGGTCGTACCGGTAGTCAGTGGCTTCGGCCAGGAGGTGGCGGACCAGTTCGTCATCGCCGTAGGCCAGCAACGAGTACAGGTGTTCTTTGTCGGTGTAGGTGACCGCGTTCGTGTCGGTGTCCATGCCCATGGAGTCGCCGGGCGTGAACGTGCTGCGAGCTCGGACGTCCTCGTTCCACTGCACCACGACCGTGCCGTAGTGAACAGCCGATCCCTCGACTCGGCTGGGTGGGATCACCGCACCGTAGCGAGGCATCTCGGCCGGATTCTCGACCGTCACCGGTTCGCTGTTCTTGAAGGACGACGAATAGCCGAAAAGCCATTCCGCCGTGACCCGGTCACTGATATCGGTGGTCCCGCCCGAGCTGCCTGTCTCCCACCTGTTCCGGATCGGCTCGCCGTCGGCGAGCAAACGCATCAACGATACCTTTCCGCCGTTTCCGTCGGGAACCATCTTGTTCGGGAACAGGTTGGTGACAGTGGACCAGGACTTGAGCTTCTCGTGTGCCAGGTCCGCTATTTCTTCCAGCTCGGCGCGCGCCTTTTTGCCGGTCGGATACTTCGCACCAAAGTTGTTGAGGATGCGGATCTTCCAGATCGCCTGTTCGCGGTCGCGCTCGTGGAACTGCTCGCCACGCAGTTCGGCGGCCAGCAGAGCCCACTGCTGCGCCACGGTCAGCCCAGCCCATTCCGGCCGATAGTTCCGCGACTCCGGGTCAAGTGTTTCGGCAAGCCGCTGCAACTCCACGCCATCAGGCACCATCCAGCGGCTCTCGTTCGCCGGATCGTCGACGTCTTCGAGGTCACGGCTGTGCATACTCAGCGGGAGAGTGCGTCCCGTTTCGAACCGGACGTCCATCCGTCGACCGCCCAGCGGTAGCTCACTTCGATCATCTCTCCGCTCGATCTCCGCCAGCTGATCAGACGAGGTCTGCGAATCCGGTTGCGGCACCTGCTCCCGAGAGGCGCCCGCCGGCCCGGAACCATCATCCGGCAGGAGCCCCTCCTCGATCGCTGTCGCGGCCCGCGAGCCCGAGCGACTCGACTCGCCCAACTCGGCGTACGCCCGCGCGACATCCGCACGGCTGACCAGTACCTCCGGGTCGTCGAACGGAAGCCGTCGCTTCCCGACCAGCCGGCGTAACTCGGACCGCACCTCGTGATACAGCTGTTCCACTTCGGCTTCGGACAGGTCCCGCCTACCACCGCCCGAGGGCTTCGACGCTGCCAGGTGTTCGGAGCCACCGCCAGGAATGCTGGACGGCCCAGCCTCCGACTCGCCGGGAGACAGTGCACGGGTACCGGCTGAACCGCCCACGGATGCGGGCGCGCCACCGAGCAACCCATGAAACCCCAGCACGGCCTTCGCGATCTCGGAGGCGGCGCCCTTCACGTGGTATGGATCCGGCTCCGTTTCCCAGAACCAGCGCTCCACCACCACCGGAGTCACATGCTCCCGGACAAAGCCTTCGATGTCGCCCGAACCCCTGCGGGCCAGGCTCCGCACCTCAGTGACTACGGCGTGGTGCAGCACCGAGAAATACTCCGGGGAACCCGGTTCCAATCCCGCGCCCGGAGAACCCGCACGAGGCCGCGAAGGCCCATCGGCATCGGCGGCCGGCCCGTCCGACAGCGCGATCGACCGGAGCTCCTGACTCAGCCGCGCATCGGCGGCGGGCCTGCCGGCTTGCGCGGCGCCGGGCCCGGCGCCCGCACGGCTCGACGGCACCCGCGATGCCCACACCTTCAGCCGTACCGCCAGCTCCCGCGCACCAGCAGGCCCGAACCCCTTGGGCCCCATGGCATAAGCCAACACATCAACCGCTTCGGAACCCCACTCCTCCGACACCACCGAACCGTCATCACCACCCACCTCCCGCCACACCTGCCAGGCCGGCACCCGCGCCTCGGCAACCATCTCCGGCCCCCACGCAGCCCACCACGCCCGCGACTCGGAAACAAAAACATTCACCACATCGTCCGACCACGACCGGCTCCCTGCACCAGCCTCGTACTCGGCCAGCAAACCGCCCAAAACATCCCGTACCACCGGCCCCGGATCAGCCCCCCGGCTCGCCCGGAACCAGGCAATACGCGCCACCCCGTCCAAAACCCCCGGTGCGTTGAGCACCTCGCCTACCGCAACCTCACCGTGCTCGATAGCCGATTGCAGCTGGTCATGAATCCGACGCCAACTCTCGTCATGAACTATCGGCATCGGTAGACCCGATTCAGGATCCGCCGCGGACAACACCCGCACCTTTGTCCACACGTCCCCTTCCCACTTTCGAAGAAACCCGTTATACGCGTCCATCGCGCGCACAGCACCGATTGCTCCCTGCGCAGCGCCGGGCCTCTCACCATCAAGGTTCCGCACAAACTTTGCAAACTTTTCAATTGAGCCAGATGTGCCAGCGGCTAAAATGTATTCACGCGCGTAGCCCCTCGCCTTTTCATCAGAAATACCAGAATTTCTACCATGGGATCGAAGAATTTCCCTCTCCGCCAACACGTGACGCAACGCATCTGCCGCGTTGACCTTGCCGAACTCGATCTGCTCACTCTGCAGATACTGCCAAAAACCGGCAACCGTGACACCAGATCCACCAAGAAGGTCAACATGGCGATTGGCGTGAGATTTCAACTCCTCATAGGGAAGAACCGAAGGCCGACCTCCCCTGCTCAGTTCGAACCCCCACTCTTTCACAACGTCGGCGAGAATTTTCCTCGTCGTGTCCTCGCCGGGCAGGGCCTCGCCCTCACCAAAGCTCTCTTCCAAGTATTTCCGAAACTGAGGATAACTAGGACTGGCATCATCCGGAAATCCAGATACAAACGTCTCCGCATGACCCCGAACCACATCGGCAGGAACCCGCAGTCCCGCACCGCCCGTGCCTCCCGGCACCCACGCCCACTGCCGCAACCGCCCGACCAGCTCCGCCAAACCATCCGGCCCGAACCCCGAACGTTCCGCGAACACGACCGCCACAATCGCCGCATCCCGACGGCCCGAATCGAACCGGACCCCGCCACTCCCCAGGTCTGGTCCCAGATCCCGCCACAGCCGCTCCGCCGAACCACGATCCGCGCCGATGCCCTCGGACCCGAACCACCACGCACGCGCCCGAGCGACGAACTCACCGACCTCCCGCGGCGACCAATCCCGGCTCCCCGCACCAGGATCGTCCGGCAACACCGGCTCACGCTCCCCAGGAAGAGCAGGGGCCTCACCAGGCTCCCGGCCGGACAACTCCTCCAGCCGCTCCCGGTACCGGTCAAGCGCCGCCTCGTCGACGTCCTCGCCCGGCGGATCGACGCGTTCTCCCTTGTCCAGCCAGACCTGCGCCTGGACTGGCCCATCGGCAGACACGTGGCTGATGTGGACGTGCACGCCGAGTTCGGAGAGGGTGGGCCGGTGGCCGTTTTCGGACCCCGCCAGGCCGACCAGGTCGTCCAGTCGCCTGATGACGTCCCTCAGATGGTCCTTGACGGCATCCGTCGTGGTGAGGTCGCCGAAGCCACGCAGTTCCAGTCGCGGTGCGTGGTTCTCACCGTTCCAGTCGAGCAGGTGCTGCGCGATCCGGTGCAGCCGTGTGTCATCTTCGAGCCGTTGCAGGTTGGTCCGGTCGGCCGCGATCGTCGCATCCGGCTCCGGCTTCACCACAACGGCCTCGTGGGCACGGAGGATCGCCGCGCCGTACGCGGACTTCGCCAGCCGACGCGAGTCGGCTTCCCGCACGAGCGCGTCTTCGGCGTCCCGCGCGGCCTGCTCCGCACCGGTACGATCCCCGGCACGAACACCCTGGCTGGTCAGCACTTCGATCTTGGCGGTGTCGTTCTGGCTGTGCGGCCGGGGCAGCGACAGCAACCGGTCCAGTTCGGCTGTCTGCCGGGCCCGCCATCGGGCGGCGGCGAAACGCCGCGCCGCGTCGTTCCATGTCTGGTCCCGCTGGGCGAAGATCCTGGTCGCCTCGGCCAGGTAGGACGGGATCCGGTCGTTGCGATCGGCGCGCCGGATCCGCGCGGCGTTCTCGGCCGAGAACTCCACCGCCACGGCATGCTTGAGGCCGAACTTGGCTGTGGGCTTGGCCACCAGCAGGAATTCGAGATCTTCCAGCCAGGAGCCGGTGAGCTTGGTTTCGCCCGGCGTCGGCTTGGCCCATGTCCGCGGGGTGTTGTCCCGCTCCCTGGTGTGCTCGCTCTTGCTGGCGGTTCCGCCTTCGGCGATCGGGCGCACCAAGGCAGGCAAGACGGGCAGCCCGGTCCCTATCGGTCCCAGCAGGCCGGCGGACTCGTGATGGTGCGAGGTGAATGCGGTCTTGTGCGTCTCTTTCGTGGTCTCGGTGGGCTTGCCGCCGAATTCGACGCGCTCGCTGGGCACGCCAAGGCGCGCGGACTTCCCGGGCCGGGCATGCAGGACCAGGTCGAGGCCGAGCGCGGGGTTCACCGGGATCGGCAGGCCGTCGTCGCCCATGGCACGAAGCAGCCCGTTCTTCGTCATCCGGTAGCCGAAGGATGCGGCCAGCTCCCGGTGAACCTGTTTCGACACGGTACCGCCGCCCTCGGCGATCCCCTGTCCGGCGATGGCGGCAAGCCGGTCCGGGTCCGGGTACACCTCCTCCACAAAGGACTTTCCCGGGTCCGGGGCGGCCAGGTGGCCCGGCTCACGGTGCCATCGGCGAAGAGCCTGCGGCGAAACGTCCTGCTTTCGGATCGCGGTGTCGCCGATCCTGCCGAGCCGTTCTTCGGGTGGCGCGGGGGAGAACTCCTCTTCCACCGGCTGATCCACGGCGACCTCGCGGACCAGCTGGACGTGGGCGAACACCGTGCCGCCGCGCCGGACGGAGAGGTCGAACTCGAGCTCGGCCGTCGTCCGTTCCCGTGAGCCGGAGATCGCGGCGGTCTGCTCGTCGGTTCCGGCGGTTTCGAGCTCGGTCTCCGTCTTCACGACCCCGAAATGGTGCTCGGTCGTCCCGCCGGCGCCGCCGACCCCATACCCGGGGTGGCTGACGTCGCCGTCCTCGCCGGAGAAGGTGACGAGTCCGAAGGTGGTCGCGGCCACCACTGCGTGCGTCCAATTCCGCCCACGCGCGTGGCCGCTGGTTTCGGTCAGCCGGTTGGTGAAGGTCAGACCTCCCGGCGCCGGTTCACCGGGGCGCGCGAGCCCCTTCTGCCTGGCCTGGATCCACAACTCGTAGGTCTGCCGGGATGTCTTCTCCGCGACCGGCAACGGGACGGCCAGGTGGCCGCTGCCTGCCTCGTCGAGGTGCTGCTGCGCGTTGGCCAGAACCTCTTCGGCCCTGGCGTGGTTGTCGTGTTTGCTCCGGGCCGGCGTGGGCTCGAAGATCCGGTTGGCGGTGTCCGGCCCGATGTCGGAGTGTTCGGCCAGCGCGCGCCGTAGCTCCGGGATGGCCTCGGTCAGGTCGATCGGTGTGGTCGGCAACTTCAGACCGGGCCGCCACAGGATGGTCCGGGCCGTCGCGGCCGGGGGTTCGTTCACCTCGGCCGCCTGAGGTGTCTCCGTACCGGGTTCCGGGAACGGCAACTCTTCCAACAGGAGCCGCTGCTGTTCCAGATCGGCGTTCTCGCGTACCGCGGCGAGCTGGTCGGCGGTCAGCCAGACCAGGACGTTCTCCTCGTGGAACTGGTGGGCCGCGCGGGTGGTCTCGTCCCTGGGCCGTGGTCCCGGCCCTTCGGAAAGCCGCGTCCAGGCAGGCGAGTGCCGGTTCAACGTACGCCTGCCAGCCTTGCCGTAGAACGAGCTTTCCACCACCTGCAAGGTCCGTTTGGTCACGCTCACCAGGTATTCCGGCTCTGCCCATGAGCCGCGCGTGGTGATGTTGGCGGGCTCGGCGCGCTGCCCCGCCGTACGCGATGTCTGCCAGGAAACCGGCTTGCCCTCGACGATGCCCGCACCACCGGGCCCGCTGTGGGGGCCGATGCTGACCAGCACGCCTTCGACCTTGAACGGGTCGAAACTCCACTGCCGTCCGTCTCTGGACTGGATGACCGTGGCACCGGTCACGGTGTGGGTGGTGTCGGTCCACCTGCGGTAACCCAGCTCCTGGGGGTCGAGCATCATGTTCGACTCGGCCAGGATGATGCGCTGGCCGGAACCGTGGGTGACCGGGGGCGGGGAGACGTCGAAGACGCTGAACTTGCCGAAGCCGTTCGCGGCACCGAGGCCCGCCTTGATCCTGGCGAGCTGGCTACCGTCCAGCGGCGACCGGGCGACCTTGCCGACCAGCTCCTGTCCCAGCGCCACCCGGCGGCCCGCCCCGTCCTCGCGCTCCGTCCGCACACCGTCGAGCCGGCGATCGC